>NZ_JBEWXI010000002.1:0-991489 GCF_040566515.1 Psychromonas sp. MME2 | reverse complement strand
CAGTTAAGCTGGCTTATACCATTGTACTAACCTCACTAGTGCCCGACCGTGATTAGCCAACCTTCGTACTCCTCCGTTACTCTTTGGGAGGAGACCGCCCCAGTCAAACTACCCACCAAACAATGTCCCAAACCCCGATTCAGGGGCCATGGTTAGAACTCAAAACATACAAGGGTGGTATTTCAAGGTCGGCTCCACGTCATCTGGCGACAACGCTTCATAGCCTCCCACCTATCCTACACATGTAGGCTCTAAGTTCACTGCTAAGCTGTAGTAAAGGTTCACGGGGTCTTTCCGTCTAGCCGCGGGTACACTGCATCTTCACAGCGATTTCAACTTCACTGAGTCTCGGGTGGAGACAGCATGGCCATCATTACGCCATTCGTGCAGGTCGGAACTTACCCGACAAGGAATTTCGCTACCTTAGGACCGTTATAGTTACGGCCGCCGTTTACCGGGGCTTCGATCAAGAGCTTCGACCTAAGTCTAACCCCATCAATTAACCTTCCGGCACCGGGCAGGCGTCACACCGTATACGTCATCTTGCGATTTAGCACAGTGCTGTGTTTTTAATAAACAGTTGCAGCCATCTGGTATCTTCGGCCGCCAATAGCTCCATCCGCAAGGGACTTCACCGTCAGCGGCGTACCTTCTCCCGAAGTTACGGTACCATTTTGCCTAGTTCCTTCACCCGAGTTCTCTCAAGCGCCTTGGTATTCTCTACCTGACCACCTGTGTCGGTTTCGGGCACGATCCTTATATTTCTGAAGCTTAGAGACTTTTCCTGGAAGCATGGCATCAATGACTTCATCACCTTAGTGACTCGACATCGTATCTCAGTGTTAAGAAAACCCGGATTTACCTAAGTCTTCCACCTACATACTTGAACCTGGACAACCATCGCCAGGCCCACCTAGCCTTCTCCGTCCTCCCATCGCAAAATATAAGGGTACGGGAATATTAACCCGTTTCCCATCGACTACGCCTTTCGGCCTCGCCTTAGGGGTCGACTCACCCTGCCCCGATTAACGTTGGACAGGAACCCTTGGTCTTCCGGCGGGGAGGTTTTTCACCCCCCTTATCGTTACTCATGTCAACATTCGCACTTCTGATACCTCCAGGATGCCTTACAGCTTTCCCTTCGACGGCTTACAGAACGCTCCTCTACCATGCTTATAAATAAGCATCCGCAGCTTCGGTGATATGTTTAGCCCCGTTAAATCTTCCGCGCAGGCCGACTCGACTAGTGAGCTATTACGCTTTCTTTAAAAGATGGCTGCTTCTAAGCCAACTTCCTAGCTGTCTAAGCCTTCCCACATCGTTTCCCACTTAACATATACTTTGGGACCTTAGCTGGCGGTCTGGGTTGTTTCCCTTTCCACGACGGACGTTAGCACCCGCCGTGTGTCTCCCGTGATTGCACTTGTTGGTATTCGGAGTTTGCATGGGGTTGGTAAGTCGGGATGACCCCCTAGCCCAAACAGTGCTCTACCCCCAACAGTGATACACGAGGCGCTACCTAAATAGCTTTCGAGGAGAACCAGCTATCTCTTGGTTTGATTGGCCTTTCACCCCCAGCCACAAGTCATCCCCTAATTTTTCAACATTAGTGGGTTCGGTCCTCCAGTTGATGTTACTCAACCTTCAACCTGCTCATGGCTAGATCACCAAGTTTCGGGTCTAATCCCAGCAACTATTCGCCCAGTTAAGACTCGGTTTCCCTACGGCTCCCCTATACGGTTAACCTTGCTACTGAAATTAAGTCGTTGACCCATTATACAAAAGGTACGCAGTCACCGAACTAAGTCGGCTCCTACTGCTTGTACGTACACGGTTTCAGGTTCTATTTCACTCCCCTCACAGGGGTTCTTTTCGCCTTTCCCTCACGGTACTGGTTCACTATCGGTCAATTAGGAGTATTTAGCCTTGGAGGATGGTCCCCCCATATTCAAACAGGATTTCTCGTGTCCCGTCTTACTCGTTTTCACTGCAAAGAAGTTGT
The DNA here is from genome assembly GCF_040566515.1 of Psychromonas sp. MME2. Classification (NCBI taxonomy): domain Bacteria; kingdom Pseudomonadati; phylum Pseudomonadota; class Gammaproteobacteria; order Alteromonadales; family Psychromonadaceae; genus Psychromonas; species Psychromonas sp. MME2. The sequence goes on along the minus strand of NZ_JBEWXI010000002.1, from coordinate 989,487 downwards.
CATATACGGGACTATCACCCTGTATCGTCGGACTTTCCAGACCATTCTACTAACTTCTAAACAGCTTAAGGGCTGTTCCAATTTCGCTCGCCGCTACTTTCGGAATCTCGGTTGATTTCTTTTCCTAAGGGTACTTAGATGTTTCAGTTCCCCTCGTTCGCTTCGTTAAGCTATGTATTCACTTAACGATGACACTAAGTGCCGGGTTGCCCCATTCGGAAATTCCAGGATATAACGCTTGTTATCAACTCCCCTGGACTTATCGCAGATTACCACGTCCTTCATCGCCTCTAATTGCCTAGGCATCCACCGTGCACGCTTATTCACTTAACCATACAACACCTAAAAAGTGTCACGCAGTGACGCGTTTTAGGTGTTGTTCCCAAGAGATTAACGTCTTTTTGTCAATGTCTGAGTGGGCAACACCATTTGGCATCACTACTTAATACTGATTTTTGTTTTGTATGTCGTTTCCAAGACGCTTGCGATTTCTCATATTTTACAATACAAAAAACAACATTCGTTTTTCGTGCACCTATCAATCATATGATTGAGTAGATACGTACTGTTCACATTTCACTACGTGAAAAATGAACTTTTTATTTTTGCTTGATTACAATAACTAGAATAAATTCTAATCATTGAGAACAATTTCGTTTCGTTTAAACATATTGATATTAATATCGATACGTTCAAACAGAACTTTATCAGCTTTCCTAATTGTTAAAGAGCAGTGTTACTTATATTTCAAAGAAAGACACTTTATAAGCATTCTAAAGAGAACATTTATAAAGTGATTCTTTTGGTTTCACAAAGAACAGTAAAAAAAGATTAAGTATCTTTTTTTATCGTAGTGTAGGTGGTATCCCCAAGGGGATTTGAACCCCTGTTACCGCCGTGAAAGGGCGGTGTCCTAGGCCTCTAGACGATGGGGACATAGAACTTCTGCACTTCTTCAGTCTAATCAAACAATCTGTGTGAACACTAACACGTAATTTGCCTAAGCAAATTAGCGTGGCCAGGAGGTTTATTTGCCTAAGCAAATTCACCGAAAGGCTCGTTAATGTGTTTCTTTACGTAAGGAGGTGATCCAGCCCCAGGTTCCCCTAGGGCTACCTTGTTACGACTTCACCCCAGTCATGAACCACACCGTGGTCATCGCCATCCCGAAGGTTAAGCTAATGACTTCTGGTGCAGCCCACTCCCATGGTGTGACGGGCGGTGTGTACAAGGCCCGGGAACGTATTCACCGTGGCATTCTGATCCACGATTACTAGCGATTCCAACTTCACGGAGTCGAGTTGCAGACTCCGATCCGGACTACGACAAACTTTATGAGATTCGCATACCCTCGCAGGTTAGCAACCCTTTGTATTTGCCATTGTAGCACGTGTGTAGCCCATCCCGTAAGGGCCATGATGACTTGACGTCGTCCCCACCTTCCTCCGGTTTATCACCGGCAGTCTCCCTAGAGTTCCCGGCATGACCCGCTGGCAAATAAGGATAGGGGTTGCGCTCGTTGCGGGACTTAACCCAACATTTCACAACACGAGCTGACGACAGCCATGCAGCACCTGTCTCAGAGCTCCCGAAGGCACTCATCAATCTCTTGGTGATTCTCTGGATGTCAAGGGATGGTAAGGTTCTTCGCGTTGCATCGAATTAAACCACATGCTCCACCGCTTGTGCGGGCCCCCGTCAATTCATTTGAGTTTTAACCTTGCGGCCGTACTCCCCAGGCGGTCTATTTAATGCGTTAGCTTTGAAACCCACGGCATATAGCCACAAACTTCTAATAGACATCGTTTACTGCGTGGACTACCGGGGTATCTAATCCCGTTTGCTCCCCACGCCTTCGCGCCTCAGTGTCAGTCTCTGTCCAGGTGGCCGCCTTCGCCACTGGTATTCCTTCAGATCTCTACGCATTTCACCGCTACACCTGAAATTCTACCACCCTCTACAAAACTCTAGTTAACCAGTTTCAAATGCAGTTCCAAGGTTGAGCCCTGGGCTTTCACATCTGACTTAATTAACCACCTACGCGCGCTTTACGCCCAGTAATTCCGATTAACGCTCGCACCCTCCGTATTACCGCGGCTGCTGGCACGGAGTTAGCCGGTGCTTCTTCTGCGAGTAACGTCACAGATACAGGGTATTAACCTGCACCCTTTCCTCCTCGCTGAAAGTGCTTTACAACCCGAAAGCCTTCTTCACACACGCGGCATGGCTGCATCAGGGTTTCCCCCATTGTGCAATATTCCCCACTGCTGCCTCCCGTAGGAGTCTGGACCGTGTCTCAGTTCCAGTGTGGCTGGTCATCCTCTAAGACCAGCTAGGGATCGTCGCCTTGGTAGGCCTTTACCCTACCAACTAGCTAATCCCACTTGGGCTCATCTTGTCGCGATAGCTTATAAATAGAGGCCACCTTTGGTCAAAAGACATTATGCGGTATTAGCAGTCGTTTCCAACTGTTGTCCCCCACAACAAGGTAAATTCCCAAGCATTACTCACCCGTCCGCCACTCGTCAGCAAAATAGCAAGCTATTCTCTGTTACCGTTCGACTTGCATGTGTTAAGCCTGCCGCCAGCGTTCAATCTGAGCCATGATCAAACTCTTCAATTTAAAGTTTAATTAGGTTATTTTCTACGAAGTAGAATTTAACCAAGCTCAATATTACTGACTAAAACTAAGTACCGAAGTACTTGTTATTCTGAATTAATCACCAAATATAAATATTTGGCCTGTTAATCATTGAAAGATAAATCTTTCAATGTAAATGAATTAATTCGTGTGTCACTTCTATTGATGTTACCTAAACAAGTTAGGTGTAACTTTCTGCAAGCAGAAGCGTTACTTTTTGATTATTTGAAATCACATCAACAATAAGTGCCCACACAGATTGTTTGATTAAATTGTTAAAGAGCGTGCCTTGCGGCGAGGTGCGCATATTACGCTACCTGCAAACAATGTCAAGATTTTAATTTCTTTTCAATCAACTCTACGAGTCATTAAAAAGCATCTTGGATTGTTCTAGGATTCAGTGTTGGCACAGTAGCCAGCCCGTTTCCGTGGATGCGCATTATAGGGATTAAGATCACATTGGCAAGCGTTTATTACAAATAAAAACACTATTTATTAAAAGGTTATATTTATGGTTAAAAATAACACTAATATTACTCTTTTGTGATTTTTATTGCTCTTCACACCAACGCTTAGCAACACTATGGGCAATCTTAAGATGATCCATCACTCGCGCGACCATAAAATCTTGTAATTCTTCAATTGAGTTTGGTTGATGGTAAAATCCAGGTGCTAATGGCATTACGGTAGCCCCTAACTCTGACAAGGTAAGCATATTCTTTAAATGTAATGTAGAAAATGGTGTCTCCCTTGGCATTACAATTAATTGCCCTTTCTCTTTAAAGATAACATCCGCAGCTCTCTCTATAAGATTATTTGATAAACCATTGGCGATAGAAGCCAATGTGCCACAACTGCATGGGCATATCACCATTTTATGTGGTGCGGATGAACCGGATGCGACGGGTGAAAACCAATCTTTAGCCGTTAAGAAAGTAATTTGTCCCTCCTTACTATTAAACCGTTCAACTAAAAAGTCGTTTATTGCTGGAGCACCTTCAGGCCAATCTTCACCGACTTCTGTTTTTAATACAATCTTGGCAGCTTCCGAGAGCAGTAAATAAACTTTAACCTTTGCACATACCAACTGCTCTAATAAACGTAAAAAATAACCGCTACCCGACGCACCTGTCACCGCTAATGTCACCGTATCTTTATATTCCATTATTCCTCCTTTAATCGATCAAGTAACTTCTGATGGATGTTAGCAAAGCCACCATTACTCATAATTAATAGGTGATCGCCCGATTGTGTAGTGTCTACCAAGCGCTTTATTAATGCTTCAATATCATGCTCTACAGTAACTTGTTGTACTTGCTCAGCAAAAAGAGCTTGGATAGACCAGTCAATATTGGCGTCTTCAAAACAATAGACAACATCCGCCATTGCTAATGAATTAACTAACGCTTCCTTATGAACGCCCATTTTCATCGTATTTGATCTCGGCTCTAATACAGCAATAATTCGCTCTTTACCCACTTTGGCTCGTAGTCCAGCGATGGTCGTCTGAATAGCTGTCGGATGATGGGCAAAATCATCATAAACAGTAATATTATTGACAATACCTTTTACTTCCATGCGACGTTTAATACTTTTAAATTCGGTCAATGCAGCTATTGCGATTTCAGGAGTTACTCCAACGTGACGCGCCGCAGCTATTGCCGCCAGTGCATTAGCGACATTATGGTCGCCCATTAAATGCCATGTTACCTCTCCCTGTTTTTTTCCCTCTAAATAAACAGCAAACAGGCTACCATCTTGTTTAATTTTTTGGGTTGACCAATCTTCCCCCAAATATTCGACTTCACTCCAACACCCCATCTGTTTGACAGCCATTAATGCTTGGTCTTGATTGGGGATAAATATTCGACCGCTGCTTGGCACGGTTCTCACTAAATGATGAAACTGTTTTTTAATTGCATTTAAATCTTCAAAGATATCAGCATGGTCAAATTCAAGGTTATTAAGTATTAAAGTGCGAGGATGATAATGTACAAATTTAGATCGTTTATCGAAAAAAGCACTGTCATATTCATCGGCTTCAATAACAAAAAAAGGCGTTTCACCTAATCTTGCAGAGAGGCCAAAATTTTCAGGCACCCCACCGATTAAGAAGCCTGGTTTCATCTGCGCATACTCTAAGATCCATGCGAGCATGCTAGACGTAGATGTTTTACCGTGGGTACCTGCAACAGCTAAGACCCAGCGATCTTTTAAAACATGTTCTAATAACCATTGCGGGCCAGAGATATAGGGGATTTGTTTATCTAATACGGCTTCAACACAGGGATTACCTCGACTCATGGCATTACCGATCACAACAAGATCTGGATTTATATCTAACTGTTTTGGATCAAAGCCCTGAATTAATTCTATCCCCTGCTCTTCAAGCTGTGTACTCATCGGTGGATAGACATTTTTATCACTGCCCGTAACTTTATAACCCAATGATTTTGCAAGAAGCGCTACACCGCCCATAAAAGTGCCACAGATACCAAGAATATGAATATGCATAAAAACCTCAAACGATAGATAGAAAAGTGAGAGTAACTGAAAGTAGAGCAATAAAAAAGGGCGAATACCCGAAGATATTCGCCCTATCTTTTTTATATAATGATTAAGCTTCGAATGCCGCTTGTAAGAAAGGAATGATTTGCTTCTTACGACTTACGACACCGGGTAATTCAATGGCATGATCAACAACTTTGCTATTGAGTGCTGCTGCCACCTTGTTAGCATCTTTACTAATAATCAAAGCGGTTGTATCTAATTTATTAATATCCGTTAATAACACGATGGTCGAATGGAAACCTTTATCTGCTTGCAACTGCCCCATTTCAATCAACATATCTGATTTCTTTGAAAATGCAGTTTCCAGTGAAGTTAACTCTAATTGACCGATCGCCAGCTTCTCACCGCCCATTTCAAATACTTTCTGATCGCGTAGAATGAGTTCTGCAGCAGGGACAAGTTTGATATCCGATTTAGCTTCAAATTGCGCTTCAGCAAAGGCTTGCATATCATCAACACCGGCAATTTTAGCTGATTTTGCGCTGCTATTTTGTCAATATCCGTTGTTGTTGGGCCTTGGAAATTAACGGTATCAGAGATGATAGCCCCCATCATCATTTTAGCCACAGTCGCATCTGGCGTTTGATTATGAAATTTATACATGTTGTAGACTATCGTTGCGCTACAACCAACAGGCCAAATCCAGCACTCTAATGGGGTCGATGTCGTAATGTCACCCAATTTGTGATGATCAACAATACCAAGTATTGTTGCTTTTTTCATATCTTCCGTGCCCTGTCCCCAATCAGAATAGTCAACAATAAAGATCTCTTCACCTGCAACAGAGGTACGAATCTCTGGTTGTGGTAAACCTGACTGTTCTAATAAGAAAAGCGCTTCAGGATTCGGCTCTCCTTGTAAAGCAGGGGTCGCTTCCTTACCTAATTTATTAAATAAGCTAGCAAGTCCGATAGCTGAACATAAGCTATCACAATCTGGGTTCTGGTGTCCTAGTACAATCATCTCGTTTTCCAATTTTGATATTAAGGTATTGCATGCAGAATAACCGATCTGCAAATAATATTTAAGCGTAAAATAAGTTTTTTTTAATTTTCATTAATCGTTTCTACTTCCGCAGGTGAGAGTTGTCGATATCTCGGTTTATTATTAAGGTCATCACCTCGAAGGTAGCGCCCATCCGTACAGCGGTAGATTAGGTATGCACGCTTAAAAAAAGCACACCCCAATGGTAATTCATAAAACCAGACTTGATTATTAATCCGCCTCTGTTCTTCATTACGCTTATACTCTGCAGCTCGTTCCCTTTTGGCATCAAAGATATCGTTACGAATAACAGAATCTCTTTTATCTATGGTGATCTCACCCGCAATGCAACTCAATGATAAAACAAGGCTTAAGACAACGAATAATTTCAATGACATAACAGCTCTCCCATTGGCAATTATTCTTTAATTGCAATAGTAATACCAATCGGAATAAATAGCTGATCTATTTTACTGGTTAAAATAACTTACTTTTTTGTTGTAAGTTTCGCAAAGGGAACAACCATTTGCGTCAACTTACGCCTCAAATTAAGCCATTTTTCCTGCGTAAAATTTAGATCACATACTTAATCCGATTGGTATAAACACAGACACTTATAGAAGAATAATAAAAATTTATACCGTTATATTTTGGCACAAAATATAACGGTTGTCAGATAAGGCCAAAGCCTTTCATTGAGTATTATCTATAAAACAACACTCAGATCGAAACAGGAGACCACCTTTTCAATATATTTATATACTGCAATAGACTTACATTTTAAATATCGCTGAGTACAATATCAGGTTAACTTAACGTAAATTTACTCACTTGCTGTGACATCGTATTGGAAGCTGATAAAAGCTTAGTATTAAGCAAACTAATTTGATCGGCTATTTCTTTTGTATTTTGATAAATATCGCTAATTTTAAGTGCATTATGGTTAACATCATCTGCCACTGCGGACTGTTGATGGGTAGCCGTTGCTATTTGCTCATTCATTCTATCAATAACACAAACATGAGAGACAATTCGCGTCAACTCATTTCCAGCCCTTTCTGCTTCTATAACACTTTCTTCAGCCTTTACTTGTCCGACTTCCATTGATTTCACCGCAACAGAGGCTCCCGTTTTTAATCGCTCAGTCATATTTTTAATATCTGACGTTGACTCCTTTGCTCGCTGCGCAAGATTACGAACCTCATCGGCTACAACCGCAAAACCGCGTCCCAAGTCTCCAGCCCGGGCAGCTTCAATGGCGGCATTTAAAGCAAGTAAATTGGTTTGCTCCGCTATACCAGAAATAACATCGAGCACACTGACAATGGAATGTATTTCTTTGTCCAATTCATTAATTGAATTAGATGCATGCGCCATTTCATCCGCCAATGATTTTATCGATTCACTTGTTTTGTCGACTTCAATACGACCCTCACTGGCTTCTTGACTAGCGCTTGATGATGCCTGCGCTGCTTCTACCGCATTTGCAGCAATTTGGGCAACAGTAGCGCTCATTTCAGTCATGGCAGAGGCCACCTGCTCTGCCTCAGAATAACCGATGGAAATATCGTCTTGCATTTTGCCCGTGTAGCCATTAAGTTGGTTAACCGAATCAATAATCAAACTTGAACTAGCACGCACACTTTGAATGACAGATTCAAAATCCGACATCATATCGTTAAAAGCAGTAGCTAACTCACCAAACTCATCATTTCCTTCATGGTCTATGCGTACACTTAAATCGAATTTTCTTCGTGAATCACTAATACGACTCGCGACATAGTAAAGGTTTTGATGAAGATATCTTGCAACCGAAAAACTTAATATAACAACGAGTAGAAACATCACGAAAAACAAACTTGCCAGCCAAATCATAGAGCTTGTAGAGGATTCAAGTTGAGCAAGTGTAACAGCGACTAAATCATCCGCTAATTGACCTTCAAATTTGCGAAGTAACTCAATCCAATCAGTCGATGTAGTAAACCAATCCACAGGATTTTGTGTTGCGATTTGCACGCTATCCTGAGATAACGCAATTTTACGGAACATTGTTACTTTATTCATTGCATCGCTGCTTAGCAATGTTTGGTAATCGCGTTTTAACTCATCAGCTACAAGGGCTAAGAAGCGCTCTTGATAGCTATTTTGCTCAGCAACTAATGTGACAAAGCGCGTAAAGGTGTTTACTTTAAAACCATTTTGGCCAAAAGTAGAGCTCAAAACCGCTCTTTCAATACCCGCCCTTTCTTTCATTTGTAAAAATGCACTAAAAGCAACCGCTTTTATCGCGATAGATTGATCTGCACCACTTTTAGCAGTCAAATCAACAATGCTTAATAAAATAGCATTTAGCTTCGTATAATAAGCAACTTCATCTGCAACCGATATAGATAAATCATCAACTTGTTGACGCACTGATGGCAATATCGCCAGCTGCTCTTGCACCTGAGATATTTCAGATTGAAAACCAACAGGTAAAATATGGGTAGATAGAAACTGATTAAATGAATCCCGGACCTTGTTCGTCAATGTTCGTTGGGCTGGCAGCTTATCAGCAAATGCCTTACCTTTAGAACCAATAAAGCCTGCACTCATTCCTCGTTCTTTTTGTAATTCATGAACCAAATTACTATTTTTAACTGATAATAGGCTTAATGACTGAACCCTTGATAAATCTTCACGATACTGATACTTATCATTAAGTAAAATTAGACCGTAAACCAGGCTGGCTAGTAGTGGTGGTAGGATGACTAAGCCGAGTTTTTGAATGATACTTATATTACCTATCCATTTCATTTTTCAGTTCCTTTGAGCGCTATTAATTAATACCAATCCGTATAAGTATCTGATCTATTTTGTTGGTTAAAATAATAGATAGCTGCGTTGCATTCAATCGTAATAGCCTGCTATTACTCAATCATACGCCTTGCTCTCCATCATTTTCCTTAACAAGCCCTGACCACAATATTATGCGGAATGGTATAAATAAAATACATGGATTAATGTTAGCTTAACTACTCAATAACTGCAGAACTAATTTAGGGAAATAGATATCAAACATCTAAATATCGACAATAAAATTTTCGTTAGCAGAGTATCACCAATGTATTGCCTACTTTCAATCATCTAATACCAACGGAGGGGTACAACATGTTGATGATCCTCCGTTTAGGTTATTTAATAGTAGGGATAGCCTTCTTCACATAAACATCAAAGCGGTTTTTCTTAGTTTTAATGGTCATAGTCGGTTTTTTGTCATTTAAATAGGGCGCGTAATCGGGACGTTTTACAACGACACGATAACGGGCTGCATTTAGCGCAACTTCAAGTAAATTATCCGCATCTAGATCCGCCCCGACGACACCTTGAAAAACGCGCATCTCTTTTTTAACTAATGCCGATTTCTTTTTGTGTGGGAACATCGGATCTAAATAAACCACATCCGTTTCATGCTGTTGTAAATATTCATAGCCAGAGCCAAAATGCAAGCGCATGCGTTGTTGCATCCAACTACCAATTTCGACATTCATATAAGCTCGCTCTAATCCATCTTCCAGCAAAGCAGCAGCCACCGGAGAACGTTCAACTAAGGTGACATTGCAGCCCAGAGATGCTAATACAAAGGCATCTCGCCCAAGTCCTGCCGTCGCATCAATCACATCAAGCTGCACACCCGCCTTTAAACCAATGGCTTTGGCAATGGATTGTCCTTTACCACCACCAAATTTACGGCGATGAGCAACAGCCCCTGATACAAAATCGACAAAAACTAAGCCTTGCTTAGCATCATCAACTTGCTCTAGGGCAAGATGGTCGGGTAAAAGATGTAATTGAAAATGGTCATTACGGGTGCTTAAAAAGCCCCATTTTTCACGTAATAACTTTGCTTTTGCGCTTAGTATTGCATCATTACAGATTAAAGGAATATCAATATTCATTACATTCGTCTCAGCGAAAATTACTTTTTATTCAAAAAAAAACCAGTCAATCGACTGGCTTTTTTATTATAAGCTACACCTTATAAGGGCGTTACTATATATAACAAGTCACCACTTGAAACTTGCTGACCGTTGGCGTTGATAATACGCTCGACACGGAATTTAGTTTCAGGATCATATAAAACGGCATCTTGACGATTAAAGCTATCTAATGTTACTGGTGAGAACATCTTCATCGCTTCCATTAAACCTAATGTTTTTGTCACAGTCACAATATCACCTTCCAATACAAAATCTGGCTCAGAAGGCGAAGATGCTCGGTAGAAAATACCGGCACTTTGTGCAATCACTTTAAGTTCATTACTACCATCAACACGGATAGATCAATCTTCACCACCCGTAGAAGCTGACGCTTCCATTTCGGCAATCATCACTTGCTGGTCTAGTTTAGCCATAAATTTAGGTAAATAAGTGGTATCGTAAACGCCTTTTAAGAAGGCCTCATCTTTTAAGATACGTTGTAATAAAGGAATATTGGTTGCAATCCCTTTGATGACAATATTATCTAAGAATTTAAGTAACTTCTTAACCGTATCATTACGATCCTTGCCGTGACAGATAAACTGTGCGACTAAGCTGTCGTAATATGGCGATACTTCTTTACCCTCGGCAATCATGGAAATAACTTCAACATCATCTTGCTCAGGCACTACATATTCAACGACCTTACCTGGATGAGGTAATAACTGCATCACACCATTATTATCAAGGGCCGCTTTCTCTGCCGTTACACGCACTTCGATGGCATAACCTATTTTACCTGGTTGCATATCTGCAATACTTTCACCTGAAGCAATCGCATATTGTGCACTAACAATATCAATACCAGACGTTGCCTCTGTTACTGGATGCTCAACTTGTAGACGTGTATTCATCTCCATAAAGTAGATAGCATCTTGGTCTAAGTCATAAATGAATTCAACCGTACCCGCACCCATATAATCAACAGCATCCGCTAAAGCTTCAGTATGCTTTAACGCTTCTGCTTCAAGTTTAGCAGGCAACATCGTCGATGCAGACTCTTCGACAACTTTTTGGTTATTACGTTGTACAGAACAATCTCGAATACCAAGCACTTTAGTATTACAGTGTTTATCACGCAACAGTTGTACTTCGATGTGGCGTAATGAAGTAATATATTTTTCTAAATATAAATCGCCATTACCAAATGCCCCACGCGCTTCGGCCGATACTTGGTTGAAGCCAGCAAACATATCTTCAGCTTTTTCAATAACCAAGATACCTTTACCACCACCGCCATTAACTGCTTTAAGCAGTACGGGATAACCTATGCTATTAGCAATATCAAGCGCTTGTTCTGCACCCGTTAAGATACCATGGCTACCAGGAACAACAGGCACTCCATTTTCTTGTGCCGTTTTAATTGCGTTAGATTTATTCCCCATAGTCAGCATACTGTTCATGCTTGGGCCAATAAAATTAATGTCATGGCTTACACATAAATCGGCAAATTGTGGACTTTCAGATAGGAACCCAATGCCAGGATGCAATGCATCCACTTCTTCATATTCAGCAACTTTCAATACAGAGCTAGCATTCAAGTAACTCTCATCTGAAGTATTACCGCCTAAGCAGACAAGTTTATCGCCTTTACCAAGCATATCTGCAGGTACGGATGTCATATCCGGATCCGATGCAACAAGGACAACATTAATATTGTTATCTTGTGCTTTACGAATAAGTTTAACCGCAGTACAGCCACGAGCATGGACGAGAACTTTCTTCACTGGCGACATTAATTCACGTGGATCTGCCTGTGAAAAATCATCAACGTTGATATCACAAACAGGTATAAAGCCCATTAATGCGCGTTGAATCGTTTCTTCAATGGTTATCACTGGCACTGGCATATTTTCATCGATATCGATTAATTTATCGTTGAGGTCATCCGAGAATGGATTAATAACTAAGCCATCCATTGCGCCTGGTACACGAGACAGGTAGTTCGATAACGTTGCGGTTGAAGGTAAATATGCAGGTACCACCATTTGTCCAGCAAACGGCATATTGGTACCCGATAAATAATAGGTTTGTACCAAGGGATGAGTAACAAAACTCGCTTGTGCACCACCCGTACAGTCGCCGTAGCCAAACATAACAACAGGTAAATCATTATCACGAATAAAACGTGTGATACGGTCATTAACAACAGACATTGAGAACAACGCTGCAGCACCTTCTTTGGTCTGCATCCCACCTGAACTTATAAACGCAACAACAGGTAGGTGTTGCTCAGCACATTTAACCAATAACGCACAGAATTTTTCTGCGCTAGCCATATCAAAGGCACCCGCTTGGAATGATAAGTTAGAAACAGCAATCCCCACCCTTTGGTTAGCACCGCTTTCTAGTTTAAACTCACCAATACCCGTTACTAACCCACATGGCTTAATATTTTTATCAAGCGCTTCTTCAATAGATAAACGGAATCCCGGAAACTCAAGTAAATTTGCGGTCATCAAATCTGCATTAGCTTCTTGGAAATTGGTAAAGAATTTCTCAATAATCTTTTCATGCGAGTTATTCTTTTTATTTTTCTCATTACGCAAGACAGCTTGAATTAAAAAATCTTGATACCCCATTGTTAGACGGTTCCAGAAATCTTTGCGGCGACCAATACGTACAGGGTTAATTGCCCCATTGTACTGCGAAGCATCTTCACGACTTTTATAGTAAGAAGGTAATATTTTTTCGAATAAATAGGTTAAGACAACAAATAAACTTGAGTTCATTTGCGGAGCACCAATACTCTTCCACTCTTCCACTTTAGCTAAGGTTTCACCACGATTACTTTGTTCTGAAAAGTTCTTTAGCCATGCGTTAAAGGTCAACGATAACTGCTCATAGTCATCTTCACTCACTTTACTTAAAGCCACTTTTAATGAACTACGCACCAAAGAGCTAACAGACTCACGAGACAACTCTTTAGTTGCCATTGCTTCTTTTGCAATAGAAGCTAAATTCCCCATGGTATTATCATAAAGGGCATTAAATACAAGCATATGACGACAATGCAGCAAGAAACACTCTCTTGTATCATGGTGTGTAACCACATCAAGAGTAGTCAGCTGACTGATATCTGGCCATGAGTCTGTAACAGGTACATTAACTTCATCTTCAAGATGTGAAATCAATTCTCTAAAGTTATTTTCAGCGCTACTTTTCCAGCGATTATATAAAGACCACGTTAAATTAATTAACAATTCACTACGTGCATTATCGTAGTTAGCTTGTGGCTCACCCAAAATTAATTTCGTGAAGATATTACGTTCAACACTTTTATCTTCTCGTTTTGCTAAGAATGATTTCCAGTTTTTATTGAGGGTATCATCGTAAATAAGCTTATCAGGGCTATTTAACCACGTAACAAACACTTCTCTACGATCTGCTTTTACACGAGCTTTAAGATCACCTTCTGGAATGGTTAACTTAGATAAACGACCATACTCACCTTTATAAATAGCACGAATACGCGAACGTAATGTTAAATAACGCATGTAACGATAAGTTGTACCAAAGGCATTATTATGTACTGTCGGATTTTTAGCGACAAGACGTGCATTTTCAGATGCACTTTCAATCGCTAACAATTTACTTGATGGCTCTAAATAGCGTCTTAAACTGCGATTATAGTGTTCTAAAATATCAGGGTATTTACGCACGAATTCAACAGATGTCGTTTCAATCGATAAGATGCTTGAAACCACCGCTTTTTGAAGATTGTGTTGACGCTCATCTTGGTCCACAGGAGAGTAATCAATGATTCCATCAATACAACCTGTTTCATATAACTCTTCAGGTGATACGCCAACTGACTGAGCACATTCTTGCCATGATAAATTATATTTACGCGCGATACTTTGTAAGCCTTTAGGCTGAATCGTATTAAATATACCATCACGTACCGAAAGTAAAATATTAGCCGTTGCCAATGGAATTGCGCCGCCAGAGTAACCAACGCCAACAATAATACCCACTGTCGGGACGTCAACATTCGCACTTTCTGTGATCATTTGAGAAATACTATGCGCTTGGTTTTGACTATTAGCGACTTCACCAGCATCCGCTCCAGGGGTATCTATCAGATAAACAATCGGCATTGATAAATCGGCAAATTTTCGGATTGCTTTGCTGGCCGCTAAATGGTGCTCAGGCATCCAAGCGCCATTATTAGAACTACGCTCTTGGCCAATAACACCAATTCGACGACTATAGCCACCAAAATCCAGTTCTATTTCTGCACTATAAAATGCCCCATTGACTTGTTCGGTAACAATTTTACCATTAAAGCCAGCAACAATGCTTTTTACGCCTGGGCGTTTATTATCTTCCGCGGGTTCAACTGTGCGCGCAATATAAGCATCAACATCTAACTTTTTAATTGTCTTTAAATTTGATTTAATTCGCTTGCGATCAATCAAGCCTTCTAAATGTTCTGTATTTGATGGTAATGAATTATCTGGAAATAGCGAGAAGTCTTTAGCGATATGCTCAGCATGAAGAAATAGTGGATCAGCAATATGGTTTGCTTCAAACTGAGATGAAGGTTTCCCTAGCATACAATACCCTTACAAAATAGTATTAAAAAATAAACGCAATAATTTACAACTTATTAACTTATGATTCCAGTACTGATTATAGCAAGGAGTGAAATCATCAGGTAATAAATCGTATTCTGTGAGATTCGAACAGTAATTAATTATAAATAGTATAGCAATTTCTGCTATTCGTTTAACAACACCCAACAAATAGCAGAAATATAGAACACTTAATTTAAATAATTGTCAGGTAATGCAATTTGTGCAACACCTGTATCAACAGCAGCCTGTGCAACGGCACCTGCAACTTCTTTTAGTAGACGTGGGTCCATCGGTTTTGGAATTATATAACCTTTTCCAAAACTTAGCGAAGAATAACCACTCGCTTTTAGGACCGACTCTGGTACTGGTTGTTTTGCAATTTTACGAATAGCATGGACAGCAGCCACTTTCATTGCATCGTTAATTTCAGTCGCACGTACATCCAGTGCACCACGGAAAATGAATGGAAAACATAAAACATTATTCACTTGGTTTGGATAATCACTGCGCCCCGTCGCCATAATAAGATCCGCACGTGCAGAGTGTGCTAGTTCTGGATTGATTTCTGGATCAGGGTTTGAACAGGCAAAAATGACTGGGTTTGCAGCCATTAATTTAACATCTTCAGCCGATAAAACATTTGGCCCGGATACACCAACAAAAACATCTGCACCGTTCATCACATCTTGCAATGTACGTTGGTCGGTATTATTTGCAAAACGTCTTTTATATTCATTGATATCATCACGACAGGTATGAATAACCCCTTTGCGATCTAACATATAAATCTTTTCACGCAGCGCACCACATTTAATTAAAAGCTCCATACAGGCAATTGCAGCGGCCCCAGCACCCATACAAACGATTTTGGCTTCTTCAATTTTTTTACCTTGAATTTCCAATGCATTGATCATCGCTGCGGCGGTTACAATCGCAGTACCGTGTTGATCATCGTGAAAAACAGGGACACTACAGCGCGCCTTTAATGCTTTTTCAATTTCAAAACATTCTGGCGCTTTAATATCTTCAAGGTTAATCCCCCCAAAGGTATCTGCAATATTAGCAACGGTATTAATAAACTCTTCAGATGTACGATGCTTTACTTCAATATCAATTGCATCAAGGCCCGCAAAACGTTTAAACAACAGCGCCTTGCCTTCCATTACCGGTTTTGAAGCAAGCGGCCCTAAGTTACCCAAGCCTAAAATAGCTGTGCCATTCGTAATAACGGCCACTAAATTACCTTTTGCAGTATATTTATAGACGTCATCTGGATTAGCCGCTATTTCACGAACGGGCTCTGCCACACCGGGGCTGTATGCTAGCGACAAATCATCAGCAGTTTCAGCTGACGTCGTTATTTCAATGCTAATTTTCCCGGGTTTTGGAAAAGCATGATAATCAAGCGCTTGTTGGCGTAAATCTGACATTTCTAAATTCCATTGTATGAAAGGACAAAAAAAGAGTGTGATGATAGTCAAAATATAAACAGATTTACAGTGTTAATTTTTTATATAACTACTTATTTACAGCAATTAGCAACGAAAATATAAAAATTCATTCTCTATCCAAACGACTAGTGCAATATTTGTACAGGGTGATAAAGCGCTAAATAGGGTTTCCCCTTAAAGAGAGTCAACCGTCCCCTTAACAGCAGAGATTGTTGTCGTGAAAAATTAATTCCAGCAAATAATGGCAGGCAATCACGCTTAATTTTCACCATTAAATGGTTATCTAAGGTCAATAGGATATTTTTACTATCTTCACTGATATTGCTAATTTTCCCCGTAACATAGAGATAACCTTAATAGCTCTTTTTTAAATCAGTAGCACTTAAGGGGGTAAAACTTGACCAAATCCCTTTTTTAGCGGCCCGCGCTTGATTTTCCGCACCTTGAAAACATGACCAAAAGCGGTCGTTACCAGCAACCACCCATTGTTCCGCTAATCCTGCTTGCAATTGTAACAAAGCTAGATTGCGTCCCGTCTTACTATAGACATAGGCGAGCAATCGTCCATATTTGTCCTGTCTTTGTTTATCAAAAACAAGGTGTAACTTATCCCCCTTATTAATATACTTTTCTAATAGTATTTTCGCATCAATCGCAAAGGGTTCTGATTTATGCCGCTCTCGGTGGTTAATCTCTGGTGTATTAATACCAATAAAGCGCACTAAACGACCATCACTAAGGGTGACCGTATCGCCATCATTGATTTTTTTTAGGGTGACCGTTTCCTGCCACGTAACAGCAGGGCAAGCGGCACCGGCATAGGAAATGTAAAGAGAAATGTAAAGGGCAGAAAATAAAATAATAAATAGACGCATCCCGCCCCCTTTCCATTAAATATCTTTAATCATCCAAACGTCACAGCCATCGTGAATAGTCCCCGAACGGTTGCGATAAATGGGTAAAGCCAAGCTGCATATATAACGCGATAGCGGATTGCATCGTTGCTAGGGTATCTAAATAGCAGCGTTGAAAACCGTTATGTTTAGCAAAATCAAGACAAGCCTGTGCGAGCGCCTTGCCAATACCTAAGCCACGACTTTCAGGTATAAGAAATAACTTGCGTAATTCACAGACGCCTTGCTGCTCAATGAAAGGGGCGATACCACAACCACCGACAACCTTACCATTGATTATAGCTACCAAGTAGAGACTTTTATTATCCTCTTGATAGTGTTTGCTCATACACTTAACCTCCTCATCCGAGGGGCCAAAACCTTCACCGATTGCGCCATATTCAGCACCCACACTCTCGATAATTAAACGTAGTGCATGATCGTGCTCTGCGCCTATTGCCTGTATCTGATAACTCAATGAATGACTCCCTAGTTGCAGCTGATAACATAACCACTAAAACACGCGATAATGTAATAGCGACTATAATGATTGTATCCTTTAAGTAAAGCCTATACCTGTATCAATAATAAGGGAGTATTTTTTATGCACATATTAAACAAAGTGAGTTTATTATCGGCATTAGCCATATCATTAACCGCCTGCGGTGGTGGAAGCGGTGATGGCCTTGAAAGTAAAAGTGCGCAACTCACTTTTGCCGTCTCCGACAGCCCAGAAAATGTACAAAATGTGGTCATTGCATTTAAAAATGTATCTATAAAACGCGTTGATAATGATGAAAATGACGGACAACCCGGAGAGATCATCGCTATGCAAGATGAACAAGGTGCAGAGACAGAGTATCGCCAAGTAGATCTATTGCAATTTCAAGGCGAAGATGCCGCACAACTATTTACCGGAATATCGCTTGTCCCTGGCGATTATCAGATGTGTATTTACATCGTAGATGGAACTGGATCCGGAAACCCCGATGACTCCTACGTTGTCGAGGAAGACAATAGCGTTAAGGGATTACAAACACCATCAAATGGTTCCTGTGCGGGTTATAAACCCGATGATGAAGCAATGACCGGACGTTTAAAAACAGACACCTTTACCATTCATGCAGGCAATAATTATTTAGTTGCTGAATTTAACCTGATGAAAGTACTCAAATCCCCCGTAGGTAATAAAGATTATTGGACCTTAAAACCCACTGGCTATGAATTGGTCCATGCAGATGATGCAGGCACAATTCAAGGATCTGTTGATAGTAACGTTGTGAATAATTGTCTTGGTAGTGTTGCCATGGCTTATCTTTACCCACAAACAGAAAATAGTTTAATGGGTGACTTCAGAAACGATGAAATAGCGCAATACAGCTACCTAGGGCAACCAATGCTAGCGCCACTTGCCGCTGCCAAAGTAAACGAACGTATAGTAGAGAGTGATACCCTCTATGAATATGAGTTTGGTTTTGTACGAGTGGGAGATTACAGCATAGGTTACACCTGTAGCAGCGATGATACCGAGCTTGCTGAGCCCGTTGTTGCCGATCCTAACGTCACCGAGCCACCTGTGCCTAGCCTTATTTATCAAAATGCGCCAGCCGTGAATGTGAGTGTTATTGCAGGAGAAACGGTGACCGCTGCGACCATTAGCGAACAGCAGTAAGCGCAGAAATAACGCTGTATTTATTGATGCCGCACCTTTAACCGCGGCATTTTTTATCTGCGTTTAAAAGCGATCTCCATTAAAAAAAGCGAGCCGCTGTTGATAACGTAATTGCGCCGCATCTAATGAAACGGGTTTAAAACGAACTTTTTTTCCTACCGATTGCTGTGCTAATAAACTTAAATCAGAGCGTGCTACACACCCTATTTTTGGATACCCACCTAGGGTTTGTCTATCCTGTAATAGAATAATGGGCAATCCATCTGCGGCAATTTGAATACTCCCCAAGGCAATGCCCTCGGAAATAATCCCCTTTAAATCTCCGGCTAATGGCTCCCCCGTGAGGCGCATGCCCATGCGATCACTTTGTGCAGAAATGCAATATTCGCCACTATAAAACTGCTTTTTCTGTGCTGCAGTAAATGTATCTACCTGATAAGATTCAATCACACCAATCGTAACCGATTGTTCATAATTGGGAACATATTGACTTGGCATTACAAATTGATGCTGTTCGATACGTTGTGGCAAGATGGCTAACCGGTCACCCGCTTGCAGTTGTCCACCATCGCCATTGAGCCCCCCAATCGCATTACGCGCTACGGTGCTATTACTGGCGTACTGTTGCGCAATTTGAAAGCCACCTTGAACCGCTAAATAAGCGCGCATACCACTACGCGCAAATCCCAGTTGTAATGATTCGCCGCGTTTAACAATAAAGCTTCGGTTATTACGCTGCACTGTTTTTTGTCCAGATGAGTGACGAATAACCGCCTGCATATCAGCCCCCGTTAAGGCCAATTGACAATCACACTCAGCAAAAAACTCAGATTGACCAAAGGTAATTTCAAGCAAGCAACTATCCGATCTATTTTTAAGTAGATAATTAGCCCAACCAGCGGCTATTTCATCACAGCATCCCCCCTGACTTAACCCCTGTTTGGCAACACCATAGCGACCGCCATCCTGTAATTGGCTAAACATGCCAGCCTGTTTTACCACTAAGCCAATTGAATTATTCATGGCGAACGACTCCGCCTAATTCGGCAAAATGCGTCGCTGAAATGGCAGTAAACTTGACTCTATCACCAACCTTAAAAGGGGTGATGGGATCGCGATGATGATCAAACAAAGTGATCGGGCAGTTACCTATAATTTGCCAGCCACCGGGGCTATCGCTTGGATAAACCGCAGTTTGTGCATCGGCAATAGCGACACTGCCAGCAGGTACAAAATGACGAGGTGTAGCGTGACGGGGAGCTTGAATAGCGGCGGGCACCTCTGCTAAAAAGGCAAATCCCGGTGCAAAGCCAATGGCACAAACCCGATAAATAGTCTCACTGTGTAATTGAATAATTTCAGCAACGGTTAAGTTTGTCCGTTGTGATAAGGCATCGAGATCCCAACCGACACTCACATCATAAAATACAGGCAGCTCGATTAAATGAGTCTCTTCTTTTCCTTGAACCTCGCAGGGGGCAAGCGCGATGATCGCCTCTAACTGTTTAGCGACATCCAGCGGGCTTACCTGTAGCAGGTCATACTCAACTAAAATGGTGGTGTAAGACGGGGTTATATCGAGTAAAGCAGCGCCCAATTGTAACTCTATTTGCGTCACCCAATAGGCAATTTGATCAATTAAAGAGAGGTCAATTTGTGGGGCTAATTGGATCAAAAAACAATTTTCATTAACAGGAGAGATAGTTGTCATTTGTTCACTCAGCGATTAATAATTAATTGTCGCAACTCGCTAATGAGATGAATTGCAACGGGGTTATCACCATGAACACAGATAGTATCAACCGGCAATTTGATAGACTCACCACTAACACTAATGACACGCTGTTCATCAATCAGCAGCTGAACCTGTTTTTTTATTAAAGCGGGATCACTCAACAGCGCTCCGGGCTCTTTGCGTGATAGCAGATAACCTTGATCATCATAGGCGCGATCGGCAAAGGCTTCATAGAGCAAGGTTACCCCCGCACTCGCAGCTATTTTTTGATACGCCTGCAAATCAGGTCGAGCCAAAATCATTAAAGCCAATGGCTGCTTAAAACTAGCAAGCGCATCTATAATTGCACTAAAGAGACCTATATCAACCATCATATCGTTGTATAACGCACCATGAGGCTTCACATAGGCTAATTGTGTGCCATGCAATGCACATAACGCATCCAGTGCTCCGACTTGATAACAGATTAAACGCGTAATTTGCGCGGGGCTATGGGCGATTGAACGACGCCCAAAGCCTTGCATATCGTGATAAGCAGGATGAGCGCCAATTTGTACCTGATACTGTTTAGCCAAGGCGATAGTAACCGACATCACATCGGGATCGCCAGCATGAAATCCACAGGCAATATTAGCTTGATCAATATAAGGCATCACCTGTGCATCTGCGCCCATATTCCAAGCACCGTAACTTTCACCCATATCACAATTTAATTTCATAGTTATCCTCACGACGCCGGATGTGGTTGGCTGTCGTCAACACTATGGTCACAACTGCCATCATTTTTACAATCATTGCTGCCATCGCGATCGGTATCCACGCGATGATGCATAGGTTTAACTTCGTTAAATTTGGCCTTGCTATTCGTTTGAAATAGATTGAGCAGCTGTAGTTTTTTTTCAATCCGGTGATTAGGATACTCACTCAGTGATTGATGCTCACCATGTTGTAAAAAAGAAATGCGAAGCCCATCATGAATTAACTCAATATGTTCATCAAGAATACGATCGCCCAAAAACAGCGAGTCAACATGGTCACTCAACTGCGTGTTTAAGTCATAGGAAAAGAGCCCGACATAAAAAAAGACACCACTACCTGCCACATTAATAACAAAAGGGGCGGCAAAATAGAGAAGAGGCCCTTGCTGCCTATTTAATAGGGTTACTTTAGCAAGGTTTAATAGCCCTACCCCTTTATCATATAACGCTTCCTGTTGCGCTGTAGCCTCCCTTAACATGAGTTGATAATCTCCTCTTAAGTAGAGGCGATGATGCACGGACTGCATTTTATTTAAGGTCACTTTTGCATCATGTTCGGGAATATCAATGGTGACAGGATGACTACCACTCAACGCCTCTTTGACCAGCTTAGTGATACGTTGGTTGCAACTTTGTCGCTGATCTTGATTAAGCGTTTTACTATGACCACACTCATCAATTAAATCGTGATGGCTATGCCACAACCAACCGCTAAACAGTGAGGCAATAATCAACAATATGACGACTTTAATGGCCTGATTCATATTAATAATCCAGTTTTAAGGCAGCCAGTAGAGAGACAAAATCAGCATCTAATGGCGCATTAATTTCTAGCAACTGCTTACTCTGTGGGTGCACAAAGGATAAATAAGCCGCATGCAGTAATAGCCGATGGGAAGCAAAGTTCTCTCTAAACATGGCATTATGTTTACCATCGCCGTGAGAAGTATCACCAATAATAGGGTGACGTAAGTGCGCCATGTGACGACGCAACTGATGTTTGCGCCCCGTTTTCGGTGTCAGCTCCATTAAGCTGTAACGTGATGAATCATAGGGACGAACGGCAATAGGTAACTGGGTTTGCGCTAAGCAACGGTATTGCGTTTGCGCTGGTTGCGGCGGTTTGTCTTGCTGCGCCTGTTTATCGGCAATTTTATCGAGATCTTCACGCAACGCATAATCCAACTCACCATCAGCTAAAAAGCCGCGCACTACCGCTAAATAACGTTTGGTGGTGGAATGTTCGGCAAACTGAGCGCTAATCTGTTTGGCACTCTCTTTATCAAGTGCAAACAAGAGAACGCCCGAAGTCGGCTTATCTAAACGGTGTATCGGAAAAACATATTGGCCAATTTGATTACGCACTTTTTGTAAGGCAAACTCAGTGGCGTGCGTATCAATCCAGCTTCGGTGCACTAACAAACCAGAGGGTTTATTAACCGCCACTAAAAAATCATCCTGATAAAGAATATCAAGATCTGGGCTAGTCACCGTCATCTGTAAATCTTGATCTTCGATCAAGGCATCAATTTCATTCATGGGGCTCACTTAGCAAATGGTCAATACGACTAATAATATCCTCTATTTGACGACTATCTAGCGGTAGCGCCTTAAAATATTCATTGGCCATAGGGGCAACGCAGATTGTTGTTGGTAAAGGTAAAGAATAACGCAGTAAATTAATCATCTTAGGTAAAAAAATAAACTGCAGCCATTGCACAAAATTTAAAGTATCGATAGCAAAAGGCTCGCGACTCTGTAGTGCCGCTTCGCTCGGTGGGTCACGTTGCCATAGAGCCTGTAAACGCAGTTCACTTTCTAACTGATGTAAAAGTGCAGCGAGTAAATGGCGCGTTTGGCGCTCAGGTTCAATTTCAATCATTAATCGTGCCTAATTTTAACGAGTAAACAACTAATATACCCATGATACTTCAAGATGCAAAGTCAGTCATAAAAAGAGTGTCGAGATGTTAGGGATAAAATTGAATAATTATTATGCTAAATAGAGATTTTATAACTGCAGCTTTTTCCGTGCCCTACGGGGGCTAACACACAAACCAGCCCAGCGTTGTCACAGTCGAAAAGTGAATAATGTTACATTTTACCTTGATCAAACCCACCGCCTTAAAAGGTTAAGCTGTTAATTTGTTGGGGGTAAATGTATAGCCCCCCCCCCCCCCCCGACTTTCCATTCAAAAGGTAATAGGTTGTAGTGTCATATCTATCTCAAATCAAAATCTGTACAAATAGTTAGCGAACCAATTGATTAAGTGATAATTAATAGATAATGTTGTGACAATTCCAAATAAGATAGGTGGCGATGCATCAGATGATGCCATTTATATAAGCTGTTATGTTTAAAAATTAATGGCTGCTTATAGTGTATGGCAGTAGTTGACGTTCAATACTTTTAATTAATAAATAAAGGAAAAAAACAAATGAAATTATGGAAACTAGTATCGGCAGTAATAACATTAGTAATATCAACAGGGGTAAATGCCTCTCTAATTGGAAATGAAGTCTATGCACAGAATTCATTTTCAAATGGTCAAATTTTATTCAATTCATCCGAAATTGTTACCAATGATATAGAGTTTACTGACACCTATAATTCATTTGCATTATTTGAACTTGATTTATTTGATACTTATGCCTTATTTAGAATTACCAATACGTTCAATGGCGGCTTAGGTATGGGAGAACAACAGCTCGTAATTAATGGCTTCGATGACTTGATTATTGGAGTAAATGCCATACAGACTAAAATAGGATTATTTCCTAGCAACAACCCTGACTTTAGTGCATCTTTTAGTGAACACGGTATTACATTTGACTTGATGGGGTCTTTATCATTCGGTGGTTCGGAGTAGTTAAGGAGTGGCGAATAGATATTGACTCAATAGCAGTAGTTTCAGAACCTGCTACTATTTCATTGTTGGGTTTAGGTTTATTTGTTTTTGCTCTACGCAAGAAAGTAAAATAAGACATATGTTTGTAAGGCTCGTCAGATCAATACATAACAAAAAAACGGCTCATGCGGCCTGATCTTGCTTTTTGCCCTTTTACCTTCTCTAACTATCGCAGTGAAATAAAGGGCTTATTTAGCAAAAGGCGAGAAATACCTCCATCTGCATTGTGATAAAATCGCTCTGTAGAATTAATAACGAGACTGCTATCTCATGACTCGCAATCGGTGCGCTTTTATTGCTGGCTTTGCTTCTTGATGTAGCATGGGTATAATCGCTATTCCTGCTTAATAATAGAATAAATGCCATGAATATGAATACCCTAACCGATTTTTTAACGCAATCGCAATGTCAATTTAGAATATATGACCTTGGGCGAAAAGTGACGAAAATCGGCAATAGTGAATTTAAAAAAATTGCGCATAGTGAACAGCCTTACCCCTATCCGATTCAACAACATGCATTTATAGCGGTCACTTTTTGGCAGGTCAAACAACAAGACCACTTCATCTGGTTTTTAAAAATGCCATTAGATGAGCAAGGGTTAATGAAAATAACAGCTCAAACAAGCTTTATTAAGATGGTTATTGCCGCTATGGGCGATGATTTAACCACGGAGATCAGTAAAGAGCAGCAGGATAACCTCGCAAGTAACCCGTTTATCTTTAAACCGAATACCGAAAAACTGGCCATTTTTAATGCCAAACTCAATGCTGCATTTATCCGTCCCCCTTCTACTTTTTATCCTGAAGCGCATGCTTACTTTGCAGGTCAACGGGATTGGGCTGATTGGCAAACAGTTGGCCTGCAAGGCATTGCAGATATCTGCGCCCGCCTAGGCCACGATAACAATCAAACACATTTACTATCAGCGCTGCCAAAATTACCGCTGCAACCACTGCAATCATTAGCAGTCTGTTTAGAGCATCAAACGGAGATAGGCAGTGACCTTGCAAGCGCCATTGCCAAACAGGCACAGATTGAGCTACAGGCGGACCGCCAAGATAATGCGATTTTACTCTTACGTGCACTCGCCAGCGCACCAAGCGTGGGTATCACCAAGGCACTAATATTGGAACAATTTAACTCGTCGCTGATTTACAATGAGTATTGGTACGTCAGCATTGCGGGGCGTCTATGGACATTATTAGAAGATGAAACCCTACTTAATCGCTTTTTAGAGTCGCTGGCTAATCACCACTCAGCACTATTTCCACAATTATTTAGCGACTTAGTTGCCATTCCTCTCTTGCGTGAAAAATTACTTCAACAATTGCGCTTAACGGCTCGTTCACCTGCACTATCCCAAGCGATTGGGCGACTGTTTAGTGCAGTAAAAAAAGACTAGTATTAAAGGGGTCACCATGACTGATTTACTGTTTATTGTTTTGACTATCATCATTGCCATACTCATTTGGAAGCTACGTCAACAATCGGAATATGCTAAAGAGCTTATCACTCAACACTGCTACAAACTCGATTTACAGCTACTTTCAGTGGCTCGTTCAGGCTTTAACTTCAAACTTGGAGAACAATTTTTACAGGCGAGTTTTGTTTTTGAATTTAGCAGCGATAACGACAACAACTATCAAGGTGTGCTTTTTTTAACTGGGCTACGTACAGCACGTTTTAAACTCCCGGTGTACCGTACCTATGAAGATCCCAACACACTTCATTAACAGGGCAGGCTAATGTAGATCATCAGGAATTTTTTATGCAGCAAATATTACTTATTGCAGAACAGATCAGCCAACAGGGAAAAGTCCCCAATGTCGCAATGATAAAAGCACGCTTACCCAAGAATGTTCCCTTACCGCTTATTATTGAAGGTCTTAGAATGTGGCAAAAAAATCCACAACAAGCGTTTAATGAAGAGAATAATGCGTCACAAGAAGCGTCGCCGCAATCAACAGTTAGCCGTGAATTAGAAGCTTTGTTGGAAGAAAAAATTGAGCAAGCCCTGATGCCCTTACGTGATGAAATTAACCGTTTAAAAATAGCGCTAACAGAATTGCAAACCACCATAAAAGAAGATAATCAATAACCATGTTTATTAAAGAGCTCACCTTTGAGTGTTATCAAAACACCCAGTACGCAGCGGTTGAAAGAGCCATCAACAACTATTTCGATATGCTACGTTACAACGGCCAAATTCTTGGACGCGAATTTCCCATCGCCATGTTTGAAGGCTGGTTTACCACACGTCTCGTTTGCCCAGAAAATAATAGTTTAGATGAGCAATTTAATAGTCCACAGGTGACACACGCCTTGGCAGGGCTAACCAAGGCTGGATTGCTCTCTCCGAAAATTAAAAGCATTGGTGAAGATCTTAACTCCTTATGCAGCGCGGAAAACTTTCAGCCTAGTTGGCAAATTTTATACACGACTTTTTTAGATACCTGCTCGCCACTGCGCTGTGGTGAAACATTGGCACCCATTCCGCTTTATCGAACGCCAGAGGCAATTAGCAATGGAGATAGAAAAAGCGCAATAAAATGGCAGGAAGAGTGGATAAACTGCGATGAGTTACAGATGAACGGCTCAGCGGTTTCAATCATGGCGTTAAAGGAAATTGGCGACGTAGAGAGTAAACTCTTCTACCGTGGCAGTAATTTATGTAAACGCATTGAATATATTACCAAAGTACCAACCTATTATTATCTATATCGCGTTGCAGGACGTAGCCTCGAAGAGGAGCAAGCGCGTCCATGCCCAAGTTGTGGCGGTGATTGGAAATTACCCTCGCCTTTACTTGATATTTTTGATTTCAAATGCGATCCATGCCAGTTAGTATCAAACCTGTCATGGGACTTTAAAAAATAGCCCCACATATTAAGGAAATCGTTATGTTAAAAAAAATCAAACTGTTCGCGGCTATCGCACTGCTATTAGTGATCAGCTTTTTTATCCTCAAAAGCTGTACGCAGGATGAAGTGGGGGATGTCTCTTTGGGCATGTTCACCATGCAAGATATCAAAATAAATACCTTGGTTGATCCCATTGTCACAGGCGTCACCTGCCACATCGCCAGTATTGAAGCTAACTTAAGTTTGTCAGATCCTTCCGACAGCTCGATAGCTTGTCGTCAAACGGGTGAAATAACGCCAGCCATGATAGCGCAAATTGATAAAAGTAAATCCGGTGAGGTCGTGTTTAAAAAATCCAAAAGCATCTTCTTTAAAAACATGAAAATTCGCCGAATTTATGACCCTGAAAATCAAACCATAATGTATGTTTCATACTCCACCAAAGAGATATCAGGCAGTTTCAAACATAGCCTTTCAACGGTACCATTGTGGGGTACGAAGGCCTACCAGAAAGCGGCTGTGCTCAACGCCAAATAAACGGTAACCCAGTCGCGTTTTTTAAATCGCGACTGGGCGCATCGATGCTTTATAACGAACGCTACATTTGTAAATAATTGTCCTGCAACATATACATACGTTTTACGTCTCGATATTCACCATTAATGAAAAACTCCCCGACCAAATGGCCCTCTTCAATAAAACCATATGATTCGTAGAGATGAATTGCGCGCTGATTATCCGTTGCGACAAGTAAATAAACTTTATGTAAGTTCAAAATAGTAAAGGAGTAGTCCATCGCTTTATTAATCACCCATCTGGCAAAGCCTTTACCTTGATATTCTGGGGCAATAATAATTTGAAATTCAGCACTACGATGAATGTAATTAATTTCGATTAGCTCAACTAACCCTATAATCTCTTTTTCTTTATTTTCCACAACAAAGCGCCGCTCTGCGCTATCATGAATATGACGATTATAGAGCTCTTCGAGCTCATCAAAGGATTCGTAGGGTTCTTCAAACCAATAGGACATAATACTGCGATTATTGTTTAAGCGATGAACAAAGCGTAAGTCGCCTCGCTCAAGTGCCCTTAGCGATAATTCCATTTTTAAACCTTAATAAACTGTTTAATTGCACTTATAAATGTGTCGATATCGGTACGACTAATATCTAAGTGGGTGACTAAGCGCATCGGCTCCCCGGGACTCACAATGATCTCTTGCTGTTGTAATGCTTCACACAAAGCCAGCTGATCAATCTGCGTATCTAATTTGGCAAACACCATATTGGTCTGCACATGGTCAGGATTAACGCTCACGCCTTGAATTGTCGCTAGCTGCTCCGCTAAATAGTGCGCATTTGCATGGTCTTCCGCTAAACGTTGTACGTTATGGGTCAATGCATAATGCGCTGCTGCGGCAATTAACCCTGCTTGACGCATACCGCCGCCTAATACTTTACGCCAACGACGAGCGCTCTCGATTAATGCTGTTGACCCTAACAATAGGGAACCAATGGGCGCGCCTAACCCCTTTGATAAACAGATGGTCATGGAATCAAAATATTGGCTAATGGCTTTAATATCGACCTGTAATGCGATGGCAGCGTTGTAGACACGCGCGCCATCTAAGTGTAATTGTAAGCCGTTGTGATCGACAAATTCACGTGCCGCTTTTAAGTAAGAGAGTGGCAGCACTTTACCATTAATAGTATTTTCTAAGCTTAACAATTGAGTACGCGCAAAGTGTGGATCAATGGGTTTAATCGCGGCCTGTAATTTTACCAACGATAATGAACCATCTTTTTCGTTTTCAATGGGCTGCGGTTGAATAGAGCCTAATACTGCAGCGCCGCCCCCTTCAAATTTATAATTATGCGCCTGTTGACCACAAAGGTATTCGTCACCGCGTTGGCAGTGCGCCATTAATGCAAGCAGGTTAGCCTGTGTACCTGAGCTACAAAAGATTGCGCCGGCGAAACCATGCTTTTCAGCAGCCCATTTTTCAAGTGCATTAACGCTCTCATCATCACCATAGACATCGTCGCCAACGGGAGCCGCGACCATTGTCTGTAGCATCGCTTGAGAGGGACGAGTCACCGTGTCTGAACGAAAATCAATCATATTTTGTTCCTTGTACAAATGTGTTAATGATAACAAATCTAATCATCATCTATTCATTAATGCTTGTTAAAATAAACTATCTTATGCCAATACTTCACCATCACAACTATTATTTATACTTTCATTAACCGTTAAAAGAAGAGAAAATTGCAGTATACTCACACATTAATCTATAACGATTGAGTACCCACTCAACTTATAGCTACGCGACCTCAATAAACAAGTGAATGGACAAAAGTAAAATGAATCCTATTATTGCAACATTAAAAGAGTTAAATATCAGCGATGAGCAAATTAAAACACTATTTACAACCTTAACGGAAAACCCATTAATGGCAATGGGTGCCATACAACAACTCGGTTTACCCGCTGATAAATTACAAACTATAATGATGTCTGTCATGACTAAACCCGAGTTAATTAAAGAGGCTGTGCAGGAGTTAGGGTTAGATTTTTCGAAGGTAGAAGAAGCAAAAGCAAAACTGAATGAAAATCAGGCATAACATAAAAATAATCCCCCAAAAAAGATGAGAGTGCGGCTCTCATCTTTCTAGGTTAACTAGTTACACCATATCAACGACTTTTTCAGTTGCTTTTTTAGCAGCTAATTTATCAAGCATATCTTGAGTCACTAAGGTGACGCCATTTTTAGAGACACGGAAACCATTAGCTATATCTTGCTCTCTGTCGTAACCAATAACTAACCCAGCGGGAATACGGCATTTAGTATCAACAATCACTTTATGTAACTTACAGTGTTCACCAACATCACATTTTGGCATCAATACAGAACGTTCAATCAAGCTGTATGAATGGGTATGTACACTACAATATAAAAGTGATTTTCGAATAGTGGAGCCAGAAATAATACAACCACTGGCAACGGTTGAATCATAGGCGGTACCACGTCGTTGGTCGTTATCGAAGATAAACTTAGCAGGAGGAAGCTGCTCTTGATAGGTATAAATTGGCCATGTTCTATCATAGAGATCAAATTGCGGTTTAGGTTCGACCAACTCCATATTGGCTTCCCAAAATGAATCTAATGTACCGACATCACGCCAATAGGGTTGATTATTAATATTTGGATCTTGCATCGGATAGGCATAAATTTTATGAGCGTTAATAATGGATGGGATTATATCCTTGCCAAAATCGCGACTTGAGGCTTCCTTAATGAAGTCTTTATGTAAATGCTCAAACAAAAATTCAGCATTAAAAACATAATTTCCCATGGAGGCCAAACAAACGCCGGGTTTACCAGGTATTTCATCAGGTATTGCAGGCTTCTCTGCAAAGGAGATGACCTTATTTTCATCATTCACCGTCATCACACCAAAACTACCAGCAGCCTCTTCAACTGTTGTTTCAATACAGCATACGGTCATGTCAGCATTACTTCGAACATGCTGGGCAATGAGCAGGCCATAATCCATACGATACACATGGTCGCCAGATAAAACCAAAACATACTTTGGATTGTGACTTTGAATAATATCTAAGTTTTGATATACCGCGTCGGACGTTCCAACATACCAATTTTCGCCGAAGCGCTGTGAAGCCGGTAATATCTCCACGAATTCAGATGCATCGGCTTTAAATGCTCCCCAGCCACGATTAATATGGCGAATTAATGAATGTGATTTATATTGTGTTGCCACACCAACGCGATGAATGCCTGAATTAATGCAGTTAGACAACGGAAAGTCGATAATACGAAATGTACCGCCAAAATAGACCGCGGGTTTAGCACGACGATTGGTTAACTCAAATAAACGACTACCTCGCCCCCCTGCTAAAATTATTGCATATGTATCTCTGGTAAGATTATCTATATATCTATCATGGTTATTCACATAACACCTCTTTATATTTATAAGATACGCACAATCACTGAAATATAAAACAATAATAAAAAATTAACCATTAAAATAGCATTGTTTTTTGGCGACATTTATTTTTACCCTATAATATTAGACGCTGCGGTGTAAAAAAAACTAAATTTAACAAGTTCAATATCACAAAACATAATGATAGCTGATAAATAAATTTAGTTTGTTAAACGCTTATTTGATTTATGACTTTCCCATCTACTAATAAAAACAATTAATGGATTTGCTCTTTTTTGAACAGTGGAATAATTAATATTACTGTCATAATTCAGCACTACAATGACCACTCTAAAGCAATACCAATACCATAAATTAGTCACGCTATTTAAATAAAATAAATAGCTCATTAAGGAATTGGCTATTATCCGACCAGCATAAGGAAATTAGTAATATGTCATTAAATTTAGTGAAAAAATCGCTTCTTGCGGTGTCACTGACACTGGCTAGCTATAACAGTTTTGCACAAACACCCGTTAAAAATGTCATTGTCATGATCGGTGATGGCATGGGGCCGGGACAAATGGGTTTGCTAGAAGAGTATGCACGTAAGGCCCCTCACTCTATTTATAAGGGCAAAAATACCGCCATTAAAACCATGATTGATAATGGTGTCCTCGGTATGTCTCTACATAGCCCCGCCGATGCCTTAGTGGTTGACTCTGCTTGCTCAGCATCACAAATCGCCTCAGGTGTAAACAGCCCATCGGAAGCGTTAGGCCTCGATGTTGATGGTAATCCCGTTGATTCTGTACTGGAAATTGCGCAACGTTTGGGTAAAGCAACGGGGTTAGTCTCTGATACACGTCTAACTCATGCCACACCAGCCGCTTTTGCATCACATCAACCACATCGTTCATTAGAGAATGAAATTGCCCAAGAAATGCTTGCAGCCAATATCGATGTCATGCTTTCTGGTGGATTGCGTTATTGGATACCTAAATCAGTAAACGACAAAGGGGAGCAATATCAACAAATAGTGCAACAGACGGGTGGCTCGATCACCATCAAATCGAAACGCAAAGATGAAAAAAATCTATTAACAGAGGCGAAAAATGCAGGCTATAACTTGGCATTCACACGTCAAGATCTTGCTAAAACTAAAAATAATGGCAAATTGCTTGGCATATTTGCCTATTCAGGTATGCAAGATGGTATCGAATATAGCAACAGTAAGCATGATCCCAAAAGAACGCAGCCGAGCCTCAAGGAGATGACAGAAAAAGCATTAGATATTCTATCTCAAGATCCAGACGGCTTTTTCTTAATGGTTGAAGGTGGGCAAATTGACTGGGCAGGACATAACAATGATGCAGGAACCATGCTCCATGAAATGCTTAAGTTCGATGAAACAATACAATATGTTTATGAATGGGTAAAAGATCGTCAAGACACCTTAGTCGTGATCACCGCAGATCATGAAACGGGTGGCTTTGGTTTTAGCTATTCACGCTCCAATACGCCAAAAGCGGAAAAACGCAGTGGCATTGCCTTTAAAGATAGAGACTACAAGCCTAATTTTAATTTCGGTAGCATCACTATTTTAGATAAATTATATGCACAAAAAAACAGCTTTGCGATGATGTTGGCTGAATTCGATAAAAGCGAAAAAACGCCACAAACACTACAAAAAATAGTGAACCAAAATAGTGAGTTTGACATCACCTTAGCACAGGCTGAAGCGATTTTAACGACTGAACCCAATCATTATCATGATCCCGAAAACAGTTATTTAAAAGCAGAAACTTTTCCTAAGGTTGACGATTTTGAAGCCTTCTATGTTTATGGTGATGAGATCCGCAATGACCTTATTGGTCGAGCGATGGCTGAACAGCAAAATATAGTTTGGGGTACGGGGACGCACACCGATACGCCCGTTGCTGTTATTGCCTATGGACCAACACAAGTAACAGCACCTTTCTCGCAGCTTGCTCATCATACTGATATTGGTAAATTATTAATAAAAACAGTAAAAATGAGTGCAAAATAATCACTCGCTGCAGGCACAAGTAAAATCAACTGATTTTATCAAAAAACCTCATATAGCAATGAAAATGCATTTTGCATTTTCATTGCTAACAGGTATATAGTGGCTTATATCCTGCCACTATTCGAGGCCATCTGCCATGAAAATTCTTTGCGATACGCATTCTCACACCATTGCAAGCACCCATGCCTATAGCACTGTTCACGACTATATTTTTGCCGCTAAAAAAAATGGCTTACAGCTTTTTTCTATCACAGATCACGCGTCAACGATGCCCGATGCCCCACACCCATGGCATTTTGGGAATATGCATGTCATTCCTAGAGTCGTTGATGGTATTGCCATATTACGGGGCATTGAAGCGAATATCCTGACAACGCCTTTTACACAAGCCAAAAATCGTAATGTAGACCTAACAGATACGCTTTTATCCCATCTTGATTTTGCCATTGCCAGCTTTCATGAACCTGTTTTTCCACCAGCAAGTTTAAAAGAAAATACACGTGCTTTAATAAAATCGATGGAGAGTGGTGTTATCCAAATTATTGGTCATCCCGGTAATCCTAATTACCCCGTTGATCAAGAAGAGATCGTACGCGCAGCTAAAGATAATAATGTCCTACTGGAGATTAATAACAGCTCATTTACCCATTCGCGACAAGGTTCAGCCCCCTTTTGTAGTTCATTAATTGAACTCGTTGATAAGCATAACGGCAAAATTAGCCTAGGCAGCGATGCCCATATCAGCTTTCAAGTCGGGATTTTCGATCAAGCAATAGAAAAACTAATCGCGCTAAATTTCAATGAAAAAAATATTATAAGCAAAACACCTGAACGCTTTGTAAGCTTTTTAGGCGAACATGGCAAACCAGTTGCGAAAGAGTTAGCACCTTGGTTGACAATACTCAATAACGTTTGAAATATCAATTACATAGCACTTATCATTCAAGTAAAGTTAACAAAATAAGGAAATTTGATGCTGCTATTCACTAATTTTATTGCTCTCTTTTTAGAATCAGCCCCCTGGTTGATCCTAGGGCTTATTAGCAGGCATGCTGAAGGTTTTTGTCCCTATGTCATGGATGCAGAAGCAACTTGGTGGACATGGCTTTAAAAGCACAATAAAAGCAGCCTTACTCGGTGCCCCCCTCCCTTTGTGTTCATGCGGTGTTATACCTGCGGCAGTAGGTCTAAGGCGTTCGGGCGCATCAAAGGCGGCAACCACCTCCTTTTTGATTTCAACACCGGAAACAGGGGTAGATTCGATAGCGATTTCCTATGTTTTACTCGGCCCTTTTATGGCAATAGTCAGACCCCTTACTGCAATTATCAGCGCCATTACAGCTGGTTTGTTAGTTGGCCAAGAGAATCATTCCGATTCCACACAAACGCAAATTAAAAATAGTAGCTGTTGCAGTAATAACCAAGCGATCTCCAGCAACAAATGCACCTCTAGCAACGTCTCAAAAAATGGAAATAAGCCAACATCAAGCTGTTGTGGAACAGATAAAATGCCACAAAAGAAAACCATCACAACACGAATTTCTGATGGCTTACATTTTGCTGCAACGGATTTGCTAAAAGATACTAGCGGCTGGTTATTAATAGGTCTCTTTTTTGCAGCCCTAGTACAAACTTATGTGCCTATCGACTTTTTAGCAAAATGGGGCGATGGTATCTTAGCAATGTTAGCCATGGTCATCATTTCAATTCCCATGTACATCTGCGCCACGGCATCAACCCCCATCGCAGCAGGTTTATTACTTGCTGGAATATCTCCCGGTGCCGTACTTGTCTTTATGTTGGCAGGCCCAGCAACCAATATTGCGACTTTAGGGGTTGTCAGCAGTGAGTTAGGTAAACGTGCATTATGGGGGTATCTAGCGGGTGTGATCGGTGTTGCATTACTATCAGGAATCATTGTTAACTATTTGGTGGCAACGTGCGGTTTTGTCGTGACTCCTCAGATAGGAGCTGAGAGCAGTCTATTACCCAAGTGGATGATAAATATTGCGGGTATCATTTTAGCAATATTAATGGGTAAAGTATTGTTTGATATGCTACGGGTAAAATCGCTCCGTAAAATCGTTTAAGATTCCGAGGGTAATTTTCAATATGGACAGCAAAAATATCGGTGAAATGGTTCTCAGCACAGAAACAATAGTGCAAGGCGTTAATATCGTTGCAGAAAAACTTAATAGTCAATTTAAAGGGCAAACGGCCGTTATTATTTCGATAGTGCCCGGAGGCATAATATTCACTGCAGATTTAGTCAGACAGTTACAGTTTGAGCTGAAAATGGATTATATCTCCTGTATACATACCCCCGGTGATCGTAATAACAGCTCAGATATTATCTACTTTGAGAATGTCACTATTAAAGAATCAGCATGTTATTTTAGTGGATGATGCCATCGAGTCAGGAGAACGATGAAAAGAGTGGCTAAATTCTTTACTGATAATTTTCAACCCAAATCACTTTCAATTGCAACACTATTCGTTAAACCAGGTCGCGTTAAAATCTTAAACAAACAATATTTTGCCTATGAAATGGCAAATGACGACATGTTGATCGGTTACGGATTACCTTGGCAAGATAAATATAGAAATTTACCTTTTGTCAGTAAATTAATAAAATGACCAATATTCATCCAATACAGAGATTAATGAGGTAGCCCTCTCGCTTTGCGCGTCTCATCTATTCCACCAGCATTCGAGACCTTAGTATATCCCACGGCATTAAGAGCCTGCATTGCTTCTTTGGCTCTACGGCCACTGCGACAATAGAGGTGAATTTCTGTATTCCTATCTGGGAATAATTTCATAGTCTGTGCAACAATATCGGTGTGCACAATCAATATGTCTCCATCAATATGGTTCGCAGCATGCTCTTGTTGACTGCGTACATCAATCCAAACAACTTCAGCAAAGGATAATGAGCTTAAACTACTTGCTAATACTAGCAGTATAATTTTAAGAGAAAAACTCAGTTTCATAGTAGGCACCTTCAAGTATTATTAAGTTAAGCAATACAATAGCAGCAATAGATAACATACTACAATGTGACGTAAAAAATATAGGTGCTTTGAAAACGCTTATCCACAATATATTTGGATATATTTTAACGATTACTAATCAAGTGGCAATTCCGTTTTTTTAAAAACTTCTCGCAAAACAAAACTGGAATGGACACCGGTCACTCCCTCTAACTTAGTTAACTGCCCTAATAGAAATTTTTCATAATGCTGCATATCACGCACCACCACCTTTAATAAAAAATCGGCACTCTGCCCTGCGACAATCAAGCATTCTAGTACCTCGGGTAACCCTGCAATAGCCTGTTCAAATTTATCAAAACGATCGGGCGTATGGCGATCCATGGAAATGCCGATCATGACGGTTAGATTTAATCCAAGTACCGAGGGTTTTAATAGCGTTACATGCTTATCAATTATTCCAGACTCTTCCAACCTTTTCACTCGACGAGAACAAGGTGTCGCAGACAAACCGACACTATCGGCTAGTTCCAAATTACTAATACGCGCATTACTCTGCATGAGAGTAAGAATTTTCTTATCAATACGGTCGAATTTAATGACTTCCTGCATGGTTTTTTCACCCGATAGTTAACATTCACTAATAATATCAAATTAAGTAGTGATTTATTGCATAAATAATATAAATAAATAGTTAATTTGCAACCACTCACTACATTTTTTCTTTTATAGTTTACACATGGATAGCGAGCGATGTTTCTTACCAGAAACGGGTGGCAACAACCTTATCAAGGTGCGCCAACTCGCTAATTCATCAGCCTAAACATCTCCCCTAGTCGCAACTCGCAAGGAAATGACTCGTGTCAAATATCGCTAATACTCACTCTCATTTTAATCACAAAAAATATCGCGCTCACGCACCTATACAGAAAAAAGATAGACGCTGGCCGAATCGGGTTATAGAAACCGCACCGCAATGGTGTAGTGTTGATTTACGCGATGGTAATCAGGCGTTAATCGAGCCGATGACGCCGAGTCAAAAGATGGAGCTGTTTAAATTATTAGTTGATGTGGGCTTTAAAGAAATTGAAGTGGGCTTTCCTGCCGCATCGGCACCTGATTTCGAATTTGTACGCCAATTAATTGAACAGGATTTAATCCCCGATGATGTAACAATCCAAGTGTTAACACAGGCTCGCGAGCCGTTAATTGCACGCACTTTTGCTGCCTTGAAAGGAGCTAAAAATGCAATAGTACATCTATATAATTCAACCTCCACAGTGCAACGTGAACAGGTGTTTAAAAAATCACGCGATGAAATTACCGCAATTGCGATACAAGGAGCGCAATGGGTACGCGATTTTGCTAGCGCCGCTCCCGAAACGAATTGGTCATTTCAGTACTCTCCTGAGAGCTTTACTGGCACGGAGATGGATTACGCCTTAGCCGTATGTGATGCCGTGATTAACGTTTGGCAACCAACACCAGATAACAAGGTCATTATCAATTTACCAGAAACAGTGGAAGTCTCTACTCCAAATGTTTATGCCGATCAAATTGAATGGTTCTCAGACAATATTAGCCATCGTCAATCGATCAGTATCAGTTTACATACCCATAACGACCGAGGTTGTGGTGTTGCTGCCGCCGAATTAGGGGTATTAGCTGGAGCAGACCGTATCGAGGGAACACTACTTGGTAATGGTGAGCGTACTGGCAATATGGATGTTGTCACCATGGCGATGAATCTCTATAGCCAAGGGATTGATCCGCAATTAAATTTTGCTGATATGGATCGTATTATCAGCACCGTTGAACGTTGCACACAACTCGCGGTACATCCTCGCCACCCTTATGCTGGCGAATTAGTCTTTGCCGCATTTTCAGGTAGTCATCAAGATGCCATTAACAAATGTATGGCGATTGACACAGAGCAACGTAAACATGATCCCGAAACGCCTTGGCAAGTCGCTTATCTTCCCATCGATCCTCGAGATCTCGGGAGAT
Source organism: Psychromonas sp. MME2 (assembly GCF_040566515.1). Taxonomy (NCBI): domain Bacteria; kingdom Pseudomonadati; phylum Pseudomonadota; class Gammaproteobacteria; order Alteromonadales; family Psychromonadaceae; genus Psychromonas; species Psychromonas sp. MME2. The sequence goes on along the minus strand of NZ_JBEWXI010000002.1, from coordinate 951,407 downwards.
CCTACCAACAAGTGATCCGTATCAATAGCCAATCAGGAAAAGGCGGGGTCGCCTATGTACTGGATTTAGATTATGGCATTCAAATGCCTCGTTGGATGCAAGTTGATTTTAGTCCGCATGTGCAATTACATGCAGAAAATAGTGAAAGCGAAGTATCGGCAACCACTATCTATACCATTTTCAACGATACGTATTTAGCCGCGCAAAGTATCGCAACAATAAACAACTACCAACTTAATCGTCAAGATAATCAAGATATACTGAATGCCGAAATAACCTCAATTGATGCTGCGATAACCCTTCAAGGAGAAGGTAAAGGTGTATTAGATGCCTTTGTAAAAGGAGTAAGTAAATCAATCAACACGGATGTTGTCTTAATCGACTACAGCGAACATGCCCTGCCAAGTAAAGAAGGCGCCGAAAATGAACAAGCAGAAGCAATGGCCTATGTACAGCTGAGTATTCAAGGTCAACGTTACTGCGCAGCCGCTAAATGTGATGATATCGTTACCGCTTCTTTACAAGCCGTACTCAATGCCGTTAATCGTAGTGGTATTCGTATTTGCCAGCACAAAAACGTAAAATCAGCCGCCCTATAAATTTCATTTTCACGGCGAGGCAATCACGGCCTCGCCATCATTAAATTATTTCTTTTTACTTCATTCTATTACGCTCCTCAGCATCAACTGAAAAATGAATTTTTCCCCAACAAAGATCTATCTGACACATGGTTACGTATTAACTAGGAATAGTGTCTATTATTAATAAAATGTTTGACTAAAGAGGCTGCTAAATCGATGGATATGATAAAAATAAGCAACGGTGAAACAGTCCTGCTAACGGGAAAAGATAAAGAACAGAAACGCGCTGCAATAAAATCATACTTTGAGACGACTTGGGCGTTATATGAATCATTATTTAGCCTCATCAATAATGATGACGCTTATTTTAAAAGAGCAGAACCACTACGACACCCTCTAATATTCTATTTTGGTCATACCGCGACTTTTTTTATTAATAAATTAAAACTGGGTAAATTTATAGATGCACGGATCAATGAAAATTTCGAATCGATGTTTGCCATCGGAGTTGATGAAATGTCATGGGATGACCTTGATCAAACGCACTATAACTGGCCAAGCGTGGATGCGGTACGACATTATCGAGCCCTAGTTAAACAGCGTGTTACTCTATTTATTGATACAATGCCATTAACCTTACCCATTGCACAATCATCTGCCGCTTGGGTGATTATAATGGCCATTGAACACGAACGAATTCACCTTGAAACCTCATCGGTTATCATTCGCCAACTTCCCATTACTGATGTGACTTGCCAATTAAACTGGTCAGCCTGTCCTGATACCGGCAGCGCCGCGGATAATTGCTTAATAAACATTACTGGAAAAAAAATTACGTTAGGCAAAAACAAAGATGATGACCGTTACGGTTGGGACAATGAATATGGTCAGCAAACATTTACCGTTGACGACTTTAAGGCCTCTAAATACCTTGTTTCCAATCAAGAGTATCTCTCCTTTGTCGAAGATGATGGTTACAACAAAGCGCAATATTGGACCCAAGAAGGAAAAAATTGGCTCGCCTATACCAAGGCGCAAATGCCTCGTTTTTGGTTTTTACGCAATCAACAAATTATGCAGCGCAATCTTAGCGAAGAGATACCCCTTCCTTTGAATTGGCCAGTGGAAGTAAATCAGCTTGAGGCAAAGGCATTTTGTAACTGGAAGGCAGAAAAATGCCATTCTTCTATCCGATTAATGACAGAAGCAGAGTGGTATCTTTTAAGAGAAAATATCCCCTATGATGCTCCCTATGGCGAACATGTTCCTGGCAATACGCAGCTTGCCTATTATGCCTCCTCCTGTCCGATTAATATATTTAAACACAATGGTCTCTTCGATATTGTCGGCAATGTTTGGCAATGGACAGAAACTGCGATGGATGGTTTCAGTGGTTTTGCCATTGACCCCCTTTATGATGATTTTTCTACCCCTACTTTTGATGGCAAACACAATCTCATCAAAGGAGGCTCTTGGATATCCACGGGAAATGAAACATTGCGTTCATCCCGCTACGCCTTTCGTCGACACTTCTATCAACATGCAGGGTTTCGCTATGTGCAATCGGATCATCACTCAAATAATGCGACACAGGTTAATATTTATGAATCAGACCAACTAATTGCACAATACCTAGAATTTCATTATGGAGCGACATACTTCGCTGTAGAAAATTATTCTATCAATGCCGTCAAACAGGCTTTACAAGCAATAAGATTAACACAGTGTGACAAGGCGTTAGATATTGGCTGTTCGGTAGGCCGTGCGACATTTGAATTAGCCAAAACCTTTACTCATGTTGATGGCATTGATTTCTCTGCACGATTCATTCAGCAAGCCTATCAATTATGTGAACGAGGAGAAAAACGTTATTGCATCCCCAAAGAAGGAGATTTAGTTGAATATAAAAGCATCTCATTAAAGCAGCTGGGATATCAGGGATTAACAGATAAAGTTCGCTTTATGCAGGGTGATGCAACAAACCTAAAACCCAGCTATACCGGCTATGACCTAATTTATGCCGCTAATTTAATTGATCGACTTTCCGAACCGAAACTTTTTTTGGATACAATTCAAGCGCGGTTAAATGAACATGGCTACCTTGTGATCACCTCGCCCTATACATGGTTAGAGGATTACACGGCAAAAGATAAATGGCTAGGCGGCGTGAAGGTGAATGGTGAAAATTATTCCACCTTAGATGGGCTGCATGCAGCCTTAGATAGCCATTTCAATTTAATTCACTGCGCCGATATTCCTTTTGTCATTAGAGAAACGGCACGCAAATTTCAACATACCGTTACGCAAATGACCATCTGGCAGAAATGCACAAAAACTTAGCCCGTTGAATGGGACAGTAATGCAACTAATGGCAATCGGCATAGCAATGACCCTAACTGCCAGGTTGGAAAAGTTACTTTTCCTCTCGAATAATTTTAATGTCAGAGAACCCCATCCGTGCAAATTCTGTATCACGGAAATTTTTAATAATCCCTTGCCCTCTGCAACTCAATTCCAGCTGTTTTTTCATCTCAAAATAATTTGTTAAGTCAATGCCTTCTGCTTGTGCAACGGCTTCATACACATCATGAAAGCGGTGATAAGAAAATTGCATTGTTTTACTTGCACCTTTAAATACGTAACTCACTTGCCTTGCCATAAATTCACCTTAATAATGCCATTCTGCATAAGTATCTAATCTATCTTATTGATTAAAATAATAAATAGCCAGCTATCACTGATATACGAAACAATCAGTGATAAGCTAACAGATAAAAAAGAGTCGTAATAATCATAAGAAAAATAAAAAGTCAGGTATAATTCCCTCTATTATTTACGCCTATCAGTAGCTCTAAAAAACAATAAGGTTTTACCGTGTTAGAAAAAGTAACCTCAACTAGCGATCATTATTTATCCATTTTATCGGCGATTATAGATAACAAATTTGTTATTGCACTGGTTTTTTTTAGCGCAATTATGATCATAAAAATGCTATTGATTCGTTTGGTCGAAAATAAGAATAAGAGCAATAAAAAAATAAAAATAAACATGATCAACAACATCGTCACCGTTGTACTGTTAATCGTTGTATTTAACATTTGGGCAGAAGAGATTCAAAAATTTGCATTTTCAATCGCCGCATTTATTGTTGCTATTGTTTTAGCAACACGGGAATTTATCCAATGTTTTATCGGCTTTATGTATATTCTCTCAAGTCGCCCTTATCGCATTGGCGATTGGATTCAAGTCGGTAACTATTATGGTGAAGTGCACTCAACAGACTGGATCAAATTAACACTATTAGAAGTAAATATAGATTCCTATGAATTTACCGGAAAACGCTCTATTTGCCTAATAGCCAGTTAATTACTTCATCCATTAAAAATTTAAATTTTTTAAAACGTTATGCAATGCACCACTTTACAATCACCCGAGATCAAAGCGTCAACCCATTTACGTTTCTTAATGCCCTCTACGTAAAAGCGAATGAATATTGTGCCGATTTTAGAGAGGTTGCCATTCGATATAATCAACTCATTGAAAATCGATTGGATGTTAATATAACTGGCCCAGAGCCTCACATCCAAATAGCTACATCAGAGACTGGAGATACACAAGTAATATTTACCATATTCTGCCCAACGGTTCGCGCGCTAGAAATAGAACAACAATTAACAGCCGATTTTATGTCCATGTGGTTTGCAGAGAAAAAATGTGCAAATAAGATCTAATACCAATTTTCATTATTTCGCTGTTACCCATGAGACTTCAATAACATAGGATGCTTTTTCTTGCAGACCTTGCATCTGAAGTATCATGGGGATAACTACTCTTTTATATCATTAGATTGTAAAAAAACCTTTGCTGGGTCAACTAAATAATTTTTGCCAAGCGCTTCACGTCCGAGCAACATTAGATAATTCATATCAGATCATCGGTTAAAGTAATTTCAATAGGCCATGTATCACAGCCCAATGTAATTGGAGTCTCAATAACATAGCGCTGTTCAGCGGTACCATTAGAGGATTTTATTTTTCTAATGTCACTGATTGGTGCTTTACAAGCAAGTAATCGATTAACATTATGAATATCGGGGTGAATATCAAATTTCACCCAAGGTTTCCCTTTAACTAAATATTTAACAATATTATCGACATGTAAAGAAGAGGTCTTTGCCCCAGTATCAACCCGCACTTGTAAGTCATCTATCTCTAATTCAGGTAAGGCAATGGACTCTAATCGTCCAACAATTTTCTTGTTTTTCATTATCGTATTAAACTCTCTTTAGAAAATTAACGTTTAATATCATCTTTTTGAACTAACATCTCTTGCACGGTTTCAATATCATCGGCAATTTTTTCATCATCTTCAGAAAAATAAGCAATATGAAACATCGCTTCCCCCTCTTGTACTAAAGGAATATTTTGCTTACCAATCACAATACCCGAGCGAACCGCCTGTACAACACCGAACACATCACCATAGGGACTGCCAATTTCAGCCAAAATATCTCCCTTCATGATTTGATCGCCTAGGTTACTTATATTATTAACGATACCACTTGCATTAGCTCTTAACCAACTACTATGATTGGCGATATAGGGTTCTATCTTTTTCCTTTTTATTGATCGTTTGCGCATCATACTTAAATGCTGCAGAACATTTTCAATTCCCTTTATTCCAGCTCTTATTGAAAACTCATCAAATCTTAAGGCTTCTCCTGCTTCATATAACAAAACCTTAGTACCAATTTTAACGGCGGCCTCTCGCAAAGAACCATCAACCAAGTTTGAATTTAAAATAACAGGCACACCAAACACCAGAGCAAGCTCTTTGGTTTCAGAATCAGATAAATTTGCTCTAATTTGCGGTAGATTGGAGCGATGAATCGCTCCGGTATGCAAATCAATGCCATAATCACAATGTTTCACAATTTCATTTAAAAATATATGCGCTACTCGCCCAGCCAAGGTTCCCTTCGCAGAACCAGGAAAAGAGCGGTTAAGGTCTCTTCTGTCTGGCATATAACGGCTCTGGTTAACCACACCGTAAACATTAACCATCGAAACGGCGATAATGGTTCCTCTGATTAGTTTAAAATTAGGTTGTCCCAATAAGCGCCTTATAATCTCAATACCATTAAGCTCATCACCATGTATAGCTGCACTTATAAAAACAATAGGTCCAGCTTTTTTTGCCCTGATAATATGAACGGGCAAAGAGACCTCCGCATCAGTATATAGTTTGGCAACGGGTATTTTTATTTTACGATTTTCTCCAGGTAAAATATCAAATTCACCAATACGTAATGCGTTAGCCATTTTTTATCATCCTTTTCCACGTGTTTTATTTAAACTATTTCCAGCATTTTTCTCAATAAACTCAATAATCATGCTTGCGACATCTTTTTTTGTTGCCGTTTCAATCCCTTCTAGTCCCGGTGAAGAGTTAACTTCCATTACCATTGGACCACTTGCCGATTGCAATAGGTCAACACCACACACGTTCAATCCCATCACTTTGGCGGCATTAACTGCCGTTTCTCTTTCAGCTTTAGACAAACGAATTACTTTTGCAGAACCACCACGATGCAAGTTAGATCTAAACTCACCTTCGGCCCCCTGACGTTTCATTGCAGCAACCACTTTACCGCCCACCACAAAACAACGAATATCAGCGCCACCGGCTTCTTTTACAAATTCCTGTACTAGGATATCAGCCTTAAGCCCCATAAACGCTTCGATAATACTTTCTGCGGCTTTCTCGGTGTCAGCCAGTACCACACCAATGCCCTGCGTTCCTTCTAATAACTTTATAACGACAGGCGCACCACCAACATTTTTAATTAAATCTTTAACGCTATCCGGTTTACAGGCAAATCCGGTTCTTGGTAGACCAATGCCTTTTCTTGATAATAGTTGTAATGAACGTAATTTGTCTCGAGAACGGCTAATAGCAACGGATTCATTAACATTAAAGGTTCCCATCATCTCAAACTGCCTTGCTACAGCAGTACCATAAAAAGTGACAGAGGCCCCAATACGTGGGATAATTGCGTCATACTTAGGCAATTCCTCACCATAATAACGTACGGTTGGACGGCTACTCGTTATATCCATATAGCAATGTAAAGTATCTATGACGTCAACTTCGTGGCCACGCAATTCGCCAGCTTCTTTTAAACGCTTAGTTGAATATAAGTTCGCATTCCTTGATAAAATAGCAATTTTCATAATAATCTCAATAGTAAATATGCCCAAGAATAACGATATAATATGGACATTGAATGTGATTTGGATTCTACTCACAAAACTCCATATAATAAAACTATTTCGCTACAATCCATTTAACATTTATGTAACTTATATGAAGTGAATAAAATGATGAAAATAGAATTACTAAAAACGTTCCTTGAAGTGAGCAGAACATTACATTTTAGATTAGCATCTGAATCGCTTTTTATCACTCAATCCGCCGTAAGTGCGCGTATAAAGTTGCTTGAAGATGAACTCGGTGTCTTGTTATTTGATCGCAGTCAAAATCACCTAAAGTTAACAGCAGAGGGTGAGCGCTTGATTAAACATGCCAATGAAATCATTTTGATGTGGCAAAAAACTAAACAAGATATAAGCATCACAGACAACAATTCACAACAGTTAGCGATCGGTTCCATGATGTCAATTTGGGATATTGTTCTACAAGAGTGGTTGCAAAAAATTCATAAAAATAGAGACGATATTAGCCTATTAACAGCAACCTACAACCCTGTCGAGCTGCGCAAAAATATTTTAAACCGTATCGTTGATATTGCCTTTTTATTCGAACCTACTTTTGCTGAAGAACTAATCACGGAAAAAATAGCAACGGTACCGTTACATTTAGTTACCAGCGAACAACAAAATGTTAATCATCCCTTTACGCTGAGTAATTATGTTAAAGTCGATTATGGTGAATCGATAAATTCGCAATATATGCGAGATTACCACGATGCACCAGCAGCTAAGCACTGCATAAATCAGCCTATAGTCGCGCTTAACTTCCTATTAGGGGTTGGAGGAAGTGCCTACCTGCCAAGACAGCTAACCGAACACTACTTGGCGAGTAAGCAACTCTATTTAGTTAACAATGCGCCAGTTTACTCGCGTGATATTTACGCAAATTATCTAGCCAAAAATGAAAAAATTGAGCTTATTGAAGATACTTTAAAACTATTTAGCCATGTAAATATATAAACAATCTTTCCCTTTAAAACCATTTTTTCTTCTTAAATAAAATAACTTGTAATGCAACAACAACCACTAAAAAGAAGACGAAATAGAGAAAAGCATCCACATTATCTGAGCCGGGTATACCACCAACATTGATGCCCAATAGTCCCGTAAAAAAACCCAGTGGTAAAAAAATAGCTGCGACGATTGATAATACATACATACGATTATTTAACTGCTCATTGATGCGATTATTAAGCTCCTCCTGTGAAACTGCAGCTCTATCTTTTATCGATTCTAGCTCTTCTATGTAACGAATTAATTGATCTGCGCTTTCACGTAAATGAATTTTATCTTGCGAAGAAAATAAAGTGAATTTGTCACTTAGTAACTGCTGAATAGCTTCACGTTGTGGCATCAGGTAACGTCTCAGCGAAATAACCTGACGACGTAAATCAGCAATTTCACTCCTCAAACCATAGGTACTTGTCGTTAAAATAGTCTCTTCAATTTCAGATACTTTCTCTTCGATATCATTGATGGTGTCAGTCATCCTTGCCATTAACCGCTCCACCAATTGCACGACGACTTCTACCGGGGATGTAGGCCCAGCTCCCTGTTAACAGCTTCCACCAAATCATGAACAGACATGATCGATCGTTTTCGGGTACTAATGATCCGGCCTTTCTCAACCCATATACGAATTGATACCATATCTTCAGGGTTACTATTTGGGGCAAGATTAACACCACGTAAAGCGATTAACACCCCTTGGTTGAGCATCGTTGCCCTTGGGCGAGTCTCTTCATTAAGCAACGCACTGATAACAACTGGATTTAGCTGACTCTGATTTTGTAACCACTCTCGAGTGGCAGGCAGGCTATAATCAAAATGCAGCCAATGGATTCGAGTGATATCAATTGCATCACTCGAATCAATTACTTCACGAACATTATCATCATTAAAGTAAAAACCATATATCAAGCCTTTCTTATCCATGACAACTCACCTATTTTATGCTGATAGCGATTAAATTAAAAATAATGTACCTAGACCGAGAAATGCAATAAAACCAAACACATCCGTAATAGTGGTTAATATCACGGCGCCCGATAAAGCGGGATCAATTTTGAATTTATCTAACACCCAAGGCACCCAAACCCCCGATAAAGAGGCGATGATGATATTGCCTAAAATCGCCAGAAAGATAGTTAATGAAAGTAGAAATTGATCGAACCATAGATAGGTAATAATACCAATCACCATTGCCCATAATACGCCATTAATAGCACCAACTTTTAACTCTTTATTAACAATATCTTTTCGATTGCTGTTTGTGATCTGCCCTAACGCTAAACCTCGAATTATAATTGTGATCGTTTGACTTCCGGTGATCCCCCCCATCGAGGCCACAATCGGCATAAGCACAGCTAACGCGACAACTTGTTGAATCGTAGCTTCAAATAAACCGATAAACCATGAAGCCAAAAAGGCAGTTGCCAAATTAATGCCAAGCCAAACCGCCCTGTTTTTACTACTTAACCAAATACTACCAAAAAGATCTTCCTCGTTATTTAAACCCGCAGCTTGCGTGATCAGATCCTCATTCTTTTGTTCTTTATATTTATAAGCAAAATGCAGATCTAAGCGTCCAGTTAAACAACCATTCTCATCTATCACCGCTAAAGCCGATTTACCTGAAAAAATAATTTTATCGACAGCATCATCGATATCATCGCTACTTTTAAGAACCTCAAAATCACTGTTCATAAGATCCGTTATGTTACTGTCGGGATCTGCACTGAGTAGCTGATTAATCGCTATATCACCAATTAAAACAGAGTCAGCGTCGACAATATAAGCAACCTCTGTTAAAACAGGTAAATTCACTGAACAAATTTTTCTTGCCGATGAGACTTTCAACTTTTTAGGGATTTGAATATCCTGAAAATTCTGCCAATGCCCAACTTCGTCAACGGAGTAATCCTGTGCTTTTTTATATAAACTGCGTTGCTTTGCAGTCATATTTTTAATAGCGTAATTTATAAATCGATCATTAAGGCTTTCAGATAAATCCAAAAGGCAAGTAGCATCTAGTTTTTCAAATAAAGGAAAACAATACTCATCATCAAAGCTATTTAAAAGCAGTTGTCTAGACTCAGTTTTCATTTCCACAAAAATATCTTGGCGAGTTTCTAAACTAAAGGATTGCCAAATTTTTTCTCGTATTACTAATGGAAATGATTCTAATAAAACAGCAATCTGTTCAGGTTGCAGTTCATCGGTGATCTCTTGAATAAGCTCATTTAAATCAGTATTTTCTTCTAATTTAATATTAATTTTATCAAGGTAAACTGATATTAATTCAATCGACATAAATGAGTCCTTTTTTATTATAATCAGTAAGCTAAATGTTACAGTTTTGTAATATATAACGAATAATCAGTTAAATATAGATGAAAAAATGGTTTTACATTATTATGAATATAGCCGCAAAATTAGGGAAATTTATTATTTTCCGCTATAACGTCCTGGTTTATGATTCACAAGTAAGATTAAATTCAAAGATACAGCAGCGACTATTGATAAGAGTATCGACATCCAATCAACAATAAAAATGGCAAGAAAAACCACCATGCAATCTACCCCCATTTGAAATTTACCGATGGAAATTCCATACTTCGCAGATAAGTATTGTGCCAATATATTCAAACCGCCTAAACTTGCTTGGTGACGGAATAACATGAGTAAGCCTGAACCAATCAACAACCCGCCCATAATCGCAGCATATACTGAATTTAATAAAGTAAACTGTAACATGGCAGAGGTAAACTCGACAAAAATAGAGAGTAACAAAACTGATATAAATGTTTTTATTGTAAAATTTCTTCCCAGTTGACAATAAGAAAGATAATAAAAGGGAAGGTTAATCGCAAAGAATATGACACTGAAACTATACTCTGATGCGTATTGCCCTAAAAAAGCAAGGCCTGCTGTACCACCAAGGAGTAAGCCGGCGCTATTAAAAAAATTAATCCCTAATGCAACCAATAAAGTCGCAATCACAATCGCTTGAAAATCTTCAAAATAGGAATGCTGATCAGCATTTATTCGTTTAGACATTGACTTCTATTTATCCTGTTATTAAAAAAGCCGCTTCAATTGAAGCGGCTTTGTCATTACATAACTAATGGTTACCACAGGCTAGCTGATAAAATCTAGCACACCCACTGAATTAGCAAAGACAAATAAAATACCTAATGGTGCAACAAAACGCAGTAATACCATGACTAGACTAAATTGCCACGGCGCTAAACTAAACTCGCTTTTAACAACTTCAGTTTTAATTATCCAACCCGCAAATACCGATATCAATAACCCACCTAGCGGTAACAATATATTCGCCGTTAAATAATCAAGGGCATCAAAAATATTACCGCCCATGAAACCAAAATTAATTTGCGCCCATTCACTTCCTGCTAATGAGCCAATCGTACCCAAACTCAATAGCCAAATGCCACTACCAGCAATAATCGCAGCTTTAACACGTGTTAAACCTTGGCGCTCTACTAAGTATGCCGCAGCAGACTCCAGTAATGCAATTGCCGATGTAAAGGCCGCGAAGACCACCATGATAAAGAATAATGTTCCAACAAAATCACCCATTGGCATAGAGCCAAACGCGATTGGTAACGACTGAACAATGGACCCACCGGCACTTGGCTCTAGACCATGTGCAAAAACAATTGGGTAAATAGCGAGACCAGCAATCAATGCCACAACCGTATCTGCTATAGCTATCATAATTGATGTTTTAGCGATAGAGACACCTTCGGGTAAATATGCACCATAAACCATCATAATACCTGAGGCCAAACTTAACGTGAAAAATGCATGTCCCAGTGCGACTAATACACCTTTGATCGTTAGCTTAGAAAAGTCGACATCAAACATAAAAGCAAAGGCAGATGCAAAATCACCGACAATCGCGGAATAGCACATAATACAAATAAGCAGTACTAACAGTGCAGGCATTAAGTAAGTTACCGCTGTTTCTAGACCATCTTTAACACCTTTTGATATAACATAAACAACGGCAACCACCGTTAATGTCGTCCAAATAAGCAGTTGTGGAATACTGCTAACTAGATTACCAAAAAGCGTGCCGATAGCTTCTGCATGTGTCGTGCTATTGGCAGCAGCGGCACTAAATTCACCAGTACCCGCATATAAAACATAGGCAGCAGCCCAACCCGCAATAACCACATAAAAGCTAAGAATTAAAAAGCCTGCTAACACGCCCATTGAGCCTATCACAGACCAGTGTGAAGAGTGCCCTGACTCAACCGACACCATCGCAGCAGCATTGGCTGGTGTAGAGCGACCACGTTTACCAATAGCCACTTCGGCCATCATCACGGGGATACCGATAAAGAGGATACAAAGTAGATAAACGAGAACGAATGCGCCACCACCATTTTCGCCCATAATATAGGGAAACTTCCATAAATTGCCTAAACCAACCGCAGCGCCAGTTGCTGCTAATATGTATGCGTATCTGCTTGACCAGCGATTGGAAACGTGTGTTTCTGTATGCATTTATAATATTCCATTTATAATGTAAAACATAACAATAGCAATTTGTAGGCCAGAAATAAAATTATTTATTTTACAAATAGACAACAGGCACAAAACATTTCCTACAACGATTTTAAAGTAACAAACAGTCTATTTAAGATTCATTATCAAAAGGAAACGCACCAAAAAAGATCATAAACATTAAAAATATGGTGCATTCAGGTTAATCTGTAAACTGAGGGATAAAAGGAAGAAGAAAAACGCGGTAATAAATAGTACCGCGTTATATTGCCAAAATTACATTCACATACAAGATTAATTTAAATTTTTAATCTCTTTCTTATAATGCTCTTTTGCCTTCGTTGATCCAGCTCTTTGTGCCTCTTCAACTAAACTCCAGGCGCGAGCTAGATTATCTTCTTTTACTGCAATAGTGATTTGCTTAAGATAAAAGGCTTCGGTATCGGGCAATATTGTCGGTATAGCCGTAGGCTGAGCAACTATATCGGATTTACTTTCAACGACACTTGTACCAACAGTCTGAGGAAGAGGATCAATTGCTGTTTTCTTCACTGATAAAGTTACATTATCATGCTCCGCACTTTTAATACCACTTTCACCAGTAGTCGGCAAAACAGCTGGAGCGGCAAAAAATACATTGCTAATTTTAACGTTCAAATGACCTAATGCGGAATTTTTTGCATAGAATTTTTTCATATCTTCAGGTTGCATACCTAAAGCAATGTCATAATCATTACGAGGATTTGGTAGCTCAGTTTTACTATCCAGTAGCTCATTGCGAGTGTAAACCACAATATAACGGATTTTTGTAGCCAATTCCTCTGAAAATTCACGCTTCATCCGCAGGTATTCATCAGTAATTAACTCATGACTATTCATTTGGGCTACTTTTTGCAAGTTTTCATCTAAAAACAGTACACTAGGCACAAATACACTTCGTCCAATTAAACTTTCTAATTCAAAGGTAAATTGATTCAATGACGATGATAACATGAGTGGAGCAACATAGGATTTTCCCTCAGGAAAATTAACTACGGGTGACTTCTCTGTAATATCAACTTGAATAGTATTTTCCAATGGCGCTAATTGAAATGGTAAATTTTTCAAGGCAACAGGAAGTGCCTGTCCAATCTTAATTTTGCAGTAATTTCATGCTGACCTGAAAACTGAGAATCCCAAGTACGGAATGGGTTATTGACATCAAACACTCCGCCACTAGAAGAGCAGCCAGCAAGTAATGCTGCTGCGAGAAAACACCCTAACTTTTTCAAAATATAATCCTTTAAATTAAAAAGGGCAGCGAATTAAATTCGTTGCCCTTGAAGCTTAAGTTTTAGCTAGAGTGGAAGATAAAACGACTTACCACCAAGCTTCAACCATTGCCCCAACCTTATTAGTGTCATCAGACTTGTTATTAACATGTTTTGTTGAACCTGTTACAGCATAGAAGCGTACTACAGGGCGAGACCACATAAAGTGACCTAGTTGGAAATTTTGTGATAATGTCACTTTCCAAGCAGTACTATCATTATCGGAGTTATCAACTTGGGAATATTGATAACCAGCTTCTAAAGCAGTTGCCATATATTCATTCCAACTAATTTGTGGGCGTACCGTGGCGTTATATTCCATTTGATCATCAAATTTTGCATCACCACAACCTTCATCATCTTTACAATCGGTATATAGATACGCAGCGGCATATTCCATTGAAGCCATTTCGGTGAAGTCAACGGCACCATTTAAGAACAACATATAACCAGCCGCTTCGTGATCTGCGTTACCCCCAATTGTCCAACCCGCTGCATTTGCACCAGATAACGCAAGAGAATCAGTTTCATAACGGGCAGAAAGTTGGAACCAACCATTTGATAAACTATGGTGATACCCCGTATAGAATTGCATTGCTGTATCATTTTTAATATCTTGATCGTCAGCAATATTACCAGATAAACCAGCGAAGGTAGTACGGAATTTCAACTTGCCGCTCTCACCGACTTTAATATCATGTAGATGTAATAGAATTGCACTGATATTACCATCATTTTGATTTGAACTAAGAGCACCATTACCACCTTGGATCCAACCTGCATCAAATTTAGCCCAACCAAAATCAAGGTTATCAACACCAGCACCGGCACCATCGCCACTCATCATAAAGTAATCGTTTAAGCCAGTTTGTTCACGTCCATAGAAGCGTTTCCCCCCATACATATGCTTCTGGTTGCGATTCAAAAATCCCTTTACCACCACCATAGAATTGTTTGACTTGAACATCTGCGCTACGCCAGCCTTCATCGATTTTAATGCTGCCATCTTCATTTTGCTCCGCAGTAGTCGATGTAGCAAACCCAGGAGTGTCAAGCATGACTTTCATGTCAAATGTTGCTTTATCTACAACGAAGTCCTGGGAGAGTGCCCACTCCATCCAGTTGCCTTCGTTACCTAAACGGCCGACACCATTTATCTTTGAGTTATCAGCTTGAATGCCATAGATAGTATCGTCAGAAGCTTCTGATGCATATCGACCATAACCTGAAAAATTTGGAGTTCCTGCAAAGGAAGTAACAGAAGTTGCAGTACACGCAAGTGCAACAGCAATTGTAAGCGCTTTCATTTTCATAGTGTAATTTCCATATAATATAATTGTCAATGTTACTTTTTAGTTAAACTAATTAATAATAAACTACCATTTATCAATAATTAACAAAGATAATATAGATTAATTACTGACTTTTCTGTGAAGTAAATCAACACATAAGAAAGCGCTTACATCAAAGATCACATTTTTAATCCTATACACACCATGTTCGATATTAACAAATTATAAAAGGCAGAGTAATTACCTACAAAAAAACAATACGAAGTAAGGCTAAAATAAAGCTAAAACTTAGGATAAATACAATAGGATGGATATCTAACATAACGACTACTTTTATTAACTTTTGCTATCAATGCGCCCTTTTTCTATTTAGGCTTACCCTTTTATACAAAATCTCGATGTAGAATAACTATACTTCAATTATTTGCTTAGCATCTCGGTACTATTTTTCCTTGCTGACTCTGTATCTTGAAGTATCATGGGCATATAGATCACAAATAAAAATACAACAGTTTAGCAATCATAAGGCCTATTATCTCACTTATCATAAACAATGGTAATTATCGTTAATTTGATCCAAGCAATAGGACACTTTCACCTTTCCCCCATTACGATGGCTACATAGCTGAGCTCAGTGATCAGAGTTGCAAGTGAAATATAAACTTTCAGTTATTTTAATAACTAATTATGAATCAAAAAAAAGCCCCATGTCATCGATATAACACAGGGCCTTTTATCAACAAAAAATGGGTTCTATTTCTGCTGATTCATATATTTAAAGAAGTCAGAGTCAGGACTTAACACCATCACGTCATCTTTACTAGCAAAACTCTTTTTATAGGCTTCCATGCTACGAAGAAAAGCAAAAAATTCTGCGTCTTGTTGGTAAGATTCTGCGTAAATTTTAGAAGAAATAGCATCTCCATTACCCCGTATTTCAGCCGCCTCTTTATTTGCCTGCGATAACATGACAGATACTTTACGGTCAATATTAGCACGGATCACCTCAGATTTTTCTTGTCCTTGTGAACGGTGCTCTTTTGCCACCGCGAGTCGCTCAGCACGCATACGTTTATAAATACTCGAGCTTACCTCTTCTGGTAAGTTGATTTTTTTAATTCGTACATCAACAACTTTAATACCAAGTTCACTTGAGCGAGCCATGCGCTTAAGCGCTGTTTCCATCACTTCACCACGCTTACCAGAGACAATATCTTTAATGGTATGAGAACCAATTTCATTACGCAATCCATTGTTAATTTTACGTTTTAACAATGCTTCTGCCTGTAATTTATTGCCGCCTGTTGCTAAGTAATAAACAGCAAGATCTTCAATTTGCCATTTTACATAGGAGTCAATAATCAGATCTTTTTTCTCAGAAGTAACAAAACGGTCAGCTTGATCGTCAAGTGTTTGGATACGCGTATCCATAGTTCTTACTGAATCAATGAAAGGGACTTTAAAATGTAATCCAGGTGCAAAAACCAGTGGCACACCTTCAGCATCACGTTTCACTTTGCTAAATTGCATTACGATACCGTGGTGACCTTCAGATACAACAAACGCACTACTAAGAAAGCCTAAAACGAGCAAAACAGGTAGTATTAATAATTTATTCATTAGTATTCTCTCCCCGTGCTACGGCTACTGTTATGTAGGCGACTATCTTTTGATGAAGAACGCTCATCTAAGCCAGCTTTTTCATCTGCTCGAGAACGAGTTTCTATTTCTGAAACGACTTTTTGTTTGACTGTGCTAGCACCACTATTAGTCATTAATTTATCAAGTGGTAAAAAGGTCAAATTGCCACCTGAATTATTATCAATTAATACTTTAGAGCTATTTTCCAACACGGACTCCATTGCTTCAAGGTATAAACGTTGACGGGTTACCTGTGGGTTTATTTTATATTCAGGTAATAATTTATTAAATTTAGCAACATCACCTTGCGCTTTTAAAATAATCCCCTGTTTATAAGCCTCAGCTTGCTGTTCAATACGTTTAACTTGACCACGCGCGATAGGCTCCCTTTCTCTTTCGTAAGCTTCAGCTTCACGAATGAAACGCTCTTCATCCTCTTGTGCTGCAATCGCATCATCAAAGGCATCTTTAACCTGCTCGGGTGGACGCGTTTGTTGCAAATTCACATCAACAATTTCAATGCCCATATCATACGGAGCAATGATATTATCTAATCCTTCCCAAGTCTCTTGACGAACCACTTCACGACCTGTCGTTAATGTATCATCCATGCTTGAATGACCAACAACAAAACGTAATGCGCTATCAAGTGCTTGCAATAAGCTATTATCCGCATTAGTTACACTAAATAGGTATTTTTCCGGTGCGATGATGCGATATTGAACTTCCATAGATACTTGTACAATATTTTCGTCTTCAGTCAACATGAAACCGCTGGTTGGCATGGTACGAAATGCTTCAACATTAATGGGAATAACGTTATCAATAAATTTAGGGTTCCAATGCAAACCAGGCTCTACTTGAGAATGATAAGCACCAAAACGTAGTACAACACCTCGATCAGATTCTTGGATGGTATACCAGCCGCTAGCAAACCAAACGACCGACAGTACAGCGGCAATAGCAATAGCAAGAAACTTACCCCCACCACTTTGACCACCTCTAGTCGGTGGTTTTTTACCAAATAATCCCCCCAGAGTATCACCTAACTTTTTGAAAACCACATCAAGGTCAGGGGGACCCTGATCTTTATTCTTCTCATCATTTTTCCACGGGTCTTGATATTTATCTTTTCCCGGTTCGTTCCAAGCCATATTTAGCTCCCGATTTAGTAACACAAACAAATTATTAAGCCAATGTAACAATGTTCTATCAAATAATAAAGAAAACATGACATATTATGTAACATTCACGTTTATTTACTCTCAATTATATACGCTTCAAGGTCATCACCTTGCTGTTTTAACAAGCGAGACCACTCAACATTATTGATACGGATATCTAAAATGCAATCACCATTTTCCGCATAGGATTCATTAACAATACATTCTAATTGATAAAATAGCGCTCGTAATTTTCCCTGCTTAGGGGGAATAGCTAATTTAAGCACGCGGATCTGCTTAGATAATAGCATTTTTAATGCGACAAAGAGTAAATCAGTGCCAATTCCACTTTGTGCCGATAACCAAACACGCAGCGGTTTTTCTTGATCATCAAAATCGATATGCGGTTGAACATCTTCCAATGCATCAATTTTATTCATAATCATTAATTGTGGCACCTCACCGGCATCAATATCGGCCAAAACGCTCTGCACGGCATCAATGTTATCTCGATAATTTTCATCGGAACAGTCAACCACATGTAAAAGCAATGTTGCTTCACGCGTCTCTTGTAGGGTGGCTTTAAATGCTGCAACCAAATCATGTGGCAGATGGCGAATAAAACCGACGGTATCGGCTAAAATACAATTCCCCACATCTTCAACATCAATTTTACGTAGTGTTGGATCGAGTGTTGCAAATAACTGATCCGCGGCATAAACAGTCGCACCGGTAATCTCATTGAACAGCGTGGATTTCCCTGCATTGGTATAGCCAACTAAAGAAATAGTTGGAATTTCATTACGTTGCCGTGCACGTCTACCTTGATCGCGCTGTTTTTCAACCTTCGATAAACGCAACTTAATGGTACTAATTCTGGCACGTAACAAGCGCCTATCGGTTTCTAATTGTGTTTCACCAGGCCCACGCAAACCTATTCCGCCTTTTTGCCGCTCAAGATGAGTCCAACCACGAATAAGACGTGTTGCAAGGTGCCTTAATTGAGCAAGCTCAACTTGTAATTTACCTTCATAAGTCCGAGCACGCTGAGCAAATATATCCAATATAAGTGCCGTTCATCAAGTACCAGACATTCACAAAGTGCTTCTAAATTACGTTGTTGAGCGGGTGATAGAGCATGATTAAAAATAACCACATCGGCCTCTAAGGCCCTCACTGTATCGGCTATCTCTTGCGCTTTGCCTGTTCCAACAAAAAAACGTGCATGGGGAGATTTACGCGCACCAGTTACCGTTGCAACGGCATTAGCACCAGCTGAACTTGCTAACAACTTTAGCTCATCAATATCCTCTTTTTTATTATCATCGGAAAATGTGATGTGCACCAAAATAGCCTGTTCACCGGCTTCGTAACGATCAAACAAATGGAGCTCCAAAATAAGAAAAATACAAAAAATAAGTCTTCATCTTACCACAAGCAGAGGAAAGGTCAGAAAAAATAGCGTTTATAATGGCTTGCACAAAGACAAGCCAAAACAGAATAATTGCAGAAAGATTAAATGGCTATTCAACATGAGGAATGGGTGGCACGGGACGTGATGGCACGACCGTTGAAATAGCATGTTTATAAACCATCTGACTTACGGTATTTTTTAGCAATATAACAAACTGATCAAAAGATTCAATTTGCCCTTGT
Source organism: Psychromonas sp. MME2 (assembly GCF_040566515.1). Lineage (NCBI taxonomy): Bacteria > Pseudomonadati > Pseudomonadota > Gammaproteobacteria > Alteromonadales > Psychromonadaceae > Psychromonas > Psychromonas sp. MME2. The sequence continues at coordinate 931,957 of NZ_JBEWXI010000002.1, read as the reverse complement.
AATTTAATACCATTTACCAAATAGATAGCAACTGGAATACGCTCTTTGCGTAAAGTATTTAAAAACGGATCCTGTAATGATTGCCCTTTAGCCATTTTTTATTCCCTATTATTGTTATTAATTAGCTAGTGGATGAAGTATAAACAATGAACAAATAAAAACTGATTTAATCAGCCAAAATTTTGATCTGTAACACTTTCTAATATCAGGATACTCAATTTTATATAGTTCATCGCTTTTCTAAGGATTGTTTAAAAATGCAATTAATCCGCCCTCTTCACCTTTAATAAACCATTAACGACAAGCTTAATTAGCTGCGCCTATAACACGGCTTTTATAATATCAAAATTTTCTTCGCTGCCACTTTCTAACCAAGTAACATCTTGCCAACCCCGCAGCCAGGTCATTTGCCTCTTAGCTAGCTGCCGTGTCGCCACGACACCACGGAAAACCATCTCCTCATAATCCATCTTCCCTTCTATATACTCCCACATTTGTCGATAACCAACACAACGCATCGATGGTAGATCTAAATGTAAGTCTCCACAATCAAATAATGCCCGTACCTCCTGTTCAAATCCTGCCGCTAACATCATTTGAAAACGCTGTTCAATACGTTGATGCAGCGCTATTTTTTCACTTGGGGCTATCGCAAATTGCTTTATTTGATAAGGAATAGGGTCATTTTTTATTGCCGTTAACGCGGTTAGACTTTTACCGGAGATGCGGTACACCTCAAGCGCTCGCGATAAACGTTGTGGATCGTTAACATGAATGCGCGCAGCAGAAACGGGGTCGATTTCTCGTAACTGATCATGCATCGCTTGCCAACCTTGTTGCTCTGCTTGCGCTTCAATTTCAGCCCTAATAACATGATCTGCACTCGGTAAAAGTGATAAGCCATCAAGTAATGCTTTATAGTAAAGCATCGTGCCCCCCACTAATAAGGGTGTATTACCACGTTCACAAATAGCCTTCATTAAACGCAAGGCATCTTCACGGAAATCTCCCGCAGAATAAGCTTCAAGTGGATCAAGAATATTAACCAATGCATGGGGGGCTTGTTGCAACTCAGCAGCGGTTGGTTTGGCAGTACCAATATCCATACCTTTATAAATTAGCGCTGAATCGACACTAATAATTTCACAATGGCACTGCTGTGCAAGTTTGATTGCTAAATCAGTTTTTCCAGAGGCCGTCGGCCCCATCAAAAAAATAGCGGTCGGATTTTTATTCATTTGCAAAACCTTGCAATAAGAGGGATAAATCGGGTTCAACAAACAGCCTCGCTTGCTGATTATTAAGTTCATCAGTGAATGAGTCGACCAATAAATCAAGTAGTTGCTGAGCAGATTGTTCTGTCCAAATATTTTCTTTTAACTGGTTATTTTCTAATGTCTCTACTAAAAAACAACAAAACTCATGAACTTCTATCTCATTTAGTGCTGCTTGATATCTATTAAGGTGGCTAAACAAAATCGGTAAAATTTTACCAATAGGAGCTTGCCTAAGCAGTGCAGGGACTTTACTCACTATTAATTTCTTACCTTGAACTTTAAAAGTAAAACCTAAACGATGAAACAAAATTTGAAAATTATCGATGATGTGACGATCCTTTTCATTAAGTTCAATACGTACGGGCAATAACAGGGGTTGTGCAATCACCTCTCCATTATTCCAGGCTGAAAATAATTGCGACTGCTTCACCATCCGCTGCGCACGCGATAATGACAAAACCAGTAATGGCGCATCGCTATCTAACCATGCTTGCTTTGCATTCAATTTAACTAATAGGTATTCGCCAGCAAACAGAGTGACGATGCTAAACACCTTCACTGATGAAGATGGTTGACCAGCTGAGAAGGAGGTAGAAATTACGGGGTGCGCTTCACTAACAAAACTACAGTAAGCATCAACCTGATTGCGATCCAGTGGTTGTTTTGAATAACTTGATGAATAAGCGGAGCTTTGTCGTGGAGAGTATGTCGCTGTATCTATTTGTGCTGGCTCGCTGTCCTCATTATCAAATGAAGAATCGTGATAGTCATGTGACGCTCTTTTTTCTTCGCGCGGTTCGTATTCGTCATTATTATTGAGTAATGGCTGGGTTAACGTGTCAGCTAATGTGCTAACAATAAAATCATGTACCCAACGTGCTTGATGAAAACGAACTTCATGCTTAGCGGGATGAACATTTACGTCGACTTCACTCGGATCGCACTCAATATAAATAACATATCCTGCAAATTTTCCTTCAGGTAAAAGAGTAGCATAGGACTGTTTGATGGCATGAGTGATCAATTTATCACGGATCATCCGTCCATTAATATAGCAATATTGTACATCATTAAGTAGTCGAGCAGCGCTCGGATCTGAGATCCAACCGGATACTTTCAAGGTGTTGTCACTATTTTGAAAATATAATGCATTCTGTACAAAATTTTCACTACATATCGCAGCGAGTCGTTTCTCTTTTTGCCTATCAGTTTGCGCGCCTCGATACTGACGAACCACCTTACCGTTATGCTTGAGGGTAAAGGCAATATCAAAATAACTTAAGGCAATACGGCGAATAACCTCATCAATATGCTGAAATTCTGTCTTCTCTGTTTTTAAAAATCGACGTCGTGCAGGCGTATTAAAAAACAGATCTAAGACTTCTACGGTTGTCCCTTGTGGATGTGCAGTAGGCTGAATATGCACCTGCATATCTCGCCCTTCGGCTACGGCTTGCCATGCCTGATCTTGTTCTACAGGCCTAGAGGTAAAAGTCAAACGAGAAACCGAACTTACACTGGCTAAAGCCTCGCCACGGAATCCAAGACTGACAATGGCCTCTAAATCATCTAAATGGCTAATTTTACTTGTCGCATGACGACTTAATGCTAGCGTAAGCTGGTCTTTATCAACACCATTGCCATTATCTTTAACGCGAATGCATTTAGCACCGCCCTTATCGATCTCAATTTCGATACTTGTCGCACCAGCATCCAAACTATTTTCAACTAGCTCTTTAACAACAGAGGCAGGACGTTCAACGACTTCGCCAGCGGCTATTTGATTAGCCAATCGCGCAGGTAAAATTTGTATAGGCATCAGTAACCTTATCCCTAGAAAATTTAAGTGACTGGAATTGTTAATACTTGTCCAATTTTCAGTGAATTAGATCTTAGTTTATTGGTTATTTTTAACGCTTGAGTTGTCGTACCATAACGTTTTGCAATAACCGATAAAGACTCACCTGGCTGTACTTTATGGGTACTTATCTGTTTACTTGCAATTTTAGCGGCTTGAGCAGGCGTTGGAATTTTTATTTTTTGACCAATGCGCAGGGAAGTTGAACGCAAATCATTATGATTTTTTAACGTCTCTACACTGCTATCATATTTCGCGGCAATGACAGACAGAGACTCACCACGCTGCACTTGGTGAACTTGCTCTTTGATTACCACGGGCGCCACAGGCTGCACGGTTGTCACGGCTACCGAGCCTGCTGGGATCTTAATTTTTTGACCAATACGCAGGGAGGTTGAACGCAAATCATTATGATTTTTTAGCGTCTCTACACTGCTATCATATTTCGCGGCAATAACAGAAAGTGACTCACCACGCTGCACTTGGTGAATTTGCTCTTTTGCCACGGGCGCAACAGGCTGCACGGTTGTCACTGCTACTGAGCCTGCAGGGATCTTAATTTTTTGACCAATACGCAGGGAGGTTGAACGCAAATCATTATGATTTTTTAGCGTTTCGACACTGCTATCATATTTCGCGGCAATGACAGACAGAGACTCACCTCGTTGCACTTGGTGAACTTGCTCTTTGATTACCACGGGCGTCACAGGCTGCACGGTTGTCACGGCTACCGAGCCTGCTGGGATCTTAATTTTTTGACCAATACGCAGGGAGGTTGAACGCAAATCATTATGATTTTTTAGCGTCTCGACACTGCTATCATATTTCGCGGCAATAACAGAAAGTGACTCACCACGCTGCACTTGGTGAACTTGCTCTTTGATTACCACGGGCGCAACAGGCTGCACGGTTGTCACGGCTACCGAGCCTGCAGGGATCTTAATTTTTTGGCCAATGCGCAGGGAGGTTGAACGCAAATCATTATGATTTTTTAGCGTCTCGACACTGCTATCATATTTCGCGGCAATGACAGACAGAGACTCACCTCGTTGCACTTGGTGAACTTGCTCTTTGATTACCACGGGCGCCACAGGCTGCACGGTTGTCACGGCTGCTGAGCCTGCTGGGATCTTAATTTTTTGACCAATGCGCAGGGAGGTTGAACGCAAATCATTATGATTTTTTAGCGTCTCGACACTGCTATCATATTTCGCGGCAATGACAGACAGAGACTCACCACGCTGCACTTGGTGAACTTGCTCTTTGATTACCACGGGCGCAACAAGCTGCACGGTTGTCACGGCTGCTGAGCCTGCTGGGATCTTGATTTTTTGACCAATACGCAGGGAGGTTGAACGCAAATCATTATGATTTTTTAGCGTCTCGACACTGCTATCATATTTTGCGGCAATAACAGAAAGTGACTCACCACGCTGCACTTGGTGAACTTGCTCTTTTTGCACAGGAGTACTGGCAACAGTAACAGGTAGCTCTTCTATTATCAGGTGGTAGTTGGGTGGAATTTTTATGACTTGACCAATACGCAACGAAGTTGACTTCAAACCGTTATAGCTCTGTAAACTTGTACTTGAAACACCGTAGCGTTGTGCAAGCAGCGATAATGATTCCCCACTACGAACGGTATGTTTAATTGCGCGCTTTTTCTGAGCGAATAAGGTGCCCTGGGGTGGAGACTCTTTAAAGTGTTTATAAATACCTTGGAACACGGCACTGGCAATCTTATTTTGGTGTTCAGCTTGGTTAAGTAAGCGCTCTTCGGTTCGGTTCGTTATAAACCCAGCTTCCACTAGAATGGAAGGTATATCTGGTGATTTAAGGACTGCAAGGCTCGCATGAACAGGTTTCCCCTTATGTAACTTGGTCACTTTTTTAAGCTCAGTAACAACCAAATCACCAACTTTATAACCTACATCCATGGCATTTCCCATAGACATATCTAAGAACATCTCCGTTAAAAATGGAACACTACTAGATTCTTCAATCAACCCACCTGTACCGCCTAACAATTCTGAATGAGCTTCATGTTTTTCCATCCAACGACCAAGTTCAGTATTCGCTCGACGGTTTGATAAAACCCAAACCGAAGCCCCCCGAGGACTACTAGAAGTAAATCCATCGGCATGAATAGAAACGAGAAAATCCGCTTTTCCTTTCCTCGCTATCGCAGAACGTTTATTCAAATCAACAAAATAGTCCCCCGTGCGAATCAAAAATGCGCTCATCCCCTTTTGACGGTTAATATGAGCTTGTAAACGTTTGGATATTTCTAGGGTAATTTTTTTTTCATAGGTCGATTTGCCTAGCGCACCGGGATCATCACCACCATGCCCTGCATCAATAGCAATTATAATATCACGCCCTATAACAGCTGGTGGTGCAACAGCTTTATTTTCTGCGACAGCGGGTTTGCTTTTATTTGCATCAGCTTGGTGTGGTAAATCCAGGACCAAACGGTGTCCGTAAGGTTTAGCAGGAGGTAGGGTGAATACTTTCGCGCGACTCTCTTTATTAAGGTCAATCACTAAACGGTAGGTACCCTTTTTACCACTGGCACTTTCTCGCACATTGTTAATTAGCGGGCCTTTATTTACTATTTTCTTTAAATTAACCTGACTACGTGCATTGTTAATATCAATAACGACACGATCTGGTTTTGTTAAATAATGAATATCATAGTCAGGTTTCGCCGTGAGGTCTAAAACAACACGCGTATTATCCGGAGAAGGCCATGAACGAACGCCCTTTAATTGATTTTCTTGCGCAGCGTTGGCGAGGTTATTTATGCCCTGTAGAGAGATAAACAATAGCAATGCGAAACGCAGCAAGAGAGCGGTATGAGATCTCATAATTTATTTAACACCTGATCGCCCTTGGCATTATTTGCACGTAACTCAACAATGCGTTGCTGACCAACATAAGTAAGTGTTAAATCGATATCTGCTTGAGGCAAAATGCCTTCTCCGCGCTCAGACCATTCAACTAAACAATGGCTGTTATCAGCAAAATAGTCACGGATCCCCATAAATTCAAGCTCTTCAGGATCGCCGAGTCTATATAAATCAAAATGATAAACGTTCCAATTCTCTAATTGATAGGGCTCAACCAATGTATAAGTTGGACTTTTTACATTCCCCTTATGCCCAAGCCCTTGAATAAAGCCACGTGTTAAGGTGGTTTTACCCGCACCTAAATCACCATGTAAATAGATGCATATTGGTTCATGACAGGCGGCACTTAATCGTCTGCCAAATACGACGGTCTGCTCTGCATCTTGTAATTTTTCTGTAAATAATTCAGACATTTTGGATTAACTAACTTCTTAATATAAGGGAATAGGTCACTGGCTAATAAACCACGTTGTTCATAACGTGCAGCTAAATCGCCCGCTTCACCATGAAGACATACGGCTAACTGTACGGCAACTAACGGATTCAAACCTTGTGCTAACAGAGCAACTATAATACCAGAAAGTAAGTCTCCCATGCCACCACTTGCCATCCCCGGATTGCCTACATTAGCCACATAGATATGCTGATGGTCACAAATTAGACTACCCGCACCTTTTAAAATAACAATGCCGCCAAAACGACGCTGTATTTTACGCACAGCGGCAAAGCGATCCGCTTCAATATCCTGCACCGTACAGGCAAGTAATTTAGCCGCTTCGCCAGGATGGGGAGTTAACACCCAATTATTTTTATAAAGGTTATTTTCGGCTAATAAATTTAAGGCATCGGCATCGACCACACAGGGTAACTCAGACATTGTGATTAATTTAAACAGCTGTTGCGCCCATACATCTTGCCCCAAACCGGGACCAATAACGAGGTGTGTTGGCCAATCCATGAAATTTTTTTGTTGTTCTTGGATTATTACCATTAATTCAGGGCAGCCAATATTAATGTAGCCTTGATTTTCCACTCGCGTTAATATTTTAACCAAGCCAGCACCGCTTCGCAATGCCGCTTCACCCGCTAGTCGTACTGCGCCAGACATACCTAAATTTCCACCAACCAGCAATACTCGTCCAAACATTCCCTTATGACAATAACGGCTTCTAGGTAATAAATGAACACATAACTCTTGATAACCAATACGACTCACCTCACTGCTCGCCAACTTACTAAATTGAGCAGAAATACCCAATCCAGTGAAATAAATTTGCCCACAGTAATCATTTGCATGGCCAGTAAAGAGCCCCTGTTTTAATCCCACAAAACTGACCGTTGCCTGCGCCTTGACGGCATGGCTATGCAGTGTTCCACAATTAGCATCTAAACCAGAGGGAAGATCAACACTCAACACCGCGATGGAACTCTCATTAATTTGCTCAATCAAGATTTGGTATTCAGGACGAAGCTCACCAGTAAAGCCCGTCCCCAATAATGCATCGACCAGCAGATCGGCACGCGAAAAATCGGCTTCTGTTACCGACTCTATGCAACCACCAGCAGCAAGCCAACTATCTCGAGCGATTGCTGCATCACCACGAAGATCATAACTTGAGCCCATTTGACATAATTGCACCGACAATCCAGCCTGCTTCGCAAGCTGCGCCAATATATATCCATCACCACCGTTATTGCCCTTACCCGTGAAGATGAGAATCTGTTTAGCATCACAAAAATGCATTTTTAACACCGCCAAACAAGCTTCTCCTGCCCGTTGCATTAGGCCATAAAGTGTAACTCCCGATAACATCGCTGCTTTACTTTCAAAGATCTTAATCTGCTGAGAGTGATATAATGTCTGTGGTAAACTAGCTCGCGTTTTTATCTGCTCTGAATACATTTTATCGTCCTATTGAGAATACCTATGACAACTTCTAAAAATATAGCTGAAAAAAGCATAAACGAACAAAACAGTGCTTTCACGGATCTAAGTTTAAAAAGATTAGCTGACAATATTAAAGCGTGGGGGAAAGCATTAGGATTACAAAAAGTTGGTATTACCAATATTGACCTAACCGAGCAAGAGCAGCACCTGCAACAGTGGTTGGATAATCAATACCACGGCGAGATGGATTATATGCAAAAACATGGGATGAAACGTGCGCGCCCCGCTGAACTTCACCCTGGCACACTGCGTGTTATTTCCGTACGCATGGATTATCTCCCTGAACACGCTCAATTCGCGCAAACCCTAAAAAATAAAAATAACGCCTACATTAGCCGTTATGCATTGGGCCGAGATTACCACAAGGTGGTACGTAAAAAACTCAAACAACTTGGTCAACAGATAGAGCAACAGGTCGGGCAACTCGGCTATCGCCCCTTTGTTGATAGCGCCCCCATATTAGAAAGACCACTGGCCGAAAAAGCGGGCCTTGGTTGGGTTGGAAAACATTCGCTATTAATTGATGCAAAAGCGGGTTCTTGGTTCTTTATCGGCGAGTTACTTATTGATCTGCCCTTGCCAATAGATAAAACGCAGGAAAATAAATGCGGACAATGTGTTGCTTGCCTTAAAATTTGTCCCACGCAAGCGATTGTTGCCCCCTACATCATTGATGGACGCCGTTGTATTTCCTATCTAACCATTGAATTACAGGGGGCAATTCCTATTGAATTTAGAAAAGCTATCGGTAATCGTATTTATGGCTGCGATGATTGTCAATTAATCTGCCCATGGAATCGCTTTGCGCAAACTACTCAAGAAGCAGACTACCAAGCGAGAGAACAACTACAAAAACAATCCTTATTGAATCTATTTAGTTGGCGTGAAAATGAATTTTTAACCAATACCGAAGGGTCCCCAATCCGTCGTATCGGTTATCAACGTTGGTTACGTAATATAGCTGTAGCATTAGGCAATGCCCCCGCTAGCAATGAGATAATTGCAGCATTAAAAAATAGACTTGCCGAAAACCATTCCGCGCTACTTAATGAACACATTGAATGGGCTTTAAAGGAACAACAAAAAAATATTGCAACGGACAATGATAGACTGAACTTACGCTTAATCAAAGCCATCGAAAAAGGTCTTCCACGCGATGCTTAATCGCTCCCGTTAACTTGACATAGTCGCTATTGTCGCAAAGACTTAAGAGGTATCTAACATGAGGAGTTTTTATGATTGCAGTACTTTTTCGCTGGGACATTAAAGCTGGCAGCGAACAGCTTTTCAAAGAAGGATGGTCAGAGATTGTTCACCTTAATATTGAAAAACACGGTGCGCTCGGTTCTCGGCTGTTTAAGAGCAAAGATGGCGAATGGATATCCTATAGTAAATGGATAAGCGAAGATCACTTTTACAATGCCCGTAAGTCACTCGATAACACGGAACAAGCGCGCATAAAAATGGCTCAAGCAATTATTCGCGCTTATGATCCCATTGTTATGATCCCCGTTATTGACCACCTAATGGCCACGGAGACCACACACATAAATCAGCTCAGTTAAAAAATAGAAAGACGACTACGCCATTTTCGATTACTCTTTACAGACTATTCTCTACAGAGGTCAAGGCCATGAGCGAACCATTAAGCGAGCAACAAATTAACACTATTCAGCACTACAATGCCAAACAACGCCATAACTATCTCATTAAAGAGGTTGTTAAAAATAGAGCAATCTGGCTTTTGGTAGATGAACATGGTTGTGTCATGCTCAATAGTGATGAAGAGGATTGCGTGCCTGTTTGGCCTAATAAAGAGTTTGCTGAAGCATGGGCAACTGATGAATGGCAGCATTGTACTGCGGAATCTATTTCACTCGCAAAGTGGCATAGCCGCTGGACTAACGGCTTAGCAGATGATGAACTTGCGATTGTTGTCTTCCCAGATCAAAACAGTGAGGGCACTGTTTTTTTCCCCGATGAATTTGATTATGAGCTACAGAAAGAGGAGAGGAAAAAAAGCAATAAACGTTAACCAGTTGCCACTAAAAGAGAGCTCCCATGTCTGCATTTCCGATTACACTTGAAGCTATTGCCGTGATTGACGCCATCCATAAACGGGGCAGTTATGCCGCTGCAGCAGAGCTACTCGATAAAGTCCCTTCTGCCCTCTCCTATATAGTACAAAAATTAGAAGATCAGCTGCAGGTAACCATTTTCCAAAAACAAGGACGCCGGGCAGTATTAACGCCTGCAGGCAAAAATTTACTGCACGAAGGGCGTTTAATTCTACAAGCAGTGGAGCGCCTACGCATCACCACACAAACAATTAGTAATGGCTGGGAACCAAAATAAATATTGCCATTGATTCAATATTATCCTGTGAGCAAATTTTCTCTATCTGCAACAATTTTTTATCACAACACCCCAGTGTCGAAATGGATATCAGTGAAGAGGTCATGAATGGCGCATGGGAAGCCCTAGTTGATGACCGTATCGACATGATCATCGGCGCATCCGGGCCCATTCCCAAACAAAAAGGCATTCAAACCGTGCATCTTTGCGACTTCAAGCCCACTTTTGTTGTTAGCCAACACCATCCGCTTGCTAAGCTTTCACAACCAATCAGCAATGAAACCCTTGCTAAATACCGCGCGGTTGTAGTGCATGATAGCGCGCGGCAATGGATAGCGAATACCCATGCGGTACTCAATAATAATCACTATTTTTATGTACCCAATATCGAATATAAAATCAAAGCACAACTGGCTGGAATTGGTTACGGATTTTTACCAAGATCACGTATTAATCACTATCTAAATAGCGGTGAATTAGTCGAATTGCAAATCGAGCATATCACTAATCCCATCCCTCTTTACTTAGCATGGAAGGTTGTTAATCGTGGTAAAGCATTAACCACAATACGCGATATGTTAATCGCGAATAAAGTACAAATAACCTGTTAACCTACTCTATTTCGAGAATTCTATGTTATCTATTTTTGATATATACAAAATAGGCATTGGCCCTTCAAGCTCGCATACCAATGGCCCAATGATTGCCGGCTACCAGTTTGCCCTTGCCATTAAGGGGCAACTAGCTAAAGTCCACAAAATAAAAATTGACTTATATGGCTCACTATCACTAACGGGAAAAGGACATCATACTGATCAAGCTATCATATTAGGACTGCTAGGCACTCAACCTGATACCATTAAAGTTAAATCTGCAAAACAACTATTAGCAAATAGCCTCGCGACCCACACTTTAACTATTTTAGGTCGGCAAAAAATTCATTTTGATATGCAACAGGATATGCATTTTCATTGCGAAACGTTACCGTACCATGAAAATGGCATGTCTATCAGTGCCTTTGATAAACATAACGAGCAACTTTTTAGCGAAACCTACTACTCCGTGGGGGGTGGTTTTATCAAAATCGCATCACAACTCGACAAACAGCCAGATTCCAACAATAAAATTGTTTTTCCATACCCCTTTCACTCAGCAGAACAACTACTTAAACAAGCTGAACAAGCTGGCTTAAGTATTGGCACCTTAGTACAAAAAAATGAATTACAATTACGAAGTGAAAAAGAGCTGGCAACAAGAACGGATCAAATTTGGAAGGTCATCTCTTTGTGTTTACAACGTGGTTTACAAACTGAAGGTGTATTAGCGGGAGGGCTAAATGTCACCCGTAGAGCACCAGCATTATTAAAAACCCTCGAGGCAAACCAATCCATTGATAGCGATCCCATGACAATATTGGATTGGATCAACTTATACGCCTTTGCTGTTAGCGAAGAAAATGCCGCAGGAGGGCAGGTAGTAACATCGCCAACCAATGGAGCGGCTGGCGTTATCCCCGCTGTTTTAATGTATTACCATCGTTTTATCCATGAATTAGATAATAAGCAGCTGAGAGATTTTTTAGCGGTTTCCGCAGGCATCGGCATGCTCTACAAAGAAAACGCCTCTATTTCGGGTGCCGAAGTAGGCTGTCAAGGTGAGATAGGTGTTTCCTCATCGATGGCTGCAGCAGGCTTAACTGCAATACGCGGTGGCAGTAATGAGCAAATTTGTATTGCCGCCGAAATAGCGATGGAACACTCCTTAGGGATGACCTGTGACCCGGTTGGAGGTTTGGTACAAGTTCCCTGCATTGAACGCAATGCAATGGGAGCGATAAAAGCGATCAATGCCTCTCGCATGGCGTTGAAAAGAAACAGTAAATCGATCATCTCTTTAGATAAAGTCATTGCCACCATGCTGCAAACGGGCAAAGACATGAATCAAAAATATCGTGAAACATCCCTCGGTGGTCTTGCCCTTATTCACCTTGCTGCCCCCTGTGAATAAACAAAACAGAGGGCAATAACATTAATTATTTATAGCCAGTAATTGCACATCAAAAATCAACAATGAGCCAGCGGGTATTTTACCAATACCACGCTCGCCATAGGCCAGATTGCTGGGGATATAAAAGCGGTATTTATCTCCCTCAACCATCAATTGCACGCCTTCAGTCCAGCCTGGAATTACTTGATTCAGACCAAAAGAGATTGGCTCTCCGCGATCAACCGAGCTGTCAAACACTGTGCCATCAATGAGCATACCATGATAATGGACTTTTACATTACTGCCTGCTTTAGGGTGAACTTCTCCATTACCTTGCTGTAACACTTTGTACTGCAAACCAGAGTCAAGGCTAATCACCCCCTCTTTTTGACCGTTTTCAGCGAGAAAATCAGCACCAATTTGAATATTTTGTGCCGCATTTTTATTCGTTCCGATGCCTTTAAATATAAAAAATAGAACAACTAATATAAGTGCGATAATAATAATTTTTAACACGATAGATACCTTAAAAGTAGTTATGAATAACAACACTTTACTAAATTTATACGCTCAGTGACATGTTAAAGAGGTAAATATAATCCGCTTTAGATAAAAAAGAGGGTTACTATCGGCTAGTTTTGCACGATAATAAACAGATTAATAAATCAAACAAGGTTTCTATTTATGCCCCACAAATCTGACTGCTTAATCATCGCTATTGCAGGCGCTTCTGCATCAGGAAAAAGCTTAATTGCCAACACCATTTTTAAAGAATTAAAAGCAGATTTAGGGGCAGAAAAAATCGCCATCATATCCGAAGATAGCTACTATAAAGATCAAAGCGATATACCGATGGATGAACGTATCAAAACCAACTACAATCATCCTAACTCGCTAGACCATCAACTACTTATCTCCCATTTAAAAAGTTTAATCAATGGTAAAGCCGTCGATATCCCACAGTATTGCTACAACACGCATAACCGTCTTCCAGAGACCACACATATAGCCCCTAAGAAAATTATTATTTTAGAGGGAATTCTACTGCTTAGCTCGCCAAAATTGCGCGACCAATTACATGCTAGTATTTTTATGGATACGCCGCTGGATATCTGTTTATTACGTCGTTTGAAAAGAGATGTAGCCGAACGTGGACGTACCATGGAATCAGTATTGAAACAGTATCAAGAGACCGTTCGCCGATGTATATCCAGTTTATTGAACCATCCAAACAACACGCCGATTTAATCGTGCCGCGTGGTGGTAAAAACCGTATTGCAATAGATATGTTAAAAGCAAAAATCCGTCAATTGCTCAATTAGAGTAGAAGATTTCGCTCAATAGGATTAAACAGACTGCAAGAGTCAATAAGGGCTTTTGCCGTTAATTTAGGCACACCATAGGCCTCTGTGGCCACACCATAACGCTGTTTTACTTTATCCAACAAGATAGCAAAATCACCATCCCCAGAGAGTAAAATAATCGTATCCACTTGGCGAGATATTTCCATTATGTCAATGGTAATACCGACATCCCAATCACCTTTGGCACTGCCATCACAGCGTTCTATATAGGGTTTTAGTTTCACTTCGAAACCAATATGTTGCAGGACTGTTTGGAATTTCTGTTGCTGTTTATCGCCCCTGTCAATCGCGTAGGCAAAGGCCTGCACGATCTCCCCCTGTGCAGCTATTCTTTGCCATAATTTACGGTAATTGAACTGTTTACCATAGGCTTGACGAGTGGTGTAATAAATATTCTGAACATCGACAAAGATCGCTATTTTTTTCATATTTAGCGTTAACCGCCAACAAAGTTATTTCTCACGGAGCGCTGTTTTTTATTGCTACCGCTCATTGGACCTGAACGCTGCCCATCGCGATGTCCTTCACGTGGTTTTTTCGGCTTTTTCGGTTTCGCTTCACGCGTATCTAATACCGATATTGGCAGAGGCTCTCCCGGCTCAAAACCAGCAAGTGTCTTGCGTGGAATAACAGTTTTAATCAACTTTTCAATATCTTTTAGCAGTTTAAACTCTTCATTACAGACTAATGACAACGCTTGGCCATCTTTACCTGCTCGACCTGTACGACCAATACGATGCACATAATCTTCGCTCACATGTGGTAAATCAAAATTAACCACCTGCGGTAACTGGTCGATATCAATACCACGAGCAGCAATATCCGTCGCCACTAGGACAGTAATCACTCCCTCCTTAAATTCAGCCAAGGCTCTAGTACGCGCCCCTTGGCTTTTATTACCGTGAATTGCCGCACTACTAATACCGCGCCCCTGCAGACTTTTCACTAAACGGTTAGCACCATGCTTTGTTTTCACAAACACTAATACCTGTTTCCAATCGTTCTCTTTTATTAAGGTACTCAACACCACCGTTTTTTTGCTTTTATCGACTTCATAAATAAACTGAGTGATACTCTCAGCGGTCGTATTACGCGGGCTAACCGATATCTCCACGGGATTATTCACCAACCCTTTGGCTAATTGCCTGATATCATCGGAAAAGGTCGCGGAGAAGAGTAAGTTCTGACGTTTTTTTGGTAATAGAGTCAATATACGTTTGATATCGTGAATAAAGCCCATATCCAGCATGCGATCCGCTTCATCTAAAATCAGCACTTCTAATTGTTTGAAGTTCACTGCATTTTGATTATAAAGATCCAATAAACGGCCAGGCGTTGCCACTAATATATCCACACCTTGACGTAAGTTTTGCATTTGTGGATTGATTTTCACCCCACCAAAAACCACCACACTACGCAATGGCATATTTTTACCATAGGTTTGTACGCTAGCATGCACCTGTGCCGCTAACTCGCGGGTGGGTGTTAACACCAAGGCGCGAACTTGATTTGATTTAGGACGATTACCTTTTTCTAGTAACGCGAGCAGGGGCAGAGTAAATCCTGCCGTTTTTCCCGTTCCCGTCTGGGCCGCAGCCATCACATCTTTACCCGCCAATACTGCAGGAATCGCCTGCCGTTGAATCGGCGAAGGTTCGGTATAGCCCTGTTCGGCAACGGCCTTAACGAGCGAGTCGGGTAAACCTAAGGAATCAAAGCTCATAACGGGGTCTCTTATATAATGGGTGAAAAAGGATAAAATAGGCGCGTAGCTTACAGCAACAAAGAGATTTGCGCTATATCACATTTTTAAGAATCAACTACATCGGGTAATGGCACTAGTATTACATCAACTATAGCGCCATTTAATTTCAATAATATTAGAAAAGAAAAACCTTTTATCTAACATCCCTTTTTCCAACACCATTCCGTAGCGGCAACCTCATTGGGTGAAGCGCCTAAATTAGCAAGCACCCCTGCAGCTGTATTGTTCGCATCCCAACCACGTGCGCCCGTTGATTTCAAAATAAACACCCCATCCCCCGCTTGAGCGCCAACAGGCTCTGCACCGATTAAATAGCTCGATACGCCCGCTGAAACAATTTTCAAATTATAGTACGTCGTTGAACCATCAATGGGAGACTTGCTTGAAAATATCGCGGGAGCCCCTGTATTGCCTCCGCCAGTAGCAGCACCTGCGTAACTGCCATTGGTTGTATAATGTCGCTCCATCGCTTGCGCTAATCCCTGTAGTGCCCCCTGAACATCGGCGCGACGCGAGCTTTTCATACTATCCTGATAGGATGGATAAACCACCATCGACAAAATACCAATAATAGCGACCACAATGAGCAACTCAATGAGGGTGAATCCTTTCTCTTTATTCATGATAACTTCCTAGTTCTTATTTTTATGGTCTAATCAGCTCTTCCCAGGATAAGCGCCCCTGTTTATCAGTCCCTTCAATATTGATTTCTTCTTTATTTAGCTTGCCATCAACATCATTACTATAAACATTATCACCTAGAATAGAGACATCCCCGACAATCATCGAACCTTCGGATTTTGTGCCACCAT
This sequence comes from Psychromonas sp. MME2, assembly GCF_040566515.1. Lineage (NCBI taxonomy): Bacteria > Pseudomonadati > Pseudomonadota > Gammaproteobacteria > Alteromonadales > Psychromonadaceae > Psychromonas > Psychromonas sp. MME2. Next base: position 915,683 of record NZ_JBEWXI010000002.1, on the reverse strand, counting down.
AACTGACATTATCCTTTGCATCTATCACACCATCACCATTACTGTCGTAACTAGAAGTGGTATCACCTGAATCCATTTCTCCATCGCTATTAGTGTCAAAAACAACATATAAAGGTGCTTTACCTGTATTGATATTGACAGCCATTAGCCAGCTTTCACTATTAGAAACACAGGGATCTGAATTGACAACATTTGGAATAGCGGTACTGAATAGCAGCACACCATTACGAATCAGCGAATCAGAAATAATTCGCTCGCCTATTGCTGAGCCATTAGTATTAGATAGCGTGGTGCGATTAACCAAATCAAAATACCACCCCTCTTTATCAGTCCAGTCAATACTTGCACCACTGATAACTCGTCTATTGCCGCTAGTTATTAATTTTCTTTCAGCTAAATCTGTACGTGTTTTTGACCCAGACTGGTTATCCCATATGCCATAATAACTCATTTCACTAAGCGACGATTTGTCTGTTTGCTCTATATATTTCCCCGTACCAAAAAAGACCAATAGATTCGGCTCATTGCTATTACCTGTCGGTGTATTAACATTTTTAGCAATAATAGGTGCAGTGGTAATAGGCTGAGCATTGCCCAATCTATCTTTCGCGGTAAAAAGAGGCGCTGGAGTGCTCTTACTGCCATAAGCAACCTCCCATTTTGTAGCATTCTTATCACCAACATCAAACGCCCACATGTTACCTTGTAAATCACCGGCATAAATGCGATCCACGACACTATCGCCATCAATATCGACGGCACGAGGTGTAGATAGTCCATTTGGTGTTCCAGTACTACCGACCTTGGTATCTATCACCTTGTAATCGGTATCAACGGTCCAAGTCCCATCGGTGCCTTGATCAATGTATAATATGAACAATTTAGCCTTGCCATCGCCGCTATTATTATAGCCATTGCCAACAATCACTGCCCATTTGCCATTGGCCATCATCGCAACCGTTGGTTTGCTATAGCTGTAACCAAAGTCAGCATTATCAGCACTACTAAATTCCCATAAGGCAAGCTTTTGAGCATTAGCAGCCAATGAAGTGAAATTAGCTGGATTTGTTATATCAAGTGCAAATAAGCCCTTACCACCACTACGTAGGCCACCAATGAGTATCGTACGCCACGCATCATTGACGAAAACATCGCTAACGGTCGGCGATAAATCAACATAAAATTGGTGTGCATAGTCAGACTCTGCCAAATAGTGAAGCCCTTTCCCCTCTTCCGTTGATGCGATTATTCCGGGTATATAAGCAAATTTTTCTTGGCCAACGTTCGCATCGGTTTTATCGGCAATAAATCCATGTAACATGCCATCATTGGCCCCAGCATAAAGCATCGATTTTCTATCACTATAATTACTTTTAAATGTCGCATAACTCGCCGTAGAGCTTCCAAATTTAACCTCAGCAGCAGCATCATAACTCGGCCAATTTAACTAGGCTTACCAACATAAATCACCGTTGAATTAACAATATCACCAAGTGCGCTAGCACGGGTTCGATAATCTGTCGCAGCGACACCTTCATTACTACGATCCCCTTTAATGTAATTAATGAGACTATCAACTCCAGCACTACCTTTAGGCCCAGCCTGAAGATCCGCTGATTGCGTTGGACTTAGAGAACCTTTCTCGAATACAATCCCTTTTTTCGTTGCCCCATTATAACTAAAGACATTTCTAGCGGTGTAATCCATCGCATCGAGTTTAATTGCCGCATCCCAACTAGCCGTTTTAGCAACATCACCGGTATCGGACAATTCAAATGCCTGCAAGCTGCCTGACCATTTGGCGCTATTAAAGCTGGCTGCATACACAGAACTCTCCGCACTGAGTCTACTCGTATTAAAGGCGAGCCCTGATCCAGCAGCTACTTTAGCAAAAATGTTATTGGTTGCGGTTGCAAATGCACTTTCTAGCTCCTCACCACTCGATGCAGTTAGAAGGTGTCCAGTATCTGCATCAGCCCCTACACCGAAATCCGCCATATTATTTATTAAGGATGAATTCATTACTTGCGGTTCAGAAAAGCCAACCATATAGGTCGTAATGTTATTTTTATACACGGCATCACTATTTGTTAGGTCGGGTAAGATCCATATCAAACATGCCCTTAACAACATCATCAGCAAATTCGCTGGTTCCATCATCACTGGCATAATTTTGCAAGTAAGTACTGATGTTATTATCTCGCCCGTTTGAAGGGAGACCATCGGTCATGGCGACAACAAAACTATCTTGACACCAATTTTCCACCACCTCTTCAGGGGCGGAAATGCCATTTTTATAAACTGGACCATTGATAAATATCTCCGATGCAGCTCTACTTTGCGATGCACCATCGGGGTGAAGTATTAAGTTATTTTCATCCCCATTTTTTAACGTGAAGTATTTCCCCATATCCATTAACGACTCCCCCAAGGGAGTAAAGCCAACAGCAACAATAGCTTCAATTTCGCTGATAACATTTGCACGTTGTGTCGCGGTAGCGCCAGTATCAGCTACCTTACCAATATCTGCAATATTAACCAACACCTTAGCTCCAGCGCCTTGTTGGGTTCCATCACTATCATTGGAGTTATCATAAATTGCTAAACCAACACGTATATTTTCCAACCCAGTGATTAAATCAACGGCTGCATCCTGCGCCATTTCAATACGGCTACGCGTTCCCGCCTTACGATAGGTATCAAAACTCCCCTCAGAAAAATACCAGTTTAAATAATGGCCACTATATTGTGCAGCGCCATAGCTACTCGTTGTTTTTAAACCATCATTATTTTCAATATCGGTATACAGGCGCACAGTATAAGTTTTACTATCCCTGAAACAGCGCTGACCACTTCCCTTTCCAAAATAATACTTAGGATTACCAGAATTATTATTTTTATTTAAATAAACTACACCATCGGATTGTATACGCATCGAATACTGATTATCTGTCAACTCCTTATCAGATGGGCAACTATAATAAGTCGCAGACTCATCATAAGGGGCTTCCGGTACAATACTGTACATTGAGCTTGAGCTATCTAGCAATAGCATCATATTCGGCTTAACGGATTTAGTGGTGATTAACGGCGCTGTTGGCAAGGTGAGCTCTGCTGCACTAACAACCGGCGCAATTGAGTAAGCTGCAATCGTAAAAATAACCAAATCAGCAACCAATTGCCGAGTAAATAACTTGTTCATTATCATATTCCTTTAATTATTTTTCGCACTAAAAACGTTTGCCGTAATAACTCACTATGACACGTTCTGTATTGCCATCTTTACCGGCTGCACGCGCGACAATTTTAAATCCATGAATATCGCCACCGCCAGTTGTTTCACCATAGCCCGTCATATTCAAACCAGATAAGTCCTCTTCGAGAGCCAACTCACCTAAATATTCAACAAAATAACGGGATACCATACCAGATACTGAGGTTACTCCCGCACTGGTTAAATTCCCCCCCCAAATCGCATCGTCAAAAAGATCCGCGGGTCCATTCCCTTCGCTATATTTCCCCCCGCACCTGTGTCGCTAAATCCGCTAACACCAGTCAGGTTTTCAATCATACTCTCTGCATCTTTGACACCGGATTCAGCTACTTCTAGTGAAACATGGGCTTCACGCATCGCTGATGTCATTTTCTCTTGCATAAGTGTGGACTGAGTACCAGAAAGCACTAACAGCGTTAAAGTAATGACAATAATCAAGCTGATGACAAGAACGGCTCCAGACTGTTTTTTTAATATCATGTTATGTACCTATGGCAATGTTCTATTGCGTATGTTAGCTGTGACTTGGTAAGTTTTTTCTAGCGCTGTACCCGATGCACTCTCACCACTTTCAGCCGTTAGGGCGACACGGACAGAGCGAACGTTATCCATATTCGTCACGGAAGCTGCGTCGGCAAAGGTGTCGGCAGAACCATTATCCGAGGTATCTTCACCATACATTATCTGCAAATCATTAATTCCTCTCACCAACTCCTTGGCAACCCCATTATCGCTGCGATAAAGTGAATGAGTACCAGAAGCGTTCACTCCAATAAAATAGACTTTGGCGAATGGGCTTAGAATTTGCGCGCTACCATCGTAGGTATGTGAAAGATCTTTTGTGGCATTATCTATTGCGCCACTAACCACAATATTACCTGTTGCATGGGCAATATTGCTATTTGCTCCGTCATTTGCCTTGGTCTCTTGGCTATTGCTAAACAGATCTGCTTCCCGACAATCACTGATCAAAATAACCTGCCCCTTAGGGATAGTCGTAGTGGTATCAACATGAATGACAGCAGCTACTGTTGGCATAAAGGGGGGGGTAACTTTGACACCAGATAAACTACCTGCACCGCGAAGGGTAAGGGTATCGGTTGCATCTTTAACACTGATCCCACCGATGGTTGCTGAAGTGACATTATTACTTCCTGCAAGACCAGCCCCCGCTGTCGGTAGAATTGATTGGTTATAATTAGCATCCGTGGTATCCAAATGGTTGGTTATTTGACTCACATCACCTGCACAGCCCCAGTAATCGGCACCGCGAATATCACGAATCATTAATTCGGTGGCCATGCGCCCACTCTCTTGCACCCTCGCGAAGCCATTTTGCAGATGTACGCCTTGCAGACTGCTAGTGAAAATTTGCAGTACAGCTAACATCACCAATAAGCCAAGGGGAATAGCGATCATCATCTCGATTAATGAGAAGCCACGTTGTAATGACAAAGAGCCACTTTTTTTACTTAATACCTGCATAGTTCCCTCTATTAGGTAGCTATATAATCAGCCCCTTAATCCTCTTTGTTAGTTGCTTTAACGTTTTGGTCGTTTTAAATTTGTATATCTAATGTGAAACTTGCATCACCAACGCTACCACCTGCGCTGCTGCGTTGCTGCTCTTTCCAAGCTACGGTTATTTTGTAAATATTGCCAGTTTTAGTGACAGTCCCTTTACCTCCTGGTAAACCTCCCGCATTAACATTGGCTTGGATTTGTTGGTTCCATTGAAATCCATCAAGCTGTGCTATGTGTGTCGATGTACAGGGAGAGCAGTTGGGGTCGGTGATAGTCGATAAAATATTGTTATAGGCACCGTTGGATACGGCGTCTCGGTTAGATCGCATACGCTCCGCCATATCATAGGCATAGGTCGTTGCGATGGATTGAAACTGAGCATTGTTGACGTTTTTAAGGCTGAACATCTGTACAGATACAAGCCCTAATAAACCTGCAGCAAGAATAAAGATCGCTACTAATATTTCGATTAATGAGCTACCTTTCTGGCAGCGTTTAAGTAAGTTGTTATTATGCACAGGTCACCTTCTCAGCAATCACGGCACCGGAGATTAGAATAAGAAATATTTCATTCCCTGCTCTCCAGTGCGATTATCACAAATGGTTAATTGACCATCGTTATCAACTTCACCACTAGCACGAAAAGTGAAAGCAGTACGCCCACTAGTTACCGTACTTTCGCTATCAAAGGCGGGCCATAAACGCAGCTCTTCTCCAGCATCTCGAGTAACGTCTCCATCACTATCCGCCCAGACAACTACACCACTGGCCCAGCTGCCATCAAGCTGCCCTAAATGCACAGTAGTACCACGTTTAATTGCCTCCATCCGCGCATAGTTAAAGGCTCCGATCATACCATTGGTATTAGAGACCATATTGCCGTTACTAATGAATTCTTTAAAATTGGGGGCACCGATGGCTAATAATATTGCCAATATAGACAATGTCACTACCATTTCGGTAATAGTAAAACCTGACTTTTTCATAAAATGCTCTTAAATTTATTCAATCCCGAAATAACCTAAGTTAGATTTCAATTCTTTAAATATGAGTGTAAACAAGGTTTAGACTTGTTATACAAAAAGATACTATTTAATTGTACGAACGGCTTAATTAAGCGAAATTGCACACAAAACAACCGCGATAGCATACTTTACCGTATTTTTTTTTAACAGCAAGATTTTACTTTTCCCAGTTATATTCATAAGCATTTTTTTACACCAAATGTGATCCTCACTTGAAATATACAATAGCTACGGATTTTCCCCGCTGTACAGGCAAATCCGTAATGAAAAAACAATTGTTCGATAATTCAACAGTGACGTGACATATCTCACATGTTATATTCCACCTCAAATTTTCAGTCAGCAATTTAATAAAGGTATCGCGAGTGCTACAAACTAACAACATCACCATGCAGTTTGGTGCAAAACCCCTATTTGAAAATATTTCAGTGAAATTTGGCAATGGTAACCGTTATGGTCTGATCGGCGCTAATGGCTGCGGCAAATCCACTTTTATGAAAATTTTAACGGGGGATCTTAGAACCGAGTGCGGGTAATGTTGCCAAAGATCCTAATGAGCGTATCGCTAAATTGAATCAAGATCAGTTCGCATTCGAAGAGTTCACGGTACTTGATACGGTATTAATGGGCCACAAAGAGATGTGGCAAGTAATGGCGGAACGTAACCGTATCTATAGCCTGCCTGAGATGAGTGAAGAAGATGGCATGAAGGTTGCCGATTTAGAAACTGAATTTGCAGAAATGGATGGCTACACAGCAGACTCGCGCGCAGGGGAGTTACTACTGAGCGTTGGTATTCCATTAGAACAACATTACGGCTTAATGTCTGAAGTTGCCCCCGGCTGGAAACTCCGTGTGCTATTGGCACAGGTACTATTTTCTAACCCTGAGATTATGTTACTTGATGAACCAACCAATAACTTGGATATCGATACCATTCGTTGGTTAGAAAATGAATTAAAAGCACGTCAATGTACCATGGTAATTATTTCCCATGACCGTCATTTCTTAAATTCTGTTTGTACTCACATGGCCGATATCGATTACGGTGAATTACGTTTATACCCAGGTAACTACGATGAGTATATGACCGCAGCAACACAGGTTCGTGAACGTTTATTGGCTGATAATGCCAAGAAAAAAGCGCAGCTTTCAGAGTTACAAAGCTTCGTAAGCCGTTTCTCTGCCAATGCATCAAAGGCTAAACAAGCAACCTCGCGTGCTAAACAGATGGATAAAATCGTGCTTGATGAAGTAAAACCATCAAGTCGAGTTAATCCTTATATTGTATTCAAACAAGAGAAAAAATTATTCCGTAATGCACTAGAAGTGACGGGTGCAAGTAAATCGTTTGACAAACCGCTATTTAAAGATCTTAACCTAATGGTTGAAGTCGGTGAACGCATTGCTATTATTGGACAAAATGGTGTTGGTAAAACAACACTCTTGCGTACTTTAATGGGCGAAGTCGCTCTTGATTCCGGTGAATTTAAATGGTCTGAAAATGCAAACCTTGGTTACTATGCACAGGATCATGCCTACGCCTTTGAAAAAGAGCAAACGCTCATGGAGTGGATGGGACAATGGATGAAACCTGGTGATGACGAGCAATTCGTACGTGGTACATTAGGCCGCCTATTATTTGGTTCAAATGATATCGGCAAATCCGTTAAAATCATCTCGGGTGGTGAACAGGGTCGTATGTTATTTGGTAAATTAATGATGGATTAGCCAAATATTCTATTAATGGATGAACCCACTAACCACTTAGATATGGAATCCATTGAATCATTAAACTTAGCACTGGAAAACTACGAAGGTACTCTACTCTTTGTCAGCCATGACCGTGAATTTGTATCTTCACTAGCAACTCGTATTATTGAAATCAAAGAGAATGAAGTCGTTGATTTCCATGGACCATACAGTGAATACCTAAAAAGCCAAGGTATTACTGAAGGTTAATCATTGCAATCAAAGAGAGCAGCGGTAGCGATACGCTGCTCTCGATTGCTACTTCGCTTTACTCAGATGGATATATTGCAGGTCGTTATCCCACAACTGCAAGTATTGACGTTTTTTATCACGACTCGCAATGCACTTTGCAAACATAATAAATCCCGCCCCCTCTATATCTGCGCCACATTCAATATTGAAACGACTGAATAACTTTTGCTGATACTTCGCAATGGGAATACCAGTATTCACCTCTTCTGCAGGATTAAACCAGAGTAACTCTTTATCGGCATGGGAAAGTGTTCCCCAGTACATTCGCGGTGCTCCATTTTCGGTCGGCTTGGCATCAGCCACATTAACAAATAGATTTTTCGCACGCCATTTATGAGTCGCACTGGTGTAGATCCAAAGGTCTGAGCTAGCAAGTGAACTACCACGCAATAGAGTCGTGAGTAATGCCGCTAAACCTTGTTTGGCAAGGAGAGGCTGTGCTTTGATATCAGCATCGTCAGGTTTTACAGCCCCCCCCCCCCTCGTTAATGCACTCTGTTTCTTAATGGTAGCAATCGTATCTTGGCTATCGCTATCACTTGCTTTGATGCTTTTTTTGGCCGTCATCACTTTACTAAAATCAATCAGCAATGCATCCGATTGATGCACTATCTCTTCGACCTCAGTCACTGTACGTTCTTCTTCAGTTTTAGTGCTAGAGGGATTAAATTCCGAACAATCTTGGTGATGATAACGAGAGCCAAAGCAGGCTTGTTTACCATCCTTTGATGCCCGACGGAAATAAGCGCGTTGTTGACAGACAGGACAAAGCAAGTGATAGCGTAATTTATCTACCTCTGACTCAGGTAGCCGTTTAAACTCAAAAATAGAGTAAATTTTAATATTGTCTGGATCAAAATTACAGATAGCATCAAGCATCTACCATTCCTTAAAAAAGAACCCGACTAAACGGGCTCTTTGATTAACAGCACTATGAAACCCACTTACTGGGTAAAATGAATTTTTTCATTTTCAACATCGACCACAATCTCTTTACCGGGTAGTAATCGACCAGATAACATCTCTTGCGCTAACGAGTTTTCAAGCAATTGTTGAATGGCCCGTTTTAAAGGCCTTGCGCCATAGACAGGATCGTATCCCGCTTGCACCAGTAACTGAATCGCCTGTTCACTAAAGGTCATGAGATAATCGCGCGCTTTAAGGCGTTTTTGTAATGCTTCAAGTTGGATCTTAGCAATTGATTGAATATGCTCTCTACCCAGTGGATGGAAGACCACTGTTTCATCAATACGATTTAAAAATTCAGGCTTAAAGTGTCCGCTTAACACATCAAATAATTGCGACTTAATCTCTTCGTAGCTTAATTTATCAAAGGAGTCATGAATAATATCGGAGCCAATATTCGATGTCATAATGATAACGGCATTTTTAAAATCAACCGTGCGCCCTTGACCATCGGTTAAACGCCCATCATCTAACACCTGTAGTAAAATATTAAAGACATCGGGGTGCGCTTTTTCAATTTCATCCAATAAAATCACCGAGTAGGGTTTACGACGTACCGCTTCGGTGAGATAGCCACCCTCTTCATAGCCGACATAGCCCGGAGGTGCGCCCACTAAACGCGAGACAGAATGTTTTTCCATAAACTCAGACATATCAATACGCACCATATTATCTTCGCTATCGAATAAAAAGTTAGCCAACCCTTTACAGGATTCTGTTTTACCAACCCCTGTTGGACCTAAAAATAGGAAGGAGCCAATCGGTTTACCGGGATCACTAAGCCCTGCTCGACTGCGACGAATGGCATTCGCAATGGCATCAATCGCTTCATTTTGCCCTATCACACGAGTATGAAGGTGCTCTTCCATTTTCAGCAGTTTATCTTTTTCACCTTCTAGCATTTTTGCAACGGGAATCCCCGTCCAATGCGCCAATATTTCTGCTATCTCATTTTCTGTCACACAATGTTTTAGCAGTGACATATCTTGCATTTCAGCTTGAGTAGCTAAATCTAACTGTTTCTCTAGTTCTGGAATTTTACCGTATTGTAATTCAGACATGCGCGTTAAATCGGCTGCGCGACTAGCCACATCAAAATCTAAACGCGCTTGCTCTAGTGCTTGCTTAATATTTTGTGTGCCAGATAACGCCGCCTTTTCTGTTTTCCACACTTCATCTAACAGTTGATAAGCTTTATTTCTTTCATCCAGCGTTTCTTCTAGATCCGCAAGTCGTTTAACACTCGCTTCATCGTGCTCATTTTGTAACGCTTTTTGTTCCAACTTAAGTTGAATAATTTTACGCTCTAGTTTATCTAACTCTTCCGGTTTGGAATCCATTTGCAGACGTATACTCGAGGCTGCTTCATCAATAAGATCAATCGCTTTATCGGGCAGTTGTCGATCCGCTATATAACGGTGAGATAAGGATGCAGCGGCAACGATAGCGGGATCGGTTATCTCCACTTTATGATGTAATTCATAGCGTTCTTTTAGACCACGTAAAATAGCAATCGTATCTTCAACGGTCGGTTCATCGACTTGCACTTTTTGAAAACGACGCTCAAGAGCGGCATCTTTTTCAATATATTGACGATATTCATCGAGCGTGGTTGCGCCAACACAATGCAGTTCACCTCGCGCAAGTGCGGGTTTTAACATATTCCCCGCATCCATCGCCCCATCAGTTTTTCCTGCGCCAACCATGGTGTGTAATTCATCGATGAATAAAATAACTTGCCCCTCTTCCTTCGCAAGTTCAGCTAACACCGCTTTTAAACGCTCTTCAAATTCTCCGCGGTATTTAGCTCCTGCAATTAAGGAGCCCATATCAAGGGATAATACTCGCTTGTTTTTTAATCCTTCCGGCACTTCACCATCAATGATTCGCTGCGCAAGACCTTCTACAATCGCCGTTTTCCCGACTCCCGGTTCACCAATAATGACCGGGTTATTTTTGGTGCGACGTTGCAATACTTGAATCATACGGCGCACTTCATCATCACGCCCAATGACAGGATCTAATTTTCCTTGCTCAGCGCGCTCGGTAAGATCGACAGTATATTTGGCTAACACCTGCTCTTGACCATCAACGTTTTGATCATCGACTTTTTGTCCATCACGGATTTTATCAATGGACTTACGTACTTTTTCTTTATTTAACCCCAGTTGCTTTAATATTTCCCCTAATGCGCCTTTATCTTCACAGGCAGCAAGCAAGAATAGCTCACAGGAGATAAACTTATCTTTTGATTTTTGCGCATATTTATCGCACAGATTAAACAGCATCCCTAACGAGGAAGAGAATTGCACATCTCCGCCGATACCAGAGACTTTGGCTATTTTATCAAGTGCAGCAGAGAGCTGCGAACGCAGCACATTTAGATTAACTTCCAAATCAGCTAAAATAGGCCTAATTGAACCACCATCTTGGTTTAACATCGCCAACATCAGATGCGTTGGCTCTATATATTGATGGTCACGCCCTAAAGCTAAAGATTGCGCATCAGAGATTGCTAATTGAAATTTACTGGTTAATTTATCTAAACGCATAACGCCACCTTAAAAATACCTATATCTATCTATAAGTATAAGATGGTGCCATTTTAAAAAGATTGAGGATCATGCGCTAAAACTATAATACAAAGGAGATATATTTTTGAGTTAGTGGTTATTTATCACAACAGATCAATAATTTAATCGATCCAAATTAAACTAGCCATACGGCCCGTTTTTGCATCTCGACGGTAGGAATAGAAGCGTTCTGGTTCACTAAAGGTGCAGTGTTCACTGGCGGTTATTTCTGCCACGTTGAATGGCGCTAAACGTAAACGAGCTAGTTGATGTAGATCGGCCAAATAACGATCTTGATGTGCAGTAAACGCTGATTCTGCGAGTCTATTTTCAGCAATAAATTGACTGCGCACCTCACTGCCTACAACAAACGCTTGTGAACTAATACAAGGGCCTAACCAAACCAATAGTTGTGAGCTAGGAATAGCAAGATCAGTACAAATTGCATGCAGTGATTTTTCAATAATACCGTCACAAAGCCCACGCCAACCAGCATGAATTGCACAGACAAAACAGCCCTTTGTATCCGTCACTAAAATCGGTAAACAGTCAGCGGTCATCACCACACAAGCACGCCGTTGCAGCGAAGTCCAAACGGCATCTGCTTCGTTGCATTGTGGATTATCTTCAAGCTTTAACAATCGCGTACTATGCGTTTGCGTTAACCAGTATAAAGGTGAAGACAGCTTTAATACATTATTCAATATCTGACGATTTTCCAGGACATTCGCTGGCATATCATCAACATGCATACCTAAATTTAAACCTTGGTAAACACCCGTACTCACACCACCCAAACGTGTTGTTGAATAGGCATGAATCGAGCTAGGTGCAGACCAATTAGGTTTAAGCAAATTGAGCATGATTATTTTGCATAAAAAAGTGTATCGGCACGTAAAACACGCGCTAACTCAGCCATATCATCTGGCACTGGCGCATGCCATTCCATTGTTTCACCTATCACAGGGTGCACTAAACGAAGCATCGTTGCATGCAATGCCTGACGTTTAAATTTGCGCAGTACATTAACCAGCTCTTCCGAAGCTCCTTTAGGGGGACGAGGTCGTCCACCATAAACAGGATCGCCAGCCAAAACATGCCCAATATGAGCCATATGGACACGTATTTGATGCGTTCGCCCTGTTTCTAAACGTAGGCGCAAACGGGTGTGAGCTCGATACTTTTCAGCAACACGATAATGCGTCACGGCTTGCTTGCCTCCGGTTGGAGTCACCGCCATTTTGACTCGATTAACTTTATCACGACCAATAGGCGCATCTACTCGACCACCCGCCGTGAAGCAGCCCATCGCAATTGCCTCATACTCACGCGTAATTTCACGCGCTTGCAAACTCGCCACTAAGTGGGTTTGCGCAGGAATCGTTTTAGCCACCACCATTAAGCCGTATCTTTATCTAAACGATGCACAATACCCGCTCTAGGTACTTCTACAATCGCAGGATAATGGTGTAATAATGCATTTAACACCGTACCATCGGCATTCCCCGCTCCTGGATGGACAACGTAACTTTGCCGTTTATTAATCACGAGAATATGGTCATCTTCATACACAATATCTAATTTAATATTTTCTGCTTTATATACCACTTCATCTTCTAAAACAGCATCGACATCAAGCAGTTGCCCGGTATACACTTTTTCTCGAGGGCGAGTCATGACTTCACCGTCAATTTTGACCATCTCCGACAAAATCCACTCTTTAATACGTGTTCGTGAATAGTCAGGAAATAATGAAGCGAGTGCCTGATCTAAACGGAAGCCTAATTGTTCATCAGTAACTTCTGCACTGAGCTTTAACTGTTGACTCATATAATTTTTCTCTTTCTCTGTCCGATTACGGATAAATAAACTAAATTTTTTGCTTTAAGCTACAATATTGTCACATTTTCTCTTAATTAACTTTTCTTTTTTTAACCGATAGAAGATACTGTGCTTTTTATCTGCATTGGCATTATAACACTTATGAATAAAATCCTCAGACTAATAATTACTTCTCTTTTTATTGTTTTATTGACGACGGGCTGCTCTTCTAAAAAAAGTGAAAAACCCAAAGTTGCAGATAAAGCACCGGAACTGCTTTATGCCGATGCCAAAGCACTACTAAGCACAGGAAGTTTTGAAAAAGCCAGTGAAATCTTAGAAGCGATTGACAGCCGTTATCCATTCGGCCCGCAATCGGATCAAGTACAGTTAGACCTTATTTATGCTTACTACAAACGCACAGCAACGCCATTAGCTTTAGCTCATATAGATCGTTTCATGCGCCTGAATCCAACCCATAAAAATCTTGACTATCTTTATTACATGCGCGGTTTAACCTACATGGAAAGTGATGCGCAATTTTTCCAAGACCTATTCGGAGTCAATCGCTTTAACCGCGACCCAACCAACTCCTATAAAGCCTTTAAAGATTTTAACTATTTAATACAATACTATCCGACCAGTGTATATGCAGTCGATGCTTTGCAACGACTAATCTATATAAAAAATAGATTAGCACGTTACGAAATATCCATAGCACAGTGGTATATAAAACGAGAAGCATTTATCGCTGCAATTAATCGAAGCAAAATAGTATTAAATAACTATTCAGATACGGACTCTGTTGAAAATGCGTTAGAAATAATGATTGAAGGCTATAAAGCGCTAAAACTTGAAGAGCCAAAACAAAACGCATTGGCCGTATTAAAACTTAATTTTCCCAATAATTATTTGCTTTATTCAAGCAATTAATCACCCAACAAATAAAAAGGAGAGCTCGCTGTAACACGCAACTCTCCTTTTTTTAATTCTGCTATTCGTCTACTAAACGGCCTCGCCATCCTCTTCACCAGTACGAATACGAATAACTCGTTCCACCGGTGTGACAAATATTTTACCGTCACCGATTTTACCTGTTTGCGCCGTTGCCATGATCGCTTCAATACAACGATCAACATCTTCTTTCTTAACAACCAACTCAATTTTTACTTTAGGTAAAAAATCGACCATATATTCAGCACCACGGTATAACTCGGTATGCCCTTTTTGACGCCCAAAACCTTTCACTTCGGAAACCGTCATCCCTGTGATATCGATATCAGCAAGCGCTTCTCGAACATCATCCATTTTAAATGGTTTAATAATCGCTTCTATTTTTTTCATCTTGATCCTTTATATGATTTTAAACGAAGAATAATAACTGTCTACTGTAATACAATTGAGAAAAATATACAGGTAGAATTTATAAAATAATATTACACTTATACCCATGTTACCAGTGGGAGATAAAAATGCAGGCTAAACGAGGTTTTACACTTTTAGAATTAATCATTGTATTAATCATTAGCATGCTACTGATCACTATTGGGATCCCTGGATTTAACACTTTAATACAAAATAATCGTTTAAGTAGCACCGCCAGCAATATACAAAACCAACTATCTTTTGCAAGAAGTCAGTCGATAAGCCTAATTAACTTCGTGACGATCTGCCCGTTAGTCAATAATAATTGCACCAATAATTGGATAAATGGCCTTGATATATTTATTGATCATAATAAAAACAAAATTTACGACAGCGGTGATCAATTACTCAAATCTGGGCACAAATTTAATAGCGCAGATAAATTACTTTTTTCACAAAACCAAGGTATCACATTTGCACCCGATGGCCACCTAAACGGGAGTTCTGCGCTATTTCGCTATTGTAGTGGTGATAAAGCCATCGGTATAAAGGTCGCTTACAGTGGGCGCGCAAAAATCGTAGAAGTAAGTGATTGTGAATAAAAGAGTCACATTACTTATTTAAGCTTAACTCGCGATAAGCAAATAGATACTGCATAGCTAATTATCCCGACCTAAGGTTATTTAATAAAATAGCCAATGCGGATAGTTAAAAAGGTGTTTTGGCTTCAAGTTCTCTAGCCTTTTTATTTGCAAAGACTTGCTTTGCAGGTACACATTCATAGATATCCTTAATTTGCCAAGATGTTATGCCATCTGCGGCAAATACAACACGTGAAGATAAACTTTTTTCAAATTCTTGCCGTTTATTTTTATCACTGACAAAATGGTGCACAACCACGCTGTCATTGCTTAAATTAAGATAACACTTATAACGGACACGCAATTCGCTTTGTGTGCCATCTTTTGCAGCAACAATCGGGCTAATAAACAGTGTTAACAATAATATAGTTGATTTAATATTCATCCCTATCCCCTTTATTTCCAACAGGCATCGCCACCTGTGGATGCACTCTTAGCTAAGCTTTGCGTAATAGTAAGCGTTGCACATTCACTATCAGCGGCCTGGGTACCAATCGCAGTTGCAGTTAATGTAAAATCAACCGTCGCTTTCGCTGAACTTGTGACGATACGATAGTAACCATTATCAGTAATAAAAGGATTAGCTGACAAACCAAGATCAGTAGCGAGGTTGGTCGCATATTGATGATGGTCAAGATAATACATCTCTTGACGATTAGCGATATCAACGAGTGCTGATTGTGCCTCACTCCGTTTCGATTTCAACACATGCTGCATATAACTTGGATAGGCGACACCTGCTAGAATCGCAATAATGGCGATGCTAATCAATAATTCAATTAATGTAAATCCGCTCTTTTTCATTCATCTAATCCTTAAAAACATTTGCGATACTACGCATTAGACACTCTATTTCTCTTCAAAAAAGCTATAAATACGCCTTGGCATCATATCCGTTTGTGTGTCAACCGTCCCGGTATGCACAACCTCTTCCTTCGCGGTTTCCTCATCAATTACCGTAATTTGATCTCCCTGTCCAACCCCCAGTAAACGGATCACACTATTGCCCTCTTCGTCTTCTCCTGCATGGATAACTAATGAGTCAGGTACGCGCGAACCAATATCTTTTTTAGCGACTAACTCACCTTTCTCATCCTGCAGACGTTTTTGCCCTGAATGTAAATCAACCGCATAGAGCCACCCTGTACCCAAATCACCAACACCACAGCCAATATTCACCGTGGAGTTCGGGACAAAGGAGGTAAAGTAAACACTCCCTTCAAGCACGGCACCTTGCCCTAATGATTTTTCACCTAGTGAGGTAAAACGGTATTGCCAACCTGAAAAGGCACTCATTTCTGCAAAGACATTTAATACTTGCTCACCCGTATAGGAGCTAATAGGATCTGCTGTAATATCATAGAGATTATTAACGTTAATCGGGGTGGGCTTATCAGGGAAACCTAATTGTGCGAAGAGTGTAGGATTAATGTTGTAATCATGAATTTTATAAAAAGCATCCTCAACAGCGACATTTGAAGCGGGATGGGTACGGTCTCCTGAACCTAATAAAATGCCATCATAGGGGACTTTATTATAGGTGAACTGTTCCTCATTTTTAGTCACATGATTTTCAAAGGTACGAACAATAACAGGTGCGGTAAAAAAACGCCTCTGTGTCGCCTGCGTATTACCACCTAAACTCGCTAACTTGATCGTTGACCACTTAGTCGTATCACTACCGATTAAATCCATTCGCCACAAATTCCCGCCAGTATCCCCCGTATAAATACGGTCAATAAAGCCATCATCATCACTATCTAAAAGACCGACTTGGCTAGGAATGCTATCGCGAATACAATGAGCATCACTAATATTACTGGCACAAATGGCACCACTGACGGACCATATCTTATCACCTGTTATGGCATTAACCACATAGACTCCACGCCCAACACTATCATGACAAGACTCGCTGCTAGAAGGAATACAGCTATCTTTATTAATATCATAACCAGCCCCCATCACCACCCCAGGGCTAACGGTTAAATTTGCGCCTTTCATATATGAAAACATGCCTACCGTTGGCATCGACCAGGTTTCCCCTAGTTCAGTAAAATCACTCATGCTAGCATCAATAGTCCAAGCCAATTTCGGCGCATTCGGATCGGTGATATCTAAGGCGAAATAACTGCTTCCACCGCGACGCATGCCGACGATAGCAATTATTTTTTGCACTGAATCAGATTCAATAACCTTGATTGCGATCGGCGACAATCTAGACCATATTGATGTTCGCTAGAATCAGGCGCATCTCTTAGCGATAAACCATAGGGCAATAATTGCGAGGGAATAAACGCCCAATTCTCTAAGACTGTATCGCCATTATCGGTAAACATGTGTAAAAAACCGGCATTAGTGCCCACCAATAAACGAACGACTTGTTTACCCCCTTCAACATAGGTAATGGCAAGGGGCTTTGAATGAAGCGGATCGGCAAAAATATCACTACGATAATCACTGGTTTCCCCGTTTAGATTTTGATCATCTACATCCAATCCTTTTAACCAACTTAATGAATCCGTTAACTCCAAAGCAGCGACCCCAAGCTCATCAGCCAGAAGGTCATCACTTGCGACACTATAATAAGTTTTTAAGTTACTAAGCGTTGGTTCCTGTAAAGTGACTGATTTAGCATTAATATCAGTATTAAGATTAGTTAATATTTTACGGTTAGTGGCATCACCTAACATCGCGGCAACCCCTCCTTCTGCAACGGCATTACCATCTTGATCGCCCCCCCAATAGGTCGATGCACTATCTTTAATATTGCCATCGGAATTAATAGCAGGCTTACCTAACCGATCCACCAAGATACCCGCACTATTCATCGTTAGTTTTTTAATGTTACCTTGCCATACCGATTTATTACTCGGCATAAACATGGAGTAATAAACGGAGTCTAAGCTGCGCGTTCTATCAAAATTATTATTGGCAATAGCAGGAGAGGACAAACTGGATGAACTATTTAAAATATCTAGAATCGTTGCCTGAAAAGCTTTTTGCAGCGCTAAAGAGTCTGCGGCAGGATAATACTCACCGCCACCTCGTTGTGCCGTTTCCGTTAATAATCGTCCAGCATCATCCACAGCGCTTTGCCCAAAACCAATGGTATAGGTGGTGATATGTTGCTCACCATTATCGACATCACCATCAATATCAAAGTGATTCATCCATTCCGCTAATGTGGGCATATAACTCCCTTCAATAGCCGATTTTTCCGTCAATGTGGAAATTAATGAATTAGCCGCACCATCATTGGTTGGTTCACCGTCGGTCATTAAAATAACATAGGCGCGCTCTTGGCAATTTTTAAATGGAGTAATATATTTCCCATCTTCTTCAGCGGTACTATCACGATATGGATTTGAGTCGCTATCATCATCACCGTAATAAACAGAGAGTCCTGCATAATAACGATAGGCTTCATACATACTTTCACACAACGGCGTCCAACCGTTTGCATTCAACCCTTTGATTTGATTTATCAAGATTTGCGATTCAGCTACATCTCGAGTGGCCACTTTATTAACTATGCGACCACCGTTTTTTGCACTACTCGCATCACCACTATTATAATTAAAAACTTGTAAGCCAAAATCCACCGAAGGGGTGCTTTTTATTAAGCTTTCAATCGCCTCTTTAGCAATTAACAAACGGCTTTTATAGGTCGTGCCACTGCTACTGTACCAATGGACATAATTAGCACTGTACAGGGTGACGGCATCGTTACCTGCAAAGACGTTATTGACGCTGCTAATGTAAGGTCCGGGACGACCATCAATAGGAAAACCTTGTAAGCCAGCAGAGGCGGGGTTACTTGGATCTGCATTTAAGATATCTTCTTTACACTCAAAATAAACACCACTATTACCCGATAATGTTTTCCAACGAGAGCGAGAACTCTTCTTATCATTTACTTCCCAACGGCGCACGTTACCATTGTAAACGCCCGTTGAGCTTAATTTAGCTAAAGAAGCCTGACAGTTATTTTGGCTAACGAGGAAATATTGACTACTCCCCGTACTTGGCACATCTCCCCCTTCTTTTGTCCAATAAATTCTATTTTCTTTGCTACCCGCCCCATAATCATGGCTTGGATCAAAAGCATCTAGCACAATCTGCTCAGAACTCGTCATACTCCCCGATGTATCAAAAACAATCAGTACCTGTGGACGAATACCATTTTGAGCACTCACATCGGCCACATAAAGTTCAGTATCAGCAGCCTTTGCTAAAGTGCTTAATAAAATAAGCAATAAAATTGCATAACGTTTTACAAACATAACCTTTCTCCATCACTTTTAGGATAATCATCCATCGATTATCAGAGCGAATCACTACTCAACAATAATGGGTTGCTCAACACCAACCCCCATTGAGTTAAGCGCCCATTTAGCACCGCCCGCCGTTTCTCGACCATAGGCGTGTTTTAAATCTAGTTGTATATATTTGCACTTAAAGTTACTACCACTTGCTTGCATTCTGCGTCGGCAAGTTAACTCACCATTTAAAGTGACACTACCATCAACATCAGTGAATAAACTTGAAGTAAACGTGCTAGAGGAGACTGCCGCAGCAAAGTGCTGAGCGTTATCTTTTTGATCTAATATATGTTGTGCAGCACTATTTAAAATTAGATTAGATTCTCCCTGCATAACCCGAGTATCAATAATTTTTAACCCCAAGAAAGAGCTATTCATCACCAACATCCCCAATACCAACAATAGGGGTAACAGTAGCATGGCAATAAATAGGCTCATTCCTCGTTGTTTTTTAAACTAATCATCGACTAATACCACGCTATTTTGGAATGTTAATACATGGGAAACTAATTCTCTTTTATAGCCATCACCTGGCGCTGTAAAAGAGAAATCTCCTAATTGATAAGTGTCGGTATTTTCATATCCTGGGGTATTTTTTAAAGACCTCGCCAACAAAAGAATTTTGATACCAATAACTCGCCCAGTATTCCAATCATTTGCAGTAACCTGTGATGTACCAACAAAAGCATGAATAGAACCATCTCGTTCACTGGCAATTAATTTATCTAGGGCAAACATAAATTGCATATTTTCAATCCCCTCAACGAGTACATCTTCTCGCTTCATACCATTTTTTTCTAAGCTCAATCGGCGCAAACGAGGAATATCGTCCTGCTCATCTAAATAGTAAACATGGCGTATATATTCCCACACTGGCGATACGCTACCATCAAGTAGC
The DNA here is from genome assembly GCF_040566515.1 of Psychromonas sp. MME2. Lineage (NCBI taxonomy): Bacteria > Pseudomonadati > Pseudomonadota > Gammaproteobacteria > Alteromonadales > Psychromonadaceae > Psychromonas > Psychromonas sp. MME2. The sequence continues at coordinate 895,267 of NZ_JBEWXI010000002.1, read as the reverse complement.
GCGCTGGCATCCCCTTGATAAACGCTAATGCCTGATGGATTAATATCTAAATAATAGCGGTCGTCACGAAAATTATTAACCTGCGCCAACCCCTTAACCCGTTTAATATCTATGTAACCACTATTGGCAATTAGCGTAGTGTTACTATCATTGTCGTTAATACAGTCCATTTTTAAATTAGCAATACTAGTAGGAATAGTCGCAGCCCAAAGCTGCCTGTAATTCCCCGAGTTAGGAAAAGTCGCACTATTTTCGTCATCTAAACAGTCGGCACTATTAGCAATAATTGCACCGTTTAAATCCCATAAATTTTTATTTTCACCGGTTGCTTGCGCAAAAAAATAGGCTTGCTTTAAATCTTCGCTTAATAACTGCAAGGCAAAGCTGCCATTTTCTAGCCGTTCACTACTATTTAATGAATCATCCGTCGCCCGCTTACTCGAGACAAATACAGTCAACAGACCTGCGGTCAGAAAAAGCGTTAGAAAAATTACTATCATCCATTCCACGATGGAATAGCCGCGCTGCATCATACTTAACGGGGGATGATGAGGGGATCTTTTCATAGCGACTTCCCTGCCAATGTTTTCATTACAATTTGCCGACGAGAGGCCCCTGAAGTGCCACATTTAGCAGCCAAATCTGTGAGCGCCTTTCCTGCCGCCGCATCTTTACTTTTTAGCGTTGAATACCAACTCACCACAATCACACTTCGTCCATCACTATCGACTTCAATACAGGCATCAGCTTCCACTAACCCATGATTTAGCCCATTACTGCTGCTGACATTGGCTCCGATAAATTTATTTTTCCATTCAAAGAGATCATTTTTCTTAATATCTTCCCCACTACAATTAGTAAAGACTCCTGTTGAAGAGACGCAACTAGGGGCAGATAAGTCGGTATTCATTAAGCTGGCGATGGCGTAACTATTGGAGGGCTCTTTTAACCACTGTCGGTTTAACTGCATTCGTTCACTGATGTCTGCAATCAGTGAGTTGGCAAGGGTACGCTGCTGAATTTCAATGGTTGATTTAAGGGCTGTCGATTGCATACCAGCTAGCCCTAAAAGCCCTAAAGCTAAAATAAAGCTACTAATCATTATTTCGATTAAACTAAAACCATCCATTTTCATACAAGTCATCCGACAATATATTCAATAAAAGGAAATCAATCAGGTATGCGATAAACATAGAAGCAATAGGCGAAAAAATGAGAGGAATACCAAAGTCATTGCCATATCAAACAATAAGGTTATAAATAACAATTACCTAGCTGACATCAATCCATATAACTTAGTAACATATGCTACATACCCGCTAACCTAACTTAAAAGTATAGCTGTAAAGGTGCATATCTACAGTAAGCAAAAGAGTATTTATTGAGCATTATTGAAGGGTATCAAAAAAAATTAAAAAATGATAAATGCGTGACATTTACCATTTTATCTAAAAACGATGGTTATTCCGCAATTAATCTATTGCCTTAACGCGTAATTCAGCTGGCACTTCAAAAACCGTGTTTTCTTCTACACCCGGATTTTCGATGACCATAGAGCCACCGAATGACTGTAGCTTGTCTATAACCGCCTGCACTAAAATATCGGGCGCGGATGCGCCAGCAGTAACCCCCACGGTCTGGACTTTGTCAAACCAAGCACAGTCAATATCGGCTTCATTATTAATCAAATAGGCAGTCACACCAACGCTACTTGCCTTTTCACGTAAACGATTCGAATTAGATGAATTAGGCGATCCCACCACTAGCACTAAATCGCTCTTTTGGGCTAAATCTTTAACGGCATCTTGGCGATTTTGCGTGGCATAGCAAATATCGTCTTTACGAGGGCCTTCAATTTGCGGAAATTTGTTACGCAAGGCAGTAATGACATTCGCGGTATCATCAACGGATAAGGTGGTTTGTGAGCTATAACAGAGACTATTCGGGTTTTTGACCTGTAAATTAGCAACGTCTTCAGGAGATTCAACGAGATAGATGCCCCCTTCAATGCTGTCGTATTGCCCCATCGTACCAATCACTTCAGGGTGACCATGATGACCAATTAATATGCACTCTTGATTACGACGACTAGCACGCGTCACCTCCATATGCACTTTCGTTACTAGCGGGCAAGTTGCATCAAACACCTTTAAAGTACGACGCTTCGCTTCATTACGTACACTCTGTGCTACACCATGGGCACTAAAAATAACGATGTTATGATCTGGCACTTCATCTAGCTCTTCGACAAAAATAGCACCACGCGCCTTTAAATCATCAACCACATACTGATTATGAACAACTTCATGGCGAACATAAATGGGCGCAGGAAAAAGCTCTAAAGCACGTTCCACAATTGCAATAGCGCGATGCACACCAGCACAAAAACCACGCGGATTAGCTAGAATAATTTTCATCATTGACCTCTAATTTAAAACTTCTAAAACATCAACGGAGAAGGTTAACGTTTGTCCAGCTAATGGATGGTTAAAATCAACCGTGACACTATCCCCCACCACGTCGCGAATAATACCAGGAATATCGCTGCCATCGGGTTGTGTAAAGGTAATAATCGAGCCGATTTCTGCTGGTACATCCGCGCTAAATTTCGTTAACTCAAGATAATGGATATTATCAGGATCGGGTAATCCAAAAGCCGATTCAGGGGCAAGGGTAAATGTTTCCGATTGTCCCTCTTTTAAACCGAGCAAACAAGCTTCAAAACCGGGCGTCAGGCTGCCATCTCCCATCACAAATTTAGCAGGTTTATTATTTACCTTGCTACTATCAACGGCAGATCCATCCGCTAGACAGATAGAAAAATGCATCAATACTTCACTTTGCCCATTAATCATTTTAGCCATAATTCAATTCCTACGACTCGTCGCTCTCTGAGGACTCTTTTTTATTATTATCAGTGAATAAAGATTCTAAAATCATCATTGCCGCCCCAATAAAAATAGAAATATCAGCCACATTAAAGGTTGGCCAACGGTAAAAACCTAAATCGAAATCTAAAAAATCAACCACGTAACCAAACAGTAATCGATCCGTTACATTACCAATCGCTCCAGACAAAATGAGAGCGAAGGCAATATTTGACCAACGTTGTGTGGCACTATTTTTTTTCAATGCATAAATTAAATAGGCAGAAACAACCACTGCGATGCCCGTAAATAGGTACTTTTGCCACCCCCCTGCATCACTCAAGAAGCTAAATGCAGCACCGTAATTACGCGCATAGGTGAAATGAAAAAAAGAGAACACTTGATAAGATTCGTGTAACTCTAATGCCTGTACTGTCCAATATTTAGTGACTTGATCGATAATAAAAACGATCGCCGTTAACCATAACCAACGTATTCCAGAGTTTTCTTTGGTCTCTATATTTTGCATTTTATGATCCTAAAAAAACGCCTTAAATAATTAAGGCGTTAACATTGCGATAAAACGGACTGAAAAAACTAAGCGAATTTACGTATTTCGCCAGCACCATCAATATTGGTAACACAACGCCCACATAACTCAGGATGCGCTTCATGTTGTCCGATATCAGCGCTATGGTGCCAACAACGTGAACATTTTTCTGCGGAGCTTTTCTCAACGACAACCGATAACCCTTTAAGCTCAGTTGCCAGTGCATTTTCAGGAGCATCAGCCAACGCTTTAACAGTGGCAGATGAAGTAATTAAGACAAAACGTAACTCATCTTCTAAACTTGTTAACAGCTCACTTAAAGCTGCATCGGCATACAGTGTTACCTGTGCTTCCAATCCACCACCAATAACATTATCTTTACGTGCCAACTCTAAAGCACGGTTCACTTCCGCACGCACAGAAATTAAGCTAGCCCACGCTTCATTGCTAAGTGCTTCATAATCAGATAAGGCAAATAAACCTTCATACCACACTTCAGAAAAGACAAATTCACTACGTTGACCTGGCATACGAGCCCATATTTCATCGGCAGTGAAGCTTAGAATCGGAGCCATTAAGCGCACTAATGATTCGGCAATATGGTATAAAGCAGTTTGACAGCTACGACGTGCATTACTTTCAGCTTTGGCTGTGTATTGACAATCTTTAATGATATCTAAGTAAAAGCTACCTAATTCAATGGAACAAAAATGCATTAATTTTTGATAAACCACATGTAAATTATAGCTTTCATAAGCTTCAACCACTTCATTTTGCAAGGTTAATGTTTGCGCGACAATCCAACGGTCTAACGCCACCATCTCTTCAGGTGCAACCATATCTGTAGCTGGCTCAAAACCATTAAGGTTTGCCAGTAAAAAGCGAGAGGTATTACGAATACGACGGTAGCTATCGGCACTACGATTTAAGATTTCATCAGAGACAGTGATTTCACCCGTATAATCCGTAGAGGCAACCCATAAACGCAGCACATCTGCCCCTAGGTTGTTAATGACCGTTTGTGGGGATAAAACATTCCCCACTGATTTAGACATTTTTTTGCCTTGACCATCAACCACGAACCCGTGTGTTAATACTTCTTTATATGGTGCGACATTATTAATGGCCATGCCAGTCATTAGCGATGATTGGAACCAACCACGATGTTGATCTGAACCTTCAAGATACATATCAACCGGTGCTTGCTCACCATTTTCCTGTCTGTACTCTTCACGTACCGCCGCTACAGCAGAGTGCGTTGTACCAGAATCAAACCAAACATCGAGGGTATCCGTCACTTTACGGAACTCTTCGGCTTCAAAACCAAGCAGCGTCTCTGGCTCAAGATCCCACCAAGCTTGAATGCCCTCTTTTTCAATCTTACGCGCGATAAGCTCCATCATCTCAACGCTATTTTCATGCAGTTCATCCGTTTCTTTATTAACAAACAAAGTAATGGAACACCCCAAGTGCGTTGACGAGAGATACACCAATCAGGACGGTTTTCGATCATTTTCTCAATACGATTTTGTCCCCAGCTTGGGATCCATTGCACTTCTTTAATACCTTTTAATGCATTATCACGCAGTCCTTTCTGATCCATCGCGATAAACCATTGTGGCGTTGCACGGAAAATAATCGGGGTTTTATGGCGCCAACAATGTGGGTAACTATGTAGCAATGGCTTATGACATAATAGTGCATTTCGTTCCTGTAACACTTCAACAACACGATCATTCGCTTTGAATACATGTAAGCCAGCAAAAAATTCTGTATCTTCCCTAAATACACCATTATCACCAACGGGGTTAGCAACCTCTAGATTATAACGCAGCCCGACTGAGTAATCGTCTTGACCGTGTCCTGGAGCAGTATGAACAATACCCGTACCAGCTTCAGTGGTCACGTGATCGGCGACAATCGCTGGCACTTCTATTGTTAAGAAAGGATGATTAAAAAGTTGATTTTCTAAATCCAGTCCGGAACAGATAGCGAGGGTTTTAAATTCACTCACGCCATAACGCGCCATACAATCAGGCACGAGGTGAGTAGCTAAAATAAAGCGGCGATCATCGGCTTGCACTAATGAGTACTCAACGGCAGCCGCCAAAGCAACCGCACGGTTAGCAGGCAGTGTCCAAGGTGTGGTTGTCCAAATAACCACAGCAATCGCACCATGACCTTCATCATCACCAACAAGGTTGAAGCTGCTTAATATTTTTGCATCGTCAACGGCAGTAAATGCGACATCGATTGCAGGTGATTTTTTATCTTCGTATTCCACTTCAGCTTCTGCTAAGGCACTACCACAATCAGTACACCAGTGAACAGGTTTAGAACCTTTATGAAGATGCCCATTTTTAATGATTTTTGCCAAGGCACGGACAATATTGGCTTCGGTCTTAAAGTCCATCGTGAGATAGGGCTTATCCCACTCACCCAAGATACCTAAACGTTTAAAGTCGTTACGTTGACCGTCAACTTGACGCGCAGCATATTCACGGCATTTAATACGAAACTCAGCGGCAGTCAATTTCGCCCCAGGTTTGCCATGCTTCTGCTCTACTTTTAATTCAATTGGTAGCCCATGGCAATCCCAGCCTGGGATGTAAGGCGCATCAAAATCAGATAATGTTTTAGACTTAATAATAATATCTTTAATAATTTTATTAACGGAGTGACCTATGTGAATATCACCATTCGCATAGGGAGGGCCATCGTGCAGAATAAATGTCTTTTTACCTTTTTTAGCGCTACGAATCTGTTGGTAAAGATCTTTGCTATACCAATTTTTCAACATATTAGGTTCACGATTTGCTAAATTTGCACGCATCGGAAAACCTGTTTTAGGTAAGTTTAACGTATCTTTATAGTCACTCATTTCTATTTTCCATTAACATAATGTTTAATTACGATTTATCTGAATTCAGTTGATGCCACTGTTTGGCTTGCTTTATATCTTTATCAATTTGTATCTTTAATTGTGCAAATGAGTCAAAGCGTACCTCATCGCGTAACTTAGCTAGTAACACCACCTCTAATTGCACACCATATAAGTCGCGATTAAAATCAAAGAGGTGTACTTCTAACTGTTGACGAACACCATGCACGGTTGGACGCTTTCCAATATTAGCAACCCCTTGATACACTTTTTCATCAAGGCCTAATATGGACACAACGAAAACCCCTGAAACAGGTGAGACACGGCGTTTTAATAGTAGATTAGCCGTTGGTACACCAATGGTTCGCCCTAATTTACGGCCATGGCCAACACGCCCTGTAATGCTGTATTTTCTTCCCAGCATCTGCTCCGCTTGCGCTAAATCACCTACCGCTAAAAAGTCACGAATACGGCTGCTACTGATACGCTTATCCTGTTGCAATAAACTTTTCGTATCGACCACGACAAAACCGTACTTTTTACCCGCAGCTTTCAATAATTCAAAATCACCTTGGCGCTGATAGCCAAAATGAAAGTCATCACCCACCACGAGAAATTGCACTCCGAGCTTCTTGATTAATAACTCAGTAATAAAATCTTGTGCACTCAAATTAGCAAATTGATGCGTAAAAGAGACGCATAACAGGCGATTGATGCCTTGTTTTTCTAATTGCACAAACTTATCACGTAATCGGCTTAAACGCGCAGGCGCATTATTTCCGGCAAATAATTCAGCGGGCTGCGGCTCAAAGGTCATCACCGTTGCCGGAACTTGTAAACGTTCAGCTTCAACTAACAATCTTGCCAACACAACTTTATGGCCAAGATGAATGCCGTCGAAATTTCCAATACTTAACACGCAGCCTTGATGCTGAGGTTGTAGATTATGAATACCCCGTATTAGTTCCATTATTTTACTTTTAGATAAGTTATGAAAATGCAAAAAGTGGATTATATAGTAAGCAGCGCAACTTATCAGCCCTCATTTTTATCATTATCCGTGGAAACCTTAAAATGATGTACCCGGATGCCACTCAATAACAACATAATAAAATAGGTGATCACGGCACCCGCGATTAATAGCAACAAGGTAAGCGCTGATTTAAATAAAGAAAACTGTGCCCATTCCTGCAATGTCGGAGTGAATAGTGCCAACGCCACCGCCATCAATATTCCGGAGAAAATAATACGCAAGTAGACGGATATGCTCTCTTTTTGTATTTTATAAACACCACTACGATATAAACCAAACCAGAGTAAAAATGCATTCAGCGTGGCCGATATCGACGTCGCAATAGCCAGTCCAACATAGCCATAGGGGATCGCAAAAATGATATTAAGTAGCATGTTACTAAGCATCGCAATCATCCCATATTTAACGGGCGTCTTAGTATCCTGTCGAGAATAATAGCCTGGGGCAAGTATTTTCACTAACATAAAGCTTAGTAAACCGCTGGCATAGGCCCATAAGCTCATTCCAGCCATTGATACATCTTGTATATCAAACTCACCACGCATGAATAAAACACGTAACATAGGCTCAGCCAGCACAATCAATCCAACCATTGCTGGAAAACCTAACAGGAATACCATGCGCATCCCCCAGTCTAAGGTTTTAGCAAAATAGTGATTATCTTTAGTGACATGGGAGGAGGATAAACTTGGCAAGATCACCGTCGCAATTGCAATACCAAATAGGCCTAATGGAAATTCTAACAAACGATCAGAATAATATAACCAACTAATAGATCCTGTTTGTAGAAAACTGGCAATGAAAGTATCTAATAGCAAATTAATTTGACTAACTGAAACACCGAATAAAGCGGGAATCATCAATGTTCTAATTTTGACCACACCGGGATCAGACCAATTCCAGGTAGGTCGCACTAACAATTTCTCTTTATGTAAAAATGGAATCTGAAATAAAAACTGCAAAGCCCCACCTAAAAAGACGCCGATCGCTAATCCTATTTCAGGTTGCTGTAAATTTGGTGCAAGCCATAATGCACAGCTAATAATAGCAATATTGAGGAACACCGGTGTAAATGCTGCCACGGCAAATTTACCCAAGGTATTTAAGATAGCGCCCGATAATGCTGTAAATGTAATAAACCACAAATAGGGGAAGGTAATTTTAAGTAGCAAAGAGGCCAGTTCGAATTTATAGCCCTGTTCACCACCATTCCACCATTCAAGAAACCAACCAAAGCCGAATAAGGCCGTAATAACCGATGAACCTAACACCCCCAGAATAGTAACAACAGTGATAATTGTACCTAATGTTCCCGAGACACTAGCGATAAGTGCTTTTACTTGATCCGGTGATTTAGTTTTTTCATATTCAGTCAGCACTGGCACGAAAGCTTGAGCAAAAGCGCCTTCGGCAAATAGACGACGTAAAAAATTGGGAATTTTATTTGCGAAGAAGAAAAGGTCAGCGGCGGCCCCTGCCCCCATTAAGTGCGCAATAACAACATCTCGAACTAAGCCTAATACACGCGAGATCAACGTCATAGAGCTGACTATCAAACCAGATCTCAATAATTTTTTGCTCACACTATCATCCCTAAAATTGAATAGAAACCGCCCGAATCGGCTACCTTTGCAAAATTAATAAAATAAATAACAATGACATATTACTTTAATGGAAAGTTAAAAAGTAATTAACTGCCTTTTAAAACATTATCAAATTTGCATCTGTGGGGGCTTTGGGTATAAAATGTGCGCAGTTTAACCATCTGATCGGTTTCTTACCAGTTTTTTCAGCGGTTAAAAAGAAACCATTTGACAATATACGTGTTACAAGGCATATTCCTCGACCTTTGATTATCCCTTGTTATACAGAATTTAGGAGTTAAGGTCTTGGCTAATATCAAGTCTGCTAAAAAACGTGCTTTACAAGCTGAAAATAACCGTAAACACAACGCAAGTCGTCGTACAATGATGCGTACTTTCATTAAGAAAGTTGTTACTGCAATTGAAGCTGCAGATAAAGAAGTAGCTACTTCTGCATTTGTAAAATTGCAATCAGTTTTAGATAGCTATGCAACTAAAGGCTTAATTAGCAAAAACACAGCTGCTCGTAAGAAAAGCCGTCTTGCTGCAAAAATTAAAGCACTTTAATTAATAGTAGGTTTTTAAGCCTCTATTGAAGTAAGTAAAATAAAGCTTTTTAATAAAAAACCGACTTAATGTCGGTTTTTTTATTTTTATTAAAAACTAAATCCCCATTCCCGATAATGCGTTTAATAAATCTTTAACGACCTTACCTACAATAGGATTACTCTCTTCAAACAGCACTAACTGCTGCGCTATTTTTTTATCTCTAATATGCTGAGCAGGGTCTCTAGCCGCTATAGCCTTTTGCAATTGATCATGTACCTGTTTTAATTCACCTGCAGTACACTCATCCGCAATCAAACCTTCATCTAAAATTGCAGATAACTTTTCAAATTCAGATTTTACTTTGTTTATTGCCATAAAAACCTCGATTAATTACTAGGACTTATCAATAGTGTAGCTTGAAATAACAGATTAATTTTTTACTATTTTAAAAACATGATCCAACAAACGTGCTAAAACTAAAAATCCTACGACAAAAAATAAACTGAGTAACATCAAACCCAATTTAAACCATTCATCGGCAGCATAATGTTGCAAATAGAGAGAAGAGATATAAATAGCGACTAGCCAGTAAACAATGCGCAGCAAATAGCCCAGTAGATGATAACGTCTATCGGTTAACCATAATTTACCCATTTTATGCTCCACTAATGGTAAAACTGACCACATCTTTAATGTGTTTACTGTCCGTTGCTAACATAATTAATCGATCCACCCCCAACGCTACGCCCGCACAATTTGGTAAATTCGCTAAAGAGTCAATGAAGTGATGGTCTATCGGCATCGTATCGAGCCCTTTTTCGCTACGTAAACGGTTATCAACTTGGAACCGTTTGAGCTGTTCCAGGCATCACTAAGCTCATGAAAACCATTAGCCAGTTCGATACCTTGGTAATAGACTTCAAAACGTTCAGCAACACGGCAATCATGCTCAGATATTCTTGCTAACGCCGCTTGAGAAGCTGGAAAATTATAAACAAAACAAGGCTGTTCTTGTGCAATAACGGGCTCTATCGCAACACAGAATAGCAACTGTAAAATAGTATCGCGATCGCGTTCATTATTTAATACATCTCCTAATTCGAGACATTGCCCAGCCTCAATTAGTTGAGGAATCGTAGCTGCTAATGGGTCAACATTTAATACTTCAAGAAAAGCATCTTGATAGGTACAGCGGCGTGCAGATCGACAATTGAGCAATAATTGCAATAACTGATCCATTTCATCCATTAATAAAAAGTGGTCAAACCCGACTCGATACCATTCCAGTAATGTAAACTCTGGATTATGGAAGCGCCCCGATTCCTCATTACGAAATACCTTACTAATTTGAAAGATAGAGCCACTGCCAGCTGACAACAGCCTTTTCATGTGGAATTCTGGCGATGTTTGCATGTACAGCGGTACGCCTAAGGAATGGCTTTGACCATCAGAGATAGCTGGGCCATTAAATAGCGTTTTAAAACAAGATAGATGAATGTCCGTCACCCCCGCTTGGCTTAATACGGGAGTTTCTACTTCTAATAAGCCTCGTTCCACAAAAAAATAGCGGATGGCTTGTACTATTTTTGCACGCTGTTGCAGCTGTTCTATAGTTGCGCTCGGTAACCAATTCATTTTATCTCCTTTGTTCGCCCTAGTTTACTCAATAACGAATGTTTCGGAAATAAAAACAGATAGCGTTTCAGTTACTTGTATAAGAAAGAACGAATTAACGTTCCTCCCATGGAAGTAAAAAATTAATTTGCGCTTCCGCAAAAATATAGGGCAGCACTAAACGTCTTTGATTATTCTGCCACTGTAACGCATACATTGCTTTACCTATTTGCTTGCCCGTTGAATCAACGCGATAACGACCAACAATAGAGAGAAAACTCATACTTTGTAACTGTTTGCGCATTTTATCTTGATCAAGTGTTCCGGCTAAACGTACAGCCGCCTCGAGGACTTCCCCTGCGGCGTAACCACCAGCGGCATTGCTATCCGCAGCGTGGCCATAAATATGTCGATAACGAAAGTCAAAATCAAATGCCAACGGAACCCTTACCGCGTGTATCCATGGTGTAAAGCCAATAATATTTTCTGCATCATCTCCTAACGCTTCACCAAATGCAGCGAGAGACGGACCTGAAGTAAAGCCAAATGCCAGTGGACTAAAATGTTGTTTTTTACTCTCGCGAACAATCGCAATGGCATCGTCAAAGTAAGTTGCTCCTAAGACAAGTTGCGGTTTTTTCTGGACAAGTTTTTTAATCAGTTCTGAAAAATCACTACGCAGACTTGAATATTGTTCAAAAACAAGTAGTTCAATGTCCATTTTTTCTGCCGCTTTCTTCGCCCCCATTGCGACCTCACTGGTAAAAACACTATCCTGAAAAACGATCGCTAGTGTTTTTAAGCCACGGGCTTTTGCCACACGTAAACCATCAACTAAATACTGTTCAGCAGGTAAATCCACCTGAAATATATTTTGATAGCCTCTATTCCAAATTTGCGATGCTGCAGCCGTCCCTGATACCATCGGCATTTTATATTTCTCGGCAACATCACTTGCTCTGAGCGTGACATCGGATGAGTAGGGACCAATCAATAAATCAACGCCATCGACATTAATCAAGCGCTCGTATAATTTAGCACTTTGTTCTGGATCGGATTGATCATCATAATGGATTATTTCGATATCTTTGCCAAGTAAAGCACCTCTAGCATTAACATCATTCGCCCACATTTTTATGCCTCTGAGCAAATTTTCTCCTTGCTCTTGATACACGCCAGAGAGCGATGCGGTCACACCGACTTTTATCAGTTTATTATTAGGTGCCGCACTTGCCGTCATCGCGAATACAGTCACTGTTAACGCCGCAAAGATGATAAATTTTATGGTGTTTCTATAGATAAATATCATTCTGCTTATTCCTTATTTTTCAACATCAAGCTGACGTTTAGCGGTCCATAATTTGCGTACTAACTCATACTCAAACGGAGATCCTGTCTGATAATAACGAAAGGTAATATTAGAGCGCGTATCAACCGCGTTAAGTGCATCCCAAATCAGCTCCTCTTCCCATTTCATATTTAATTGGTCGCGAAGATTACTCATCACAATAGAATCTACACCAAGCCCGATACTATCACGCACAGATGAAGGGCCTAATAATGGCAATACTAAATAAGGACCAGAGCCTGAGCCCCAATATCCCATGGTTTGTCCAAAATCTTCCCTGTGCTTCGGTATTCCCCAATAGCTGGCCACGTCAATCGTGCCAAGAAGACCTACCGTTGAATTAGTTAAAAATCGCCCTGCAGTTTGGTAACTTTTGGTTAGCTCCAATTGCAATAGACTATTGATAAAAGTGGTGATTTCTCTGATATTTTCAAAGAAATTATGAATGCCATCTTGCATCAGCTCTGGTGTAACATATTGATACCCTTCAATAACGGGTAGCAGCACATAACGGTCAGCCCGATAATTAAAGCGATACATTGTGCGGTTGAATCCTTCCCATGGATCGTATACATCAGCTAAGACGAAATCGTGATCATCGCTCACTGTTCTGGCTGAGTCAAAATAGGCTGGCTCAGGTTTATCCCCTTCTACTTGCGGCACACTGCTGCAAGCAGAAATAAATAACAGCGTCAGTAGCGCTAAAATAAAATGTATGTATGACCGAGTTATTGTGTTTCCATTCATCTGTATCATCCTTTTACTGCTTAAACACACTAACCATGTGCGCGACATTATCTTTATGCGCCATATTGCCGCAATGCCCCCCTTTAGGGTAAATTTTTGCTCTATCACCAAAAACCCGTATGAAAAAATCTATTTCCCCTGGCTCGAGAATAATATCGTCAACGTTGTGCATTACCTCTATTTTGCTACTATTTTTAAAATAAGATTCCAGTGCATGTAAATTCATTAACGCCGTAAAACCATCCCTATTTAACTGTGGATATTGAGCTTTATAATAAGGATAAAAATAACCATGGAAATAATCCGTAAAGCCAAGTTGATAGGAAACAATTGCGTAATGTCCCGGCGAGCTATTTATCCCCATAGTGACATTCTTAGGCACTATAAAACCACTTTTAGTCATAATATCAGAGGTGTAAATTAAGTTAGCCGAGGAAACTCTAAATGATACGCCAATTAGCGCGGCAAGCTCTTCATTAGTAGGGTCAACCGCTTTATATGCTTGAAATAGAAATTCACTATCCATCTCAACACCATCATTTTTTTTATAAACATGACCAATTTCCTGCAACAAACCTTCGAAGAATTTATTGAAATTATCAGGTCCTCCGGGAATGTTTTGACTCATTCGATCAAGCAGTGAAATCGAGTTATACAATGAAACTGGTGGGTTAATTAATAGGACCTTGCGAAAATTAAAAATCCGACGTTCTTCATCAAGTTTACTAACAAAAGCGCTATTAAAACCACCTAAACTGTAACCAGTCAGATAAAAATCAGAGACTTTAATATCCTGCTTGGCTTGACTCCAAATAGCTTCCATAACACGGTACAAATCTTTCGCATCTTCATAGGCGTTGCCTGGGACACCGTTTTTAGATGCCGCAACAATAAAATTCATGTAGGTTGGAGACGAGAGTGATACCACATGAAAGCCTGCATGATAAAAGGCTCGTGCCATATCGATATTTTTTCTACCATTATGGGAGGCGCCAGTACCTGCAATCAGAAAAACTAATGGAGCGGGATTTTTTTGCCAAGCCGTAGAGTAATTTAACTGATCATCGAAAAAAAACGGTTCGGGAACCTCTCTCTCGGGAAATATCGTAATGCGTTGGTTTACCAATGGGCTTTCTTTTGCAAGATCAGCCTGCACCTCTGGTAGCGTACCGACTACCGTCGCTTCATAGGCACTGTATTGCGCACCCAATGTAGGAAAATAATAGCTATCCTGATTCGAGTAACAGATTGTTGAAAACAATCCGAGTAACAATAATGTAACTACCTTGTTCATTGATATAATCCTTTTTATATTTAATGCCTCAGCACCTTCAGCAAAAAATCCTATTTGCGTCATTAATTGTAAGCTATAACCACTATGGAAGTGAATTACATCGATCACTTCCTGACTTTGCAACTTGAAGCAGCATGGGTATATTATGCAATAATTATATATTAAATTTATTTTTCAATATGAACAGATATTTATATTTTTTCAGCAAAATAACTCCTATTTAAACCTACTTATTGAAAACCTTACATTTCTCACGGAAAATAGCAGGTGTGGTGATACACTCAATTATCATAAAAATTTGATGGGAGGTAAGGTGTGCAGATAATTAAAACTGATGTAGCTATTATAGGTGCGGGTGGTTCAGGATTACGGGCTGCAATTGAAATTGCAGAAAATCATCCAGATCTTGAAGTAGCCTTAATTTCGAAGGTTTACCCAATGCGCAGTCATACGGTTGCAGCGGAGGGAGGGGCTGCAGGCGTTGCCCAAGATCATGACTCTCTTGAAAACCACTTTCATGATACCGTTTCTGGTGGTGATTGGCTTTGTGAACAGGATGTTGTGCAATATTTTGTCGAAAATGCAGCCAAACAATTAACCCAATTAGAGCACTGGGGTTGCCCTTGGAGTCGCAAAGAGGATGGATCCATTAACGTTCGCGCTTTTGGTGGGATGAAAATAGAACGCACCTGGTTCGCTGCCGATAAAAGTGGTTTTCATATTCTCCATACTCTCTTTCAGACGTCTCTACAGCACCCTAAAATCACCCGTTATGATGAACATTTTTGTTTAGACCTACTCGTTGATGATGGCAAGATACAAGGTGTACTTATCCTTGATATTGCCGAAGGTGAAGCCAAACTTATCCAAGCGAAATCTGTGATTATGGCAACCGGTGGGGCTGGTCGAGTTTATACCTTTAACACCAATGGGGGCATTGTAACTGGTGATGGTATGGCACTTGCGTATCGTCATGGTGTTGCACTACGTGATATGGAGTTTGTGCAGTATCATCCAACCGGATTGCCCGGAAGCGGTATTCTGATGACAGAAGGATGTCGTGGCGAAGGGGGTATTTTAACCAATAAAGACGGCTATCGCTATTTACAAGATTATGGTCTCGGACCTGAAGTTCCGGTTGGGCAAACTAAAAATAAATACATGGAATTAGGCCCACGCGATAAACTCAGCCAATGTTTTTGGCAAGAGCAACAAAAAGGCAATGTCGTCAATACCCCACGCGGTGATGTTGTCTACCTCGATTTACGTCATTTAGGGGAAGCCAAAATTAATGAACGTCTCCCCTTTATTCGTGAATTAGCAAAAGCCTATGTTGGCGTAGATCCTGTCAATGAACCAATTCCAGTTAGGCCTACTGTACATTACACCATGGGTGGAATTGAAACCGATGCCAAAACCGCGACCAAATTAGCAGGCTTATATGCGATTGGTGAATGTGCTTCCGTCGGCTTACACGGTGCAAACCGCTTAGGTTCAAACTCGTTAACTGAATTAGCGGTGTTTGGTCAACTTGCTGGAGAGCAAGCAGCTAACTATGCACGTGAAGCTAAACATGAAAAAATAACACCTCTGCGTAAACAAGCTGAAGATATCCTAGCCAAGACAGAAGCGCTGCTGCACAGCAATGGTAGCGAAAAAATGGCCGACATTCGCAAAGAAATGGGGGATAGCATGGAGCAAGGCGTTGGTATTTACCGCACCAAAGAATCGATGCAAGCAACCATAGAAAAACTAGCAGAACTGAAGCAGCGTTATAAAAATATTCAAATCAACGATAAATCCAGTGTCTTTAATACTGAGTTTTTGTATGCAATTGAACTCGGTTATCTACTTGATACCGCTGAAGCGATGGCTCATAGTGCGATTTTACGCGAAGAGTCGCGTGGCTCTCATCAACGCATTGATGGCTTTGAAAAACGCGATGATGTTAATTTCTTAAAACATTCACTAGCCTATTATCAAGCTGACAAGGCCCCTAAAATAGACTATTCATCGGTCACAATCACCACCAGTCAACCGGCAGAAAGAGCCTACGGTGCAGCAGGTGACAAAGCGCAGGAGAAAGCTTAATGAGTGAACAAACTATTGAAATTGAAGTGCTTCGCTATCGTCCTGAAATGGATAACGAGCCCTTTAAACAACGCTTTGAAATCCCCTACAGTGCAGACTTATCAGTACTAGAGGCATTGCAATACATCAAAGATCATCTCGATAGCAGCATTAGTTTCCGCTGGTCGTGCCGAATGGCGATTTGTGGCAGTTGTGGAATGATGGTCAATGGCACTCCTAAATTAGGCTGCAAGGCTTTTTTACGCGACTATTATCCCAATACAGTGAGTTTAGAACCTCTAGCTAACTTTCCGATTGAACGCGACTTAGTTGTCGTCATGGATGATTTTATTGCCAAATTAGAGTCGGTTAAGCCCTATATTATCCCTGAAAATGATAAATGCTTATCGGAAGGAGCTTACCAACAAACACCTGAGCAGATGGACAAATACAAACAATTCTCAATGTGCATTAATTGCGGTCTCTGTTACGCAGCCTGTCCACAATATGCGTTAGACAATAAATTTACAGGTCCCGCAGCCTTAGCATTACTGGCAAGATACAATCGTGATAGTCGTGATAATGGCGAAGCGCAGCGCATGAAAATAGTTAATCAAGAAGAAGGGGTTTGGGGCTGTACCTTTGTCGGTTATTGTTCTGTTGTTTGCCCTAAAGATGTTGATCCTGCTGCTGCAATCCAACTCTTAAAAGTTGAAAGCAGTAAAGATTATTTAATTGGCATGTTCAAACCCGATTAAGGAGAAAATAATGAGTAAACGTAAACCCTATGTACGAGAGCTCCCCAATGATTGGTGGATGAAGCAACTCTTTTACACTAAATATATGATTCGTGAGGGCACCAGTGTGTTAATCACCATATATTCACTTATTTTAGCTTGGGGCGTGTTACGTCTTAGCCAAGGTGAAGCAGCCTTCAATGCGTGGTTAGAAGCCCTGCACAACCCCTTTGCTATTTTGCTGCATCTGATCATGCTTGTTTTTGCGCTCTACCATACGGTGACTTGGTTCTCTTTAGCGCCCAAGGCCGCAGATTTATGGATTAAAGGCAAGAAGCTTGAAGATCAAACCATTGTTGCTGCACACTATGCAATATTCGCTATCACAACGGTATTTTTCTTATTGGTGATCACCCTATAATTGGAGGCACAAATGACAGATAACAGAGAAAAGCAATATATACGCTCCCATGAGCCCATTTTTTGGGGGTTATTTGGTGCTGGCGGCATGTTGACCGCATTTATAACACCGATTATGATCTTAATTACAGGTATATTGGTGCCACTAGGCATTATCAATCAAGAAAATCTAAGCTACGAAAAATTACACGGTTTTGCCACGACTTGGTATGGGGCAGTAATTGTATTCATTTTAGTCGCATTACCGTTATGGCATACCTTACATCGCATTTTTCACGCGTTACATGACCTGGGCATTAAACGGGGACGTGATTGGCAACAGGTTATCAGCTATGGCTTTGCATTTGCGGTGAGTGTCTTTGTATTTACCATACTATTGCAGATGTCATAAAAAAATCCCCCTGTTTAGCCAAACTAAACAGGGGGATTTTTTTACCTCAATATGCTTTGTCAGGCAGTAGCTCGGATAACAGAGCAAGGCGCAACATGAAGTAATTGTTATTCACTTTTCAACTGTTACAACGCCGGACTGATTTTCGAGCTAAAGCCCATAGGGCATGGGTATATAATGCTTATTTCTTCACACGACCAACATATTCGCCACTACGTGTATCAACCTTAACGACTTCACCAATCTGAATAAACAACGGCACACGAACCACTGCCCCCGTTGCTAATGTCGCAGGCTTACCGCCCGTTCCAGCCGTATCACCTTTTAGACCAGGATCTGTTTCAGTCACTTCAATTTCAACAAAGTTAGGTGGAGTAACCGCAATTGGATTATCATTCCAAGTAATGATTGTGCACATGTCTTGCTCGATTAACCATTTCGCATTATCACCAACGGCTTTCTGATCCGCCGAAATTTGCTCAAATGTATCATTATTCATGAAATGAAAGAATTCACCATCGTTATAGAGGTAAGCAAGGTCAATCTCCATCACATCCGCAGAATCAACCGATTCGCCTGACTTAAATGTTTTTTCGATTACTTTTCCTGACAGTAATTTACGAATTTTAACACGGCTAAATGCCTGACCTTTACCCGGTTTAACAAATTCATTCTCGATAATTGCACAAGGCTCATTATCTTGCATGATTTTTAGCCCTGCTTTAAATTCACTGGTACTATACGTTCCCATATTAACCTCTATATAATTTATTTTAAAAATGGCACAAATAATTACCGTGAATAATACCGATGAGTTAGCGTCTTGGCAAAAGGAACTCGCTAATGCAGTAAAAAACCCGCTTCAACTCCTACAATTATTAGATATTTCCAGTGAAATCGCACCATTTAGTCTAAAAGCGAAGAAAGCATTCCCCATGTTAGTGCCAATGCCCTTTGTTAAAAAAATGGTAAAGGGAGATATTAACGATCCGCTACTTAAACAGGTGTTGCCAATCACTGATGAAGAGTTCATTGCTGACGGTTATTCAATTGACCCTTTACAGGAGCATGACAATGGTTTGTCAGGCTTATTACACAAATACCAAAGCCGTGTATTACTTATTTTAAAATCGGGTTGTGCGGTTAATTGTCGTTACTGTTTTAGACGACACTTTCCCTATCAAGACAATAATATTAATAAGCAGCAGCTACAGGAAATTATTACCTACATAAAAGCGCACCCAGAAGTTAATGAAGTCATTTTAAGCGGTGGCGATCCCTTAATGAGTAAAGATGAATTTTTACAACATGTCATTACGCAACTTGAACAGTTACCACAATTACGTCGCTTACGAATTCATACCCGTTTACCAGTTGTTATTCCTAACCGAATCACTGCCTCGCTTATAAGCATGTTACAGAATACAAGGTTAAAGGTGATCATGGTATTACACATTAACCATGCCAATGAGATAGATAATGCGTTAAAAATAGCACTGCTTAAACTCCATCAAGCTGGTATTCAACTATTAAATCAAAGTGTGCTATTAAAAGGGGTTAATGATAATGGCCAAGCTTTGATTGCGCTCAGTGAGAAACTCAATGAAGCCAACATCCTCCCTTACTACCTCTTTTTATTAGATAAAGTACAGGGTGCTAGCCATTTTGATATAGAAGAAAAAAGTGCACAACATTTAATGAAAGAGATGAGTATCGCCTTGCCAGGTTATTTAGTACCTAGACTAAGTCGAGAAATTGCAGGTCAGCCAAGTAAAACGGTTATTGATTCGCTATAATGAAATCATTTCCGAGTAAATAACCATCAATAGGATCAAAAATGTCTAAAAAACGCGTACTTGAGCAGTTAAAAGAGAATATAAAAATAATTTATCACAAAGCCGTTGATGCCGATAAACAACTTGAATTGCTGCGCAAGCAAGATAAAGCCGCTTTTGCACAAATTTTTAGTGCGGATAGTGATTTTAAAAATCATTCCACCACCTTTCTCCCCTATGTCGAGGAGTTAGCGGCAAATCTACAGGAGATTCAAACAGATAATGAAGACCATTTTAAAACACTGCTCCCTGCAATTGTGGTCAAAATTGAGTTACTTTTTAAAACTCTCAATGCATTTAAAGAGAATCTAAAAGCTTAATCGCTCGTTCCCATTTTAAACGAATCCCGTTACTGCAAGTAACGGGTCAACAAACCACCGTCAATATAGCTACTACTCGGCTTTTTCCTCAACCTGCTCTGCATCATCGGGGCCTTTAAGAAAATCCTCTAATCCCTTTTGAATAATCTCGTAAGTTTTGTCAATATTATCGGCAATTTCTCCTTCTAATACTTTTAACCCCCCTAGGACATCCCGGGCTTCAGAAAAACCTTGATCTATCCCCCCCAATAAGCTCAACAAAAGAACGTTTCGCTTCCTGCTCATCCATTTCAGGATGCTGCCCTTGGTAAGCCGAGAAAAACTGCGTACTAAACGAAAGGATACGCTCCGCGGTCGCTTCGGGACTAAAATCAATGTCAGATTTTTGATAGGTATCTTCAACCGTATTCTCGACCCCCATATTTTTCAATACGTCGTTAATACCCTGCAAAGCCGCTTTTAAAACTAAGGTATTGGGTCTATTGGCGATAGTCTCATTAAATTGCAAAGATGATTGCAAAATAGCGGCATTGAGCTGTTTTTTATTAATCGCAATTGCAGATGGATCTATTTTTTGCGCTTTATCAGACTTAGCATTCTCTGATACATGTTTATCGAGGGAAGCGTGATCTTTATTACCATTTTCTTTCGCCAGGGTACTTACCGCTTGGCCGAAAGAAGCATTAGAATTGATTGAAGAAACCATAACACGCCCTCTTTATAACGATTGAATAATAAGTAATGCCCAACAAAATAGAGCACTTCGATGATAAATTAATACAATACCTATTTTGTTTATATATCGACCAAATTAAGCAAAACTTTAATCTGCATCTTTATATTTTATACCATACAAAAAAATAACGGCATTAATCTTCGTTTGCCAAACAACCTATTCTCTGTTACTAATCCTAATAACAACTATTAATGGCAATTTTTACAACTACAATATCGTTATTGAGCGAATAAATGGAGCAACCATTGGACAAGGATAGTCAGCTAGATAGTCAGCTAGTTTCCACACTTTCTCCTAAAAAAGGAGTTGAAACGACCATTAACAGTAGCGATGGCATTGATATGATAAGCCATGGTAGCGAATTTACAATCAATATCATGACACCTGTTGGCATGAAATTGATGAGTAAAACTAAATTTATAGGTTATCACTCTAACAACCTCATACTACTTGAAGTTCCCAATATTTCTGAAGACAAAAAAAATGCTTTTTTTCAAGAAGGATTTTTGATGAATGTCCGTGCAATTTCTCAAAAAGGCGAAGGGGGAATCATTCAATTTCGCAGCCAAATAATGCATATACTCAGTGGTGTTATTCCAATGATAATTATCTCTAACTTCAGGGGTAATGAAACTTCGTCAATTAAGAAAAGAGCCGAGATATGAGGTGAGTTTAACGGGGTATGCAACAGTTAACGGGAAAAAAGTGGAAACCGAAATACGCGATCTATCTAAGGGTGGCTGTCGTTTTATTATTTCAGCCTTAGCCAAAAACATCGAGATTGGTGAAGAAGTCACGATTGATATTTTTACTGATCCGAAGAAAAAACAAAATCAGCTATCGCTCAGTGGTCGTCTATGTAATTTACAGAGCTCGCTTCACTACTCCAAATACGGTTTAAGATTCGACCTAGCAGGCCAAGATCACGTGAAAATATTACTTAGTAATATGAAGTTTAATGGCACTAAATTCGTATTGAAAAGTGAAATTGCACCGTAAATTACAGCCCTGATAAGCAATCAACTATAAAGTCAGGGCTATAACTATAGCCATCTGCGTTGTTATAAAATCTCTATGTAGAATAACTACACTTAAATTTGATGCCTCACATCTCGGCACCCTTTTTCTGTTGATTTTGCATCTTGAAGTAGCATGGGTATAATACCAATTCCAATAAATAGCTGATCTATTTTACTGGTTAAAACAACTTACTGCTGCGTTGTAATTTTCGCAAAGGGAATAACCATTTACGTCAAATTACGCCTTGAATTAAGCTGTTTTTCCTACGCAAAATTTAGATCACATACTTACCGGAGTTGGTATAAGTGATACTTTCATTGTATCAATATTATAACTTATCGAGTTTTGATTCTATCTCAGCTATTTTGCTTGCGACAACCGCCTGTAAATGTTTTAAATCGTTTAATATTTGTTGTTTCAACTCTTTTTCACTTTTTACCTGTACCGTTAATGTATCAAGCTCTTGAGTAATGTAACGTAGTGAACTATTTATTTCATATACATTACGAAAACCACGCCCCCCATGATCTGCGCTTATTTTTTTGTGCTGCCTAGGAAATTTAAATTTAACGCTACGAGAGAAAAATTGATGTGCTCCTTTATCTTTTTTAAAATAGATCTTTAAAATATCGTTATCACCTTCCTGACGAATACTATAACGCTCAATTTCATCAACATTTGTTATGCCAATACTTTGTAAATTTTGATACATAATAGATCCTTATCATGGATTCCAGTCAAGCCAGTTCAGCTTAGCAATAACATAAGCTTAGCCTATGTTATTAGGAAATAAGTTATGCCGATAAAAATAGTAAGCGGACAGTTCAAATAATTTACAATTAAAAACGTTTAAAAATCATATTCAATTTTATTAACATACCAGCAAGCACGACCGGCGGGTGTTATAACTATCGCCTCATCATCAACTTCACATTTTAATAGTGCACGAGCCATCGGGCTATCAACTGAAATATAATCTTTACGCTGCTGCAACTCCCCACGCTGATAAATTTCATCTGGCCCTACAATCTTAAAGCGCTTCTGTTCACCATTTTCATTCTCGATTTCAACCCATGCACCAAAAAACACTTTACCTTGTTGCGCTAACTGTGGCGTAATCACTTGCAATTGTTCAAGGCGCTTAGTTAAAAAACGAATACGCGAATCTATCTGCCTTAAAATTCGTTTATTTTCCTTATAATCTGCATTTTCAGATCTATCTCCTAAGCTAGCAGCCCAGGTGACCTTCTGTGTAATTTCAGGACGGTATTCTTTCCATAAATAATCCAATTCACTCTGTAACTTTTTAAACCCTTCAGGGGTGATCAAATTAGTTCTCAAAATCGCTTTCCATCTCATTAACAATGTTATTTTAAGTCAGTCAATGATAACGGGTATGTGCTGGTGTAGTAAATTATTAAGAATATAAATGTGCACTTCCACGAGGAATAAAATGGCAGCGAATATATCTGGATAATAGAGGAGAGGATATGTGTCACTTGATTGGTATTACATTAAATAAGCATGTTACTACTAGCTACTGGTAGTCACCTCCCTTACCCTACACTTTTAAAAGTGTTAAATAGTAATATCAATATGCCCATCAGGCTTAACATCTTGTGACTCTTGCTGATTATCGCTGGCCGGTTGTATTTTTTTTACTTTAATCGAGTGAAGAGAATGGGTGCTTTCTTCAGCCATTTCGGGAGAAAAATTATTTTTACGGTTAGATGCTTGATACTCTTTCACTTTATGAATAACAAGTTTCGCATCATTAGAAGGCTTAAACACATAAGCACGGTTTATAAAATCGACGATTAAATGCTGACTCATATTACCTCCTTATATTATTAATACGCTTAGTTAGTGTATCGGCACGTGTAAGATATTCTTAACTATTTAATAAATATTATTATACCAATCCGCATAATATTATGATCATAGTTTGTTGAGGAAAAATGAGGAATAGCAAGGCGCATGATTGAGTATGTGATCTAAATTTTGCGCAGGAAAAATGTCTTAATTTGAGGCGTAAGTTGACGTAAATGGTTACTCCCTTTACGAAACTTACAACAAAAAAGTAAGTTATTTTAACCAGCAAAATAGCTCGTCTACTTATGCGGATTAGTATTACTTCAGTAACGCAGAAAAGCAAAAAATGATGAACTTAAAAAACTCAAGTTCATCATTTCAAATTATAAAAATGAAATTTTTATTTGGCAGAACGTTTGCGACGGCTAAAGCCCAAACCAGCCAAACCTAACCCCAAAATAGCCAATGTAGCAGGCTCTGGAACAGTCACATTCTTCACAGTAAGTTGACTATTAAAACCATTATCAAGAACATTTTGCACGCCAAAGGTAAGTGCGCCAGTGAAAGCAGAGTCAAACTGATAAGTCATCCAACCTGAATTTCCATAATCACCCACACTACTCACCGAAGCCAATGTTGTTTTTACCCCATCTAAACCAAAATAACCATAATCATCATAAGGAAGATAATCATTTGCTTTAAAATACCACTCAAATGATAACGCATCGGTAACGTCAACAGACATCCAAGAGGTTGCATTCAACAACGCATTATTACTAGATATTGACGTGACCCCTGAAGTAGTCGCTGTCGTCAAATCAATAAGCGTGGCCTGTGCTGTGTTCGCCATTAGCGCTGTAGAAATTACAACAGCAGTAGAAAGCATTTTAATATTTTTTAACATAGTATTTCCCTATTACTATTAACCACAAAAGGTATTTTTAATAAAGCACAATTTATGCCAACCACAAATAACCAACCAAAAACAAACACTTACAAAACAACCAATTTATATATAACTCACAACTGTAAAAAAAACTGACAGGAAAATTCGAATATTGTGACCATAACTTGTTGAAGAAAAATGAAGTAAAGCAAGGCGTATGATCGAGTAATAGCTGTCCATTGCAATTAAATGTAATGCAGCTATTACTTATCAATTAGATTAACTTTTAATTTGATTAACGAGACTTTTTCTTTCTTGAAAAAGCAACGCCAGCTAAGCCAAGACCAAGCACTAACAATGTAGAAGGCTCTGGAACAGGGACGCTTTCATTGACAACAATATTATCATATCCAACGCGGTTACGGTAACCTAGCGCATCAAATACGACATAACTTAGCGCTTGAAAAGCCTGTGATAGGTTTAACGTAGTAAATGAGAATTGGTTATAATCAGCAACGGTAAACAATGAGTTTGCGATAAGATTCCCACCGGCATCAAAACCATTCACAGATAACTCTGACGCAATATTTCCACCATTTAAGTAACCACTGGTAAAATCAAAGCTATTCAAATCAAAAAGTACCCCATCTGTTTGTTCCATTTTAACAGAGGATAAACTCCCACCATTAACCCAGTCCATTAAATGAACGCTACCATTATCAACGCTTTCGCTATCAAGATTCCTTGCCGTTCCAAGAGATCCCTGACCTGTAACATCGGTAAAGGTAAAACCATTAGAAACGATAGCTGTTTGCCAATAGTTATAATCTGAATTGCTATTAAAATCGATTACCCCCGCATTTGCACTCCCTGCTGCGAAAAGCATTGTCACTAATATTACTGTTTTTTTCATTTCCGTTCCTTGGATTAAGTTTGACATACACCAAGCGCATAGCAAAAATCACACCAACAAAATAAGTAATTGTTTTGAAATGAATTTTTATAAAAACAAAAATAACAATGTAAAAATTACTGACACTTAGCCTAATTAGGTGATGAGTACAAATTAGGCATAGAGGAGCACAATCGAAAATATCGATACATTGATGACTGGCTCATCCCTACCAACAAGCACCTTTCTATTAAAGATTAATTTGTACGGTAGGTCTGATTTACACTTTAACAAAAGAGTTGCGCTAACCATAACAATTAAGATGGATAATCAATAGCGCAACCTCTTGATGTACTACAAGCCGCGAAGCTGGATCCTTCTTAAAAATTCAGTCATAACACGATCGTAAACTAAATCACCTAAAAATAGATCCTCGACACCATGGTCGATACTCGGATTATCATTGACTTCGATGACGTAAGCTTTAGCGTCGATCTCTTTTAAATCGACACCATACAAACCAGCACCGATTAAATTAGAAGCTTTAACCGCTGCATCCACTATATTTTGTGGCACCATTTTTAAATCTACACAATCAAAATCCCCACTGCTAACGCGACCACTTTGATGATGTTGGTAAATCTGCCAATGACCACGACTCATAAAGTAACGGCAAGCAAAAATGGGTTGGCGGTTTAACACACCAATACGCCAATCATAGTCGGTAGGCATAAAGGCTTGCGCCAAAATAAGGGCACTATGCAAGAATATTTTTTCAGCTTGTTCGATTAAGGTCTGTCGATCCTTAACTTTCACAACCCCGAGTGAAAATGCACCATCGGGTACTTTAAGCACCACAGGTAATCCGATACTATCAATAACATTATCAACCCAGTTTTGATCAGAAGCTTTAAATATCAAGCTCTTTGGCACGGGTACATTATGCTTATTCAATAACTCAGTTAAAAACACCTTATTCGTACACTTCATAATAGATTCGGGATCATCCATGACCACTAACCCCAGTTTTTCCGCCGTTTTAGCAAAACGGTAGGTAAAATTACTGATATTAGTGGTGGAACGGATAAACAACCCATCAAACTCACCTAAACGACCGAGATCATGAGCACCTATTTGTACTAAGTCCATACCGATACGGTTAGCCGCTTTGGTAAATAGCTTTAAAGCACCTTTATCCGATGGCGGCATTTTTTCATTTTCATCCACCAACATCGCTATTTCATAACGATAACGTTTAGAGGGTTTAGGTAAACGCCAGACCTTTTGTGAAAACACCTCAAGGTATTTAGCAAATAAATCTTGTTCTGAATCGGTTAAATCCTGAAACGCAGCAGGTTCAATCAGATCCACTTGCCATTTATCAGAAATTTTTAACAAACGAACTTGTAAAATTGGCACTGAAAAACGTTCAAATATTTTACGAGCAAGGCGTTCCAGCAATGGATTGTCACAAAATCCAAAATAAAGCTTCATTGATATTTCATGAACTTCATCGGAAAGTTTATTTAATCCCGCTTGTGGCAAACTAAAGAAATGGTCGTGAGATAAATCATTAATCGTCATCACTCGTGGAATAACCCGATGACCACGGGCTTCAGCCATCAAAGAGCAGTAATAACCTGTGCTTAAATAATCATAACTGCGGCACAAATTGACCACTTGCATGGCATTTTTTTCGGAAAAAGCACCCATCTCTAAATAGTCATGAACGGTAACCATCTTGTCACTGGGTAAATAAGGTCGCCAATCATTAACATCATCGGTAACAATTAAAAACTGAGCCATAAATATCTATTGCCTCTTGTGGGGTTTAGCGTGTAAATTAACCTACTGTTATGATTGCCAACTAGAGCCTACTCATGCTACTTCGTCAAGCTATATCAAGCGATTTGCCTCAACTTAACCTGATCGAACACAACGCTTTTAGCGGTGATAAAATCAGCCCTCGACAAATGAAACGTTTTATCAACTCACCACTGGACTACTTATTAGTGGTCGAGGTGGATGGAATACTGGCAGGCTATGCCCTAGTCTTGTTTCATCGAGGAACGCGTCTAGCACGACTCTATTCACTTGCCGTTAGTACCGAATTCAGGGGGCGTAATTTCGCCTTTGAACTGATAAAAAAATGTGAACAAATCGTGGTCGAACGAGGCTTTATTATCTTACGCCTAGAAGTGCGAAACGACAATATAGCAGGCAAAAATCTTTATCTAAAAATGGGCTATAAAGTACTGAAAACACTCGTACATTACTATGATGACCTCGCCGATGGTGTGCGTATGCATAAACGCTTAGATCCCCCCGGACCGAGTAAAGTGATTAAGATGCCATTATACGTACAGACAACCCCCTTTACCTGTGGGGCTGCGTGCGTCATGATGGGCATCAGCGCAGTCAATCCAAGCTATCAACCGAGCCGCATTGATGAATTACGTATTTGGCGTGAAGCGACCACTATATTTATGACCAGCGGTCATGGGGGTTGCAGCGTACATGGCCTCGCACTCGCAGCGATAAAACGCGGTTTACACATTGAAATGTACAGTCGTTCAAATTCAATCCCCTTTATCGATAGTGTACGCGATGGCAATAAAAAAGAGGTGATCAGCATCGTGCACAACGATTTTTGCCAGCAACTTACCGAGCAGGGCGTGCAGATTAATAACTGCATCCCTACCCTTACACAGTTACGCGATTGGATAGATCAAGACTATGCGGTGCTACTGATGATCAGTACCTACCGTTTTGATGGCGAAAAAGGGCCACATTGGATTATATTAAACGGCTATAACGAACAGTTCATGTTTATTCACGATCCCTTTGTCGAAGTACAAAAAGATGCTATCAACTCCGTCTATGTGCCCATTAGTCAGTCGGAATTAATACAAGTTATACAATACGGCAAACAAAAACAGGTCTCCTGCCTTGTCATTAAATCACAGCAGGAATAAGTCAATAATTTAAAAAAAGAGCTATCGACAACTGGTACGGTTAACTTTATAAAGATCTGCCAGTTGTTAAACAATAAGCCCAGTCATTTCGGTTTCGCTTTAGCGCTTCATTTGCCGCTTTTTCGTAATCATAGGCTATTTTAATATGCTGTACTGACCACCTATTTTTGTAACATTCCACAATCGCATAAGTAGCATGAGGAGTAAAACTTTCCATTACATGTTTAACGGGTTGATCATCACGATATGCGGGTAATCCAACACTGCCAGGATTGACTATTAATTGCTGCGTACTGGTGAATAAAGTTCTGGCTGTATGTGTATGCCCACAAAGAATAACTTCTGAACTCTGCCCATTAAGCAGTGCGACTATTTCTTGATCGGAACGCACCTTGGCATAACCGCTATCGACATTTTCTAACAGGTAGATCAAATCATCAACGGGCGTTCCATGACAAAGAAAGATGCTTTCGTTTAATTGATAGTTAAAAGGTAGTTGTTTCATCCATTTTAGCGGCTGATTACCCAGCTCATTTAGAATAAACTGCAGCGTAGGGTTCGATGCTATATCACTCTCTTTGGCCTCATAAATTTGCCGTTCCTGATTCCCCCTGATGGTGATGAGTTCGTTTTCCATGAGAAGATCAAAGGTTGCCCGCGGTGCGATCGGACCATATAGAATATCTCCTAAATTAACGGAAAAATCCACACCACGGCGGCGAACATCCGATAAAACAGCTCCGAGCGCATAAACATTACTATGAATATCAGATAAAACGGCTATCCGCATACCATCTCCTTATATACTAACTTTCACCGCACTTACTTCATTACCAAGCAAAGTCGTTAACACTAAACAGGGATCTTTTGAATCAGAATTAAATACAATCTGACCATTTGCATCCCAAACCGTATTGTTACCACAAGCCTGCCAGCCACCTGTTTGAGAAATATGATTACTCAATAACACAGGAAACCTATACATTGTGGCTATATTAGCTAATATTTCAGCATCGCACTGATAACCTGATTCGGAAATTAACGCACTCACAATGTAGATATCAGCGCCACCATTGGCAGCGTGGCTCGAATGCTGAGGAGATGAAAAATCAGCGCACACAGCTAATCCAATTCGATAACCATTAATATTAAACAGGTAATCAACACTGCCTGAAGAGCAATATTCCCCCTCCGAGTCATGCAGATATTGTTTCGAATAAAACTCAACATTGCCATCTGGGAAGCAAATT
The DNA here is from genome assembly GCF_040566515.1 of Psychromonas sp. MME2. Classification (NCBI taxonomy): domain Bacteria; kingdom Pseudomonadati; phylum Pseudomonadota; class Gammaproteobacteria; order Alteromonadales; family Psychromonadaceae; genus Psychromonas; species Psychromonas sp. MME2. Next base: position 865,457 of record NZ_JBEWXI010000002.1, on the reverse strand, counting down.
ACCGAACCTATCGTTGGTTTAGCATTTTTTTTAGCTACGAGAGGGCAACCAACAACAATAATAATATTATGTTCAATAGCAGCGCACGATAGTTCCACAAAGCTATCTCTAGACTGACTAAAAGCAAGCTGTTGAGCTAATTCAAGCTCGTAACCTGTCAATGATAACTCAGGAAAGACGACAACATTAGCCCTAAGATTTGATGATAACTCAATCATTTCAAGATGATTGGCAAGGTTTTCGACCAAATTACCCTTAATCACAGGAACCTGAGCCAAGCTAATCGTAACCATTGATTTCAACATTCCAACATTTATCCTTAAAATTTCATCGCTTTGAGCAAAATGCGCTCTGCTATCGGTAGCGTATTTATATTTAACTCTATTTATGTGAGAATGCGCGCACAAAAACTTCTCAGTCAATATAAGCCAATTAAGGAATATTTCAATGTCTCAGGACAATCCAGCACAGATAAAAAAAACAACAAGCTTAGAGGATAAACTCGATAATTTTTTCAAAATAAAAGCGCGAGGTAGTTCCATAAAAACAGAATTAATCGCTGGCTTAACGACCTTTTTGGCAATGGTTTACTCGGTGATTGTTGTACCAAGTATGCTCAGCGCCGCAGGTTTTGATGCCGGTGCGGTGTTTATCGCCACCTGTTTAATCGCAGCATTTGGTTCATTATTAATGGGGCTATGGGTAAACCTACCAATGGCTATCGGCTGTGCAATATCATTAACGGCATTTACTGCATTCAGTTTAGTGATAGGCCAAGGGGTCAGTGTTGAAGTTGCACTGGGCGCGGTATTTATCATGGGCGTTGTCTTTACATTAATCACAGTTACGGGCATTCGCCAGTGGATATTAACTAATTTACCCCTTGGCATCGCCCACGAAACAGGGATTGGTATCGGTTTATTCCTATTACTCATTGCTGCCGATAGCTCTGGGCTTATTGTTAAAAATAGTCATGCAGGTTTACCCATCGCCCTTGGTGATATTAACTCCTTTTCTACGGTGATGTCTGTACTTGGCCTTGCGGCTATTTTCGGCTTGGAGAAAAAACGTATACCAGGCGGTATTTTATTAGTCATTATTGCTATTTCTATCATTGGCTTACTTTTTGACCCCAATGTCACCTATAATGGATTTTTCGCGTTACCTAGCTTAGAAACCGCACAGGGTGACACACTAATAGGTTCAATGGATATAATGGGCGCCTTAACCCCCACTATTCTCCCCGTGGTCATTGCATTAGTAATGACGGCAGTTTTTGATGCAACGGGCACCATTCGCGCACTAGCAGGGCAAGCAAATTTATTAGATAATGATGGACAAATCATTAACGGTGGTAAAGCGTTAACAGCTGACTCGGTAAGCTCGATCGTTGCTGGAGCCGTCGGTGGGGCACCTGCCGCAGTTTATATTGAATCGGCAACGGGTACAGCTGCTGGCGGCAAAACAGGCTTAACTGCCACTATTGTCGGCTTACTTTTCTTAGTGATGATTTTCTTTTCACCGGTGAGCTATTTAGTCCCCGCTTACGCAACGGCGCCTGCACTAATGTACGTTGGCTTATTGATGTTAGGTAATGTCTCTAAACTTGATTTTGATGATTCTGTGGATGCACTGTCTGGGCTTGTCTGCGCGGTGTTTATTATACTCTCAGCAAACATCGTAACGGGGATCATGATTGGTTTTACCACACTCTTAGTGGGACGTATTTTTGCAGGCGAGTTGAAGAAATTAAATATGGGTATCATTTCGATTACGATTGCACTGATCGTATTTTACGTTGGTGGGTGGGCGATTTAACTCCAGCAGATAACCTCCATTAAATAAAAAAGCGAACCTATTATGGTTCGCTTTTTGCTTTAAGAGTTTCCAACTAGATTGGCGGTTTCCAACTAAAATGACCGTGACCATTCATTAATCAAATAATGTTTAACTAATGCGCTCAAATAGTAGATCCCATACACCGTGACCTAAGTTATTACCACGGTTTTCAAATTTCGTCAGAGGTCGCCATTCTGGGCGAGGGGCATAACCTGTACCACTGCAATTTTTGAAATTTGTTGCTGCGTTTAATACTTCTAACATGTGCTCTGCGTAGTTTTCCCAATCGGTTGCCATATGGATAACGCCACCAATCGCCAATTTCGGACGCATATTTTCAATAAATTCAGGCTGTACGATGCGACGTTTATGATGACGCGCTTTATGCCAAGGATCAGGAAAATAAAGTTGGAAAGTGGCCAAACTTTGATTCGGGATCATATGCTCTAAGACTTCCACCGCATCATGATTCATGACACGTAAGTTAGTTACCCCAGCTTCACCGACATCGGCTAGACATGCACCAACACCCGGGCCATGTACTTCAATACCTAAAAAGTTTTTTTCCGGAGAGCGTTGCGCCATCTCGATTAATGACTTACCCATACCAAAACCAATTTCAAGCACCACCGGTGCATCGCGACCAAATAACTCGGTGAAGTCGATCATTTTCTCTTGGTAATCAACCCCCATTGTCGCCCACAGGCTATCAATAGCATGTTGCTGCCTATTGGTCATGCGCCCTTCTCGTTTTACAAAAGAACGGATTTTACGCATATATTTTTCTTTACCTTCGGGCTGTGCACTTTCGGAGGCATTACTGTTTTGTTGTTCTGTCATGTTTGACCTTTGCTTGTGTTTAGGTATTTTACTGGCGCATTATATACGCAAAACAAGCTAATATCATTCCCTCTGTGAACGTGTCCATTAATCAGCCTGGTCTTTGAGTGTCACCGCTTAGCAGACAACAATCGCGTAATATTTGTAATGTTATTTTTTTAAATAACTCTGCTATGCTGACCATTTTTAGTGATAGAGGGTCGGTTTTGAGTAACGAAGATTTTAGCCAGCGCATCATTCAATGGCAGCAGCAACATGGCCGCCATCATTTACCATGGCAGCAAGATAAAAGTCTGTATAAAACATGGATCAGTGAAGTGATGTTGCAACAAACACAAGTGGCGACGGTCATTCCCTACTTTAAAAAATTTATGCGCGCTTTCCCGACTATCAGTTATCTTGCCAATGCTCCGATTGATGAAGTATTACACCATTGGACGGGGCTCGGTTATTACGCTAGAGCACGCAATTTACACAAGGCTGCACAATTCATTCGCGATAACTTTAACGGAGAGTTTCCGCAAGATTTCCAACAAGTGTTAGCACTTCCGGGAATAGGCCGCTCTACCGCTGGGGCTATCTTGTCGTTAACGCTAGGTAAACATTTTGCAATTTTAGATGGTAATGTTAAACGGGTACTAACACGCCACCAAGCGATTGAAGGTTGGACGGGTGAAAAACGCGTTGAAAATCAACTTTGGACGCTTGCAGAAAAAGTAACACCGAGCGAACAATGCCATATATTCAATCAAGCAATGATGGATATGGGGGCGATGATTTGCACTCGCAGCAAACCGAAATGCACCACCTGCCCGGTTAATAGTGATTGTAAAGCCTACCAAAGTAATACGATGAGTTGTTACCCAACGGCAAAGGCAAAAAAGAAAATTCCAGTTAAACATGCTTTTATGTTAGTGCTTTACACCGTAACCGATCAACAGATATCCGTGCAGCTCACAAAACGTCCACCAGCGGGTATTTGGGGGGGGCTGTGGTGCTTCCCAGAACTAAGCAAACTTGAGTCCAGTCAAGAATTATTGCAAGATATGGGAGTAACGCAATACAAACAAATTTTATTACCTAGCTTCCGTCATACTTTTAGCCATTACCATTTTGATATTTCTCCTGTGTTAATTAAAGTAGGTAGTATCGAATACCAACAAATCAGAGAAGAAAATACACTCTGGTATAATCTCAACACCCCACAAAAAGTGGGACTTGCAACAGCAACAAAAAAAATATTAAACGCTGTTAGTAAAATCGATAAAAAGGAAACAAATAATGCCTAGAACTGTATTTTGTAGTTTTTTAAAAAAAGAAGCCCCCGGTCTTGCCTTTCAAATTATTCCAGGGGAATTGGGCAAACGTATTTTTGATAACATCAGTCAAGAGGCATGGACGGAATGGCAACAAAAACAAACCATGCTTATCAATGAAAAAAAATTAAACCTAATGCAACTTGAAGATAGAAAATATATCGAAAAAGTAATGATTGGCTATCTATTTGAAAATAAAGGTTTGGAAATTGAAGGTTACACCCCGAAAAAAGAAGATAAATAACCTGTTATGTTCTTTTTTAAGACTGATAAGTTAAGCTTAATATTGCAGCAAATAAGCCATATGATTTTCTTTGCAGCTCAACAATAAGAGATAAATCTAGGCAAATCAGATTAAGCGAATAAAAATAAGTCAAATTACGCACAAAGCTTAAGCGAACAGTATTAAATAACAATAAAATAATAAAAACAGGTTGACGTAGTGTAGGAAAATCTATTTAATACGCCTCGTTCCGCTTCGTTAGCTCAGTCGGTAGAGCAGAGGATTGAAAATCCTCGTGTCCTTGGTTCAATTCCGAGACGAAGCACCATATTTAGTTTTAATGAATAGTAATTCACTAAAACAAAAGTTATAGCAAAAATGCCAGCTATAACAGCACACGGTTTCGTGTGCCGACTTAGCTCAGTCGGTAGAGCAACTGACTTGTAATCAGTAGGTCACCAGTTCGATTCCGGTAGTCGGCACCATTTATTATTGTAGTACCAGTTTTGCTTCGTTAGCTCAGTCGGTAGAGCAGAGGATTGAAAATCCTCGTGTCCTTGGTTCAATTCCGAGACGAAGCACCATCATTTAAGCCACAACTAAATCTTTAGTTGTGGCTTTTTTGTTTATATTGTTCCCCACAAACGTGACCTACAGACTCGCTTAACTATCAATAGTTGCACTCTATTAGCAAAAATATTATCTTTGCTTATCATTTAAAACATAAGGACAGTGTAATGCGTGGTTTGCTATTATTTTTTTCTCTCATATTTTCTAGCCATTTATGGGCTGAAATACAATGGCTCGCTGATGAACAGGAGTATAACTTAAGTGCAGCAAGCCTCTTTAAAATGCGCAAAGAGTTAAGCAAAGAACAACGACAACAACTATCCAACATACGTAATGTCCCCTTTGATAATCTCAATGATTTTAAAAAAGCACTCAGTAACAATATTGGAGATGATCAGGCGCTCACCGCATCACTTATCGAAAAAGCAAAACAACCAGCCATTAGTTATGGGGCTGAATCGAGAAAATCGTTATTAAGCTTAATCATTAGTGATGCAGAGCATCACCAAGATGAAAATAAATTTACGCAAAGAAGTTGGTTAACGTTACCCGAGCTTGCCCCCTCTGAACAACTCAGTGTCAAGTTTAATGATAAATGCCTACAAGTATCTGCAAGCAAACATGCATTATTTGAGCTATGTGCAGGAAATAAAAGCGGGCAGCAAACCAGTGCGCTACTAAAAACTGAAGCCCAATCTATCTTGGGCTTAGGACAAGAATTTAAAAATCCCGGAGAGACCAAGGCAAACCGATTTGGTGAAGTACGTGAAGGGAAAAATACTATGTCCCCATTTAATAAAGGGTTTAATGGTAACACCCTATTTCCAATAGCCTATTTTGAGTTTCCTAACAATAAAAATAAACCGCCTTTTGCCCTTATTCTCGATAACCGCTATCCACAAAACTGGGATTTTAGCAGCACACCTTACACGCTTCACACCGCAGGCGGTGACTTTAAATTACATGTATTAACTGGCAAGGACTTAGCCACGATTCGTCGCCAATATATGCAGTTAGTAGGAACACCGCTATTACCACCAAAATCAGCCTTTGGTTTATGGTTATCTGAATATGGATTTGATAATTGGTCTGAATTGGACGACAAAATTACCACACTAAAGAAAAATAAATTTCCACTAAGTGGTGTTGTGATGGATCTGCAGTGGTTTGGTGGCATCAGTGAAGATGAAAAAAGCAAAATGGGTAGCCTTACATGGGATGTGCAAAACTTCCCAGATCCCGTTGCAAAAATTGCCGACTACAAAAAACAAAATATCGATATGATCGTCATTGAAGAGTCCTATATAAGTAAAGGCTTAGAAGAGTATCAACTCCTTGATCAAAAAGGGTTCCTTGCTCACGATGAAAATGGAAAAAGCTTAGATACCACGGAAGATCCAGCCTGGTGGGGGCATGGAGGCATGTTTGATTGGACGAATAAAAAAGGACGTGATTTTTGGCATGATTATCGCCGTCAAGCACTCATTGATGCAGGCATAGTAGGGCACTGGACTGATTTAGGTGAACCAGAAATGCATAATCCCTACTTTAAATATTCCAAAGAGTTAGACCATGAAATGATACATAACTCTTATAATATTGAGTGGTTACAGGGTATTTATGACGGCTACTTACGCAATACGCCAGAAAAACGTCCCTTCATGATGTCTCGCTCAGGCGGCATGGGCATGCAAGCTTTAGGTGCGGTTATTTGGTCTGGAGATATCGCCAGTGATTTTGCCTCTCTCGCTTCACAAATGCCGCAGCAAGCACACATGATGTGGTCAGGAATAGACTATTACAGCTCAGATGTCGGTGGCTTCCATCGTAAGGCGCTTCAGCACATTGGTACAGAACAAACTAAAGAGCAAGCGATGGACGAGTTGTTCACGCAATGGTTTGCTTATGCAAGCCTATTTGAAGTACCCGTGCGCGCACACACGGAAAACCTTTGTAACTGCAAAGAAACAGCACCCGATAGAGTCGGTGATCTAGCAAGTAATCGCGCCAATATTAATTTACGCTATCAGTTATTACCTTACTACTATTCACTCGCCCATCGAGCGACTTTAGATGGCGAGCCGATGTTTCCATCCTTAGAATATTACTATGATAATGACATGCAAGCTAAAAACTTAGGGCAAGTTAAAATGATTGGCCCCTTTTTAGTAGGCTCAGGTGTTGCCAAAGCCGAACAAAAATTGGCAAAAATTTACTTACCTAAAGGCGTTTGGTTTGATTTTAGAACGGCACAGCGCATCGACTCTAAAGGGCAGTGGATAACACAAGATCTGTATGTTAATGAACGGTTAACTCTACCGCTATTTGCACAACAAGGTTCATTAATCCCTGAACATGTCGATAACTTAAATATACTAAAAGTGTTCGGATTCGGTGAACAACAATTTGCTTGGTATGACGATGATGGTGCCAGCACCGCATATCTGCAGGGCGATTATCAAAAAATCCAATTACAAAGCAAACAGCAAGAAGTGGCGTTATCTAGAGTGAACGGAAGCACCTTGAATATTGATCGCTTAGTTTGGCTATTACCCAAGCAAATGAAGATTAAATCAGTTAGCTCAAACAGTGGTGATTTAACCTTTTCACAGCAGGGTAACGTTGTCACGATCACACTACCTAGCATTGATGATGAGCTGAATATAAAACTTAAATTTTAATCATTATCCACCTCGCCTCTCGTAAAGAGAGGCTATCAAGGATAAGCTTATATCGCGCATGGAGATAACGGTCACTATTATCAAAAAAAGTGACCTAAGTCAGGCAGTAAAAGTATGCTAAATAATTGAAAATGTTATTATGGATAGTTGTTTCGATTAAATTTATTCATCATATCCCCAATTAGGAGTCTATATCGATGCAAAACATAGTGCGATTACTGAAACTAATGGCCCTTCCACTGTTTATGCTTCTCTTTTCTACGCACTTAATCGCAGCGTCTAAGATAGTCTTTTGGACAACTCAACAACATAACGACTATTTAGATAATATTATTAGCAATTTTGAAAAAAATCATGGAATAGAGATAGAGCTACACCAATTCCTTGCTGAAGATTTACGCGATGAAGTCGTTACATTAGCACGTACAGCAGAACTACCGGATATGCTTTATATCCCCTCAGACTTCGTGGGTATGCACAATGAAATCAAGCTATCCCCCATCCCTAGTTCGTGGTTTTCACAACATCTCAGTATGAAAATACGTTCCATTAGCAAAATTAATGAAACAAGCTACGGTATTCCCGTCTTTCAAGGTAATCATCTGATGCTCTTTTATAATCGCGAGATGGTTACAACCCCAATAACGGATTGGCAGCAGTTAAAGGAACAGAGCCGTTCTTTTAGCGATCAGGTAACCTTTCCAATTACCTGGCATTACAGTGAAATGTACTGGTTAATTCCCTTTATTTCAGCTTATCAAAGCTGGCCGATGGTTGGCGACAATGTCACCCTAAATACCCCTGGAATGGTCAAAGCACTGCGTTTCTACCAAAACCTAGCTAAAGATAAGCTAGTTGATCCTAACTGTGACCATACCTGTAGTGTTGCCAACTTTAAAAATGGTCAATCACCTTACTTAATTGATGGCGATTGGATCATTCATACTTTAGAAAAAGAGATGGGTAATAAACTGGGTATTGCCACTCTACCTAAAGTCGAAGGGCAAACTATGTATCCGATGTTTGGCAGTTATGTACTCGCTTTCCCTAACTTACAAGAAGATAGCGAAAAATATAAAATCCTCGAAAAATTCGCACTATATACACAAGGCCTCGAAGCCCAGCAATTGGTGTTAGATGAAGGTGGTTTAATGCCCGTTAATGATAAAATATTAGCGGATGCCTATACACGTATGAACAGCAATGAAAAAGCGGTAATGGAACAGATTAATTTTACTCACCCACTCCCGACGAGTCCAAACATGTCCGTAGCATGGTTTGCAATGAAAAGAGGCTTTGTTCGCTTAATGGAACACAACTATACGCCGGAACAAACCGCTTTATTCATGCAACGCACGGCTAGCAAAGAGTTGTCTCGCCAAAATAAAACGATCGATAAATAATATTTAATATGGGCGAGAAACCGTTGTGACATTAAGAAAACTCATTTTAACCCTATCGGTACTGCTTGTCCTAGTCCCAAGCTTGAGCTTGTCTGTGGCTATTTATCAAAAAGCATATCAAATGACTGAGTTTTCTGTATATCAAAAAATAGAGAGGATGACCCAACAAATAGAGGAGCATATTATTCATCAGGTTGAACTGTTATCTACTCGTATTACACAATTTTCACAGCAGGATATATTAGTTTCCGCAATTAGCGATCTTCATTACTCTCGCTTAGCATCTGATGCACTTGCTGAGTTTGCGATGAACTCTTCATTAGTTGAATCTTTATACCTGATTGATAGTGATGGCTTTGTCATTGAATCCTATTCAGGAAATATTCCAGCTCTAGAAGAGTCCGAAATTGTGCAGCGATTTTTAACTAAAAACAGTGATGAAAATCGCCCCGTTCCAGCACTTTGGATCGACTATTTTGATAATTCATTCCTGCTTAATAGCGAGGGTGAAGCGCATGGTTTTGCCTTAACCATTCCAGTAAAAAGAGTACGCACAATTACCAAAACACATGTACAGGGTGCCTTAGTCGCGGTCATTCCCATGCGCAATATTATGGCCATCGCAAATAGCTTTAAAAGCCCTACAAGCGATGTCAGTTTTGCCATGAATGGCAAAGTCATTTATGGAAAACAGCCTGTTATCAGTGAACATTTCATCAATAAAAATGACGCATTTAGCTTACTAAGAGATCCAGAGCGGGTACATTTTCAACTTGATTTGAATATCGCAGAACCAACAGAAGAGATCACCCATACGATTAATCATGTTTTATCTCCAATATTAACCACGGGTGCGATTTTGTTGATTATATTGCTCATAATCTCCCTGTTCGTGGCAAATATTTTGGCTAATTCCTTTAATCAACTCAATACATTAATCAAAACCTTCAAATTTAATGGCGATATTCTATCGAAGGGCTTCTTAATCAGTGAGTTTAATGATGTTAGCAAATTGCTGCATGAATTAAGTACAACGATCACCCAACAGGTAAATTCCTTAAAAAGCAAAAACAACGAATTAGCGAAAGTCGATCAACAACGAGAAAAATATTTGGTTGAAGTGAGAGAGTTAAATTCACAATTAGAAGAAAAAGTCGGTTCACGTACCATTGAGCTAAAAGAAACACTCGACACATTAGCACATAGTCATTTTATACTAGAGGAACTAACCCATTTCAGACGCACCCTAGAAACGCGCAAAAGCAATCGAGCTATCGCTAACATTTTTATAGACAGTATCAACAAATGCCAAGATAACTCATCAATAGCCCTCTATCTTCCTGAACAATATCAGCATAAAAGTACCTTTATTGAAGATAACATGGCCTATATTATACCATCGGCTATTAATGATATTGTCCTAACATTGGGGAAATCACCCACATCTATCCACTGCATCATGTTTGAAAACCATCAACATCATCTCTGTACATTTAATGTGGGTAATAACTTATTAGGCTGGGTGATACTCAAAGAAAGTAATAATAGCCAAGAGAATAGCAACTGGATTAAATTATTTATCGCCGAGCTACAAAGCTATTTAATGATGCGCCATTTGAATGAAAATTTAGCCTATCTTGCTTCGACTGACTCTTTAACTGGATTAAAAAACCGAAAGTCCTTTGACCAATTCTTAACAAATTTGGAGTTACAGAAAAATGCCACCTGTGTTTTATATGTCATTGATGTAAATGGATTAAAAACGATTAATGATGAACAAGGACACGAACAAGGTGATGCCCTGATACAAAGGATGGGGAAGGTTTTATACGAGTCAACAGAGGGAATTACAGAGCACGTTTTTCGTGTCGGCGGTGATGAATTTGCCATCATTCTTAATGAAAATGAATGCATAGCACAACAAAAATTAACCGAAATTCTCATCAAACAAAAAAGCACCAATAGTGGTGAATATAATGTGAGCTTCTCCTTTGGATGCGCATCGAGTGATGAATGCAGCATAGCACTTCTTTATAGCGTCGCTGACAAGCGTATGTACCTAGACAAAAAAAGTTACTATCGAAATAACAGAGATAGACGAAAATAAAACTTTGTTTACCCCCTCAGCAGTAACGGGATCAAAAATAAAGGCAATTTATTCGTTCAACATTAAAAACGCTCTCCGTTGATTTTAAACACTTATTGACAGCCAATAACATTTATCTATAATCGCCCTCTTTATGTTTCTCTGTTACCCACAGAGAATTAAATGGGAAGCATGTAAGCATGCACTGCCCCCGCAACTGTGAACTTGTACAATTATACCAATCGGAATAAATAGCTGATCTATTTTACTGGTTAAAATAACTTACTTTTTTGTTGTAAGTTTCGCAAATAGAACAACATTTGCGTCAACTTACGCCTCAAATTAAGCCATTTTTCCTGCGCAAAATTTAGATCACATCCTTAATACGATTGGTATTACGTACGAAATAAGTCAGATACCAGCATAAAAAACGTCACTGTCCATTCCGCGGGTCGGCTTAATGGAACGGAATACCTCTGCACTTAGTTAGATAATCTCTGCAAAATAGAGTTGAGTGTCTTGGGTAGCATACTATCGTAATGGTGGCGAGCCAGAGAAAGCCTTCACAGCGTCGCTAATTATGCTAGGTATCTACCTAATACAAATGAGCTCAAATAAGGCTTTCTTATTATATTGATATTTATATAACAAGGAAGAACCATGCCACGTTTACACACAGCAGTTAATGCTTTGATTTTTACCAGCCTATTTAGTCTCTATGCTAATGCAGCAGAAACAACCAACGGTGAGAGTAGCGAGACAGAAAATAGCGCAACAAAAACGCTAAATGAACATAACAACAGAAAAGAAGACATCATTATTTCCGCAAGCCGAGTGCCGACAAAACGGATTGAAAGTGGCAGCTCAGTGACGATTATAGACGCTAAATACCTGCAACAAAATCAAGCACGTAGTGTAGCGGAGATTCTTCATGATGTCCCAGGAGTGAGTGTTAATAGGACGGGCGGATTCGGCAAACAAACCTCTGTATTTCTTCGTGGTGCGAGCTCACAAAACACCGTCGTCATTATTGATGGCGTCAAAGTCAGTGATTTATCATCGTCCAATGGCGGGTTTGATTTTGCCAATCTACTCAGTGATGATATTGAGCAAATCGAGGTACTGCGCGGCCCTCAAAGTGCAATTTGGGGCAGCGATGCAATGGGTGGTGTCATTAATATTATCACCAAACAAGGGCGTGGTGATTTAAATGGCCGCGCCCATATCGAGTTTGGCGCACATAATTACAATAAGCAAAGCTTTAATGTTAATGGTGCTACCTCTACAAATAATTACTCACTTTCCGCTTATAATGTTTCAACCGATGGTATCAGCAGCAAAACGGGCAGATGGGATGATCCCGACGATGATAGCTATAAAAATCAGAATGTGACCTTTCGTGGCGGTCAGCAGCTCACGAAACAATTTTCACTTGATATGGCGCTTCGTTACACACAGGTGAAATCTGAATATGATGTTAACTTATTTCCCGTTGATTCTGGCATTAACAACGACAACAATTACTCAAAGAAACGGGAGCGCTCAGGGAAAGTAAACGCCTACTTAAATTTGTTAGATGCGCGCTGGAAAAATCGTCTCTCTATCGCCTATTCCGATACCCATTCAGAAAATTTTGAGCCTCAGGGATACTATGGCCCCTATACTAAAAATTCTGGGGACGATATTACCATTGATATGCAAAGCGACTACTTTTTTGCAACTAGTCATGATTTAAACCATCGAATCACTGTGTTAGGTGAAACGGAACACTCTACATTTAGACCTTGGTCCGTTGACGACAAACAGACGATGGATAGCTCAGCAATCGTCGGCGAATATGCAATTGATTGGGCAAAAAATATCTTTTTAGTTACCTCATTACGCCATGACTTTAATAGTGATTTTGATGATACCGATACTCATAAAGTAGCATTAACAGCATGGTTAAGTGATGGCTTTCGTTTCCACGCGAGCCAAGGTAGTGGTGTGAGAAACCCCACTTTTAGCCAACTTTATGGTGCTTATTCAACACCAAATTTAAATCCAGAAAAAAGTAAAAGTTGGGATACGGGGTTAGAATATAACTTCGCTAGCATGGATGGTTATATTGATGTCACTTATTTTGATGCCAACTATGAAGATGCCATCCGTTGGGATCCAACCGCTGGTGCTTGGGGGGAATATGTCAATCAAGATGAAGATAGTAAAGGTATTGAAGTCAGTACATTTGCAAATTTAACCTCGGCACTGCGTATCAATAGCCAATATACCTATATGAAAACGCACGATGGTACGGCACAAAAAAATGAGTTATTACGCCGTCCCAAACATAGTGCCAGTGTTAATATGAACTATATGTTCAGTCCGGCTTTCAGTAGCAATTTAGCGCTGCGTTATGTTGGCGAACGTTCAGACTACGGGGACCGAGAGTTACCAAGCCACACCATCGTCAATCTTGCTGCAGCATATCAAGTAAATGATAACTTAGCGCTTAACGCGCGTATTGATAATTTATTCGATAAAGATTACGTTGAAATCAGCGACTATGGTACCGATTCTGCTACGCTCTATATCGGCTTTACCATTCACTAATTTTGCGACAACAGACTAAGGGTAAAAATGAACAATCGTAAATTATTCTTTTTTACCCTTATTTTAATCATCTTTATTATTTTCATTAACTTTAATAAGGGCCCTTTATTTCTCCTTCTTGAACCCAGTAAAAAAAATCTGAGCACAGAAATATCAGGACAAGCGTTCCCTAAAACCCTTCATGATCCCACTGGGATTGAATTTGTCATCGATAATCCACCGCAACGAATTCTTTCAGCGACCTTGGCAACGGATCACATGCTGGCTGGTTTAATCGATCCCAAACGCCTAGTTGCCGTCAGCAGCTATGTCGATTATCCAAATATGTCTAATGTTATCGGTTTGTACGATAGCAATATTGCCCGCACACAGGGGGAAATTGAATCAATGCTTGCTCTGCAACCGGATTTGGTATTTATCGCTTCCTATAGCAACCCTGAAACGGTGCGTTATTTACTACGCAGCGAGATTGCGGTGGTTCGCCTTGGTGCATTAAATTCATTCGCGGATATTTTTAATAATATTAATATGATTGCACAGGTAACGGACAGCAAAGAACGCGCACAGGTTATTATTACCAATATAAAAAAACGACTACATAACATACAAAAGGCCATACAGGGAAAACCTAAACTCCGAGTGCTCTATTATAATTTAGATGGTTATAGCACCGGGGCTCACTCACTGATGGATGAAACCATACGTTTAGCCGGAGGCATTAATGTCGCAGCGGAAATTCTCCCCGATGGTGAAAATAAAATCAGTGTAGAGCAAGCTATTTCGCTACAACCTGATGTCATTATTATCAATCAATCGGAGCTCGATCAGCCGTCAGAAAATGCCTCCGCAATTGATATTTTACTCAATAAAAAAGCGTGGGCTAACGTACCCGCGATAAAGAAAAAGCAAGTTTACGCTATTCCGGCTAAATGGTTGCGCAGCGTATCACAGCACCGAATTCATGGCGTTGAAGCAGTGGCGAAATACCTGCACCCTGAAATAAAAACAGATAACGAGGCACTCAATGAGTGATCATTTACTACCTAAAAAGCCCCTATTTAGCTTCTTAATCGCGTTATTTATCGCATTGATTATATTAGCAATTTTACAAGGTCCGGTGCATATATCCCTGACTCAAATTACAACTATATTTAAACAAGCTCTGCTCTTAAATCAACACAGCGATGTACCAGCATGGCAAAGTAGTATTATTTTGGATGTTCGCTTACCACGTATGTTGATCGCTGTTTTTGCAGGCGCAAGTTTGGCTTTATGTGGCTTAGTCATGCAAGGTATGTTTCGTAATCCACTCGCCTCCCCGTCTATTTTGGGCGTCTCTTCAGGCGCATCATTGGGCGCGGTTATCGCTATCTATCTCGGTGCATCACTATTCAGTGCATGGGCTATCCCCTTTTTCGGCTTTATTGGGGCGATTATTTCACTTGCCCTCGTCTATCGAATTTCTGTCCGTCGCGGACAAATAAGTGTGGCAACTTTACTTCTTTCAGGCGTAGCCATTGGTGCATTAAACGTATCGCTGATTTCATTGCTACTCGCCTTATCACTTAATAATTGGGATGTTGCACGAATGATTATTTATTGGACCATGGGCGGGCTTGATGGGCGCACATGGGATCACGTATTGATCATTGTTCCCATTGTCACAAGCGGGTTCATCCTATTACTTTTTTACGCTAAACAGTTAGACCTCTTATTACTCGGTGAACAACATGCAATGTCTGTCGGGGTCGATGTAAAAAGAACAAGGCGTAATCTATTAATTATTAGTTCAGCAATGGTTGCTGCGGCAGTCTCTGTCGTGGGGGGGATTGCCTTCATTGGCTTAGTGGTGCCACATATCTTACGTCTATTATTAGGGCCAGCACACCGCTACCTATTACCAGCTTGCCTTTTTTCCGGTGCTATAGCTTTACTCGGTGCTGACCTTTTATTAACCCTCTTTTTCACTGAACAAGCTATTCCACTAGGAGTCGTCACGGCCGCATGCGGTGCGCCGTTCTTTTTATTCCTATTGATCAAGCAACGTTTTGTTATCAATTAGTGGAGATGGCTATGTCACCTATATCTTGTCGTAATTTAACCTTTTCCTATAACAAACAAGCAGTGCTAAAAAATATTAACCTGACCTTTCAATCGGGGCAGTTTGTTGGCTTAATCGGTGCAAATGGCGCGGGTAAGAGCACACTACTAAAACTTTTACTCGGACTGTTGAAGCCGCAATCGGGAGTTGTCATGGTCGATGATATTGACCTGCAAGCACAGAAACGTCGAGATATAGCCAAAAAGATCGCATTTGTACCACAATCAACGGAGCTACCCTACGCCTTTAGCGTTGAAGAGATCGTGGCTATGGGACGAAATCCCTATTTAGGCGCCTTTGAATTACTCAACAAAGAAGATCTTAGGTTGATCGAACAAGCTTTACATAAAACAGATATTATTCACCTTCGTAATCGAATTGTTAACACCCTCTCCGGTGGTGAAAAACAACGCGTTATTATTGCCCGAGCCCTCGCACAGCAATCACCCACTATTTTACTCGATGAACCCATCGCCAGTTTAGATATTTGCCATCAAATCGAAACATTACAATTAATAGAGTCACTCAGCAAAAATGGTAAGTTAGCGATCACTGCGCTTCATGATCTAAACTTCGCTGCACGTTATTGTGACCGTATTATTTTACTCGGCAAAGATGCCCACAATACAACCTCTGTCATTGCCGATGGCAGTGCCCAAGAGGTCCTTAACGCGGAAAATTTACGCCACTGTTTTTCTATTGAAGCGGATATAATTAAATCGGAGAATGGCATAAATTTAGTTAATATCACCCCCTTGAAATCGTAATAGCAACGCCTTTAATTATATGATCTATTCAATTGGATAATAGCGAGACATTGATTGCAGTCACTCGAATTGCAAAATAAATAACAACCATTAATGGGGCGATCTTGATAGGATCGCTCATTAATGTCACTCAGAGCACACAATGAGTGCTTACCCTGCAATCATTTTTGATTGGTTCTGGGTAAAACGGTAAACTGTGCCCCTCATAAAACGATAGGAATAACAGATAAATGGCGATGGATAGTGTATCAAACAGCTTTGCTACTATATCAATTTTTACAGATATCCAACAGGCAATGCCAACATGGTTTCAGCAAGGTGGTATCGTTATGTGGTTATTATTACTAGCCTCTTTTTTAACCACAACGGTGACTCTTGAACGGCTTTTTATGTGGGCTTACTACGCCTTAAAAAGTGATGATGTTGCCATTACAAAATGCTTTAATGCATTGCAGCAAAAACAGACTAATAACGCAATATACTTTGTCCAGCAGCTCAATACTCCTGCGACAAAAATGCTAGAGCATGGCATTTTATCATTACCCTTTCCCGCTACGGATAAAATGCAATCCTACGCAGAGCAGCAAATTAATCAGATGTCTCGCGGTCAAGCCTTGCTCGATACGGTCATCACCCTTTCTCCTATGTTAGGCATTCTAGGTACCGTATTGGGTATTATTGAATCATTTAATATTTTAAGCTTACAGGGTGTTGATAACCCTACCGCCGTCGTAGGGGGAATAGCACAAGCACTAATTTCAACGGCAATGGGGCTCAGCGTTGCACTAATGGCATTGCTACCTTACAATTTATTTCGCTCATTTATTAATAAATTAATACTGCGCCTAGAAAATATCGGCAGTGATTTTAACCATATTTGCCAGCAAAAAAGCCTATTTCGCAACCCCACTTGGGAAGTACAAAACAGCGCGAACCAACACACATCTCCATTTGCGATGGAAGAAAATAGTAGTCAACCATTTTACCGTTATCCCTTTGCTAAAAATCAGAATAAATCTAAGGAAAGTAAACGTGATAATAGGGAAGACATGCGTGAAGCAAGTCGTGCTGCGGTACAAGAGTTATATTCTCCAGAGCCAGAAAAGAAAGATTTCTTTTCCACTGGGAGCAAAGAGTGAAATTAAAAAATTCGCGAACTCAACAAGCTGCACGTATTGAGCTACTACCACTTATTGATGTCATTTTTTTACTGCTCATATTCTTTATCTTTGTGATGTTAACCATGACCATGCGCAGCGGCATAAAAGTGGATTTACCTCAGTTAGTCGAGCAACAGCAGCAAACCCAAGAGATGCTAACCATTAGTATTGATGCGAATAATGCTATTTATATTAATGACCAGCCAAGCAATCAAGACCAATTAATAGCACGCGTGATTGAATTACAAAAAGCCCATAAGTTAGCCATTTTAATACGAGGAGATAAGCGCTCCGACTTAGGCGTCGCATTGACAATTTTGGATAAGTTGCGGTCAGCAGGATTTGACCATGTCATTTTCGCAACAGAAAAAAATGCATAAGGATAACAACGCATTATGAGATATATCAGTAACTATTTGCCTTTCATTCTAATTACCCTATTTCTCTATGGTTTACTCTTTTCTAAACATAAAGAGGCAACTATTATAGAAAAACCATTAATTAACTCCGGTCAGCAAGCTGTACAAGTCGACTTCATGGAACTCCCCTCAACGGACCATCCAATAGCGACCGAAAATGCCATAGAGCCGATTAAAACAGCTGAATCCGACGACGCACAGAGCCAAGAAGTCATTAAAGAGACCGAGATAACTGTTACTGAAGAACTTATCAAAGAGGATGTTGCAGAGAAACCGGCAGCGGATCAATTAGCAAGCGATGCACCAGCCAGCACGCCAGTACAAACAGAGCCAACTAAAACAGAACAAGCAGCAGAAATAAGCAGTGCAAAAATAAAAATAACCCCGAAAAAACCGACCAGTAATGACCCGCTAACAACAAATGAGTCAGTTAACAAGGTCGAAGTAAAAACGCCACCTGAGTCGTCAGCAGCCACTCCCGTTAGC
Source organism: Psychromonas sp. MME2 (assembly GCF_040566515.1). Lineage (NCBI taxonomy): Bacteria > Pseudomonadati > Pseudomonadota > Gammaproteobacteria > Alteromonadales > Psychromonadaceae > Psychromonas > Psychromonas sp. MME2. The sequence continues at coordinate 846,974 of NZ_JBEWXI010000002.1, read as the reverse complement.
CAAGTTGTTAAAAATGAAACAGAGGCGCAATCAGCATCGCCAGAAATAGCGAGTAGCGAACCAGCTGCGGCAGCCACAACTGCACAACAGGAGACCAATAAAGCGGCAAAAGAGATACAAGATGCCAATCAGAAACTACAAAAAAGTATTCAAGAAACCCCTGCTATTAATGATGCCACCATCAAAGGAGCGCTATTTGATGAGCGAGTCAAACTAGAATCAACCAGCGCAGCCGAATCACAAAAGACACAACAGAAAACAAACAAGAATAGCAGTAAAAGCAAGCTCCCTGAAACAAAGAAAGTGAATAAACCAGTATTTAAAAAAGCGCTAAACAGCGCGACTGAAAACGGCCTTCCAAGCAGTGAAAATCCGGGTGCGCTGCAAGAGGCTATCGTGGTTTCTGGTAATAAGCCCATTTATCCCAAACAGGCTATCTTGCGTAACAAAGAAGGACGCGTCGTCGTTACTTTAACGGTGACCAGAAAAGGAAAGCCTAAAGATGCAAAAATAACAACCTCGAGTGGGCATGATATTTTAGATAACGCGGTGCTAGCGTTTATTAATAACGAACAGTTTATGCCCGCACTGCAGGGAGAAGAGAAAATAACCTCAGAGCAAATATTTTCATTCCGCTTTCAGTTAAAATGATAATGAATAAATATCAGCGTGTTCTATTTAAAAACGCGCTGACGCTCGGTTTCTAACCTATCGAGGATGTTATCAATATCATCAGGGTTTTTCATAAACTCACTCATTGCACTCATACCGGGTACAAACATTTCTGGTGGTGTATCGCGATCATAAAACTGAGAAATCCCATCAGCTTGCGCTAAAATATCGGCACCAGCTTGAATAAAAACATCCTCACCTTGCGCTGCGTGCTTATTAGCGAGATCATCCCCATCTGTTGATTCATTTTTTCTTGAATATCTTTACGGGCCATAAAGGCTAGAAATTTTTTTGCTGCAGCTTTGTTTTTTGCGCGCTGTGGGATAGCTAGCACATCTAAAGGTGCCTCTTCGTAGAAAGGGATTTTTTCGTTAATTTTAGGAAAACGGAAAAAACCTATATCCTCAATTATTTTCTCAGGTAGTTGTGGCACAACAAAATTGCCCATTAACAACATCCCCCCTTTGCCTCGATATAAATAAGGCAAGGATTGCCGCCAGTCGTATTGATCGTGTCTATCTGCAAAGAACCCTAATTGTAAAAGTTCTTGCCAATAACTAAATACACGTTTTACACGTTCATCATTGTAAGGGACTTTACCAAGTAATAAACGACGGTGAAACTGCAACCCATTAATTCTCAGGTTTAAATAGTCAAACCACCCAGCTACCGTCCATAAATCTTTTGAACCTAATACGATGGGGGTAATGCCATTTGCTTTAAGCACCCGTCCGACTTGTAAAAATTCCTGCCAAGTGGTCGGTGGAAGAAGGTTGTATTTATTAAAAATAGATTTACGGTAATAAAAGCCCCACTGATAGTAGGAAAGTGGCAGTGCATAGTGTTTCATATCCACCATCACAGCCGATTTAACCGCTTGACTAAAATCGTTGTCCCACTGTTGCTGTTGCCATAGGTCGTCAATCGCCGCTATCTCACCTAATGCCACCAAACTCGTAAACTGAGCGCCGACAAAGCCAAATAAAACATCAGAGCTGCCCGACATTAAGAGTGAAATAACCTTTTCTTTATACTTTTCCTGCTCATGTAAGCGTGTTATAACGGTAATATCAGGATGTTCATTAGCGAATTGTTTACTTAGATTGTGAAAGATGGTTTTCTGTTTACCACTGGAAAACATCAAGTCTATATATAATGGATTAGTCACCGCTTGTACTGAAACAGCGGCCAATAAACAACTCAATAAAAATATCGTTTTGAACAAATAGTCCTTAAAAAAAAGTAAGCAAGAGTTGTTATTCCTCTTAGGAATAAATTGAAGTGCTACATGTTGAACAAATTTGTTCATAGTAAACGCCTTGCTTTATTTATCTGTTGACTGTTTTATTAGTATTAGTCGATAGATGCCATATTACCCCGAGCTTCTAGCCAATCTTTACGATCACCCGCTCTCTTTTTCGCAAGCAGCATATCCATCACAGCAAACATGTTATCGGCATCATCGATAGTTAATTGCACTAACCGACGAGTGTTAGGGTCCATGGTTGTTTCACGCAGTTGTAATGGGTTCATTTCACCCAAACCTTTAAAGCGCTGTACATTGACTTTGCCGCGCTTTTTCTCTGCTTCAATACGATCTAATATACCGTCTTTTTCAGCTTCATCGAGGGCGTAATAAACTTCTTTCCCAATATCAATACGATACAATGGTGGCATAGCAACGAAAAAGTGGCCTGCTTCAACAACGGGGCGGAAATGCTGTACAAATAGAGCACAAATCAAGGTGGCGATATGTAATCCATCGGAGTCAGCATCGGCAAGAATACAAATTTTTCCGTAACGCAAACCAGAAAGATCCTTGGAAGCCGGATCAATACCAATCGCCACGGATATATTATGTATCTCTTCGGAGCTTAAAATAATATCGGATTCATCTTCCCAAGTGTTTTTGATTTTGCCGCGCAGTGGCATGATCGCTTGAAATTCTCTGTCTCGCGCCTGTTTTGCCGAACCACCAGCAGAATCCCCCTCGACTAAGAATAGTTCACCTCGCTCGGGCTCCTGCGTCGAACAATCGGTCAACTTACCAGGTAATGCTGGCCCTTGCGTGATCTTTTTCCGCGCGACTTTTTTACTTTTTCTTGTTCGCGTTTGTGCATTGTTAATACAAAAATCGGCAAGCAATTCCGCCTCTTGGACATGCGCATTAAGCCATAAACTAAAGGCATCTTTGACCACACCGGAGACAAAGGTTGCACACTCTCTCGAGGATAAACGCTCTTTAGTCTGCCCAGCAAACTGCGGCTCTTTGATTTTCACAGAGAGTACATAAGCACATTTATCCCAGATATCTTCGGGGGTTAACTTTAAGCCACGCGGCAACAAATTACGAATATCACAAAAATCACGCATCGCATCGAGTAAACCTTGCCTAAAACCATTAACATGCGTACCACCTTGCACGGTCGGAATTAAGTTCACATAGCTTTCAGAAATGGAATTACCGCCTTCAGGCAACCAAACTATCGCCCAGTCGGCCATTTCTCTATTCGCCGTAAATGTGCCGACAAAGGGTTTGCTTGGTAATAGTTCGTTTTCGCCTACCGTTTCCAACAAGTAATCATTTAAGCCATCTTGATAGCACCAGTTATACTCATTTTTATTTACTTTATCTTTGAATTTGATCGTTAAGCCGGGACATAAAACCGCCTTAGCTTTTAATAAATGCAGCAGACGAGAGACGGAAAAACGCGGGCTATCGAAATACTTTGGATCAGGGTAAAAGTGGACACTAGTCCCCGTATTTCGCTTTCCACAGCTACCAGTTACATGCAATTCTTCAACTTTATTACCATTTTCAAAGGCGATTTCATAAATTTGTGCATCGCGGCGAATCGTCACGTTAACCCGTTTCGATAAGGCATTGACCACGGAAATACCAACACCATGTAAACCACCAGATATTTCGTAGTTTTTACCGGAGAATTTCCCCCCTGCATGGAGTTTACAAAAAATAAGTTCGACGCCAGAAATCCCTTCTTCAGCATGAATGTCAACGGGCATACCGCGACCATCATCGATCACTTCTAGTGATTGATCTTCATGCAGGATAACTTGAATTGAGGTTGCATGCCCAGCTAAAGCTTCATCGACACTGTTATCGATGACTTCTTGGCCAAGGTGGTTCGGGCGTGAGGTTTCGGTATACATCCCCGGACGATGACGTACAGGATCAAGACCATTTAATACTTCAATGGAATCGGAATTGTATTGGTTACTCATGCTTACACCTATTTAAAATGGGATAATTTAAAACACGCATTGTTTTAAAATAAAAATTTAATAATATCTTGAAGATAGCGTTCAAAGCCAATAAAGCTATGATCGCCCCCCTCTTCGCAGGTTATTTTACAATGTTTATATTGCTGCAGCGCCTGACGATAATCTAACACATCATCAGCTTCCTGTAATAGTACCCAACATTGCTCTGGACTACCTTTAAAATCAACCTTTAATGTTAATAATTGCTGTAAATAGTGCTCGTCAATGACATACTCATCCAGCGTATAGGGATGTTTTTGCACACCCGCATGCGAAAGCAGACGATCGGGGTGAACCGCGGGGTTAATTAATAGGACTTTAACTTGATATTGTTGGGCAATTTTTGTTGCTAAGAATCCCCCCAACGAACTGCCCATCACAGCAATTTCCGCACCTTCATTCTGTGCAAAAATAGAGGTTATAGATGCCCACATTTGCTCGGGAAAACAAGGGAGTTGCGGACAGATGAATGTTATTTCTGGATGATACAGAGCAACATACTCTGACATTTGTTGCGCTTTCAAAGAAGCAGGTGAACTGTGGAATCCATGCAACGCTAATAATATTTGTCTCATTATAACCCCGAATAAAACTGTGCATCACAATAAAGGAGAACGTATATCCCGGTTACCTCAAATGCATTGTCAGGGACTAGTCGGATATCAGTGCAGAAAAATAGATCCCATCTGCGTTGTCATAAAATCTCTATGTAGAATAAAGGGATATAACTTAATTAATAACCTGTCGCATTAGCATCGACGGTAAACTCCCCTTTTTCAATACGCTCAATATGGGTGCTAATATCCCCTTCTTTGTTGAGTGACAAATAACGATAGCCTGGTGCTTCGGAATCCAATGCAAAATCATCTGAATTAGGTTTGAATTGCACACAGGTTGATGGTGTCGTCATAAAATAAACACCATTTTTCATGGTATCCCCAGCCTGATGAACATGGCCAGACAAAACAGCACGAACATTATCAAATTCAGAGATTAACGCTAATAATTGCTGATTATTCTTTAAAATGTGCTGATCAAGCCACTTTGAACCAACGGGTAAAACATGATGGTGAACACAAATTAGAGTATGTTTATCGGGATATTGATTTAATGCACTCTCTAAAAAATGTAACTGGCTTTCACTTAAACTTCCGTAGGGTACCCCTTCAACCTGTGAATCAAGCATAATAATTTGCCAATATTCACTGACTATCTGTCTGGTTTGCGCTAATCCTTGTTTCAATAAACTCGGTAACATAATAGCCTGAATATCATGATTGCCGGGTAACCAGTAACAGGGCATATTTAATGTTTTGATATGGGTAGTAAAATCAATATAAGATTGCGCCGAATGATCCTGAGATAGGTCACCCGTGCATAATACAGAAAGGCACTCTTGAGAATAACGCATGGCATGCTTAACAACAGCTTGAAAGCTATTGACTGTTTTAATGCCCAGCAAATCTTTTCCACCGTCAGCAAATAGATGCATGTCGGTAATCTGTAACAGGGGTAAATCTCCCTGATTATTTGCTTTCAATTGTGCAACGTCTCTATTCATAATACCCATTCATTTAATATTTTTAGCAGGCGTTGGTAATTATAAATAAAGCAAAAATTTATTAGCCTACAGACACTGCTATTTTAACAATTACATGGCCAAAATTAACAATTAAAAGCAAAAAATGCTGCAAATGCCTCAATTTATTTTTTTAAACTGCGGTAACAGCCTTATAAATAATCAAAAAGATTAAAAGTACAGCGCATTGTTCCAGTTTAACTGCAACCATTGTAAGGCGATAATTGTTGTCGCATTATTAATACGGCCATCAACAACCCATTGATAAGCAACTTCTCTAGGTACTACATGCACACGAATATCTTCGCCTTCATCGGCTAAACCATACACACCACCAATACCGCTACTGTCAATATCGGCAGCAAACAACGAAATTTGCTCCGTCGTTCCCCCAGGGCTGACTAAAAACTTATTGATAAAATGACATTTACTAACGGTTAATCCCGCTTCCTCAGTCGCCTCTCGCTTAGCAACCTCTTCTGCACTCTCATTTTCTTCAATGATTCCAGCAACCAACTCAAGTAACCAGGGAGATTGATCGGTATGCATAGCACCAAAACGAAACTGCTCGAGCAAAATGACACAATCTTTTGCTGCATCATAGGGCAATAACGCAGCCGCATGCCCACGTTCAAAAAATTCGCGTTGCAATTCTGAACTCCACTGCCCTGAAAAAAGCTTGTGTCTTAGTGTGTATTTACTACAACTAAAAAAACCTTTATATAATACTTCTTTGTTCAGCACCTCTACGTCATGCTGTTGATAACTAACTATTTCACTATCACTCTTCATTGAATCATCCTTATTTTTGCACAATTATCAAAATAAATTTATATATACAATTATTTTATAATACACTTAGGTGACTATGCATTCTGCAATTTCAATAGGATTTCTACCCATGACCATAAAATACAGCATGATCGCTTCATTAGTGGCACTATCACTATCTAGCTACTCCGTGAATGCCGATTCACTATTAGAAGTTTATCAATCAGCTAAACTCAAAGACCCTGTTATTTTGAAGAGCAAGGCACGTTATGATAATGCAGTTGAGCAAATCACCGATGCCAAGGCTGCATTATTACCACAAATAGGATTTGGTTTAGATAGCAATTATGTAGACAGCAGCCAAAATGCAACAGACAACACCAACTATGGCGGAAATATTTCCTTAAGCCAATCAATTTATAATGGAAACTATTGGCAACAGTTTGATATTGCTGAGAAACAGGCAATGCAATTTGCTGCTATCTACGGTAATGCCGCACAGGATTTAATACTAAGAACATCCATAGCTTATTTTGCAATATTGCGTGCCGATGAAGCGGTGAAATCTGTGCAAGCCAATAAACGCGCGGTGTCGCGTCAACTAGAACAAACCAAGCAACGCTTTGAGGTGGGTTTGATTGCCATTACCGATGTTCACGAAGCTCAAGCGGAATATGATAGAACCGTCGCTAGTGAGATTATTGCCCAGAATGATCTGGATAACTCCTATTATGCGCTACGTGAAATCACTGGCGAAGATATTCGCAATATTTCATTTTTAAATACTAAAACATTTTCGACACAACCACTGAATGGTGATGCACAAGTATGGCGCAATACATCCATTGATAAAAATTTAGATTTACATAGCAAGCGGATCGCTAAAGAAATAGCAAAAATGCAAATTGATTTAGCTGAAAAAGGACATAATCCCACCTTAGATTTAGTGGCCGATGTAGGCTATCGTGATATTGATTATGATAAAGATGATTTTCGTAGCGGTGATGCAAGCACAGGCTCGATCGGACTAAAATTTAGCGTGCCACTCTATACTGGTGGCAAACTCACTTCACAAGTGAAACAAGCGCAATATAACTATGTCTATATGAGCGAAGAGTTAGTTGAATCCTTCCGCTTAATCGAGTCACAAGTTAGCCGAGGCTATAATGATGTAGGCGCTTCAATTAGCTCCATTAGAGCTTACGAACAGACCGTTGTCTCCTCACAAAGCGCCCTTAAGGCAACCGAAGCAGGTTTTGAAGTCGGCACTCGTACAATCGTTGATGTACTGGATTCAACACGAAAATTGTATTCCGCAGAGAATCAACTCGCCAATGCACGCTACGATTACATTGTCAGTGTGCTACAACTAAAATATTCAGCAGGTACTTTATCGGAGCAAGATGTTATCGATATATCAGCAGGCTTGGTCGAAAAAGATCCGAATCCAGCAAAACAACCTGATGATACTTCACCAGATATCTAAGCAAACAATGTGAAATCCAGTAGTATTCTCTCTGTTTTTCCCCAAAAAAAGGAAAGTAACTAGCTTTCCTTTTTTATTCCATTAACATTAGAGTTAAAACGTTAAAGAAAAAGGAATTTTAGCGATGGCGAATTATTTGAGATTAGAGTATCTCTAACATGCTTATATTAGATACCCGTACACTACTGGTCGTCACCGCCATTATTTCTATCGGCTCAACTATCGCACTCTTTTCTCTATGGCGTACGCAACCTCGACATAATGGAGCAGGCTTCTGGGCGTCGGGTATGACCCTTATCACTTTTGCCAGTTTTTTGCTGTCTGGCCGCGGCTCGATTCCTGATTTTATCTCTATTATTATTGCCAATACAGTGATGATTATTGGATTTTCACAAATCTTGCGCGGTATATGCATTTTTATAAAACGCCCTACACTACTATTTTTTGACTTCATTCTCCCAGCAATAGTCGCACTCACTTTTTACTACTTTACTTACTTTGAAAATGATTTAACGATAAGAATCACCCTATTCTCCATCGCATTAGTCATGATCTGTTCCGCGATTGTCATTACATTGATTCATAATAATTATACGGCCTGGAGACACGCTGGAACGCCCGTTGCAATTATCTTTGGCTTTTTCGCGCTAGCCTACGCAATACGAGCAACGGTTGCTTTACTCACCCCCTATGACAATACGTTCATGTCCACAAGTACTTCGACAACATTAGTCTTCATAGCAGGAATCCTTACCATTGGCGGCAGCGCCATAACCCTGACCCTTTTTAGCCAAGCTGCGTTAAAAGCTGAGTTACAACTATTTTCTATGGCGGTAAAACAATCGGCATCTTCAATCATTATTACCGATACAACAGGGGCAATTGAGTATGTTAACCGCGCTTTTATAGAAAAGTCGGGATATACAAAAGATGAATTGATAGGGAAAAATCCACGTATTTTAAAATCAGGTGAAATAAATACGGAGATATACAAAGGGCTATGGGAGACCCTAACAGCCGGAGATACTTGGCGAGGAGAGCTCCATAACCGTAAAAAAAATGGTGAGCTATACTGGGAAATCGCCTCAATCACCCCCGTTAAACAACAAAATGGCTACATTAGTAATTATATTGCTATAAAAGAAGATATTACCGCGCTAAAAAATGCTAAACAACGTATCTTTGAAATGGCAAATCACGATGCATTGACCGGATTGCCGACCCGTCGACTTTCAATGGATCGTCTCGAAAAATATATAGCCACGGCTAAACGCAATAAAACAAAAGTCGCGGTGATGTTTGTAGATCTCGATGGTTTTAAAAACGTCAATGACACCCTAGGGCACGATGCAGGGGATTTTGTTCTTAAGGAGACAGCGGCTCGGCTTTGCTCAACGGTTCGTGAAGTTGACACCGTTGCACGTATTGGTGGTGACGAATTTTGGATTTTTTTAACAGACATCGCAGACTCAAAGGCTATTTCGGTAATCGCTGACAAAATAATTAAAACAATTACGCTCGCCTATGACGTCGAAGATACCCAGATAAACATTGGCGCTAGCATTGGTATCGCGATATATCCAGACCATGGAGATAACTCTGTCGAGTTAATTAAATTAGCCGACAAAGCGATGTATAAGGTCAAAAAACAAGGGAAAAATAACTACACCTTTGCAAAACAGTGAAACTGATATCCTTCCCTTGCAAAGATTGCTTTTATAGCAACTCCTGTAATTATGAAGTCTATTTAAGTGTAGGAATAAATAGATGCTAACGAGGCATCGCTATTTTGTTAGTCAAACAGAGCACGCAAATTAGCGATCCCCTTTTCTGCAAGTTGTTTCTTTTGTTCTTCGCTTTTCTTTTTCGGCCCACTCTCCCAATCGAGATCATCTTGAGGTAACTCAAATAAAAAACGACTCGGAGTGGGTTTGATGGTTTCACCGTATTGATTGCGCTCCTTAGCAAGCGTAAAGGTTAACTCTTTTTGTGCACGAGTAATCCCAACATAGGCAAGGCGGCGCTCTTCTTCAACATTATCCTCATCAATACTCACTTGGTGCGGCAAAATCCCCTCTTCCATACCAATCATATAAACATAGGGAAACTCAAGCCCCTTAGATGCATGCAGGGTCATTAACTGTACTTGGTCAAGCTCCTCTTCTTCTTCATTACGAGAAAGCATATCGCGCAGGGTTAAACGTGCAACAACTTGCTCAAGCGTCATCTCTTCATCAAGGTCATCGCCCTTGAGCATTTCCGTCACCCATTTAAACAGCATCGACACATTTTTCATGCGCATTTCCGCAGCTTTCGGACTTGGGCTGCTTTCATATAACCAATCTTCGTAACCAATATCACGGATCAGATCGCGCACCACATCGATATTATCCTCTCGTTTTAGGCGATCATTGAGCTCTACTAACCAGCGCGTAAACGCTTGTAAGGAAAGTAACCCTTTACCTGACAAGGTTTGTTCTAATCCCAATTCAAAACTGGCAGCAAACAATGTCGTATGGCGCATATTGGCATAACTACCGAGTTTTTCTAATGTCCCCGGACCAATACCACGACGCGGTGTATTAACAACACGTAAAAAGGCATTGTCATCGTCTTGATTCACCAATAGCTTAAGATAAGCCATGATATCTTTCACTTCACTGCGTGCAAAAAAAGAGGTTCCACCACTAATGCGATAGGGGATGCGATTTTCCATCATCACCTTTTCTAACAAGCGACTTTGATGATTACCACGGTAAAGTACCGCATAATCGCTAAAGGAAGCCCCATTCATAAATTTATGGCCTGAAAGCTCCATTACCACACGCTCTGCTTCATGTTGTTCATTTTTGGCAAACAACACTTTGATTGACTCACCATAGGCCAATTCACTAAACAGGCGTTTATCAAATTCATGGGGATTATTAGCAATCAGTACATTCGCCGCCTTTAAAACACGTTGACTAGAGCGATAGTTCTGCTCAAGTTTAATCACTTTTAACTGCGGAAAGTCGTTTTGTAACAAGACTAAGTTTTCTGGACGCGCTCCTCGCCATGAGTAAATAGACTGATCATCATCCCCTACCACTGTAAATCGTGCACGTTCGCCCACTAACGCTTTAATTAACTCATATTGGCTCGTATTGGTATCTTGATATTCATCTACCAATAAATACTGTATTTTTTTCTGCCAACGCAAACGCACCTCTTCTTTCAGCGTTAGAAGCAGAGTTGGCAACACAATTAAATCATCAAAATCGAGTGCGTTGTAAGCTTTTAATTGGCGCTGATAAAGGTCATAACAGTGGGCAAATAGCACATCGCGCTCACCACGCGCCTGTTTTATCGCTTGTGCTGGTAGTATCAGGGCATTTTTCCAATTCGATATTTGTGTGATTAACGCCTTTAACAAATCCATATCTTCTTGCAGTTGCTTAGCAGTCAACTCTTTTAGCAAGGCTAAGGTATCTTGATCATCAAACAGACTAAATCCCGCCTTCATACCTAATACTTTATATTCGCGTTTAATGATATCCAATCCCAAGGAGTGAAATGTGGAGACCATTAAGCCACGCGCCTCTTTACGGCCAAGGGTTTGGCTAACACGCTCCTTCATCTCTCGAGCGGCTTTATTGGTAAATGTGACGGCGGCGATATGTTTAGCTAAATAATCACAATTTTGCACTAAATGAGCGATTTTATTGGTGATCACCCTCGTTTTACCACTGCCCGCACCCGCTAACACAAGGCAGGGGCCTGAAATCATTTTTACAGCGGCATCTTGACCGGGATTTAGCTTCATGTTTTTCCTAATTGATAATAATGATGACTTGCATCTCAATTTTACGGTAGTTTTAGTTGAATACCAATCTATATGGTCATTCATAACGTATGAATAAAAGTTATTCATAGCTAATAAATAAAGAATATTCACAGCTAATGAATTTATTCCAATTATTGTTGTATTTTATAGAGACAATAAACGATAATGAACGTTCATTCATTTTACGGGACTATTATGGACAAGCGTATAAGGATATTGGCTGCTGCTGAAAAATTGCTCGCCGTTCATGGTTTTTATGGATTATCCATGAAAATGTTGGCAAAAACAGCGGGTGTTGCCGCAGGCACCATCTATCGCTATTTTGATAGCAAAGATATGCTAATGTCGCAATTGCATCAGCATATTCGTAAGGAGGCCGCGGAAACAATATTTAAAGGCTGGTCTAACAAGCAAACACCGAAACAAAAATATGATCTACTTTGGCGTAACGCCTTCGATGCCGTACTGAGCAATCCGCAACGTTTAACGGTGATCGATATGCTCTATTTTATCCCTAATGAACAACAAGCAGAGATAACACTTTTTGAAGATGTCGCTTTTGCTCCTTTAATCGACTTTTATCAACAGGGTATAGATGAAGGACGTTTCTTGCCATGGCAAATACCAATGCTGATCACTCTAAGTTTTGACACTTCCATTGAATTGGCCAAAAAACAGTTAAGGCAACGTTTTGAAACGAGTGAACAACAAATAAATCAAGTAAGAGATGCTTCTTGGTTAATTATTCAACAATCATCATTAAAATAATAAGGTAATAAAATGAAAAAATGGATCGCTTCGGCAATAGTATTAGCAATACTAATTTTTGGTACTGTTATTGCCTTTAACATAATGAAAGCTGCAAAGGTGAAGGAGTTCTTAGCCAATCGCCCAATTCCTGAATTTGCCGTTACTAGCAGCAACATTACACTTAACGATTGGACCCCACACCTTCGAGCTATTGGCTTTATTGAACCTATTCAAGGCGTTGATATTGCCAATGAAGTCGCCGGTAAAGTGGTTAAAATAAATTTCAAATCAGGGCAAAAATTAACCGAAGGTGAAGCACTCGTTTACCTTGACTCAGAAATCGAAGAAGCCAATTTAAAAGCGGCGCAGGGGCGCATGCCGTCAGTAAAAAGTAACTATCAACGGATGCGTTCTCTGTTAACTAAAGGTTCTGTTTCACAGGGGCAGGTAGATGATGCAGAGGCTGAATATTTGGCATTACAGGGGCAAATAGAAAGCTATCAAGCAACTATTAGTCGCCGTATTATTCGCGCTCCCTTTGATGGCATTGCTGGTATTAAAAATATCTTCTTAGGCGATTATTTAGAAGCGGGTCACGATATCGTTCGCTTAGAAGATGTTAGCAAAATGCAAATCCGTTTTATTGTGCCACAAAATGATCTTAATAAAATTTTTATTGGCCAAGCAATGAATATCGCCGTGGATGCTGAGCCTGGGGTTGCCTTTACAGGGACTATTTCAGCGATTGAACCTGCAGTAAATTACCAAAGTGGCGTCATTCAAGTGCAAGCAGACATTCCTAATCAAGAGCAAAAGCTACGTTCAGGCATGTTTGCTAAAGCAAGTATTATCCTACCAACATTACATCAACAGGTTATTATTCCGGAAACCGCGATTAACTACACACTATATGGTGAAACCGTGTATGTGATCTCGGAGCAAAAAAATAGTGATGATTCAACCTTCTTACAAGTCGAGCAACGTATTGTTAAACTAGGTAAAAGTAAAAATGGCATGATCCGCATACTCGATGGGCTCAAGGAAGGCGAACAGATAGTTACCAGTGGTCAAGTCCGTTTAAGCAATGGCGCACATGTAAAAATCACAGAGTCTGACGCGTTAGACATCCCCTCGACCACTCCAGCACTATAGGTGAGCAGATGAAATTTACTGATATTTTTATACGCCGCCCGATACTTGCGATATCGCTGAGTTTATTGATAGTGCTATTAGGACTACAAGCCCTTAGCACGATGCAAGTACGCGAGTATCCGAGCATGACAAATACCGTAGTGACGGTGTCGACGAGTTATTACGGTGCCAATGCGAATCTGATTCAAGGGTTTATAACTCAACCCATCGAGCAAGCCATTGCCCAAGCAGATAACATTGATTTTATTACGTCGCAAAGTTTTATGGGCAACTCAACAATTACAGTCTTCATGAAACTCAATACCGATCCCAATGGCGCGGTTGCTGATATCCTTGCTAAAGTAAATAGTGTGCGCTCACAACTGCCGAGTGAAGCTGAAGATCCGACTATCGATATGAGCACCGGTTCAACAACATCGGTTATTTATATCTCATTTTCAAGCGCAGAACTGAACGCTAGTCAAATCACCGATTATCTAGAGCGCGTTATTAAACCGCAGTTATTTAGCATCAATGGTGTAGCTAAAGTGAACTTATATGGTGGAACGCCATTTGCGCTAAGAATTTGGATCGATCCTGAGCGAATGGCTGGTTTTTCACTAACCACACAAGATGTTGTACAAATTTTACAAGCCAACAATATCCAATCGGCAACGGGGCAAGCCAACAGCTATTACACCCTTTTTAATGGTAGTAGTGAAACGCAAGTGAAAACAGCGGCTGAGTTAGAAAACCTGATCATAGCGACGCGTGAAAATGGCAAGGTGATCCGCCTACAGGATATCGCTCGCGTTTCATTGGAAAAAAGTCATGATACCACTCGCACCATGGCTAACGGTAATGAAGCGGTGGTTGTCGCAATTGATGCGGCACCAACGGCAAATCCGCTCGATATTACCGCGGGAATCAATGCCATTTTACCCGATTTAGCTAAAAACAATCCAAGTTCAATACAAATGGAGGTGTTGTATGACTCAACTATCGCCATTGAAGAGTCGATTTCAGAAGTCATTAAAACCATCGCTGAAGCCGGTTTAATCGTATTAGTGGTGATGGTGCTATTTTTAGGCTCATGGCGTGCGGTGATTATCCCTATCATTACCATTCCATTGTCACTGATTGGCGTGCTCGTTGTGATGCAACTATTTGGCTTTACCCTTAACTTAATGACATTACTGGCAATGGTATTAGCAATAGGTTTAGTAGTCGATGATGCAATTGTTGTGGTAGAAAATATTGATCGCCATATTAAAGCCGGAGAAGATCCCTACCGCGCGGCCATTATAGGAACCCGGGAGATTGCCGTCCCCGTTATTTCGATGACGATAACACTGGCAGCTGTTTATGCGCCTATTGCCTTAATGGGGGGAATAACGGGATCACTATTTACTGAATTTGCATTAACTTTGGCAGGCTCAGTGTTTGTTTCCGGTATTATTGCATTAACACTATCGCCGATGATGTGTAGTAAAATGCTTAAAAGCAACCATCAGGCAAATCGTTTCGAACAAGCCGTTGAAAACACGCTTTCAGGTGTTACCTCACGCTATTCGCGCCTGCTTGAAAAGTTGATGGTTCGTCGTCCAGCTGTGATCCTTTTTTCAATTTTAGTTTTTATCTCTTTGCCTTTCCTATTTAAATTTATTCCTGCGGAACTAGCTCCCAAAGAAGATAAAGGGGCATTAATGATGATGGCTAAGGCGCCAGCCAATGCCAATCTCGACTACATTGAAAACAGCATAGGTAAGATAACCGCTGAAATAGCGAAGCAACCCGAGGTACAAAGTACCCTCGGTATTTCTGGCAGACCAAATGCCAATCAAGCCTTTGGTATTGCAATCATGAAGCCTTGGAGTCAGCGCGATAAAGATCCTAAACAGCTTGCGACGGCCTTAGCACCGTTATTTAATGATTTTCCCGCGGTCGCGACCACGGCTTTCCAAATGCCTGAGTTACCGGGTTCATCAGGTGGCTTACCGGTACAGTTTGTTATATCAACAGCAAATCCATTTGAGAGCTTAGTTAGTATCGCCAGTGATGTACTCGCAGCGACACAGGCAAACCCTAACTTTGTCTATTCTGAACTTGATCTTGCCTTTGATTCAGCGACAATGAAAATCAAAATAGATCGCGATAAAGCAGGTGCGTATGGCGTTACCATGCAAGATATAGGTATCACCTTGGGAACTCTATTAAGTGATGGCTACCTAAATCGCATCGACCTCCATGGGCGTAGTTATGAAGTAATCGCACAAGTAGAACGGAAATACCGTTTATCGCCAGATAAATTAGGTAATTTTTACGTACGCGCTAAAAATGGAGACATGTTACCACTGAGCAATTTAATCACTATTGATGTGGTTGCTGAGCCACGTTCATTACCACACTTTAACCAGTTAAATAGTGCATCTATCGGTGCTGTTTTAGCCCCCGGTTTTGCGATGGGCGATGCCATTACCTTCTTTGAAGAGCTCGCGACTAGTAAATTACCTTTAGGTTACCGCCATGACTATCTTGGGGAGGCACGACAGTTCGTTAGCGAAGGCGATGCGCTTTACATGACCTTTATCTTGGCTATTTTGATCATCTTTTTAGTGCTGGCTAGTCAATTCGAAAGTGTTCGCGATCCATTAGTTATCTTAATGACCGTTCCGCTTGCTATCAGTGGCGCTCTGGTGGTGATGGCCTCAGGCCCGCTGATTAATATCGGCGCAATGATGCTTGGGTTTACGGGAGGATTCTGCACCCCCCTACGATGAATATATACACGCAAGTCGGTCTAATAACGCTCGTAGGATTAATCACTAAGCATGGTATTTTGATTGCTGAAGTTGCCAAAGAGGAGCAATTACACCATGGTTTAAATCGTATCGAAGCGGTACAAAAAGCAGCAACCATTCGTTTACGCCCTATTTTGATGACCACTGCGGCAATGGTTGCTGGTCTTATTCCATTACTTTTTGCGAGTGGCGCAGGCGCTGTTAGTCGTTTTGGTATTGGGGTTGTGATCGTGGCAGGCTTATCCTTAGGCACTCTATTTACGCTATTTATTTTACCCGTCATCTACTCTTTTGTCGCCAGTACTCATAAACCGATCAAAGAGTTTGATGAAACATTAAAACTCAAAGCCAAAGAGATTAATTACAACAGCTAAGAAACATCCATTTTGTTGTATTAGTTAATTAAGACCTTAGCGAATATTGCTAAGGTCTTTTTTTATTCATGTTAAATTAATTTAATGTATATTTTATATACAAACTAACTAGCATTGAGTTTTATATGTAAAAACGTTAATCTACCCCCTTAACGTCTTTAATTGAGTACAATTTATTGATAATTACTAAATATAATCGACTAATTAACTTTTTTTTATACATTTTCTTCGTTAGTATCATTCATTAATAAATAGTAACCCATACAAAAGAGAATACATTGAACGACATTCCAACCAGTGCTTTACTAATTACGCTTGTTATTTTAATTCTAATCTCTGCTTATTTTTCGAGTTCAGAAACGAGCATGATGTCTCTCAACCGTTATCGCCTACGCCATCTTGCACAGGACAAGAATAAAGTAGCATTACGTGTTGAAAAACTACTTAATAAGCCAGATAAACTGATCGGCCTTATTTTGATTGGTAACAATCTTGTTAATATCCTCGCTTCAGCATTAGCCACTATCATTGGCCAACGAATTTACGGGGATGCCGGCATTGCCATTGCAACAGGGGTATTAACCTTTGTTATTTTAATTTTTGCAGAAGTAACACCAAAGACATTAGCTGTTCTCTACCCTGAAAAAATTGCTTTTCCAAGTTCCTTTTTGTTACGCCCATTACAAGTGTTACTTAGCCCTTGTGTATGGTTGATTAACGGTATCTCCAACGGCTTATTACGTATCTTTGGTGTGAACGTTACTCACAATAGTGACCATGCTCTTTCGAGCGATGAGTTGCGCTCTGTTGTGAGAGAGGCTGCCGGAATGATACCGGTTCACCACCAAGAGATGCTGCTAAGTATTCTTGAGCTTGAAAAAGTGACCGTCGATGAAATTATGATCCCACGTAATGAAATTGCTGCAATCGATATCAACCAAGAGTGGGATGTCATTCTTAAGCAATTAAAGCACCGTACACATACCATGACTTTGCTTTATCGCGACACCATCGATGATGCGATAGGCTTTATCCATGCACGTGATTGTTTGCTGATTTTATTAAGGGAAGATTTCACTAAAACAACACTATTACGTAGTGTGAGAGAGCTCTATTTTATCCCAGAAGGTACGCCTCTAAATACACAGCTCATAAAATTCCAACAAAATAAAGAGCGCATAGGCCTAGTGGTAGACGAATATGGTGATATTCAAGGGTTAGTCACGCTCGCTGATATTTTAGAAGAAATCGTTGGCGACTTTACGACAACACATCTTCCTGTTAATTCTAAAGAGATCTATAAGCAACACGATAACTCTTATATTATCGAAGGTAGCTTAGGTTTACGAGACATCAACAAAGAGATGGGTTGGACTTTACCTACCGATGGCCCTCGCACACTCAATGGCTTGATTTTAGAACATTTAGAAGAGATTCCTACCGAGAAAATTAGTGCCCGTATTTGCGGCTATCCGATGGAAATTTTAGAAGTAGAAAATAATATGGTGAAGTTAGTCAAAGTGCTCCCGCATCTATATAAGGATGATGAATAAGTAATACCATATAATCGGAATAAATAGCTGATCTATTTTACTGGTTAAAATAACTTACTTTTTTGTTGTAAGTTTCGCAAAGGGAACAACCATTTGCGTCAACTTACGCCTCAAATTAAGTCACTTTTCCTGCGCAAAATTTAGATCTCATACTTAAAGCTACTTCACCTGAGATGAAAATCGTACTTATTACGCAATCAGACAATAATAGGGATTGGTATAAGTACGATTAATGAAATTATAGCTGCTGTAACTGCGCTTCACTTAAGGCAATATCTTCATTCTTATTAGTACCAATACCCGCTTCAATAATAGCGCGAGCGATTGCTTGCGCCTCCTCGAGCGAGTGCATTAAATAGGTACCACATTGGTATTCATTTAACTCAGGAATATCTTTTTGATCTTGCACCTTCAACACATCCTGCATAGAGGCTAACCATGCAGAAGCAACATCAGCCTCACTAGGCGAACCAATCAAGCTCATATAAAAACCTGTACGACATCCCATTGGCGAAATATCAATAATTTCAACGTGCTCACCATTTAAATGATCACGCATAAAGCCCGCATATAGATGCTCAAGTGTATGAATACCTTTTTCAGAAAGCATCTCTTTATTGGGCGTTGTAAAACGTAAATCAAAGACAGTGATAGTATCTTTTCCAGGTGTTTGCATTTTTTTAGCAATGCGTACTGCTGGAGCGTTCATAATTGTATGATCAACAGTAAAACTATCGAGTAATGGCATCTCATTTCCTTCTTTTAATGAATGAATATCCGTCACGGGTTAGGCAAAAAACAGTCGCCATAACCAGCTTGAATCTAAGTTCTCTTGGCAACCCTTTAATTGGCTTGAGTACTGTTTTGCACGATTATCTACTTTACGAGCTACTTTAATTAACCAAGGTTTCTTGTTATAACTTTGCTTTTTATAACCTCCCCAGCCTTCATGGTAATTAAGATACTGGCGATAGGCATCCCACTTTGAAATACCATTAACTTTATGCGTTTTACTGGTAAACCAGCCCATAAAATCAACGGCATCGGCAAAATCATCACGGCTTGCCCATGAACTCCCCGTTTCACGTTTATAATCATCCCAAGTCATCGTTTTAGCCTGCGCATAACCATAGGCATCACTTGCTCTACCAATTGGAATAAACCAAAAATATTGCATGGGAGGTGCAGCATCATGCTTGAAACTACTCTCTTGGTACATCATCGCAATCGGTACGTGGATCGGTGTCCCCCACTTTTTATTCATATCCTTGGAGGCTTCATACCAATCGCGATTTTCAAAAAATATATGGCAAATATTATCCGGATTTTTCGGTGGCGGCGTTGCACATGCCGTCACAAAGAGGGTCAAGAGTAAAGATAAAAGGATCTTTTTATTTACCATATTTAAACCTATTCTATTATCAATTAATATGTTTCTGCATTCGTAAAATATTGTTGCAAATAGTGATCAAAACTAAGCGTATCCTGCTGCTCGATATGTTGCTGTTTTTCAAGCGAAGCCAAACGCTGTTGCTCAAAATATTGATCCGACCATAGCTGATACCCCTGCTCGCATAACGCTATTTTATATTCTTTTGCCAGCGACAAAGCTAAGATACCATTATCAACATTAGCCGCTAGCAGTTTATCTAATACTCGCGCGGAATTAGTTAATTCTGGCTGACGGAAGTACTCTGCGATATGCGCAATGGCTTGCTCGTAGTGGCTGACATTTTGCTGCTTATCAAAAACGCTGGCCAGATCCATTAATTGCGCCATTATCTCCGCGCCCCACGCCGATACACTTTGCTCTTTTCCATTAATGGCAAGCCGTAAATCGGGTTGACGCCCCTCAGTCACTATTTGACTGAAATTAGTGCGTAAATGGGTTGATTGCGCCTCGTTTATCTCATCAGAAGGGGTAATCGCACACCAAGTTAAAAATAAATCCAAAAAGTTCACTTGCTCTTCGGTGATCCCTACTTTAGAAAATGGATTGACATCTAAAGAGCGAATTTCAACATATTCGACACCACGAGCATGCAAAGCCTGTGATGGTGTTTCACCTTTTTTTGCACCCTTTTAGGACGAATCGATGCATACAGCTCATTTTCTATTTGCAGTACATTGTCATTTAGCTGAATGTATTTGCCATTTTTCTTAATTCCTAATGCTTTAAATTCAGGGGACTTTTTATGTAAAGCTTCGGAAACACTAGCAAGATAATTTTCTAAACTGTTATAACAAATATTTAAAGAAGATTGCGAACTATTGGTATAACCTAAATCACTCAAACGTAGAGAGGTTGCATAGGGTAAATAGATAGTCCCTTTAGCCAACTTTTTAAACTGTAAAGGTGTTTCTTTGCCTTGAATAAAAGAACTGCAAATCGCAGGTGATGCACCAAACAGATAAGGAATGATCCAACCAAAACGCATATAATTACGGATTAAAGCAAAATACCCCGCTGACTGCGCCTCTTGCGGCGTTAAATCAGCGCCATGCATCTGTGACCAAACAGGCCAAAATGCGCTCGGTAATGAAAAATTATAATGCACACCTGCAATCACTTGCATCATGCAGCCATAACGATTTTTCAACCCTTGCCGATAGGCTGTCTTCATTAAACCTACATTAGAGCTACCGTATTGGGCAAGCTCAATGTTATCTTCCTTTTCAACATAACAGGGCATGCTAATAGGCCAGAGCATCTCATCTGCCGCTAAATTTTTAGCACTGTAATGGTGAATATCATTTAAGTAATTAAATAGTTGCGGGACATCTTTGGCAACAGGCGTGATAAATTCCATTAAACTTTCGGCAAAATCAGTGGTGATTGATTCATGGCAAAGGGCGCTACCAAAGGCATCGGGATGTTTATCTGAAGATAATTTGCCATCAGATTTGATACGTAATGCTTCACGCTCAATACCGCGACCAAATTGACTCAATGCTTCTGGTTGTTGAGCTAGAAAAGCTAATTTTTGCTGAAAATCAAGAGACAAGGTAAACCCCTTTCAGGTGGTTAAAATAAATCTCAGCATACTTTAAAAAGCAGCTAATATGCAATTTTATAGAAAATATAGTGTCGAAACTATAATTATGCCGTATCGTAGCGCTTTGCCAAGAAAAATAAATATCAAACAGGGCATTATCCGCAGCTTAAACCACCCTGCAATTAAGGGTAATAGATCGCCAATAACGGGTAACCAACTAAGTAATAGCGCAGGAGCACCATAACGTCGACAAAATGCCGTTAATCTTATATATTTATGTTGAGCTTTATCCCGCCCCCAATAAAAATAATACCCCATAAAATAGGTAATAACCGCCCCCAATGTATTACCAATACTTCCCGCTAATAAATATCCAAAGGCATGCTGTGGTGCGTTTTTTACATAATAAATCAACAATAGCTCCAACCACCGGAAAGAGTGTTGATGAAATTAAACCACTAAAAAAGAGAGTGATATATTCAGACCACACATTCAAACTCCAATAAAAAAGGCCACTTTATTAAGTGGCCTTTTACACTAACCGATATTTAATAGTCGTTTAGCCAACTAGCGCTAGCAATACACCAGCAGCAACGGCACTACCAAGCACCCCTGCTACATTAGGCCCCATTGCATGCATTAACAAAAAGTTATGGGGATTAGCTTCTAATCCAACTTTATTAGCTACACGCGCAGCCATAGGCACAGCAGAAACACCTGCCGCACCGATTAAAGGATTGATAGGACTTTTTGAAAAGCGCCCCATCGCTTTCGCCATTAACACGCCAGAAGCCGTACCAATAGAGAAGGCTATTGCACCTAATCCCAAAATACCTAAGGTCTCTAAGTTTAAAAACTTATCTGCAGATAGTTTAGAGCCCACGCCTAAGCCTAGGAAAATGGTTACAATATTAATTAACTCATTCTGAGCGGTGGAACTTAAACAATCCACAACCCCTGATTCTCGCATTAAATTACCAAGACAGAACATACCGACTAATGGCGTTGCTGCGGGTAAAAATAGAATAGTTAAAAAAAGTACAGCAAGTGGGAAAATGATCTTCTCTTTTTACTTACTGGACGCAACTGTTCCATTTTTATTTCACGCTCCGCTGGTGTCGTTAATGCACGCATGATAGGGGGCTGAATGATTGGTACCAATGCCATATAGGAATAAGCAGCAACCGCAATCGCACCGAGTAAATCGGGTGCAAGTCTTGAAGCTAAGAATATCGCCGTAGGGCCATCGGCACCACCAATAATTGCAATAGCCGACGCATCAGCCATGCTAAAATTAAAACCTGGTACAAGATTAAGTAAAATCGCGCCAAACAGGGTCGCAAAGATACCAAACTGCGCAGCAGCACCCAATAGCAAAGTTTTAGGGTTAGCAATCAAAGCGCCAAAATCAGTTAATGCCCCAACACCCATGAAGATAATTAACGGAAATACACCCGTTTCAATACCCACATGATAAATGTAATAAAGCATACCACCTTCTTCAGTAAAACCGGCATTGGGAATATTGGCTAATACTGCGCCAAAACCAATAGGTAATAATAATAAAGGCTCAAACTTCCGCACGATTGCTAAATATAACAGTAAAGCACCAACTGCCATCATAACTAATCCGGGCCACTCAAAGTGAGCAATGCCCGTATCATTCCAAAGTGTCGTTAATCCATCCACTTAATTACTTCCTTAACCTATTGTAAAGAGGGCTTCACCCACTGCAACAGAATCACCTTCTTTAACTAAAATGGCTTGTACTATGCCTGATTTAGTTGCTCGAATTTCTGTTTCCATTTTCATCGCTTCCATAACGAGCAGCGTATCACCTTCATTAACTTGTTCGCCTTGCTTAACAAGTAGTTTGAAAATATTACCCGCAAGTGGTGCAGGAAGATCTTCACCTGTACCGCTCGTTGATGCAGATGCAACATTAGTAACAGGTGCTGGTGCAGCTGAAGCAGTGATACCGCTAATGCTACCTTCAGGGCCAACCTGTACGGTGTATAATTGACCATCAACAGCAACGGAGTAAGTTTCCGCTTTACCTTTCTTCACTGGCGCAGCTGGTAATAGATCATCCGCGCTTGGTACAGGTTCAAAAGCATCTGGGTTATTACGATTTTCTAGGAATTTGAGGCCGATTTCAGGGAATAAAGCATAAATTAGCGTGTCATCAATCTCTTCTTTCGCTAATGTAATACCTTTTTCAGCAGCCACTTTTTTGAGCTCACTAACAAGGTGATCCATCTCTGGTGCAAGATTATCAGCAGGACGACAAGTGATTGCCTTGGCACCGTCAAGTACTTTAGCTTGAAGCTCGGCATTAAATGGAGCAGGAGCGGCACCATATTCGCCTTTTAATACACCAGCAGTCTCTTTAGTGATATTTTTATAGCGCTCACCCATTAAAACGTTAATAACCGCCTGTGTGCCAACAATTTGTGATGTTGGTGTAACCAAGGGAATATAACCCAGATCTTTACGTACAACGGTGATCTCTTTTAATACGTCATCCATCTTATCTGCAGCACCTTGCTGCTTAAGTTGGCTTTCCATATTTGTCAGCATACCGCCAGGAACTTGAGCGATTAAAATACGTGGGTCAACGCCTTTTAATTCCCCTTCAAATTTCACATATTTTTTACGTACTTCTCGGAAATATGATGATATTTCAGCTAATTGAGGAAGGTTAAGTCCGGTATCTCGCTCTGTCCCTTCAACAATTGAAACAAGTGTTTCCGTTGGCGAATGGCCATAGGTCATACTCATTGAAGAAATTGCAGAATCGATAATATCAATACCCGCATCAATCGCTTTTTGCTGTGTAGCAAGACTTAATCCCGTCGTTGCATGACAATGCAACGCCAGTGGTATATTGGTACTCGCTTTAATTTTTGTAATTAGCTCTTCTGCTTCATATGGCTTTAACAGACCCGCCATATCTTTAATACATATAGAATGGCTGCCCATATCTTCAAGGCGTTTCGCCATATCAACCCAGTTATCAATAGTATGAACAGGGCTGGTTGTGTAAGAAATTGTACCTTGTGCATGCGCGCCAATTTTAACGGCAGACTTAATCGCAGTTTCAAAATTACGAACATCATTCATCGCGTCAAAGATACGAAACACATCGACGCCATTTTTATGTGCTCGTTCGACAAATTTTTCAACAACATCATCGGCATAGTGACGGTAACCTAATAGATTTTGACCGCGTAATAACATTTGCTGTGGCGTGTTTGGCATGGCCGCTTTTAATGCGCGGATACGATCCCATGGATCTTCACCTAAATAACGAATACACGAATCAAATGTTGCACCGCCCCAAGTCTCTAAAGACCAGTACCCCATTTTGTCTAATTTTTCTGCAATCGGTAGCATATCATCGATACGCATTCGGGTTGCAAACAATGATTGGTGCGCATCACGCAGCACCACTTCTGTTATTGCTAAAGGCTTCGCCATTTTCACGTTCTCCATAGTTCATATTCCTTTATTGTGCAGTTGATTTGCGATATTGCTGCACAGCCGTAGTCATTGCTGCAATTAATTGAGGGCTAATTTGCGTATTGGCAGCGGTATTGTTACCACCTTGCACGGCCTTTTTCGTCACGGGCAGATCTGCGGGCGTATATTTTGCCATCAAGCTAACGACAACCATCAATAAACCTAAAAACAGAAACACAAAGCCCATACCTAAGCCCATTAACACTAATGCTTCTAATAATGACTCAGTAACATCCATAGTAATTATCCTTTTTGTACATAATAAATGCCTGTTAACAAACAGAGGTGAATGAATAATTATTCACACTTCCTCTACAATATCACCTGCAATAAAGGGTGAATAAAAAAGCTAACTCACCACTTTTAGGCTAAAAAAGCCTAATAAACATACCTTAACCTCTTAATAACCCTATAAAAAATAAGAATTAAGAAATTAAACTGAGTTTCAAAAACAAATTATCATACGGGATTTTCTATTAAATTGGAAGTATAGATAAAACAGCCTCAAAGAGCTTAAAACATTAACAATTACAAGCTTTTTTAAAGCTAATGATTACTTTGAAAAAAGCAAATTTATGTTGTAATTAGGTGATGATTGTCACGAATAAAGATCAGACATTAGTAGACATGGAGAATATTATTGAGACACAAAAAAACAAAACAAGTATGCAATAAAAACAAATAAATATTCACCATTCAATTTTACTAATAATCTATAAAAGGAAAAATAGTGCCGAGATGCGAGGCAAAAATTTGCAGCATAGTTATTCTACATCGAGATTTTATAACAAAGCAGATTGGTGCTATTTTTCTTCACCTACGGGGTGCTAGCTCAAAACCAGTTCTGCGTGGTAATTCCCCTCGTGCAATATATCCACTAATTGATATTAACAAATATGATTCGCACGTAAAAAACGCTCACTCCTTGCAAAATATTGATAAGCATTATCCGTTGGTTCAAACTCGACCATCAACCACTGCAAATCGCTCAGTAAGTCAAAAGTCTTCATTATCTGAAGAAGCTTAACCTCCCCCTCACCTAACGCAACAGATCGCCCCTGAGCAAAATCTCTTAGGTGTAAATATGAAATCCTACTCGCATGCTCTTTTAAAAAGAGAACGGGATCGATTCCCGTTAAATGCAACCAACCGATATCGACACATAATCCCACATTGGTAATATCTAACTCCTTATTAAGAATATCAAAGGGGGTGATATCATTACGCGTCGACTTTAAAAATTCAAAGTCATGATTATGATAATGCACCTTAACACCCGCAACCTTAAATTCTTCTGCCGCCTTGTTAATAATGGAGCATGTCGCGCTAAAATTTTCTAAACTACAATCATGCCAACCTAATGGACCAGAAACGCATAAATTAGCACAATCATGGCGGTCCAAATAGTCGAGAAGTTCAACATAGTTTAACAGCCCCTCTGAGCCGATATGCAAGGCAGAACATGTTAAATCGTACTCATTTAATAATGAAGAAGCTTCAAGTACAAAAGGCATTTCCACAGCTTGATAACCGATATCAGCAATAGCCTTAAACACTTTTTCCGGCCTCATTTTCAACTCTTCTTCTTTAAAGCCATATAACTGCGCACCTAAATTCATTAAATTTCCTTATCAAAAGAGAACCATTTGCGCCAAACCGATGAATGACTCATACCTATTCGCATAATAGGATGGTCATGGCTTGCAGGGAAAAAGGATGGAGAGCAAGGCGCATCATTGAATAATTAAGTATGTGATCTAAATTTTGCGCAGGAAAAATGGCTTAATTTGAGGCGTAAGTTGACACAAATGGTTGTTCCCTTTGCGAAACTTACAACAAAAAAGTAAGTTATTTTAACCAGTAAAATAGATCAGCTATTTATTCCGATTGGTATTATTATAGGATGCGCCATTACGTGTAGCAAATTGAAATGTTAGCAAAGGGGATTAATAGGGGTTGGTGTGGCAAAAGAAAATATGGTGCGGGTGAAGGGATTCGAACCCCTGACCGCCTGGTTCGTAGCCAGGTACTCTATCCAGCTGAGCTACACCCGCATGGTGCATAATATTAATGGGATTAATATTATTGAGCTCTGTAAACAAAAAAACTTACCGAAGTAAGCTTATAAGAATGGTGCGGGTGAAGGGATTCGAACCCCTGACCGCCTGGTTCGTAGCCAGGTACTCTATCCAGCTGAGCTACACCCGCCGCGATATTCTTTATTTTTTGTTTTACATTCGATTCTTAGCGCTAACCATATCCTGCAAAAGAGATGGTGCGGGTGAAGGGATTCGAACCCCTGACCGCCTGGTTCGTAGCCAGGTACTCTATCCAGCTGAGCTACACCCGCCGCGATATTCTTTATTTTTTGTTTTACATTCGATTCTTAGCGCTAACCATATCCTGCAAAAGAGATGGTGCGGGTGAAGGGATTCGAACCCCTGACCGCCTGGTTCGTAGCCAGGTACTCTATCCAGCTGAGCTACACCCGCTTTAAGAATCTACAAGAATGGCGGTGGAGGAGGGATTCGAACCCTCGAACAGGCTATAAACCCGTTACTCCCTTAGCAGGGGAGCGCCTTCGGCCACTCGGCCACCCCACCGTCGTCTTGTGGCGCACATATTACTGTCTTATGAAAACAAGTCAAACTTTTTTTAATGACTCTTTTCCGTTTGATGGTTAAATAAACAAATAAGCTACTATTAAACCATTTTTTTTGTAATTGCACTGTATTCAATCGCAACAGCCAATTAGAGCGAACGGTAAAACCATTCTCTAGGCAAAAAAAAAGAGCCCGTAGGCTCTTAGAATATTTAATTCACAGCGTGTTATTCGCTATATGAACTCGCATTTTTTTCAGCTTGTATACGCATATAGATCTCTTCACGGTGAACAGATACTTCTTTTGGCGCATTTACACCGACGCGTACCTGATTACCTTTTACACCTAAAACGGTAACGGTAACATTATCCCCAATCATCAAAGTTTCACCAACTCGACGAGTTAATATCAGCATATCCTGCTCCTATATTATATTATCCATCTAAATAGCTTTTTAGTATGGACTAATCTATTCTAAAATTCATATTTATTTGCGGAGAAAATTAAATTATTTCTCTTCAATTGGTTCGTTGGCCAAATTAAATGCATTGTGTAACGCACGAACAGCTAACTCTAAATATTTACTATCAACAAGTACTGATATTTTAATTTCAGAGGTTGCTATTTGGTGAATATTAATTCCCTCTTGACCTAGGGTCTCAAACATTGTTTTCGCAACGCCAGGGTGGTTCCACATTCCAACGCCAACAATAGACACTTTTGCTATCTCATTATTGCCTTGCACTGCATTTGCTTTTAATGAGACACACACAGCTTCTAAAAGTTCCTTAGCTTGTTGATAATCATCACGATGCACAGTAAATGTGAAATCTGTTTTACCGTTACCGACGGTATTTTGAACAATCATATCGATATCGATATTCGCTTCACCAATTGGTGAAAGAATTTGTGCCGCTACCGTCGGTTGATCTGGCACACCAGATAGTGTTAAACGCGCCTCATCTCTATTAAAGGCAATGCCTGAAATTACTGGAGATTCCATTTTATTTTCCTCATAACTAATTAATGTGCCGCCACCATCTTTAAAACTGGATAAAACACGCAATGGCACATTGTATTTACCAGCAAACTCCACTGAACGAATCTGTAATACTTTCGCGCCCAAACTAGACATCTCTAACATCTCTTCAAATGTTATTCTATCTAGACGACGTGCATTAGGTTCAACACGAGGGTCGGTTGTATAAACACCATCCACATCCGTATATATTTGGCATTCATCTGCTTTAAGAGCAGCAGCAATAGCCACCGCAGAAGTGTCAGAACCACCACGTCCTAATGTTGTTATATGGTTATCTTCGTTACGCCCCTGAAAACCAGCAACTACAACGACACGCCCTTGCTTTAAATGCCCCTCGATATTCTTGGTTTCAACATCTAAAATACGTGCCTTACTGAAGCTACTATCGGTTTTTAGGCGAACTTGATCACCCGTCATCGATACCGCATCAACACCGATGCTATGCAATGCCATTGACAATAACGCAATGGTGGTTTGTTCACCCGTAGTCAGTAGCACATCCATCTCTCTTGCGCTTGGTGTATGGTGCAACTCTTTAGCTAATGCAATCATACGATTGGTTTCACCTGACATTGCGGACAATACAACAACGAGATCATTACCCGCTTCTTTCATTGCTTTTACTTTTTCAGCAACTATTTTTATTCTTTCGACATTACCAACTGAAGTGCCGCCGTATTTTTGAACTATTAACGCCATGATTATTTCTCAGCCTTTCTACTAGTTAACTGCCCGGTTAAAGGCAGCTATTTTGCTATAAACGTTCTGCTAACCAAGGTTCAACTAATGCTAATGCATCATTGAGCGCTTGTGGGTTAGTACCACCCGCCATAGCCATGTCTGGGCGACCGCCCCCTTTACCACCAACGCAAGTGGCAACTAAATTAACCAAGTCACCAGCTTTGACTTTTGCAGTCAAATCTTTTGTCACTCCGGCAACGATACTGACTTTATCTTCACCGACTGCTGTCGCTAACAATACGATAACAGATTGTAATTTATTCTTTATCTCATCGACACTATCACGTAACGATTTGGGATCAATACCTTCCATATTGGCGACCACCACTTTCACGCCATTAATTTCTAATGCGTTATCAGTCAAATTAGCACCGGCAGAGCTCGCTATTTTAGCTTTTAACTGAGCAATCTCTTTTTCAAGTAGTTTACTACGGTCTAATACCTGAGTGATTTTTTCGCCCAATGTAAAATGATCACCCTTCACTAAGCTACAGGCTTTACTTACTTCATTTAAAATGTCGGCAACAACCTCACCAGCAGGAGCACCAACAGAAGCTTCAATACGACGAACACCCGCTGCGATACCAGATTCCGAGCGAATTAAAAACATGCCCATATCACCTGTACGCTGAGCATGTGTACCGCCGCAAAGCTCTGTTGAAAAATCACCCATCTGTACTACGCGAACCAAGTCATCGTATTTTTCACCAAATAACGCCATTGCTCCGGTTTTTTTCGCCTCTTCGATATCCATCGATTGAGTAACAATGTCAAAGTTATTACGAATCGCTTCATTCACTAAAAAGCTTACCTGCGCTAAAGTCCCTTCGCTTAATGCTTCGAAATGCGAGAAATCAAAACGCAGTTTATCTGCTTCAACGAGAGAGCCTTTCTGTGTCACGTGCTCACCCAAAGCACGGCGTAATGCAGCATGTAATAGGTGAGTCGCTGAATGGTGAAGGGCAATCAATTTTCGTCTTTCTTGGTCAACCTGCGCATTAACCGTATCCTGCACAGTTAATGAACCTGCTTAAATAACCGATGTGTAATACTGCATCAGCCGCTTTCTTACAATCCGTAACAACGAAGACCCCATTATCAAAAATAAGCTCGCCCATATCTCCCGATTGACCACCCGACTCTCCATAAAAAGAGGTGTTATCAAGAATGACTTGCGCGTTATCTCCTGCTGCTATGGCATTAACAACTTCGCCATCCTTAAGCAGTTTAATTACTCGTCCTGATATTGCTAAAGTTTGATAACCAACAAACTCAGTTTGCTCTTCAATCTTTAACACATTGTTATAATCAGTGCCAAAATTATTAGCCTGTTGTGCACGAGTTCGTTGTTCATCCATCGCTTTATCAAAACCAGCTTGATCGATGGTAAGCTCGCGTTCACGGGCAATATCTGCGGTTAAATCAGCAGGAAAACCATAGGTATCATAAAGTTTGAACACCACATCACCGGGGATCACATTACCTTCAAGGTTTTCTAACGCGTTGTCTAAGATCTGCAGGCCACGATCCAACGTTTTAGCAAACTGTTCTTCTTCTAAACGTAATATTTTTTCAACAAAAACACGTTGCTTACTTAACTCTGGGTAGGCATCACCCATTTGCGTAATAAGTTCTTCGTATATTTTGAAAAAGAAAACGTCTGGCGCGCCCAATTTATGACCGTGACGTACCGCTCTGCGAATAATACGACGCAATACATATCCGCGCCCTTCATTCGAAGGCATCACACCGTCGGCGATCAAAAAACCACAGGAGCGAATATGATCGGCAACAACGCGTAATGATTTATCCTGTAAATCCTTTGCTCCAGTCACTTCCGCTACTTTTTTAATTAAACCTTGGAATAGGTCGATATCATAATTGGAGTGCCCATTTTGCAAAATTGCAGAAATACGCTCAAGGCCCATGCCAGTATCAACGGAAGGCTTAGGTAAATTTTCCATCGTCCCATCTGAGTGACGATTAAATTGCATGAAAACTAAATTCCAAATTTCAATGTAGCGATCGCCATCTTCTTCTGGTGTACCTGGAGGCCCTCCCCAAATATGTTCACCATGATCATAAAATATTTCGCTACATGGGCCACAGGGCCCGGTATCGCCCATTGACCAGAAATTATCCTTTGCGCCGATACGAGATAAACGCGCAGGATCAACACCAATTTCATCGATCCAAATTTTTTCTGCTTCTAAATCTTCATCAAATACCGTCACCCATAATTTTTCCACAGGTAACTTCAACTCTTCTGTTAGAAATTCCCATGAAAATTTAATCGCATCACGTTTAAAATAATCACCAAAGCTAAAGTTTCCTAGCATTTCAAAAAAAGTATGGTGGCGTGCCGTGTAGCCGACGTTGTCTAAGTCATTATGCTTACCACCAGCACGCACACAACGTTGGCTTGATGTTGCACGGGTATAGCTACGTTTATCAGTACCTAAGAATACATCTTTGAATTGATTCATACCTGCATTGGTAAATAACAAGGTAGGATCATTATCTGGCACTAGTGAGCTACTGCTGACAGTTTGATGGCCTTTTTTAGCAAAGAAATCTAAAAATCCTTGGCGAATTTCAGACGTCGATTTAATCATGGTCATGAGTGATTCCAAATCTAGTTCGCTACTTTACAAGCGTTCAATAAAACAGCAAATGGGTTAAATTTTAAAGGCTGCCAATATAACACGGAGCTAGAAGAGTGGAAAGTATCGATCTACATCACTTTTATTTAATTTCAAGTAATTGTTACGACGAAGTAAAAATTATAACGGGCTGTATGCCTTACCTAGATAAATTCCTAGGCAAGGCTTTCGAGGAACTCTATCGACAAAGGATAATCATAACTCGCTAATTTCATGCTTATACAAATGTACATCCTGTTGTGGGAATGGGATGGAAATATTTTCCTGATCAAAACGCTTCTTCACACTTTCTGTAATATCCCAGTAAACATTCCAGTAATCATCCGTTTTCACCCAAGGACGAACCACAAAATCGACTGAAGAGGTGTTTAATGTATGCAATTTAACCACCGCTGCTGGCGTATCCAGCACTTTTTCATGTTCAGTTAATATCTCTGTTAATACTTTTTTAGCTTTATCAATATCGTCTGAATAACCAATCCCAAACACCAGATCGATACGACGCACTTTCTCAACGGTAATATTATTAATCACATCTCCCCAAATTTTATTATTTGGAATAATTAAACGTTGATTATCAACAGTTTGAATTGTAGTAGAGACCAAGCTCATATTTTTCACTATGCCCTGAAACCCAGCGACTTTAACCATATCACCAACATCATAGGGACGATAAATTAAGATCATCAACCCAGAAGCGAAATTTGATAGCGTATCCTGTAATGCAAAACCGATGATTAACCCCGCGACACCGAAGCCAGTTAACAAGGGGGCCAATTCGATACCCAATTGCGATAAAGCCACCAGCAGGCCGATGAACATGATCATTTTAGATATAATCGAAGAGAAAAAGTCCTGCATCAAGACACTGATATCCATCTTCGAATGTACGATGCTTTTACGCACAATTTTTTTCAACGTTTTTGAAAATAAATGCGCGATATACAAGATAAAAACAAAAATAAATGATTTAACGACAATGGAAGGCGAATTATCAAAAAGCCACGCTTTAAAGTTAGTTACCCACTCATCAAAGATCCCTAATGCCACATCATAATCTAATACATCGGCATTGATATCCCCAGTGACAGAAAGCAGTAACTGCTTATATTCGGTACTATCAATATCCAACGCACCCATCAGCTCAACACTTTTACTTAAACTGACCACAAGCATACCAATACGCTCTCTATAACGAGCCATATCCAGGTGTAACTCTGCGGCGTCTTCCTGACTAACAAGTTTTAAGCGACGTTCGATGTACTCTTGTTGTGAACGGATATATAAAATAGTATTGGTTAAAAAATCAGCTCTTTTTACCAGCTCATCATGCATCATCTTTGCATCATCAACGACTTCCATTTTACGCAGATCAGCCCACTGCAAGGTCTGTGCGAGCTGCTGATAGTCAATGTCCATCGTATTACTACGTTTTTGTGCCTGCAGTATATATTCAAGCCGATCATCACCACTTACTTGACGGCTTTTTTTCATCAAATCCGTTAACTGATGATGCCCCTGCGATAATAACGCCTCTAGCAGCTTCAATTGCATCATAACAATCTTATTTAACTGTTGATCATGCAATTCAGTTTTAACTAGCGGGGCAATTTGCTCCCTAAAGGCACTGTTTTTGCGCCTTAACACATCCTCTAAAAATGATTTATCGGCATCATCTGCTCTTTCAATTTCGGCAAGCTGTAACGATAATGAAGATTGTGTTTCATAGAAGAGGTCAGAATCTTCTGCAAACAGCGAAAAGGAACAAAAAAAGAGGGTTAATATTAGGTAAAAGTGGCTATTTTTCATCGTCTTCCATCAACTATTAAGAATCGCATAGATAACAATTTTAGGCTAGATCGTAGAAAATGTGCAAACCATTTACAATTTATGAGGGGCATGACTGATTTTTATAAAGCGTAAAAAAGAGTGTGTGGTAATAAGAAGGTTATGCGGCTTAGAGCAATGAATAGCAAATTTATATACAACATAGGCGTGACCTATCACGCCTATGTTTAAAACAGTTATTACTCTGTGATGGCCTCTTTTCCTGGCGCTTTTTCCGTTTTCTCAACCTTCGGCATTAACGCTTCACGTATTCTCGTATCAAGTTCTTTAGCAATTTCCGGATTTTCTCGCAAATAATTACAGGCATTATTCTTACCTTGACCAATTTTAGTCCCATTATAAGCATACCAAGATCCTGATTTTTCGACAAAATCAAGTTTAACACCAAGGTCAACAAGTTCACCGGTATGATTAATACCCTCGCCATATAGAATTTGAAAATTAGCCTCTTTAAACGGTGGAGATACTTTATTCTTAACAACCTTAACGCGAGTTTCATTACCAGTTATTTCATCACCATCTTTAATTGCGCCAATACGACGAATATCTAAGCGCACCGAGGCATAAAATTTAAGTGCATTACCACCGGTTGTTGTTTCAGGGTTACCAAACATCACACCTATTTTCATACGAATCTGGTTGATAAAGATAACCAAGCAGTTTGTTTGCTTAATATTACCCGTTAATTTACGTAATGCTTGTGACATCAAACGAGCCTGTAGGCCCATGTGTGAATCACCCATATCCCCTTCTATTTCAGCTTTGGGTGTCAAAGCTGCAACGGAGTCAATAATCACCACGTTGACCGCGCCCGAACGGACTAACATGTCACAAATTTCGAGTGCTTGCTCGCCGGTATCTGGCTGAGAAATAAGTAAACTATCAGTATCGACACCTAATTTTTTAGCATAGATAGGGTCAAGTGCATGTTCCGCGTCAATAAAGGCACAGGTTTTACCCATTTTTTGCGCTTCGGCAATCACTTGTAATGTTAATGTAGTTTTACCTGAACTTTCTGGGCCATAAATTTCCACAACACGTCCAAATGGTAATCCGCCTATACCCAATGCGACATCTAAACCGAGTGAGCCAGTTGAAACAGATTCAATCTCCATCATTGCCGCTGAACCATCGCCTAAACGCATAATTGATCCTTTACCAAATTGCTTTTCAATCTGACCAAGTGCTGCAGCTAATGCTTTATCTTTGTTTGTATCCTGACTCATGTGTTCTCCAAATAAAATAGGTGCCTTACTGTATAACCAAACAGTATACTGTCCAACTATACAGTATCAAGTTTTTTTTGCATTTCTTTTAAATAATTTCGATCAGACCATGTAATGCAAGACGTATCGCCTGAACTCGTATATCGGAACGATCTCCGACAAACAGATAACTTGCCGTTTTGCTACCGGAATGAGCGTTATACCAAGAGATGCAGACAGTGCCAACCGGTTTTTCTAAACTACCACCATCAGGCCCTGCAATACCGCTAATAGCGACGGCTATATCGGCATCGGAATGTTGCACTGCACCGATAGCCATCTGCTCTACAACCTGTTCAGATACTGCGCCAACTTCATGGATCAAATCATAATCTACACCAAGCATCTCTGTTTTAGCTGCATTACTATAGGTAACAAAGCTGCGATCAAACCATAACGAACTTCCAGAAATTTCCGTAATAGCGTATGCTACGCCTCCACCGGTACAGGATTCAGCAGTGGCGACAACAAACCCTGCTTGGGTAAGTTTTTCACCTAATACTTGCGCAAGTTCTTGCACGGTTTTTTCAGTAAGCATAGTTTTTCTCCACCAATTAATTTTGATTAAGTGTATTCATTATGAAGCTAACGGCACAAGAGTTACAACAACATACCCCGATGATGCAACAATTTTTAACCATCAAAAGTGAAGTGCCCGACACTCTTCTATTTTATCGGATGGGCGACTTTTATGAACTTTTTTTTGATGATGCACGCAAGGCTTCACAACTATTAGGAATATCCCTAACACAACGTGGTAAAACAGGCGGTAACGCTATACCAATGGCAGGCGTTCCATATCATAGTGTAGAAGGTTATTTAGCAAAATTAATTGCCATGGGTGAATCAATTGCAATTTGTGAGCAAATAGGTGATCCAGCGACCTCTAAAGGACCCGTTGAGCGCAAAATTGTCCGCATTATCACCCCCGGCACAATCACCGATGAAGCGCTGCTTGATGACCGCCAAGACAATTTGTTATGTGCGGTTTACCAACATCAAGAAACCTTTGCCATCGCCTCTTTGGATATTGGCAGTGGACGCTTCATTATCAATCAATTTGAACAGCGAGAAACATTACAGGCTGAGTTACAACGACTGAACCCGGCAGAATTACTTTATCCTGAAAATTTTACCGAAATAGCATTAATTGACCATCTCACGACAATTCGCCGTCGTCCAGAATGGGAATTTGAATTAGCCACTAGCAAAAAAATATTAACACAACAATTTTCAACTAAAGATCTCATCGGTTTCGGCGTTGAAAAAGCGGAAGTCGCGCTATGCGCAGCAGGCGCATTACTCCAATATATCAAAGATACGCAACGCACCGCACTACCGCATATCCAGTCCATTAAACTTGAACAAAATATTGATAGTGTCATTTTAGATGCGGCAACACGTAAAAATTTAGAGTTAACGCAAAATCTTTCTGGTGGTTTTGATAATACCCTCGCTCAGGTACTTGATCAGACAGTAACTCCTATGGGTAGCCGTTTATTAAAACGTTGGATCCACCAGCCCATCCGTAACTTTAATACCTTGAATTATCGCCAAACGATGATTCAAACCTTAATTGATTTAGAGTTAACTGACGATTTAGCTGCACCATTAAAACAGATTGGGGATGTGGAACGCGTTATTGCACGCTTAGCACTGCGCACGGCACGCCCGCGTGATTTAACACGTTTACGCTGTGCCTTTGCATTACTACCAGAACTGCAACACTTAATCGCCGATATGCCCTCTGAATTGGTCGTGAAATTAAGTAAAGAGATGGGCACCTATCCAGAACTCTTAGAGCTATTAGAAAAAGCGATTATTGATAATCCTCCCGTTATCATTCGTGATGGCGGTGTTATCGCACAGGGCTATAATGCCGAACTAGATCAATGGCGTAACCTCGCAGAAGGGGCGACCGATTACCTGGAACAATTAGAAATAAGAGAGCGGCAAGCCACGGGTATTGCGACCTTAAAAGTCGGCTATAACCGCGTCCACGGTTATTATATTGAAACAAGTCGCGCACAATCGGATATCGTACCGATCCACTATGTGCGTCGACAAACCTTAAAAAATACCGAACGTTTTATTATTCCTGAGCTTAAAGAGCACGAAGATAAAGTCCTATCGAGCCAAGGTAAAGCACTCGCACTTGAGAAAAAACTCTACGAAGAGTTACTTGATCTACTTTTACCGCATCTACAAAAATTGCAATTCACTGCACAAGCATTAGCTGAATTAGATGTATTAAATAATCTTGCTGAACGTGCATTAACACTTAATTATGTTCGTCCATCCTTGCAAGCCGAAAACGGTATCTATATTGAAGAGGGACGCCACCCAGTGGTAGAGCAAGTCAGTAAAACCCCCTTTATTGCGAACCCTATTAGCCTTAATGAACAGCGTCGCATGCTTATCATAACGGGACCCAATATGGGGGGGAAATCGACCTATATGCGCCAAGTCGCGCTGATGGTATTGATGGCACACATCGGCAGTTACATCCCAGCCCAAAGTGCAAAAATTGGCCCAGTGGATAGAATATTTACCCGTATTGGAGCATCCGATGACCTTGCTAGCGGGCGATCAACTTTTATGGTTGAGATGACGGAAACCGCTAATATTCTTCATAATGCAACGAGCAATAGTTTAGTCTTAATGGATGAGATCGGGCGTGGTACCAGCACCTTTGATGGTTTATCACTGGCATGGGCATGTGCGGAACAGTTAGCCAAAAAGATCCAAGCCTATACACTTTTTGCAACCCACTACTTTGAACTAACCAAACTACCAGAGACCATTCCCGAGCTCGTTAATGTCCACCTGGATGCCGTAGAGCATGATGATAACATTGCCTTTTTACATGCTGTACAGGAAGGAGCGGCAAATAAAAGTTATGGTTTACAGGTTGCCTCATTAGCGGGCGTCCCGAAAGAGGTAGTCAACAATGCTAAACGTAAGCTGCAACAATTGGAGTTAGGTGCCCCCGTAATGGCAAACCATCCAGCCATACCAGAACAAACGGTTATGAACTTTACAGAGGCAGCAAAAAACCCTGTGTTAACAACGCTTGGAGAGATTGATCCCGATGAATTAACGCCGAAAAAAGCATTGGCATTAATCTATCAATTACGGGATATGCTGTAATGTTGCAAATGGGGGAGAGTCATATCTCCCCCAACGCATTAAAATGGTCAACGATTACAATACGTAACCCGATATGACTTTAGAAATTTCCAAAATGGATGTTTTGCCGGTAAATTCAAATTTCACCTTACCAATTGCAGAAAAATATATTTCTAATTCAGCATCAATGTCAAATGTTCCCGATGTTTCCACGGAATAAGCAACAATATTTTTGTAGGGTAAAGAGGTAAAATCTTTTTTACTGCCCGTTATTCCTTGTACATTAATCGCAATAATACGTTTACTGGTGAAGACCACCCCATCTCGCATCGATTTGTACGCATCAATGATTCGCTCATCTTCTAATAATAGCTCTTGTACCTTTTCAGCATATTCAGACTTTTGTTTTAATTTAAAAAAACCTTTATTGTCAAAATCAATCATGGCGTATCCTTTTTAATG
This sequence comes from Psychromonas sp. MME2, assembly GCF_040566515.1. Taxonomy (NCBI): domain Bacteria; kingdom Pseudomonadati; phylum Pseudomonadota; class Gammaproteobacteria; order Alteromonadales; family Psychromonadaceae; genus Psychromonas; species Psychromonas sp. MME2. Next base: position 808,481 of record NZ_JBEWXI010000002.1, on the reverse strand, counting down.
AATGAGTAGAAGCTTATCAATATAAGCGCTTGGCATTTATAGCAACGACAGCAGATTAATACATTAACCATTTGCAATTAACCACTTAATAATTATTACATTATAATGAAGTGCAGTTTCGTCCCGATTTTTTAGAAAGATAAAGCATTTCATCAGCCTGTTTCATCGTGACATCAAAGTCATTTTTATTATCATGAATTGCAATACCGGCACTAATGGTAATCGAGAATTTTTTTTTCTTAGTAAAGCACACCATCCGAGAGACAGCCTTCCGCAGTCGTTCCATTGCATGAAAGGCCGATTCTTTGTTCTGATAAAAACCGACAATAACAAACTCTTCGCCCCCATATCTAATGCAGTAATCATCGGGCCTTGTCTTATTCGTTATCAATGCAGCCAAATTTTTTAAAACCCTATCGCCATAATCATGTCCATAGGCGTCATTAATCTGCTTAAAATGGTCAATATCAATGAAGGTTACAACAAGCTGTTGGTCGCTAAGACGTAACTGTTTTTTTAATATTCTAGGGAGCATTTCCGTCAGAAAGCGCTTGTTATATAATAGGGTTAGGCCGTCATGACAGGAGTTTTCCCTTAACTGTCTAATGTAATAATTAATAGCCAAAAATAGAATAACGACAAAAGCAATAAAAGCAGACAACAACCAAGCAGAGGCATTAAAAACAACACTTAATATATTGCCTTGCATTTCATCAAGATACTCCCCCGTCCCAACTACCCAATCCCACGGCTCAAAATAAGCAACATAGGAAATTTTTAAATAGTCGGTTTCCCCCCCGGTTTAGGCCAATAATAATTAACCCAGCCGCCGCCTTTTTTAGCCTCCGTTATAAATTGTTTGAAAATAAAGTTTCCTTTAATATCCGTCCGGTCTAGTTGATTAAGACCAACTAATTGAGGGGTATTAGGTTGCATTAATAGCACCCCTTCACCGCTATTTATCCAGATATATCCCATTTTACCAAAGCGAATATCGTGTAAAACATCCTTGGCATACTCCTTCGCGGTAAGGCTATCCAATTTTTCCTCTAACACCAAATCATAAAAAAATTGAATGGTCACAATGGCTGACTCTGCATTGCTTTTAGCCTGCTTCATTTTTTCTTTCTCAAGCGTAGCGATGAACAACTGGTAGAAGAATGCCAAAAAACTAGAAATCACAATCGCAATGACAATATTCATCATACACATTGTCATTGTTAGTAAATTAGATTTGAATGCGGTTTGAAAGCAACGCATAAATTTTCAACAGTCCCTAGGCAAATTGAACACGATTCTTGCCATTGCGTTTAGCTTGGTACAAAGCGCCATCAGCCCGTTTTAGTGTGTTTTCATGGGAGTTATCAAGAGATGAAATAGTGGCCCCCCCCATACTGACGGTCGCGTATTTTCCTGCAAAACTAAAATTTTTAAGTGCCGCATTAAAACGTTCATGTAATCGACTCGCAAATTGCATTGCCTCATGCAAGTCAAGATTAGGCAGAACAAGGACAAATTCATCACCTCCCAAACGATAAGCTATATCGTTTTTCCTTAACTGTGCACGGCAGGTATTAGCGATGGCAATAATCGCTTGATCGCCGACATGATGGCCATTGGTATCATTTATCTGCTTTAAATTATCTAGGTCGAAAATTAAAATAGAGGTAGGTCTTTTATAACGAATAAACTCTTCAAACTGCGATGTGAGGTCTTTTTCTAGCTTCCTGCGATTAAAAAGAGCGGTAAGCTGATCTTTATTGCTAAGCTCTCGCAGTTGCATTTCCAAGGCATGCCGCCTAGAAATATTACTGGCAACCCATAATACAACCTCTTCATCATTGATAAGGAAATCGAGCGCTTGGATACGTCCCTCGAACCAGACAACCTCACTCGGGCCTTCATCCGATAATCCTTTCACATCACGACTACTCAACTCGTATTCTGCGATTAACAATGCCCTGCTTCGCAAAGCTTCCGTAATTTTTTCAATAAACCAGTTGGCCTTTTCTGTTTTCACTAAGTCCGATATATAGGACCCCACCAAGCCAGTTCCATCATGGTAATAACGGGTATCTTTACCACCATACACAGCCAAATATTTACCACTACGTGATAATAAAAAGGCAGGATCAGGCAATGCGTCAAGTACTAAGGACATTTGCTCAGCACAAGGATGTCCATGACTTTTGCAATGAATCTGAGATTTTTTTAACTCCACCGAATTAATTCCCTTTATCTTTCCCAATATGATTGAGGCTCAACTCTTAAGAATAGTAAAATTTCCTAATAACGTGAAAATATATTGCCATTTTGCGCCCCTCCCCGCAATTTAAGTTAACTTAAATTTGATTAACGGTTGGGGTTACTATCATCGCATCTCTATGAGCCGCATTTTCGATGGCTAGACAGCATTTTCTATACCGAGTTTAATAAAAGCATCAATATATGGAATGTTTTTATCTTCCTTTTTAATTGCGGCATACAAGGTTTTAAAAATACCCACTTTACCTAAACGCATTTTTTTCACCTGATACTGCTGGCTGTAACTGTTTGCTAACCACTCAGGTAATACACACACGCCTCGTTGATGTTCAACCATTTGTAACATAATAGCTAAGGACTCGATCTGTTTATGCACCTTAGGTTCAATATTGGCAGGCCAAAGAAATAGATGAAAAATATCTAACCGCTCTCTATCGATGGGGAAAGTAATTAACGTTTCATTACTCAGTTGCTCGGGGTGAATGTACTCATTGTTAGCCAAAACATGGTCGATTGGCACAACGAGCACCTGACTTCATAGTCAAATAATCGCTGCAAATGCAGGTTTTTATTGTCGATAAAATCCGGAGTAATTAAGAGATCGACCTGATGGTTTAATAGTCCATTGACACCGGAAAATTGAAAGCGACGAATAATATCAATATCGATATTCGCCTGAGTTTGTAAAAACTGCGCCACGACTTGCGTTAACCATTCATGACAGGGATAACATTCTACACCGATGCGCAATAAGCCCTGCAGCCCTTCACCCATCGCTTTTAAAGTCATCTCAGTTTGCGTCAACGTCGGCATCACCTGTTGCGCTACTTTCAGTAACAATTCCCCAGCGGGGGTTAGGCGCAAACGCCGCCCATAACGCTGCCAAAGTTTTACATTTAACTTCTTTTCCAAATAGCGGATTTGATGAGACAAGGCCGACTGGGTTAAACATAAACTATCCGCAGCCTGTATCAATGTCCCTTTTTCATGCAATGCGACCATGATTTTTAAATGCGACGGCTCAATCATTATGAAATTTTCTCATTGTTTACGCGTAATTAATCATTATTTTTCATGAACAATAGTAAATACAATCCTTCATAACATCAATGACTATCTCAATTTACAGGATTAATGAATACTATGGCTAAAATACATCACCTCGGTTTTCCGCGCATTGGCAATAAACGCCAACTCAAATTTGCCCTCGAAAGTTTTTGGAGTGGCGACTCTAGTGAACAACAGCTACAAGCAACAGCAGCACAATTACGTCAACAAAATTGGCTCGACCAACAAGCCTTAGATTTGTGTTTGCATACCGTGGGAGACTTTTCTCTTTATGACCAAGTCCTCGATACCAGTTTCTTACTTGGCAATATCCCCGAACGGGCAAAACAAGATAACGACAGTCAGAATTTAGATACCTACTTCCGTGTCGCCCGTGGCCGCTCACAGAAAAAAAATTGCTGTTCGGCAATTCATCCACAATCGGGTGAAACACAAGCAGGTGAGATGACCAAATGGTTTAACACCAATTACCACTACATTGTTCCCGAATTTACGAGCGCGACACATTTTTCATTACACGCAGAAAAGTTGCTAGAACAAATTAGCGAACTACAACAAATTAATAACAATGTTAAGCCTGTGATCATTGGCCCCATCACCTACCTGTGGTTAGGCAAAGAGAAAGATAACAGTAATAAACTCGATTTACTGCCGCAACTTATTACTGTCTACGCCGAACTGTTAACGCTATTAGCAGAAAAAAATATCACTTGGGTACAAATTGATGAGCCGATTTTAGTATTAGAAATTGCAACGCAGTGGCAAGAGGCGCTAAAAACGGCTTATCAAGCACTCAGTGAAAGTAAGGTGAAGCTATTACTCACCACCTATTTTGCAGAGCTAAAGGATAATCTTCCACTTGCCTGTGAACTCCCCGTTGCAGGTTTACATATTGACGCTATCAATGCAGAAAATGAGATTGCAGATGCGATTCATTATCTAGGCAAAGATAAAATATTATCCTTAGGTGTTATCAATGGCTGTAACATTTGGAAAACAGATCTCAATAAACTTTATGCCACGCTCGCACCGATTCATGAACAATTGCAGGATCGCCTATGGCTTGCCCCAAGCTCGTCATTACTACACGTTCCCGTTGATCTCAACAGTGAACAAGAACTGGATTATGAAATAAAATCATGGCTTGCTTTTGCAGTACAAAAATTACAAGAGCTTAATCTTATTGGGCGCGCCTTAAACCTCGGTTTGGACGAAGTTAAAACCGCCTTTGAGTACAATAAACTCTGTATTGATAGTCGCCACAACAGCCCCCGTGTACATAACTTTGAGGTGCAGAAACAGCTCGCCAATATCACACCAGAGTTGGGTAAACGCAAACAGAGTATTGCGCAACGCGAGCCATTACAACAAGCCTATTTAAACCTACCCCGCTACCCGACCACCACCATAGGTTCATTCCCTCAGACCAATGAAATTCGCGGATTACGCAAAGCGAAACGTTTAGGTGATATTAATGAAACCCAGTATAAAAATAGCATTAAAAAAACCATCGCTTTTTGTATCGATGCACAAAATAAACTTGGCCTAGATGTACTAGTACATGGTGAAGCAGAGCGTAATGATATGGTTGAATATTTTGGTGAATTGCTCGAGGGTTTCGTCTTTACACAATTTGCTTGGGTACAATCCTACGGATCTCGTTGTGTTAAACCACCGATTCTATTTGGCGATGTATCTCGCCCACAGGCAATGACCGTAGAATGGGCAAGTTACGCGCAATCTCTCACAGAAAAAAAAGTAAAAGGGATGTTAACAGGCCCGGTGACTATTCTAAACTGGTCCTTTGTACGTGACGATCAACCGCTACAACAGACCTGTAATCAAATAGCCCTAGCGATTCGCGAAGAGGTTTTAGATTTAGAAAAAGCGGGCATTGATATCATCCAAATTGATGAAGCCGCATTGCGTGAAAAATTACCGCTACACCGTTCACAATGGCAGCAATATTTAGCATGGGCAATCGAAGCCTTCCGCATCAGTGCGAATGGCGTGAAAGATAAAACGCAAATACATACACACATGTGTTATTCCGAATTTAACGATATTATGCAAGCCATTGCGGATATGGATGCCGATGTGATCACCATCGAAACATCGCGCTCAGACATGCAATTGTTAGATGTGTTTGAAGAGTTTAATTACCCGAACGGCATTGGCCCAGGTGTTTACGATATTCACTCGCCGAACATTCCCAATGTCGACCAGATAGTCTCTCTGATGGAAAAAGCGGCAGAGCGTATTCCTACACAACAACTTTGGGTAAATCCAGACTGCGGTTTAAAAACCAGACGTTGGGAAGAGGTGATCCCCGCCTTAGAAAATATGGTTAGGGCCGCGCAGCAATTACGCGCAAGTTAATCGTTACATGTAAAATAATTGATAGCAGCAACGAGCTGCTATCATTGTTCATAACAATATTAGTAACTACAGCACTAGCGGCGCTAAATCTGCGGGGCGATAATAAACCGACTTAAGTACCTTGCCTTGGCGAACAATTTTACCCTGTAACTCGACATCTTTCGCGCACTTCGCAATGACAAAATCCCCTTTAATGCTATCGATTAACTCAACGCCCTGCTTGGCATAAAAAGCCTGCGTTTCTTGATACTCTTGCTGATCACGACAAACCTTACTCATATTACTGGCATGCACCTCATCCCAACAGGGAATGAAATCGATCTCTCTCTGTTTCGCCACATTTAATAACAGCTCAATCAAGTAACTAATGGCAATATTATCTTCTACTTTTTTCGCACCAAGATGTACTAATCGCCCCATTAAAACATAAACACTATCGACAATCGCATCGGCCTGTTCAACTTTACAATCCGCTTCCGCTAGCTCAGTCAGCTCTTCGATGATTAACGAGGTATGTAAAGTATCGGCTTGCGCATCCAACGAAGTGGGATCATTACAGGGCAGGTCAAAGGTTGCTCGAAACTGTGAAATATCACTATAGAGGTGATCAAAAATGGGTTGTGTAAGTTGACATAATTTCATGGCGAGTAACCTATCAAAAAGGGGCGATAATATACAATAAAGGCGAAATAATAAAATAATCCGACAAAGAAGTCGGAAATTCAACTAACACAATTTATAATGGCTCAATCACACAGGGAGAGATGAGTGCGTAAATTTCAACTAACACAAGAAGATAAACTATCACTTAAGTTCAACCATCAAATGAGCAAGGGTGAACAACGCCGTATTGATGTTTACTTCTCTCTACCGAAAGAGATGGGCATCAATAGAAAAACCTTATCGGAAGAAGATTATTATAACGCAGGGATAAAAAGCCGTCGCGCTTATTTCACCGATGGCCTGCATTTACCCCTGTTACATACCCGTTTTGCAACACGTATGAATCGCAGCGCCCTAGAATATCAATCCAACTTAAATCAGTTTGCCTATCAATATATTACCGCCCTCGATACAGATATCAATGAAACCATGAATATTGATGATGGTGAACACTTAGCAGATTATTACCATGCCGCGATTGATATGGCCGAACACTGCTTAACCATTTTAAATAAAAATCGCACCAATATGCCCAGTAACCCCAAACTGTTACCGCTTTTCGCCAATGTTGATAACTATCTATCTTGGTATACTGAACAGAGCATTTTAGGGATGTTGGCAAACAGACCACGGCACAGCGAATTCAGTGATAGCCGCACAGCACTGCTTAACATCTGTAACCAAGAAAATAAATATCGAGCAGAAAAAGCCTATAACTCCACAGCGACGATCAACGATGCTAACCGTATTGCCAATAAAATGCGTCTTTTACGCCGCTTAATTGAGTACGCGGTTATTTTTAAAAGTGAAAGCCAAAACTTGGCAACATTACGCGAAAATTTGTAACGGGTATCGCAACGGCTATCATTATGGCGATCGTCTTAGTACTCATCATAAAAACGCAAGGTGCACTTAGTAATATCACCTCTTTAATGATTTTCGTGCTATCCGTTATTTACGGTGTGCGTGAAGTCTTTAAGGAAGATTTTAAAAAAATACTGTGGGATTGGATACGTAAAGGAAAACCGAAATGGGCGCGCACCGTCATAGACTCCCTCAGCAAATCAGAAATTGCTTGGCAAAGAATTTGGTTGGATTACACCAAGGCAGAGAAGCTGCCAATTCAAGCACAGGAGTTATTAGCGAAACGCCATACGCAAAATAAACAGAGTGCCGAACTATTACACTATCGCATTGAAACAAAAGTCAGTAAAGCTAAATTCCAAGCGGGATATGACACCTTAGATGAAACAATTATTTTTAGTTTACGCCATTTTTCTCGCTATTTAGAGCGAGGAAGAGGCAAAGTTTACGAACAAATCGACCCCAGCTCTAACCGCGAAAAAATTCAAAGCACCGTGATTGAACGTCGCTATCAAATCAATATCGTAATCGCACTTAATCAAGATAGTTACTTTGAACAATTTGAACGTTATCGCCTGACCATGAATCGTACGGGGATCATTTCATTGGAAAGTGCGGGCGAATCAGAATCCCCTGATGGTAAACAACAGGAACGTTACTCGACCCTAAAAAATCTTTTACATTTAAAACGTCGCCCCAAAATTAACGTACATAGCTATGAGGAAGATGAAAATTAAAGTTGTTGTCAAGGTGACAACCTCGACAACAACATTTTAGGGCACACCAATAGCGAGTTACTCTGCCACTAACACCTCATTACGGTAAAAACCTTGCCCGTTTATGCCCAATGTCTTGGCTAAAAATGGCAACGATTCCTGCATCTCTTTTTGCAATGTCCAAGGTGGATTAATCACAATCATCCCACTGGATGTCATCCCTTTTTCATTAGAATCGGCTTCAATCGCCAACTCAAAGAGTTGTATGTTGCGAATACCTGAATTTTTTAAGGCGCGCTCCATTTTGTTGATCACACTGCGATTAACCACGGGATACCAAAGCGCATAAGTACCAGTGGCAAAGCGACGCACCGCCTCAACCAAGGTCTCAACGACTTGCTCATATTCGCTTTTAATTTCATAGGAGGGATCAATTAAGATAAAACCTCGGCGCTCTTTGGGCGGCATATTCGCGATTAATCCTTCTAGACCATCCTTTTTAGCCATTTTTATCTGTCGTTGCCCAGAAAAATTTTCACGCATATTAGTAAATTCATTAGGATGTAGTTCAAATAAAAACAGACGATCTTGATCGCGTAACATCTGCCAAGCGATACTTGGAGAACCAGGGTAGTGCTTTAATTCACTATCGGCATTAAACTCAACAACCTGTTGCATATAATTGGCAACGGCTGCAGGTAAATCATTGCGCCCCCATAATGGAAAAATCCCGTTGTTATACTCTTTGGTTTTTAATGCTTCCTGAGAGTGCAATGAATATGCGCCACACCCAGAATGGGTATCTAAATAACAAAGTGGCTTATCCTTTTTCAGCATATAATCCAAAATAGAGACGGCAACCGTGTGTTTTAACACATCGGCAAAATTTCCTGCATGAAAAGAGTGACGATAGCTCAGCACTGAATACTCCAAAAATGAATAGTAAGATAGGGGCAGTATAAAGAATATTATCGACTATTGCGCTAAAAAAGGAGGCCCCAAAAGCGTATCTGCATGTTATTATCCTGCTTCGTAATAATTAGCCTCAACATGGAAGACGAATGCAAGCGGATGCTTTAACCCCGATCGAAAAACGAACGGCCCTCTCTCTCTCTCTCGTTTTTGCCCTACGTATGCTTGGCCTATTCATGATCATGCCTGTTTTTGCTATTTACGGGCAACATCTCATAGGCTACTCGCCAATATGGGTGGGTATTGCCATCGGAGCATATGGGTTAACCCAAGCCTTACTGCAAATTCCGGCGGGCATTCTCTCTGACAAATTTGGTCGTCGACCGATTATTTTTGCAGGATTACTTCTTTTTGCCTTGGGCAGTTTAGTTGCCGCCTATTCGGAAAGTGTTTACGGAGTCACCGCTGGTCGAGCATTACAAGGGGCGGGGGCAATAGCCAGTGCTATTTTAGCGCTCGCGGCCGATGCGACCCGAGGAACAACGATCCAAAGCAATGGGTATGATAGGTATCAGCATTGGCCTTGCCTTTACACTCGCCATGGTTGCAGGCCCCATTTTAGCGCCGTTAATTGGTCTACACGGCCTATTTTTAATTACCGCAGCAGGCGCATTAAGCGGTATTGCTATTGTCCACTTTTTAGTCCCTCACGTTATTAGCAGAGCGCCTCGAGGAGAGACAATTGCGGTACCAGCACTGCTCGGACAGTTAATTAAAAACAGTCAGCTACAACGACTCAATATAGGCATTTTTATATTACACCTTGCGCTTACAGCGATGTTTGTGGTGTTACCATTGAAATTACAAAATATGCACTTAAGCTCAGCAGAGCATTGGCATATCTACCTCCCTGCTTTGTTACTCTCATTTATATTAATTATTCCGATGCTCATTATTGCGGCACGAAAAAATATGAATAAGCAGTTTTATCTATTCGCCATCGTCCTAATGGCAGCGAGCTTTATTGCTATTGCATTCACATCGCATTCAATAGCAACGATGTTTATTGCTATTTTACTCTATTTTACCGCCTTTAATTTTTTAGAAGCTTCACTACCCGCGTTTATCTCCATGCTTGCTCCTGCAGGTGCAAAAGGCAGTGCAATGGGGATCTACAGCACGTATCAGTTTCTTGGTGCATTTTTCGGTGGCATTGTGGGTGGGTTATCCTATAAACTAGTTGGCAGCAGTGGCTTGTTTTTATGTTTGGCTGGATTGCTTTTGTTGTGGTTTTTAATCTCATGGAAAATACATAACCCAAGTAAAATTCGCACCCATAGCTGCACAGCAAAGATCAAAGATGAGCAACACGCAACCCTTTTAACGGATCAATTGCTACTTCTTGATGGCGTCTTAGAGGTCGTTGTCATTATCGAAGAGCAAACAGTTTATATCAAAGTAAACAACCAAGTCTTTGCACTAGCCAAAGCGAAAGAAATTTTAGGCAATCAATAATGATGATTGTTAACTAATCATTAACATCAAGAATCAAGCGGAGCAAAAAGATGTTTAACCGTAGTGTAAACAAAGTGGTATTAGTCGGTAACCTAGGTAAAGATCCAGAAATGCGTTATATGCCTAATGGTAATGCCGTCGCAAACTTAACACTTGCCACCACTGAAAGTTGGAAAGATAAGCAAACAGGCGATCGTCAAGAAAAAACAGAATGGCACCGTTTAACTGTCTTTAATCGCCTTGGTGAAATGTGCGGCGAATACTTGAAAAAAGGGGCGAAAATTTACGTAGAGGGTAAATTACAAACGCGTAAATGGCAGGGGCAAGATGGCCAAGACAGATACACAACTGAAATTGTTGTAGATGAGATCCAGATGATGGATTCACGCAATCCAGCATCAGGACAAGCACCATACCAAGCGAATAATGCCCAAGCAAATAATCAAGCGCCACAACAAAGCTGGGGTAACGCTCCACAGCAAGCAGCAGCTCCACAAATGGCGCCTGCTTACCGTCAACCTCAACAAGCAGCACCACAGCAAGCGGCACCCGCTTACCAGCAGCCAGCACCGCAACAACGTCAGCCAGCTAGCCAAGCGCCACAGCAAGCACCCGCACCTTATAACGAGCCTTCAATGGATTTCGATGATGATATTCCGTTCTAGGAATGCATAAATAAAAATTGATTTACATTACAAATGGTCTGTTTTTACAGGCCATTTTTTTACACAACAAAATATACCGGAGCGACTACGGGTTAAAATTCCCATGACGAAGCATGCCGACTTCCCTCTTTTATGTTATAAAAGATAATTAGCGATAAACCACAACCCAAAGTGCCCAAAAAATGATGAATAGTAAACCGACACACAAATCTCGCCCGATGGTTGACCTTCTTGTCAGCATTGTTATCCCGTCACTGATACTGATGAAATTAAGCAGTGAAGCGTTTCTCGGTGCGACAGGCGCTTTGATTGCAGCACTTGCCTTTCCAATTAGCTGGGGTATTTTTGAATTAATCAAATACAAAAAATTTAATTTTATTGCTTTATTAGGATTAATCAGCGTATTACTCACTGGCGGCATCGGTTTGCTGGAATTAGACAACAAATGGTTAGCGATTAAAGAAGCCGCTATTCCGGCGCTGATCGGGATCGCAGTATTGGCATCTACTTTTACACCTTACCCTTTAATCAAAACATTGCTCTTCAATCCCGACGTCATGGATGTAGAAAAAATACAAAAACGGTTAGCAGACCACAACTGTACTGCTACATTTGAAAAACGTTTATTAAAAGCGACTTATATGGTGGCAGGATCTTTTGTATTTTCCGCCACCATGAATTACATACTTGCTAAATGGCTAGTCACAAGCCCAGCTGAACCAAGAGTTTAATCAACAGTTAGGGCAGATGACCTTATATAGTTATCCGATGATTGCGCTACCATCAATGATAATGCTATTGGGTGTGTTTTATTACTTGTGGCGATCGATTAATGGCTTAACGGGTCTTAAACTAGAAGAAGTGATGATCACCAAAAAATAATTGCCTTCAATCGGCACAAAAAACCACAGGATTGATTCTGTGGTTTTTTCGCTAAATCTATATCGGCATAATTTTATACCGTTAATTGACTAATTCACTACTGGTTATCGCCTCTTCCTTATTATTAGCCAACGCTTCTTGTACTAAATTATGATTACCATTGAGTAAATCAGCAAGCGATCCCGTTTCACCATTCACCAACCCTAATTCACGTAACATAGCATCAACCAATGGTGCGTTAGCACGGTAGTTTAACGCGGCGCTAGTGATTTGTTCCGCCATGCCTGACGTGGAGTTAACCATCGCCCCACCCGCTGAGCTAGCGGCACTGCCACCGTAACCTTGTAATATTTTAATACCCTCTATGTTTTCTAGTGGTTTAACTGCATTAGCGACAATTTCAGGCAATACTTTCAAGATGGCGAGTGATTTTTGCAAGGCAACTTGCTCATCACTACGTGTATTTTCTGCTTCATATAAAGCGAGCTTACCCGTCGCTTCGACGGCATAAACTTTTTCGTCTGCATCAGCCTGTAATTTTTTCGCATCAGCCGATGCTCTCGCTTCAATTAATACAGCTTCAGATCTATCTTGTGCAGCGCGCTTATCAGCTTCAGCTTGGACGGTGACACTGACAGCCTCTCTTTCAGCTTCTTTTTTAGCATCAATGACTTCAATCTCTTTACTACGATTAGCTTGCGCGACCTCTTTGGCAGTAATAACCGCTTCTTCTTTTTCTACTTTTCCTTTTTCAGCTTCCGCAGCCTTTGCCCGCGCAGCAGATTCAACTTCTGATTTTTCAGCGATAGCAATACGTTTATCTTGTTCAGACACTTCGATATCTTGTTCTTGTTGAATACGTGATTGCTCTAACGTTTTATGTTTCTCAATTTCATGCATTTCAATCTGCTTAGCTTTTTCAATTTCAGCTAATTGAATAGTACGCTGTTTAGAAATCTCAGCTTGACGCTCTTCCTGTTGGTTTAACTCACGCTGCTTAATAATTTCCGCTTTTTGTTGAGAGCGCTTAAATTCAAGAATTTGCTCTTGAGCTAATTGCGCTTCCTGCTGCTCCTGTTGAATAGTTAGAGATTGTTTTTCCGCTTGCAGATTTCGTTGCTCAATTAAGATTCGATTTTCTTGCTGAATATCATTGGTCTCTTTACGTTTTTGCTCAATAATATTGGTTAAACGCGCACGACCTTCGGCATCAAAAGCATTATTTTCATTGAAAAATTGCAGTTCAGTTTGGTCAAACCCCGTTAATGAGACCGACTCTAATTCCAAACCATTCTTCTCTAAGTCATTCATCACGCTGTGCTGTACTTTTTGCACAAATTCCGCGCGTTGCTCGTGCATTTCAATCATGCTCATCTCCGCTGCAACGGCACGTAATACGTCCACAAACTTGGATTCCATCAATGCTTTTAGCTCTGCAACTCGCATTGTTCTGGTACCTAATGTTTGCGCAGCCATAGAAATCCCCTCGGAATGAGGAGCTACACGAAGATAAAAGTCCGCTTTGACGTCGACACGCATACGATCTTTTGTGATTAATGCATCTTTTTGTATTTTGCTCACTTCAATTCGTAAGGTATTCATATTCACAGGAATCGTTTCATGCAAAATAGGTAAAACAATCGCGCCACCATCTTTTACCACTTTTTCACCGCCCATCCCGGTACGCACAAAAGCAATTTCTTTGGTCGCTCTTTTATATAATTTTGCAAAGATAAGACCGATAGTAATCAATGCGATTAAGGCGATCCCTGTCATCAGTAAAATAAATTGCATGTTTTGTCCAAATAGTTGTTCCATTAATCACCCTTTAATATGTAAATAAAAAATATACGTAAATAATTAGCTTTTAAACTTAATTGCTAACCAGCTGTTTTTTTGTTTTTCAATGAGCACAACCTCAGTTCCTTGTTCAAATACTTGTAATTCATCCTCTGGTTCAACTAATACATAGTGCTTTTGATTATATTTATCACGCAATACGGCCTCAGCGGCATTGCCCTTTGATGCCTTTCCGATGGTGATGGTTGCTAACTTGCCAGAAAAACTACTTGAGGAAGAGGCGGAACTCTCATTATTGGGAATAATCGCAGCGATATGTTTAGCTAAAAAACGCGTTAAGAGTATCCCAACACAATACTTACAGGAACAGTAAGTAATAGCGGCAGTACAATCAAATAGTTAAGTGTCACGCCGACCATACCAAAGCTACATAAAAACAATAATAACCAAACTAATAGAGGTAGTTGATGAAGAAATAACCAGCCTAATATTGCACTTAAACCACCAGTAGGTAATTCACTATCAATATTAAAATCAATAGAAAATAGCTCATCGATAAAAGCAGCAATGCTTAAACCAATTAACAAGCCAATACCTTCAAGACAAGCAATACCAATAACTAGCGCCAGCGCGAAGGAATAGGGTAAATTAAAATCGGCAAGAAAGAATGTTAGCAAGTTCAGCTCCTTAACTATTTGAGTATATTAATATCTCTAATTGAGGAGGCATTTAATATAACGATAAAATAAAAAATCATACAATAACAAATAAACACGACATAATCCGCTCATTTCATCACATTAATTTGACAAAATAAAAGAACAATAAAACATAACGACAATTTGTTCAATATGTTTATTTATCAAATACTTTTATATTAATTATTGAAAATTAAAAATCACACAGATAACAAAAACAAATCTAAAAGACAAAAAACATGCTTTCACATATACTATTAAAAAATAAAACCAATAGATAACTTTGACTATAGATAAACTTTCATAAATTATAGGAAATCCAATGAACGTATTGCGCCGAAGAGTACTATCCAACCATTTTTTTTTATTAATAGCCGCAGCACTTTTTTGTTGTAGCCAAATTGTACACGCTGAAGAAAACGCCTTTGCACGAATAAAAAGTTCAGGAAAAATAATCGTAGGTATGTCAGGCGAACAACCCCCCTTTAATTTTGTCACCAATGAAAATAATATTATCGGTTATGATGTCGAATTAGCCGATCTATTAGCAAGCGCAATACCCGCACAAGTAGAAATAGCACTAATGCCCTTTGCAGAGTTAATCAAGGCATTAGAGGATAATAAAATTGATGTTATTATCTCAGGATTCTCCTTTTCTAAAGAACGTAGCGCCAAAAGTACCCTTATAGGCCCCTATGCAATTACTGGAAAATCGTTATTGGTCACTAAAGATAACTTGCAGCGCATAAGAAATTCAACGGGCTTCAATGATAAAAACGTACGTATCCTTGCCATGAAAAAATCGACTAGCTTAGCGCTTGCCAAGGAGCGCCTTCCCGATGCACAGATTGATACTGTCGACCATTATGAAGATGCGATACTTGCTTTACACGCCAATAAAGCCGATGCATTAATGACTGACTTAACGATTTGTAATTTGGCGGTATTACGAGACACTACATCCAAACTTACGCATTTAGAAAAGCCGCTTGCGATTGAAGAGATTGTTATCGCGGTCAATAGAGAAGAGATACAATTACAGAGCAAATTAAGGGAGAAATTGATCACCCTAACCAGTAATGGTGAGCTGCAGAAGCTCCAAGAAAGATGGTTTAAAAATCCCGGGTGGTTAGAGTATTTACCGTAAGTGATGTTAATGCCATTACTCCTATTCCCTCATTAAGTAGCCATATAAACAAAAAAGCCCCTACAAAATCAATGCAGGGGCTTTTATCTCAACTTAAAATAGCACCTTAGCTTTACGCTAACTCTCTATATTTTGCTTTATAGAAAATAGCATACAGCACGGGAATGATGATCAAAGTTAAAATCGTTGCAAATCCGAGTCCCGCCATAATTGCAATCGACATATTAACAAAAAACACATCAGCCAATAGCGGAATAAGCCCCAAAATGGTTGTCGAGGCGGCCATCATCACGGGGCGCATACGCGCAACGGAAGACTCCACAATCGCTTGAAACAGCTCTTTTCCCTGCTCCTTTTGCAAATCAATCTCTTCAATCAATACAATCGCATTTTTAATCAATAAACCGACCAAGCTTAACGCACCAAGTAAAGCCATAAAGTCAAATGCACCACCTGTTATTAATAAGCCTGCAGTAATACCAATGACAGCCATTGGCACCACTAACCAAATTATCAGCGGTTGACGAATACGACCAAATAATAAAATCGTGGCAATAATCATTAACAGGAAACCACCCGGCAATGCAGAGAAAAGAGGCCCAGATGCTTCTCGACCATCTTCATATTCCCCACCCCATTCAAGGGTATACCCTGGCGGTAAATCGATAGCTTCTATTTGAGGTCGTAAACGATTAAATAATGGTGAAGCTAACTCGCCAATGGGATTACAGGAAGCAATAATGGTATGAGCCCGGTTTCTATTGCGCACAATATTATTTTCCCATACTGTTTCAAAACCAGAGACAACCTGTCCAACCGGTACGGTTTGTTGCAATATGTGGCTATAAACCTGAATATCATTTAGCTTGGCAACATCATCTCGCTCATTTTCTGGCGACCGTAAGACGATATCCAGTAGACGGTTACCATCTCTGAAAATCCCAACACTATTGCCCACAGAAGATTGCTTTAACGCCGCCGTTAATTCTGTTCTGGTGATCCCTAACTGTCTGCCAACTTGTTCATTGAAAACTGGACGAATCACTTTAACAGGCTGACGCCAGTCATCACGAATATCCTTCGCTTCACTATCGGTAAACATAATATCTTGTGCTTTATCGGAAAGCTCTCGCAGCACTTTTTGATCTGGCCCAGAAAAACGCGCTTCAATTTTTGAATCGCGTCCGGGGCCTATCCGTAGGTTTTTAATCTTCGGTTCGGTATTAGGTAACTCGACACGCATAAATTCATCGACTTTCTCCTGAATAGCTGCAATTTTCGAGCAATCTTCCGTTTTTACTATAATTTGTGCATAGGCCGCTGTTTGCGACTCAGGGGCATATACCAAAGTAAAACGAAGTGATCCACCACCAATAACCGTGGAGGTTGAGACAACCCCTTCCTGTTGTAATATAAATTGTTCAACTTTTAAGGTATCTTCACGGGTTTTTTTAATGTCTGTACCTTCAACTTCCCAAATATCGACAAAAAACATCGGTGTATTTGAATCAGGAAAAAAGCCCTGTTTCACATAACCAAATCCGATAATCGCAACAATAAATAGCGTCACAACTAGCGAGACACTTACCCAGCGGAAGCGTAATGCAACTAAAAGCAGTTTTTTATAAGCTTGGAATAAAAATCCAGCGTAGGGATCAACCTCTTTAGCACCTTCTACTTTTTTATCTGGCTTAATAAACAGGGCGCAGAGCAAGGGAGTGGTCGTTACAGCAGTCAGCCAAGATAAACTTAAAGAGATTAAAATAACCCAGAATAAGCTACCCGCAAACTCCCCGACCGAACTGACAGAAAAACCAATTCCAGAAAAGGCAACAATACCAATAACAGTACCACCTAATAATGGCCACATAGTCTGCTCTACGGTTTCGCTGGCCGCCTTAGTGGCATTCATTCCTGATTTTATTCGCACCAACATACCTTCAGCAACCACAATAGCGTTGTCAACGAGCATTCCCAAGGCAATAATCAATGCCCCTAGGGAAATACGCTGCAACTCCATATCTGCCATTTCCATTATCCAAATAGTGCCAGCAACGGTAATCAAAAGTACCGCACCAATGATTAAACCGACACGAACTCCCATAAAGAATAATAAAACAACCACTACAATAAGCAGCGCCTGTAGCACACTAATGACAAAACCATTTACCGAATTCTCAACCTCTGAAGGCTGATCGTAAATCGCCTCTATTTGCATCCCCATCGGTGTAACTGATTGGAGTTCTTTAAGGCGCTGATCAATGCGCTGACCAACGGCAACCACATTCGTACCCGATTGCATTGACAAACCAAGGGCGAGTGCAGGCTTACCGTTACGGTAATAAAGCAGTTTCGGCTCATCATTGTAACTACGTTCTATGGTTGCGATATCTTTTAAACGAATTAATTGTCGCCCATCACCAGAGATAAGCACCTCACCAATTCCCTGCACCGAATCAAATTCGCCGGTTGGGTGGATACGAATATAATCATCTTTAACACGCAAGTTACCCGCGGGGGACGCTACATTTTGAGACGTTAAAACGTTAGCAATTTCCTGAGGGTTCAGTCCCAATTCAGCCAGTTTAGTGCGTGATAAAAAGATATTAACTTGTTCGTGTTGCTCTCCAGCAATCACCACCTTACGAACACCATCCACCAACACTAACTCTTTTTTAAGTAGGTCAGCAAAATCTTTTAGGTCTCGGTAGCTATACCCTTCACCAGTTAACGCAATAAATAACCCATAAACATCAGCAAAATCGTCATAGACAATCGGTTTCATAGCCCCAGGAGGAAGCTTAGACTGCATGTCGGTGATTTTACGACGCACCTCATCATAAATACCGGGCATATCCTCGGGTTTATATTTATCTTGAAATTGGATAGATACCTCGGAATAACCGGGTCTATTCACGGTCATTTTTAACCGTTTTAATTGCTCTAGTTGCTGCAAGGCATCTTCAACATGGAAGGTCACTTCTGATTCAACTTCATTTGCGGTGGCGCCCGGATAGAGGGTTATCACCTTTGCTTCTTTAATGGTATAAGCGGGATCTTCTAGCTTACCAATTTTTTCATAGGCGGTGATCCCTCCACCAACTAAAATAAGGACCACCAACCAAGTGACCACTTTATTTACGACTGAGTACTCTGCAATATTCATTTCATTCCTGCCTTTGATGGCTTAACTGAGATAAGTTCTAAACTATGGTGCGGTCATAATATCGGCTTGCTCTACGAAAGGCATCAAGCTCACTTTGTCACCATCACGCATAAATGATACGCCAGCGATAACAATACGGTCTCCCACATTAACCCCCTCTGTCACTTCAATATTACTGCCTCTCATGCTACCAACTTTAACAGCTTGCTCTTTAAGCATATTTGTCTCAGGTTGGACGACAAAAACAACGGGATTCATGTCAATCCCCCCCTTAACGGCACTAATCGGAACAAGGAAAAATTTACTTAGTATTGTATCTGAATCAACTTCAATACGAACATTAGCGGTCATCCCTGCATACAATTTAATCTCTTTCGGTTGATCCATTAAGAAAGTTGCCTGAAAGGTTTGTGTTTGCGGATCAGCCTTAGTGCTCATTTCTTTTAATTTAATCGGGAAATGTTTATCAGGCATACTATCGAACGACGCATAAGTACGAAGATGGGCAGTCGTGGTTTGGCGATTTTGCAGTAAGTTTTCTGGAATATTTATTTTAATTTCAACTCGCGACACATCATTAAGATTAAAAATTTCCTCTTTTGCACTGACCTCTTCAAAATTATCAACGTAGCGTTTACCTATCGTCCCAGCAAAGGATGCATACAATTTAGTATAAAGCATATCTTGCTTGGCTTGATTATAATCCGCTTCGGCAGAGGAAAAGTCAGATTCCATTTTGTCATATTGAGTACGTGAAATATAACCATCTGCAACCAATTCTTTACCACGTTTAAAATCAGCTTTAGTGCGATTATAAATTGCTTTACGATTATTTAAGGTAATTTGATAATCGGTAGGATCAAGCTCTGCAAGCAATGCCCCCTTTTCCACCTTATCACCTTCTTTTACGTGAATTTTTAATAACTTACCAGGAATCCGAAAGGATACTTGCGCTTTTTGCACAGCGTCAACAAGCCCAGGGAAACTACGTCCATCTTCAAAAAATTGTTCTTCGACAAGCGTAGTTTTGACAGGCCTAATAACAGGCTCTTCAACGATAACTTCTTCTTGACTACAGGCAAAAAGATTAGTGACCAACAAAGTTAGCAACACTATTTTAAAGGACAAAAATTTCATCAGGTTCTCCACCATTAAAAGTTAAATAAATCATAATATTAAAACTAAAAGTAAAACTAACAGCATTACAAACAAGAATAGAGGCTATTGCCCCGTTAACCAAGTTAATTTTTATATTTAAAAGTATATAACAGACAGAAATAGCATGCGAAACTAATCTCAACAGCGGTAAGCATGCCAAACAAATTTAGTGAATAAAAGCGCGAATCTAAGTTGTAAATTCTATTTTGTTATAAAACATCGAATTTTATTATTATGTCACTATATTAACAAAGCGTAATATCGTCACTATCTTTATGTAATAGCGGAAATTACTTATATGGCACTTAATAATCTGTCGGCATTTACCTCGCCTCTATCAGAATCTCAACTTGCTCAACTGCAGCAAGCAACCGCAGGTTTAGAGCCTGTACAAATAGCTTGGGTAAGTGGTTATTTAGCTGCGATCAGCCAAAGCCCACAGGCAACGCAAACAGCATCAACAACGGTAAGCTCAGGACAAGTTCTCACCATTCTTTATGGCTCGCAAACGGGTAATGCTAAAGGCGTTGCGGAAAAGCTGGCAGAACAAGCAAGCGCCAAAGGGATTGCCAACCAGCTCATCTCGATGGCTGATTATAAAGTTAAAAATATTAAAGATGAGACCCATCTATTGATTGTTGCCAGTACCAATGGCGAAGGCGAAGCACCCGATGATGCAATAGATTACACCAATACTTGGCAACTAAAAAAGCCCCTAAATTGAACAATCTTAAGTTTGCAGTACTCGGTTTGGGTGACTCAAGCTATGAATTTTTCTGCCAAACAGGCAAGGACTTTGAGCAACGAATTACAGCCTTAGGTGGCGAAGTCATCCATGACCGTTTAGATGCCGATGTCGATTATGAATCAGTCACCCCGTCATGGTTTGAGGCTGCACTAAATAAAATAGAAGCAACGATTGCCAAAGGCGGTGTTGCTGCTACCGCGATGCAGGCGACTCAAACAGCAACTCAGGCAAATAAATACAATAAACAGTCACCGTTTACGGCAACCCTCTCCGTTAGCCAAAAGATAACAGGGGATCGTTCCGCTAAAGATGTTCGTCATATTGAAATCGATCTTGATGGGTCTGATTTATCATATACAGTCGGTGATGCATTAGGTGTCTGGTTTAAAAATGATGAGGTGATGGTTGATACCTTAATCGGCAAACTGGGCGTTGATGCTGAAAAACAAATTAGCATTGATGACCGCCTAACGAAGTTTAGACAAGCACTCATTGAAGATTACGAACTCACGGGTACACACCCTGCATTTATTGAAGGTTATGGCAAACTAACTAATAACAGTGAGCTATTGAAATTAGCTGAAGATAAAAATGCCCTACGGGAATTTGCCAATAACCATCAAATCATTGATGTGGTGAGCGAACAAGGCAATGAAGCGATCAGCGAAGAACAGTTTATCTCTCTATTACGTCGCATATCGCCCCGTTTGTATTCCATTGCATCTAGCCAAAGTGAAGTAGAGGATGAAGTACATCTCACTATTGGGTCGGTACTATTTGAAAATGAGCAAGGTGAAGCACGCTCTGGCGCAGCATCGGGTTTCTTAAATCACCGCTTAGCAGAAGGTGGCGAAGTAAAAGTATTTATCGAAGAAAATCACAATTTCCGTTTGCCGACTAATCCTGATACCGCCGTGATTATGGTTGGTCCAGGTACGGGAATAGCACCATTTAGAGCCTTCATGCAAGAGCGTGAAGCGGGCGATGCAACGGGTAAAAATTGGCTGATATTTGGCGATCAAACCTTCAATGAAGATTTCCTCTATCAAACAGAGTGGCAATCACATTTAAAATCAGGGCGTCTAAATAAGTTAGATTTGGCCTTCTCACGCGACCAAGCTGAAAAAATTTATGTGCAAGACCGCTTAAGAGAGAACGCAGCAGAAGTGTATCAATGGTTACAGGATGGCGCTCATTTTTATGTCTGTGGTGATGCCAACAGAATGGCTAAAGATGTGCACACTGCATTAATAGAGATCATCAGCGAGCAAGGCAATATTAACGCTGAGCAAGCAGAACAACAATTAAATGAATTACGTAAAGCAAAACGTTACCAAAGGGATGTTTACTAATGAGCCAAAAATTACACGATAACGAACGCATTAAAATTGAAAGTAATTTTCTTCGCGGTAAATTAGTTGAAGGGCTAAACGATAACACAACGGGTTCGTTTCCTTCCGATGAAGTGCAGCTGGTGAAATTCCACGGTTTATACCAACAGGATCACCGTGATTTCCGGGCTGAGCGTAAAAAACAGAAATTAGAACCTTTATATTCATTCCTGTTACGCGCTCGTTTACCTGGTGGGGTTGTTACGCCGCAACAATGGCTTGAGATAGATCGCATCGCCTCTGAACTGACCGATGCGGGTAGTATTCGTATTACCACACGACAGACTTTCCAATATCATGGGATTTTTAAACGTAATCTAAAATCGGTATTTCAAGAGCTGAAATTTAAAGCCAATATAGACGCTATTTTTACCGCAGGTGACGTAAATCGTAACACGATTTGTACCTCAAATCCGGAACAATCAGCACTACACAGTGAAGTTTACACGTTATCAAAACAGATTAGTGAACACTTTTTACCAAAAAGTAATGCTTATGCTGAAATTTGGTTAGATGGTGAAAAAGTATTAGAAACTGAAGACGAGCCAATTTACGGCGAAACTTTCTTGCCTCGTAAATTTAAAATAGCGGTAGCACTGCCTCCTTATAACGATGTGGATATTCATGCGAATGATCTTAACTTTGTTGCCATTATCGAAAATGAAAAAATTATTGGTTACAACGTCATTGTCGGTGCGGGACTTGGCATGACCCATGGTGATAAAACCACTTTCCCTCGCTTAGGTGATGATTTTGGTTTCATTCCCGTAGATAAAGTGATCCCTGTAGCGGAAGCGGTAGTGACGACGCAACGCGACTTAGGTGGTCGAGTTAGCCGTTCACATGCACGAGTTAAATACACTTTAGAAACACATGGTGTTGAAACCTTTAAAGTAGAAGTTGAAAAACGTTCAGGCATTACCTTTGCCGCACCGGGTAAATATGAATTTACCGATCGAGGCGATCGTATCGGTTGGGTTAAGGGTATTGATAATAAATGGCATTTAACTGTATTTATTGAAAATGGACGTATTCTTGATTTTGTCGGCAAACCATTAAAATCGGGCTTAAACAAGATTGCTCAAGTACACACCGGTACTTTCCGCATGACAGCTAACCAAAACTTAGTGATTGCTGAAGTTGAAGAGTCACAAAAAGAGCTGATTGAGAAAATGGCACGTGAGTGTGGTTTGATTGATGACGGTACAACGGATCAGCGTAAATACTCAATGGCCTGTGTTGCATTACCTACTTGCCCATTGGCAATGGCAGAGGCTGAGCGTTACCTACCCGGTTTAACCGATGACGTTGAAGCGCTGTTGGCCAAACATGGTATCGCCAAGGACAAAATAATTCTACGCATCACCGGTTGCCCTAATGGCTGTGGTCGTTCAATGCTCGCTGAAATTGGTTTAGTTGGTAAAGCACCAGGTCGTTACAATCTTTATCTAGGTGGCAATACCAACGGTACGCGTTTGCCAAAAATGCATAAAGAAAATATCGACGAAGCAACCATCCTGGCGACATTAGATGAGTTAATCGGCCGCTGGGCAGCAGAGCGTAATAATGGTGAATGTTTTGGTGATTTCGCTATACGCGCAGGTATCGTTTCCGAAGTGATTATCGCTTCTAGGGATTTTCATGATCAAGAATAACAGTAGTGAAACTAAGCAGTTCGATCTGCAATCTTTACTTGCATTAGACAAACAGCAACGTACAGAAACATTAGCAGAGGTCAATGTACAATTAGAATCAATGAACGCAGAGCAACGCATTCAATGGGCGCTAGATAATTTACCCGATGAGTTTGTTCTCTCATCAAGTTTTGGTATTCAAGCTGCAGTCTGCTTACATCTGGTGACGAAAATAAAGGCCGATACGCCGATTATCTTAACGGATACCGGCTATCTGTTCCCTGAAACCTATCAGTTTATTGATAAGTTGACCGAACAACTCAACTTAAACCTTAAAGTCTATAGTGCACGCCATAGCAATGCTTGGCAGGAAGCTCGCTATGGCAAATTATGGGAACAAGGTGTTGAGGGTCTGACCAAGTACAATTTGATCAATAAAGTTGAGCCGATGCAACGCGCATTGAAAGAACTAAATGCACAAACATGGTGTTCAGGTTTACGTCGTTCACAGGCCTCTAGCCGTGAACAGTTACCTGTTTTAAGCATACAAAATGGCTGCTTTAAATTTTTACCCATTATCGATTGGAGTAATAAAGATGTCTTTTATTACCTGAAAGAGAATGATCTTGAATATCACCCACTATGGGAACAAGGCTACGTGTCCGTTGGTGATGTACAAACCTCACGCCCACTCGAAGCAGGATTAAGTGAAGAGGATACGCGCTTTTTTGGTCTTAAACGAGAATGTGGACTACACGAAGAACAAACCGAAGATCAAGGTAGCGGGATCTAAAAAACTTTCTCGCGTAAAATACCCCATAGTCGCTTCAATTAGCTAAAAAGCGCTCTTGTTAATAAGCGCTTTTTACTCTTTTCCTAAAATAAAAGTTAATTATTTTAATTTCCTGCCGATAATATAGGAATATTACTGAGTTCAGGGACTGTTCGCGATGAAAGCTTTATTTTTTCTATTAATTACATTTCTATTTCCACCCTATGTCAGTGCAGCATATGAAGTAGTGCAATTGTATTCACAGGATGAGCTGAACAATTTAATCGACGCAAACCTACATTTACAACGCGTAAAAGCCGATGACTGTCAATTAGTCGAAGATATCAAAGCACACGCAATAAAAGTACATGAACCCTCCTATACCTATTTATGGGGCGATATGCTGGCATGGGGAGTCTGTGTAGAGCGAGATGCGACGCTAGGCATGTACTACATCAAACAATCAGCTAAGCAGGGACTGTTAGCAGCAATAGAACAATTAGGCCGCTATTATGAAAAGGGAACTCTGGTTAAAAAGGATAAAGATCGTGCCCTTATTTACTATCGAGAAGCGGCACTACAGGGCTTTTTAAAAGCGAAGGTAAATTACGTACGTCTTTTAAATGAAGGTTATGGTAGCCCAGTCGATTATATGGATGCCTATAGAGCGCTATACCATAGCGTTATTGCCGATAAGAAGTTGCAGCAGCAAGCTAAACAATTACTCTCAGTGTTAGCTGAAAAAATGCCAGAACATATTATCAAAAAAGCAAAAAAAGAGAACTATGACATAGCCAGTTAACAGATCCTCCCCCTAGTTTTTTTCATTATTATTTCTGTAATGACTAGGCGGTTGTTCCATTATCTCTTTGAACATTGAACTAAAATAATTGCTGTCCGAATAGCCGATACGGTAGGCGATATCTGTAATACAAATATCAGAATGTATTAAAAGATGGATGGCATTTCTAATACGTATTTGATGTAAGTATTGATTAAAAGACTTATTGGTGTGCTTTTTGATAGAGGCGCTCAATCTTCTCGATGAAAGTTTTACTCGCTCAGCAACACTATCTATAGTCAAATTTTCATGTGACTGGTTATTCATGATTTGAATAGCAAGCACGATTCGCTCATTTTCAGTTAATTTTTGATGGTCTGTTATTTTCCCTCGCCAGAGTTCAATAATTATTTCTTGAAAAATAGCATGACACATTAATTTTGCATCGTGTGTTCCTTTATGCGATTCGGCATCCAGTCTTTTAATTAATGCCGCGATTGTAGTCAAAGCTGAATCATTAACAAAATACCCCTTAAGTAGACCATCTTCATCAGGTAAAAAGGAAGTTAAATTAATACTTTCGTTTAATTTATCTCGTAAATACAGAATATTGCTTAGATGTAGATTGTTAACGCTTTGAAATGCATGCCTATCGTGAGAGTTTATAAAACAAACAAAATTTTGACTAACTGGTGTTGGAATATCATTTAAAACATGTATTCCTTGCCCCTTCGATACGATAACAATTTCCTCAAAATCATGGCTATGTTCAGGATATGGAAGTTGTGGCTCACGTAATTCGGTCGTTACTGCGGTCTGGGAATCAAGAAAAAAATCACAAGAGTTAAGGCGTATCATTCTAAGGCGTCCGTTTAGTTAGCAAAAACGATAATTTTTAGTTTTTTTTTAAATCACCACAGATAAATGTATACAACATTCTTTGAAAAGATTTGCGATAAATCTTTTTTTGTGAGGTCTATAAAGAGAATCTTTAAAAAATAACATGTGATTCATATTATTCTGAAAAATAATGAAGGTTGTCATTATTGTTTATAACTAATATCACTCTATCGGTTTAGGAGTGATTAAATGATGAAAAGTGTTATTGCTATCGATCTCGGAGCTGGAAGTGGCCGAGTCATACATGGGCTCTATAAAGATAATAAATTGATCTTAAAGGAGTTCCATAGATTCGAAAATATAAATGTCATACGCAATGATTTTCTATGTTGGGATACAGACTATTTAATTACTGAAATAAAAGAAGGTATAGATAGAATCATTGCCGCGGGTATTACCCCTGATTGTATGGCGATTGATAGCTGGGGAGTTGATTTTGTCTTGATCGACAAAGATGGCCTAAAATTAGGCGATTCTGTTACTTATCGAGATCCACGTACAACTGGTTTGATGGATAAAACCATAGCGCAACTTGGCAAAGATTATTTATATAAAATTACCGGTATTCAATTTCTTCCTTTTAACACTATTTACCAACTTATTGCACTTAAGAAGCAGAACCCTTGTTGGTTAAACAGTGTAAAACACTTGCTGTTCATTCCTGATTATTTAGGGTTCCGTTTGACAGGCACTCTGAATTGCGAATATACCAATGCGACTACATCTCAAATGGTCAATTGCCAAACGATGCAATGGGATGAAGAGTTATTACATAAACTCTCCTTACCTTCACAATGGTTACTACCTATATCTAAACCAAATAGAATCATTGGCACCTATTCTCATGAAATGACAAATCAAGTTATCCCATTCGCATCGATCACCAGCCATGATACCGCTGCTGCAGTGTTAGCAGTCCCGAAAGTAGAAAAGAATGTGGCGTATCTTAGTTCAGGAACGTGGTCGTTGATGGGGATAGAAAGTGATCAAGCTATTGTTTCAAAAAATGCGCAGGACTTTAATATAACGAATGAAGGAGGGGTAGAGGGAAAATTTCGTGTATTAAAAAATATTATGGGGCTTTGGCTTATTCAAGGGATTCAAAAAGAGTTAAAACAATACAGTTTTGCTGAATTAGTAGAGTTTGCAAGGCAGTCTACTCCTTTTATGAGTTTAATTAATCCAGATGATTTAAGTTTTTTAAATCCTCACTCAATGGTTGAATCCATACAGTTATTCTGCCAAAAAACAGGGCAGCCTATCCCAGTATCTCCTGGCGAACTTACTCGTTGTGCGATGGAAAGTCTAGCAATGCAATATCGCTCAGTTTGGCAAGCGTTAAATGAGCTCTCTGGTAATGTATTAACTGGGATCCATATCGTTGGCGGTGGCTGTCAAAATTCACTTCTTAATCAACTATGCGCTGATGCATGTAATTGCGATATATGGGCAGGACCAATAGAGGCATCTGCAATCGGGAATATTTGTGGTCAATTGATTGCCATCAGTGCAATTGAAGATGTCTCAGCAGCGAGAAAATTAATCAACAATTCATTTGATATATCTATATACAAAGCAAATTCGTCAAATTCATTTGATGATCAATCGGTTCGCTATCACAAATTATGCGATACCTTATAGTTTAAAGAGGCACATTATGAATAAAAATGACAATATTGAAAATGCATTTAAGATTGCCAAGCAGCAATATATGGATTTAGGCATTGACGTCGATAAAGCGTTAGCGATAGTCAATACAATCCCTATCTCAATGCATTGTTGGCAGGGGGATGATGTATCCGGTTTTGAAAATCCAGATGGGCAATTAACCGGTGGAATTCAAACTACGGGTAATTATCCTGGCAAGGCAACAACGCCATCTCAGCTTCGTGATGATATTTCTGAAGCGATGACAATGATTCCGGGAACACTTCGTTTAAATCTACATGCTATTTATCTCGAATCAGATGAAAAAGTAGATTGAGATAAAATTCGTCCTGAGCATTTTAGTAATTGGGTCCTATGGGCAAAAAGAAATAAAGTGGGCCTAGACTTCAATCCATCGTGTTTTTCACATCCTTTAAGTGCAGACAATCTTACATTAACTAATCCAAACAAAGAAATTCGAGATTTTTGGATAGAGCATTGTAAAGCAAGTAGAAAAGTTTCCGAATATTTTGGTAAAGAGCTAGGCACACCATCAATGATGAATATTTGGATTCCAGATGGCTACAAAGATGTACCTGCTGACCGATTAGCGCCACGTCAAAGATTAATGGATTCTTTAGATCAAATAATAGAAGAGAAGTTATCGCCTGAATTTCATAAGGATGCTGTTGAGTCTAAATTATTTGGTATCGGGACTGAAGCTTACACCGCAGGATCAAATGAATTTTATTTTGGGTACGCGGCAACTCGAGGTATTGCATTATGCATGGATGCCGGACATTTTCACCCCACGGAAGTTGTCTCAGATAAAATTTCATCTGCTTCACTATATGTCAATGAAATGTTATTGCATGTAAGCCGTCCAATTCGTTGGGACAGTGACCATGTTGTTATGTTGGATGATGAAACACAGGCTATTGCTAGTGAAATAATTCGCCATGATCTTCTCGATCGCGTCACCATTGGCTTGGATTTTTTTGATGCATCAATTAATCGAATTGCCGCATGGGTCATTGGAACTCGGAATATGCGGAAAGCCTTGCTAAAGGCGCTATTAGAACCGATTGAACTGCTTAAAAAAGTAGAAATTAGTGGTGATTACACTAGTCGACTCGCACTTCTAGAGGAAACTAAGTCTGCACCTTGGGCGGCCGTTTGGGACTATTACTGCATGCAACAAAATGTGCCCGTGGGTATAGATTGGCTTGAACAAGTAAAGTGTTATGAAAAAGATGTCTTATTAAATCGTTAAAGGCAGTAACCAGGTAACAATTGAGATCATAAGCAATGTCAATGAAATAAGTATTACGTCAAACAATAAATCTATAAATGGAGTTTACGAATATGAAAATTAATAAAGCACTTAAATCAGTAATTATTGTATTAAGCATTATTATTAGCGGTGTTGTGCAAGCGGAGTCGGTACGTGTTGCTCTCGTCGTAAAAGCACTTGGAATAGGTTTTTTTGAAGCGGCTAATGATGGCGCTCAAGAGGCTGCAAAAGAGCTTGGCGATGTTGAAATTATCTATACAGGTCCGGTGACACCAACAGCGGAAGGGCAAATTGAAATTATTAGTTCGTTAATTTCACAACGTGTTGATGCTATCGCTATTTCAGCTAATGATACAGATGCGCTAGTGCCTATTCTTAAAAAAGCCCAACAACGTGGCATTAAGGTTGTTTCATTTGATTCTGGAGTTGCTGCACCGGGGCGGGCTGTCCACTTAAACCCATCTAGCAATGAATTAATCGGAAAAATAAACTTAGATTTAGCGGCCGTCGCAATAAAAGAAACGGGTAGTGAAGGTGGTGATTTTGCCATTTTAAGTGCCTCTCCTACTGCAACAAATCAGAATATATGGATTGATGAAATGAAAAAAATGTTGCCTCAATATAAAGGTTTAAACCTTGTTGCAACAGTATATGGAGATGATCTTGCTGATAAAAGCTACCGTGAAACTCAAGGGTTAATAAAATCTTATCCTAATTTAAAAGTAATTGTAGCACCAACTTCTGTGGGGATTGTTGCAGCCGCCCAAGCGGTCAGTGATATGGGCAAAACGGGCAAAGTATTTGTTACTGGATTAGGGCTTCCTTCTGAATTGGCTGGTCATGTAGATTCAGGTGCGGTGAAAAGCTTCGCGATCTGGAACCCAATTGATTTAGGGTATGCGGCCACGGTGATTGCTTATAATCTTGTTAAAAATAATGCGACTGAAACAGAAGTTAATATGGGCCGAATGGGAGTTGCTAAACTTGACGCCAATGGCAACGCTGCAATGGCTGAACCTTTATTTATGATAGTAATAATGTTCATAAGTTTGCGAAAATTTTCTAGATTATTTAGGTAACAACGATGCCGGTGTTGACTTGCCTTGAGGCACCGGGCCAATCTATTATTACTATAGAAGATAATATTATGTCAGAAGTTAAGCCTATTTTGTTCCTTGATGGGATTCTGTAAACACTTCCCCGGTGTAAAGGCGTTAGATAACGTTAAACTCGAGCTTTATTCAGGAGAGGTTACTGCATTAGTCGGTGAAAATGGGGCCTGGCAAGTCAACATTAGTAAAAGTAATGACTGGAATCTATCAACCAACTGCAGGGAAGGTATGGTTAGATACAGAAGAAATTAATTTAGTCACTCCAGATGATGCCCGTAAACTTGGTATAACAGCAATTCATCAGGAAACAGTATTGTTTGATGAGCTCAGTGTTGCTGAAAATATTTTTGCTGGGCATTTGATTTTGCATCCATCAGGTCGATTAAATTGGAAAAAAATGGAGCAAGAATCAGTCAGAATTCTCAATGAAATTGATGCACCTCTTGCCCCTAAAACAATACTTAAAGAATTAAGTATTGGGCAACGGCATATGGTTGCAATAGCGCGCGCCTTATCATTCGATGCCCGTGTTGTTATTTTAGATGAACCCACTGCAGCATTATCTCACCGTGAAATAGATGATTTCTATAAAATTGTTAGAAAACTAAAAGATAAGGGCTGTGCGATCCTGTTTATTAGTCATAAATTTGATGAAATATTCACTATCGCAGATTGATTTACAGTGTTTCGAGATGGTTGCTATGTTGGAGATGGGAAAATAGATGAGATTGAAGAATCAGACTTGGTTACGATGATGGTTGGACGAACCATTGAGAATGCTTACCCTAAGTCGAGTGTAAAATTAGGGGAAAAAATTCTTGAGGTGCATAATTTTAGCCATCCAACTGAATTTGATGACATTAATTTTGAGTTACATCAAGGCGAAATATTAGGATTTTATGGGTTGGTTGGGGCTGGGCGTACCGAGTTAATGCAAGCTTTGTTTGGAGTTACCAAGAACGCTTCCGGACAAATAAAAATAGCACAGCAACCCATTTTACTTAAATCGCCAAAAGCT
Source organism: Psychromonas sp. MME2 (assembly GCF_040566515.1). Classification (NCBI taxonomy): domain Bacteria; kingdom Pseudomonadati; phylum Pseudomonadota; class Gammaproteobacteria; order Alteromonadales; family Psychromonadaceae; genus Psychromonas; species Psychromonas sp. MME2. Next base: position 777,286 of record NZ_JBEWXI010000002.1, on the reverse strand, counting down.
GCTATTGAAGCGGGAATAGTCTATGTCCCCGAAGAGCGCCAAAGTCAAGGTGCGATTCTAGAATTTCCAATCTATCAAAATATTGCCTTACCGCAGTTAAAAAAAATCAACCCCAGCGGCTTCCTTAATGACAAATCAGAGTATGTGCTGGCTGATGAGTACGCAAAACGTTTACATGTTAAAGCCCCTAACTGGCATGAAAAAGTTGCAAATTTATCGGGTGGTAATCAACAGAAAGTTGTTATAGGTAAATGGTTAGCGACGAAGCCTAAAGTCATCATATTAGATGAGCCTACAAAAGGCATTGATATAGGTTCCAAGGCTGCAGTACATGAATTTATGTCAGAACTAACGAGTGATGGCTTAGCTGTAATTATGATTTCCTCTGAATTACCCGAAGTGATGGGGATGTCGGATTGAATTATTGTTATGCGCGAAGGGTTAATGGCTGCTGAATTCGAACGAAAAAACTTTACTGCTGAAAAAATAGTGAGTGCTGCAACAGGTTTAGCTGGAGGTGAGCAATGAAAAATTTACTAAAGAATCGGGAATATCAATTGGCATGCTTGATATTAGTCATGATTATGCTAATTGGATTCGCTGTACCCGACTTTGTTGCTGTAGGAAATTTATTTTCTGTCTATAACGACACATCAATATTAATAATACTGGCACTAGGTCAAATGCTCGTAATTATTACGCGTTGTATTGACTTGTCAGTTGCTGCAAATGTCGCATTGACGGGGATGGTTGTTGCTACGATTAATAGCACCTATCCAGATATTCCTGTCCCTATTATCATTTTAATCGGTGCTGCACTAGGGACATTGTTAGGGATGATTAATGGCCTGCTTGTCTGGAAATTAAATATACCTGCGATTGTAGTTACGCTTGGAACAATGAGTATTTATCGCGGCACTGTCTTTCTATTAAGTAATGGAGAATGGATAAATGCGCATCAAATGAGTGAGATGTTTTTAGCAATACCCAGAACCATTTTTTTAGGGCTTCCTATATTAAGCTGGTGTTCGATCATGGTCATTATCGCTTTCTATTATTTTACTCGTCATCATCCTCTCGGTCGAAAAATATATGCGGCAGGCAACAGTCCCACAGCTGCCTATTATATTGGAGTTGATGTCGGTAAAAAACAGTTTATAAGTTTCACCCTATCAGGTTTATTAGCTGGTATAGCAAGCTACCTATGGATATCGCGATATGCGGTTGCATATGTTGATATCGCCAATGGTTTTGAGCTCCAAGTTATTGCTGCATGTGTTATAGGGGGCGTGAGTATCGCAGGAGGAACTGGGACTGTCTTCGGCTGTGTTTTGGGCGCCCTTTTTCTTGGTGTGATTAATAATGCATTACCAGTAATCGGAATATCCCCATTCTGGCAAATGGCAATATCAGGTTCAGTTATTATTATTGCTGTTATTGCAAACTCTCGTTCCGAACGAAAGCTAGGGCGGATCATATTGAGAAAAGCAGTGGCAAATGCATCTTAGAAATAAGTTCTGGAGAAATAAAATGGAAAACGTAGATAAAATTTGCATGGTTAACCCTTCATCCCCCAAAAGAGCTTTACCTCGGTGGCTATTGACTTGGGAAGCGTTCCTATTATTAGCAACAGTGTTGGTTTTCATTATCAACTGTTTTGCATCGCCATACTTTTTGGATCCATGGTCTCTTTCGGATGCTTCCTTTAATTTTACGGAGAAAGCAATCATCGCACTGCCTTTGGCATTAGTGATTATTGTCAGAGAAATAGATATTTCCGTCGCTTCTATTATTGCCCTTAGCTCTGTTGCCATGGGATTTACCGCAGAAACAGGCGCCGGCATTGAATTGATTTGTTTAGCCGGAATGGCCGTTGGTACATTATGTGGTTTGTTCAATGGATTGCTTGTGACTCAATTACAAATACCGTCTATTGTTGTAACGATAGGGACAATGAGTCTTTTTAGAGGCATCTCTTACATCTTACTTGGTGATCAATCTCTGCATAACTATCCTGAATCATTTGCTTATTTTGGCCAAGGATATGCTTTTTCTTTGTTTAGCTTTGAATTTGTCACTTTTGTTATTTTGGCTGTGATCTTTTATATATTGTTACATAAAAGCAATTTTGGCCGACAAACCTATGCCATAGGCCAGAACCCTGTTGCTGCTTTTTATACGGGTATAAATGTTGCTCGTCATAAGCTGATCTTATTCACGCTAGTGGGCTTATTCTGTGGTGTCGCTTCTATTATGTTGACGTCAAGATTAGGCAGTACGCGGCCGACTATTGCCCTTGGTTGGGAGTTAAGCATCATCACCATGGTTGTTTTAGGTGGGGTGAGCATTCTCGGTGGCTCTGGCGGTATTGGCGGTGTTGTCATTGCTATTTTCTTAATGGGATTGGTCACGGTTGGATTGGGCTTATTAAATGTACCAGGAATAGTGATGTCAATTATTATTGGGTTAATGCTCATTAGCGTTATTGCTTTGCCTGGTTTATTTAAACGTTTACTGGCTGCGAAAGCAAAATAAAGGTGCTAAGGAGAGTTCCGATGAACAATGAATTTATAAGAATAGGATTGATCATGTATTTATTGCCCAACTGTGCACAGGAATATGAGCGTCGCCACGATGAAATATGGCCGGAGTTGCTTAAGTTATTAAAACAGCACGGTGGTCGCAACTACTCCATTTTTTTAGATAAAAATAGTAATCAACTATTTGCTTACGTAGAAATCAAAAATGAAAAAGTGTGGAGTGATTTGGCCAATACGGATGTTTGTCAAAAATGGTGGCGTTATATGAAAGATATAATGAAAACCAACCCCGATAATTCGCCGATGATGACAATGATGCGTTCAGTCTTTTATATGAAGTAACACCCCCTATTTTTAATCTATTTTTTGCACCTGGATTGAGGATAGTTACGCCTAAAATTTAATTAATTATGTGAGAATATTATGACTAAAGTAACCTTAAATAGTCTTGTTGTTGAACAAATATCCAAAGTTTCTGAAGCGGGTCAATACCTCTGGCAACGAGAATGGGCCGAGCGTAATGGTGGTAATATTTCAGTTGATCTCACTGAGATATTTGGCGAAGTACCGAGTGATTTATCGGCTTATCCGCACTGTTTTCTAAAGTCCGTCGGCGAGTTTGCTTTCCCCAAGGAAAGTGCTGGGCATATTTTCTTTGTTAAGGGCACAGGAGAGCGTATTCGCGATTTAAAAACTCCACAGGATGCTGGCTGTGTTTTGAGAATCGATGATCAAGCTAATGGTTATCATGTTCTTTGGGGGGGGCGGGGAGTAGATAATTATGCGCCGACTAGTGAATTTATTTCTCATGTTGAAATTATTATGGCGAAACAAAAGATGGGGAGTTTAGATCGCTGCGTTATCCATACACATCCGATAGAACTGATCATGCTTTCCCATCATCCCGAATATGCTCATGATGAAATGATGTATACACAAATGTGTTGGCAAATGATCCCTGAAGTCAGAGCATTTGTACCTCGTGGAATTGGTATTGTTCCTTACTGTATGCCAGGAAGTCAAAAATTGGCCAAGGGGACAACTGAGAAGCTTATGCAATATGATGTCGCCATTTGGGAAAAACATGGTGCAGTGGCAACAGGTAAAGATGCGTTAGAGGCATTTGATTATATCGATGTTGCGAATAAGGGAGCGAAATTATTTCTCGGCTGCCTAGCCAGTGGATTTATTCCTGAAGGCGTAAGTGGTGCTGATTTATTGGATTTAAAACAAACATTCAACCTTTAAAATAAATAGGAGTTATTATGTCTTTCGCATTAAAAATGCCAAAACTGAGCCTGACAGGTGTCGGAGCAACGGGTGATAGCATTATCCGATTAAAAGCAATGGGCAGTAAAAAAGCCTTATTGGTGACAGATAGAAATTTAATACAACTAGGAGTACTCGATGAGCTATTTGCATCACTGAAAAATCAGCAACTTGATTATGTTTTATTTGATGAAGTAACTCCTAATCCGACGGTTGATATGGTCAATCGAGGTAAAGATATATATTTACAAGAAGCGTGTGATAGTTTTATCGCCGTGGGGGGCGGCAGTCCAATTGATTGTGCAAAAGCGATTAGAATTATCACCTCAAACGAAGGTAATATTCAAGATTTTAACGGTATTGAAAAGGTGAAATATCCCGGTGACTTTTTTGTTGCTATCAATACAACATCTGGAACTGCAGCTGAAATGACATCTAACTCTGTTATTACAGATACTAAGAATCGAGTTAAAATGGTGATCATTGATGATAAGCAAATACCTGATATCGCTGTCAACGATCCCACTTTGATGCTAGGTTTGCCAGCTCATGTTACCGCTGCAACGGGTATGGATGCATTAACTCATGCCATTGAAGCCTATGTCACCCCTAGTGCTCATGCTTTAACCGAGCCTACGGCACTTGAAGCTATTAAGCTGATTAATATCTGGTTACCTAAAGCCGTCTCTGATGGACAAAATTTAGAAGCGAGAGAAAAGCTAGCATGTGCACAATATCTTGCAGGCATGGCGTTTAACAGCGCAGGACTTGGATTAGTACATGCAATGGCACATCAACCTGGTGCAACGCATAATTTGCCTCATGGAGTATGTAACGCAATATTATTGCCTATCGTTTGTGAATATAATGCCGAGAAAAATCCAGAACGATTTCGTGCTGTTGCCGAAGCTCTCGGTGGTGACACGAGCAAGTTAAATGATAGTGATGCAGCCGACTTGGCGGTATTACTCATTCAAAGATTAAGTAATACAGTTGCAATTCCTGCGGGATTCAAAGAACTGGGTATTACGAGTGAGGATATTACCAGCTGGATTGATAAGGCGATGATAGATCCTTGTTTAGGCGGAAATCCAAGAGTGCCAACAGAGCAAGATATTCAAACTTTGTTTGAAAAAGCACTGTAACACTGGGCAGTAAAAATTTTATACCATGCACCTTCGACCGGTTAATTGTGATTAAACGGTCGAATTTAACTCAAATCTAAACTAACAGTCACCATTACAAAATGGGTAACTGTCAAATCAAGTCTGCTCTACTATCAATAGACAATATCCAATCTAAAAGTATGTTTTAGATAAAGCAGGTAAAAGTGATAACAAATACTCGATAGTCGGTGATTGATGGGCATTTTTATTATGGAAAGCCGCAAAATTAAGATGCAGATCATTCCATACAAAATCTACTTTTAAAGGAGCTATTTTATCTGCTTGTAACGCTTCGCGCGCATAATATTCAGGTAATATCGCCCACCCCCCTTGTTCCAATAATTCACAGACATCTTTATTATTATCAACGGCAATATAGTGGGCGGCATAACGTAAATAATCATTGATACGAGAGTCTAAAAAACTGTGGGTAATAATCTGTCTATTGGTGCGCAAATCAAGGCGAGAAACTGAATCTTTAACTAATAATGGTGATTCTTTACCAGCATAAATTCCTAATTTAATAGCTCCCAATATACAGGCGTCTATTTTGACATTGGGAAACTGACGCTTAGCCGTTGTAAAAAACGCGACATCACTCACATTTTCAGAAACGTTTTCCAGTGATTCACTCCAGCTCAGAGCTTTCCAAACTAAATTTAATTTACTAAATTTTTGCTGCATTAGCTGACTCAACGCCCCCATAAATTGAATAGGTAGCATAGCATCATAATAGAGTGTGATTTGGCCTTCTTGCTCTATTTCAACCGCCGAAGTGAGTTCATCAAAAAACACCAATTGAGACTGTAAAAGTTTCGCATGAAAGTAGAGATTATCAGCTTTCTTGGTAGGTACGACGTTTTTTTTATCGACCTTAAAAAGGGTAACATGCATCTGCTCTTCTAAGGTTAAAAGCAACTCTCTGACCGTCGTTCTCCCCCTGTTTAACTGACGAGCAGCTGCGCTATATCCACCTAATTCGTAAACTGCAATAAATGCATTAATTTGGCTGATTGATGGCATAGACATTCCCACATTGTTTGGTTTTCCCTAACATTATGCCCTTGATCTGCTTATTTAGTCCATTTATATTAGCGCCATCAATCAGGAAATGGATATATTAATAAGATTGAGCTAGTGAATATGAGATTCACCATTATGGATAAACAAGGAGAGAACGATAACTATGAATTATTAACAACTCAACAGGCTCACAACTATGAAAAAATTCAATCTTTCTATCGCAATTTCTACTATTTTATGTTCATCTCTTGCTTTTGCTGAAGGCGAAGCAGAAGCCGAAGTACCTTACACACCTCAAGGCACAACATCTTCATACATCACTGGTAATGTACAAAACCACTCTCGCCAAGATTTCAATGGATCTGATGTCACATCAACAATTGAAGCTGGGCACACCTTTGCTACTGGCACAACAGTATACGTTGAGTTTGACGGTATTCAACTTGGTAAAACAGATGAAGAAGGTGACGACAGCTACTACAGCAACTCCGCATATACTACAATCGGTGTTGATCAAGCTTTCGATATCACAGAAAGTCTTTGGATAGGTGGTGGTTACCAACACTTACTACATAATGGTGATACCATTCAATACCGCCCATACGCAAAAATCGGTTACAACTTCAATGATGGCATGTTGAAAGGTGTTTCTATTTCTAACCGAACTCGTTACCAAATTGCTGATGGCAGCAATAAAGTAGGCGATCAAGACAACACAAACGATCAACTACGTTTTGATAACAGAATTGCATACCAATTCCAAGAAATGCCTGTTCAAGTAGCTTACAACAATGTTTACTACATCAATGAAGCGGACAACAAGAGCAACACATTTGAGCATGAAGTTCGTGCAACATGGACTCGTGAAGGTGTACAACCTTACCTAGAGTACCGTAACCAAGCTGATGCTGCTGACGTCAACCCAGGCGCAAACAACAACGTTATCGTACTTGGTGCAAGTTACGCATTCTAATAGCGATTTAATGAGCCAATACATTATATAAAGTAGCTTATTAATCCGTTGATAAAAAAACCTCAGGTGAGTAATCATCTGAGGTTTTTTTATAGCCATTTTATAAACTGCGTTAGCTCAGACTGAATCTGGCAATTCTTTCAGCCTCTACAGCATTGGGGCTTTATTCGGATTAAGTATGTGATCTAAATTTTGCACAGGAAAAATGGCTTAATTTGAGGCATAAGTTGAGGTAAATGGTTGATCCCTTTACGAAACTTACAACAAAAAAGTAAGTTACTTTAACCAGCAAAATAGATCAGCTATTTACTCCGATTGATATTATTTAATGTTGAGGCGCAAGTTTGCTTGTATTTCCTCTATCAATGTTTTTGGTACCCCCCATTCCTGTGCAAGTTGTGGCCAACTTGATACGTGCTCAATAGTCGTATCAATAATATCGTCAATCTTTCTTTTGCTAAAAATCGGGCTTAGTTTTTCTAAGCTATAGAAATCACTCCGTGTAAAGCTATCTCTTTTACCATTCAAACTCATCCAATGACTATTGACCCATTTACTCCCTGGTTTGTAGCTATAGGCTAAATCATAAGCTGGCGCGAGACTCCACTTCTTTTTTTTCAGAATGAAAGCAAAGTTCTTTGAATGGTCGTCATGATTTCGCGCAATGATATTGAATGTCATGCGTTTGAAAAGTTGCTCGGCTTCAAGAGCAGAAAGCTTCAGTTGTCTGGCTATGCCAAATAACTCGGCGTAAGAGAATGAGCCAGGCTTTTTATAGTCAACGTGTGCAATACCATTAAGTGTTTGTACATGCACCTTTCTATTTATAATTCGATCAAAGCGCTGTGTAATAAAGTGCCTTCGATGGCCTTCGTGAAGCAAGTGGCATGGCATCATATCGACATCACATTTCTGAGCCATCAAATGATAAACAAATTCCATTGCACCATAACCCAATGGATCTCCGAAGGTTTCTTGATTTTTGTTATGCTCACTTACGCCATCAAATTTCATCAGATAATGAGTAAAACCTATTGGGACATTGGCTTGCCCAGAGCGAACTTGAGTAAAATCTTCATTAAATGCCAATACCGCTTTCGGTCGTGCTCCACCTGCACTCATACCAACAGATAATAAAGAGATCATTGCTTCCCGATCATCTTGGCCATTTTGTTTTAGTTTTACTGCAAAACCACCTCGTGAATCTAATATTTCCTGTGCAATTGAAACGAGCGATTGGATTTGTACAGGTTGTGAAGCATTTAAACTTCGCAACTGTGTAGCCGGAGCATATTCCAATGCTCCCATGCCACGCTTGCCCGTATATTGAAGGCGTTGTAACGGCGTAATTTCGCTCGGTGAACGACCTTGTCCGGCAACCCACGCGTTGAGAACCGCGTTACCAAAATCATCAGGCAATGAATCCGCAATTAATCCAGGCAGACCTTTAAAAGTATTGAAATCTAGCTCAGGAAAGCTATAAATTCTACCTGATAATGGCATTTTGATTGGGGATAGTTCGATGCCATTTTTTACGAAGCTAGGAGCGTATTCAAATGATCCGCCCCCTTTCTCTGTGTCAAAACTAACGGCGCCAACCACTTCATCTTGGTAAGTTATTTTAATGACTTCCATTACCATTCAGAGGGCTCCTCATCTTTATTGCTGCGTTGCCCCGAAGCTCTCTGTCTTTTCTTGCCTTGCAATTTGGCCAACTGTAGGGGAGAAATTTCTTGTTGAGGAAGAAATAGGTCTAACTGATCTGCTAGGTCTAATGCCATTAATATTGCAATCATGATATCGAGTTGCACTTTTCCTTTTTCTGCATTCATAACAGTTTTACGGGCTATGCCAGCAAGCACTGCCACTTCGGATTGAGTGAGGTCTCGATTTAGTCGAGCTTGCTTCAATCTTTCGCCTAGCTCTTCGGCTAATGCGCCGGCGGTCATATCCCTCATACAAAAAGTCCTAATTCAGTTACACTAAACACAATTAATTAGCTTAATGTCCATAATTTAGAACCTTACACCACACCTGTCAAGCCGTATAGTTAATATCATAAAATGGGCATACCAATCCACATAAGTATCTGATCTAGATTATTGGTTAAAATAATAGATAACAGCGTTGCATTCAATCGTAATAACCTGCTATTACTCAATCATGCCCCCTGCTCTCCATCATTTTTCCTAAACAAGCCCTGACCGGAACTAACTAATGGGTGACCACAATATTACAATATTATGCGGAATGGTATTATGCGCAACGGGAACAGTCAAAAAATGCACCACATAGGCAACCACAGGAGAATACACAGCGCATATACACCATAGAGGGAAATAATGTAAACGGCTTTTAGCATTACTTCACTGCGCAATTTAATACCAATTCCGATAAATAGCTGATCTATTTTACTGGTTAAAACAACTTACTGCTGCGTTGTAATTTTCGCAAAGGGAATAACCATTTACGTCAAATTACGCCTTGAATTAAGCTATTTTTCCTACGCAAAATTTAGATCACATACTTACCGGAGTTGGTATAAACAAGCCGACGCTTTTCTTCACGCATAAAAAAAGAGAGCCTAAGCTCTCTTTTTTGTATTGTTCAATCTACGAATAAAAATTATTCGATGATTTTAGAAACAACACCAGCACCAACAGTACGGCCACCTTCACGAATCGCGAAACGTAGACCTTCATCCATAGCGATTGGACCAATTAGTTCAACAACGAACTTAAGGTTATCACCAGGCATTACCATTTCAACACCTTCTGGAAGCTCAACAGCACCAGTGATGTCAGTAGTACGGAAATAGAACTGTGGACGGTAACCTTTAAAGAAAGGAGTGTGACGACCACCCTCATCTTTACTTAGGATGTACACTTCACCTTCAAATTTAGTGTGTGGTTTGATTGAACCAGGCTTAGCAAGAACTTGACCACGTTCAACGTCATCACGCTTAGTACCACGTAGAAGAACACCAACGTTCTCACCAGCACGACCTTCGTCAAGAAGTTTACGGAACATCTCAACACCAGTACAAGTAGTTGTAACTGTTGGACGTAGACCAACGATTTCAACAGACTCACCAACTTTGATGATACCGCGCTCAACACGACCAGTAACAACAGTACCACGACCAGCAATTGAGAATACATCTTCAATTGGTAGGATGAATGGTTTGTCAACATCACGCTCTGGAAGTGGGATGTATGAATCTAGTGCATCAGCTAGTTCAATGATTTTCTCTTCCCATGCTGCATCACCTTCAAGTGCTTTAAGAGCAGAACCTTGAATTACTGGGATATCATCACCTGGGAAATCGTATTCAGAAAGAAGTTCACGAACTTCCATTTCTACTAGTTCAAGTAGCTCTTCATCATCAACCATGTCACATTTGTTTAGGAACACGATTAAGTGAGGAACACCAACTTGACGAGAAAGTAGGATGTGCTCACGAGTTTGTGGCATTGGACCATCAGTTGCAGCAACAACTAGGATACCACCGTCCATTTGAGCAGCACCAGTGATCATGTTTTTAACATAATCGGCATGTCCAGGACAGTCTACGTGTGCGTAGTGACGAGTTTCTGTATCGTACTCGATGTGAGAAGTATTAATTGTAATACCGCGCTCACGCTCTTCTGGAGCATTATCGATTTGAGAGAAATCTTTAATGTCGCCACCAAATTTTCTTGTTAATACAGCAGAGATAGCAGCAGTTAGTGTAGTTTTACCATGGTCAACGTGGCCGATTGTTCCTACGTTTACATGTGGTTTATTACGTTCAAATTGTTTTTTAGACACAGTGTGTACCTTCTTTATCAGTTAATACCTCTCCACATGCCATCACATGGAAAGGCGCTAGTTTAATTTATTTTTTATTTCGCATCAATAATTGCATTAGCAATTTTTTTCGGCGCATCAGCATACTCGGAAAATTCCATTGAATATAATGCACGACCTTGTGTTGCTGAGCGTACTGCGGTTGCATAACCAAACATTTCTGCAAGTGGCACTTTAGCATGAATAATTTTAACACCACCGGGGCCATCATCCATACCTTCAATCATACCACGACGACGATTTAAATCGCCAACCACATCACCCATCCAATCTTCAGGCGTTGTCACTTCTACTTTCATCACAGGTTCAAGAATCGTTGCATCAGCTTTTAATGCACCATCTCTAAAGCCCATCATTGCGGCAATTTTAAACGCCATTTCACTTGAGTCAACATCATGGTATGAACCACCTGTTAATGTTGCTCTTATGTCTAGCATCGGGAATCCGGCTAGTACACCTTGGTTCATCTGTTCGAAACAGCCTTTGTTAACTGCTGGGATGTATTCCTTAGGAACACTACCATCAACAACTTCGTTAACAAATTCAAAACCAGCGCCATTTTCAAGTGGCTCTAGTTTGAGATGGACATGGCCATAATGGCTTGGTCCTTCACCCTGACGAATAAATTTACCTTCCACTGATACCGCTTTGCGGATAGTTTCTCGATAGGCTACCTGTGGATGTCCCACGTTACAGTTCACGCTAAATTCACGACGCATGCGATCAACGATAATATCTAGGTGAAGCTCACCCATACCAGAGATCAAAATCTGCCCAGACTCTTTATTCGTTTCAAAACGGAATGAAGGATCTTCAGCAGCGAGTTTCTCTAATGCGATAATCAATTTATCTTGGTCTGCCTTGGTTTTTGGCTCAACCGCAATTTGAATTACCGGCTCAGGAAATTCCATACGTTCTAGAATCACTTTATGATCAGGAGAACAAAGCGTATCACCCGTCGTCACATCTTTAAGGCCAACAGCAGCGGCGATATCGCCCGCGTAAACCTCTTTGATCTCTTTACGGTCATTGGCATGCATCTGCACGATGCGGCCAAAACGTTCTTTCTTCATTTTCACTGAGTTATAAAAGTGATCCCCTGAATTAACCACTCCAGAATAGACGCGCATAAATGTCAAAGTGCCCACGAATGGGTCCGTTGCTATTTTAAATGCAAGCGCCGCAAAGGGGGCTTCATCAGTAGCTGGACACGCCACTTCTTTCTCATGTTCATCGACGCCTTTAATGGCGGCAACTTCAGTCGGAGAAGGAAGGTAGTCAATGACGGCATCTAGCACCGCTTGCACACCTTTATTTTTAAAGGCGCTACCACAGGTTGCTAGTACTATTTCATTGTTTAACGTACGAATACGTAAACCAGCTTTAATCTCTTCTTCAGAAAGTTCACCTTCTTCAAGGTATTTTTCCATTAAGAAGTCGTTTGCTTCAGCAGCTGTATCAACAAGTTCATCGTGCAATTTTTGCGCGCGTTCTTGTAATTCAGCAGGAATGTCGTGATACTCAAACGTCATTCCTTGATCTGCATCGTTCCAATCAATCGCCTTCATTTTAATCAGGTCGATTACCCCTTTAAATCCATCTTCCGCACCGATATTCAAATGAATTGGGACACAAGTTGCACCTAAGCGAGTATGGATTTGTGCAATAACAGCTTCAAAATCCGCCCCTGTACGATCCATCTTATTAATAAATACCAAACGTGGAACGTGGTATTTATTAGCTTGACGCCATACAGTTTCAGATTGAGGCTCTACACCGGATGTCGCGCAAAAGACAACAACCGCACCATCTAATACGCGCAGTGAGCGTTCAACTTCAATAGTGAAGTCAACGTGCCCCGGCGTATCGATAATATTGATACGGTGTTGTGCATACTGCCCCTGCATGCCCGACCAAAATGTGGTAGTTGCTGCGGAAGTGATAGTAATACCACGCTCCTGCTCCTGCTCCATCCAGTCCATTGTCGCTGCACCATCATGTACCTCACCTATTTTGTGAGAAATACCAGTGTAGAACAATACACGCTCTGTCGTTGTAGTTTTACCGGCATCGACATGAGCAACAATACCGATATTACGGTAATGCTCAATTGGGGTTGTACGTGACAAATTGATGTCCTTTTAAATACTGCTTAATCACAAAATAGCATAGACAAAAGCCTACGCTAAATCTCCTACCAACGGTAGTGTGCAAACGCTTTGTTTGCGTCAGCCATACGGTGAACGTCTTCACGTTTCTTAACCGCAGAGCCTTTATTATCTGCTGCATCAACTAGCTCACCAGCCATACGTAATGCCATTGATTTTTCACCACGCTTACGTGATGCTTCAACTAACCAACGCATTGCTAACGCATTACGACGAGAAGGACGAACTTCTACTGGTACTTGGTATGTTGAACCACCAACACGACGAGATTTAACCTCGACGCTTGGGCGTATATTTTCAAGAGCTACTTCAAATATATCTAGTGCTGCTTTACCGCTTTTTTCAGCAGCTGCTTCAAGTGCACCATATACGATTTTTTCTGAAATAGATTTTTTACCGTCAACCATTACAACGTTAACGAATTTTGCTAAAAGTTCCGATCCGAACTTAGGATCTGGAAGGATTTTACGAGTAGCTACGACGCGTCTTCTTGGCATCTTTATTCTCCGTGTGCTTCAGGATTTTACCCAAAACATATTAAATTAAAATAGTGTTTGTTTGGCCTTACTTACGGAAAAGCTTATGATTTTGGCTTTTTAGCACCGTACTTAGAACGACCTTTACGACGTGCTGCAACACCAGAAGTATCTAGTGCACCACGAACAGTATGGTAACGAACACCTGGTAAATCTTTTACACGACCGCCACGGATCAAGATTACACTATGCTCTTGCAAGTTATGGCCTTCACCACCGATGTACGAAGTAACTTCGAAACCGTTAGTTAGACGAACACGAGCAACTTTACGCATCGCTGAGTTAGGTTTTTTTGGTGTAGTAGTATATACACGAGTACATACGCCACGTTTTTGTGGACACGCTTCTAACGCAGGAACATTAGTTTTTTGAACTTTGTCCTTACGCGGGCTGCGTACCAATTGTGAAATTGTTGCCATTATTAAATAGCTCCTAAAATATGTGTGTGAAAAATCAACCCTTAAAATAAGGGTTGCAAGAGTTTACGCTGATTGGGAAAAGGAGTCAATAATTAAGCAATTGGGTTTTTGATCACAAAATATCGTCTGGGAAGCTCACCAAGCCAGTTGACTCTGATGTGTAGCAGCGAGCTCAACAAACTCTGCGTAGCAGCATTGCTTGGCGATTTTATTGCAGATGCCACGAGCATCAAGATCGGCTGCTAATACGAACAAGCGACCTTGTTCTGATAATTTATCAAGCTCAGCAAAATAGTGATGGTCAGCGGCAGTGGCAATAACCGCATCCTCTATCAGTAACAGGCTATCATTATCACTCAGTAATTCAAGGCAATCGCCAATAGCAAATGAAGCAAAGGGCGATTTATTAACGGTATGTAATATCATATTAAAAACTCAATAATTGCACTTGCTGTGCGAGTTTAAGTTGTAATGCCGCTTTATCTAGTGGCGTGACATCGATAATTAATTGGTCGACAGTGACCCCCCTAACGGCCATTGAGTGCGCACAGACATATCTATTTTCTACATCATACAATTCCAGCATCTTAAATAACGGCTGATAATGTTTTTGTAGAATATCTAGCGGAGATTGGCCCTTTAATAGCTGATAAATACCATCACCAATAAAAAATATCGACAACGATTCATTAAAGGCAGACATCGCCAAGGTTAAATCCAATGACTCGCGTCCCGCCGAGCTGCCGTGAGGTAAGCTGCGGTTTATAATACCAATTGTTTTTTCCGTCATCATTACCCCACTATTTAAACTGTAATAATCGGTCACAGCTCGCACTCAGCTCAGCAAGTTGCCCTAACCCACTTAACACGAAAGGTGTTTTTAAATTAAATTGAACCTGTGCCAACTGTTTTGCCTCCTGCTGATCAAGCACACCTCTACGCAGTGACGCAGAGACACAGACTTCTAAGGGAAAATTATTTTTTCTGGCTAACTCAGCCCAAAAATCAGGTAGGTTTATTTCATCCGTTGCAGGGCTAACCAACTGATTTGCGTTAAGTACCCCCTCTTGATAAAAAAATACTCCCACAATTTCATGGCCAGCAAGAATGGCAGCAGAGGCAAACTGATAGGCGCTACTCGAACCTTGCGCCCCATAAGGCGCAGCGCTAACAACAATGGCAAATTTAATTTTGTGTTTCTCCATATCAACTAACCGCAATAGGCTATCGCTTCAACCTCTACCAAGACATCTTTTGGTAAGCGGGCAACTTCAACACAAGAGCGCGCTGGAGCAGCCTCAGGGAAGTAAGTCGCATAAACTGCATTAAAAGCGGCAAAGTCATTCATATCTTTAATAAAACAGGTCGTTTTAATGACTGACTTTGACGATGCATTAGCCGCGGCTAACACCGCCATTAAGTTTTTCATTACCTGCTCAGTTTGTTCACTAATACCACCCTCTATAATTTCCATTGTCTCTGGCACTAATGGTATTTGCCCAGAAGTATAGACTAAATTAGCAAATTGGTTCGCCTGAGAGTAAGGGCCGATAGCAGCTGGCGCAAGCTCAGTATTAATTATTTTTTTATCAGTCATGTTTAATTCCTAGTTTTATTGCAATTGATATTACAGTCATTAAAGCAAAAAAAAGGTGCCGAAGCACCTTTCTTATTAATCAACTTTGTTAAAAATTACTCACCAAAGTCAACTGCGTTAAGTAGATCAGCAAGATTTTGCTCTGCGTCATCAACATTGATAACCGCATCTTCAGCTATCGGAGCAAGTGCTTTCGCTTTCTCTGCAGCACGTGCTTTATGATGTGCAAAACCAGTACCAGCAGGGATCAAGCGACCAACGATTACATTCTCTTTTAGACCATGTAATTCATCACATTTGCCTGCAACGGCAGCTTCAGTAAGAACACGCGTTGTTTCTTGGAATGAAGCAGCTGAGATAAATGACTCAGTGGCAAGTGATGCCTTAGTGATACCCAATAATTGGTAATCAAATTTAGCAGGTACTTTACCTTCCGCTTCAAGACGGCGATTTTCAATCACAACACGTACGACTTCAGCTTGTTCACCCACTAAGAAGCTTGAATCACCATTATCAGTGATCAAACACTTACGTAGCATTTGGTTAACGATAACTTCAATATGTTTATCATTAATTTTTACGCCTTGTAAACGGTAAACTTCTTGTACTTCGTTCGTGATGTAGTTAGCCACTGGGCTAATACCACGTAAACGAAGAATATCATGTGGAGATTCTGGACCGTCAGAAATAACCTCACCTTTTTCAATCTTCTCACCTTCGAAGATATTTAGGTGACGCCATTTAGGTATCATCTCTTCATAGATATCGCCGTTCGCCTGAGTGATCACTAGACGACGCTTACCTTTAGTCTCTTTACCAAATGAAAGCGTACCAGAAACTTCAGCAAGGATAGCTGCATCTTTAGGTGTACGAGCTTCAAATAGATCCGCAACGCGTGGAAGACCACCGGTAATATCACGTGTTTTTGAACTTTCCTGTGGAATACGTGCAACCGCATCACCCACTCGTACTTTCGCGCCATCTTCTAGGCTTACGATTGCGTTTGCAGGTAGTGCATATTGCGCAGCAACTTCTGTACCAGGAATAAATAGATCATTACCTTTGGCATCAACAAGCTTAGCCATTGGACGCATCTCTTTACCCGCAGTAGGACGTTGCGCAGGATCAATAATAACAATACTTGATAAACCAGTTAATTCATCAGTTTGTTTATTGATGGTAATACCTTCGATAAAGTCTAAGAACTCAACCGTACCTTCCACTTCCGTAATAATTGGATGTGTATGTGGATCCCAGTTAGCAACGATTTCGCCAGCGACAATCTCATCACCATCTTGCTTATCAAGTACCGCACCATAAGGTAATTTATGGTTCTCTTTCGTACGACCTAACTCATCGATAATGGTTAATTCAGTTGAACGAGATGTTACAACCACTTTACCATCAGAGTTAATTACAAATTTCGCGTTATGTAATTTAACTTTACCGCTGTTTTTAACCTGAACATTATTTTCAGAAGCAGAACGCGAAGCAGCACCACCGATATGGAACGTACGCATTGTAAGCTGTGTTCCTGGCTCACCGATTGATTGTGCCGCCATAACACCGATAGCTTCACCTTGACCAACCATATGACCACGAGCCAAGTCACGACCGTAACAGGCTGAACAGGCACCAAAGTCAGTACGACAAGTAATAACACTACGTACCCAAATTTGGTCAACTGAGGCTTCTTCAATTAAGTCGCACAGTTTTTCGTCAAGTAGCGTGTTACGAGCAAATAGGATCTCATTATCTGTACCAGGCTTAATAACATCCTTAGCAACAACACGACCCAATACACGCTCACGTAACGGCTCAACGATATCGCCACCTTGAATAAGCGGTTTAACTAATAGACCTTCTTCACTACCACAATCTTCTTCAGTGATAACTAAATCTTGTGCAATATCCACTAAACGACGTGTTAAGTAACCCGAGTTCGCTGTTTTAAGTGCGGTATCGGCAAGACCTTTACGAGCACCATGCGTCGAGATAAAGTACTGTAATACGTTTAGACCTTCACGGAAGTTAGCCACGATTGGTGTTTCAATGATCGAACCATCTGGTTTCGCCATCAGACCACGCATACCAGCTAGCTGACGAATCTGTGCGGGGCTACCACGAGCGCCTGAGTCGGCCATCATATAAACGCTGTTAAATGATTTCTCATCTTCATCTTCACCTTTACTGTTTTTCACCGTATCAGTAGAAAGATTTTCCATCATCGCTTTCGCTACTTGTTCATTGGCACTTGCCCAAATATCGATAACTTTATTGTAACGTTCACCAGCAGTTACAAGACCAGCTTGGAATTGCTCATGAATTTCAGTTACTTGCTCTTCTGCACCAGCCACTAATGTTTTCTTAGCATCTGGTATCACCATATCGTTGATACCAACAGAAACACCCGATAACGTTGCATATTCAAAACCGGTATACATTAATTGGTCAGCAAAAATAACCGTATCTTTAATACCCAATAAACGGTAACAAGCATTCAATGCATTGGAAATTGCTTTTTTACCCATATCAAGGTCGACATGTGCAAAAGGTAAACCTTCTGGCATGATTAATGACAGGATTGCACGACCAACAGTAGTTTCAACGATTTCAGTTGTCTCACTACGAGATTTGTCTTCAGCGATATGAACTTGTGTCATGCGCACTTTAATGATCGCTTGCAGACCCACAGCACCAGCACGGTAAGCTTTTTCAACTTCCTTCGGACTTTGGAACCACATGCCTTCGCCCTTCGCATTTATTTTAGAGCGAGTCATATAATAAAGGCCAAGTACAACGTCCTGTGATGGTACGATAATCGGCTCACCATTGGCAGGTGATAGGATATTATTCGTAGACATCATTAAGGTACGAGCTTCAAGCTGTGCTTCAATCGTTAACGGTACGTGTACCGCCATTTGGTCACCATCGAAGTCGGCGTTATAAGCCGCACAAACCAATGGATGAAGCTGAATCGCTTTACCTTCGATTAATACAGGTTCAAAGGCTTGGATACCTAATCTGTGTAGTGTAGGAGCACGGTTAAGTAGCACTGGATGTTCACGGATAACCCCTTCAAGGATATCCCAAACTTCACCACCTTCACGATCCACTAATTTTTTAGCCGCTTTAATGGTTGTCGCAAGACCTAATGCTTCTAATTTACCGTAAACAAATGGCTTAAATAGCTCAAGCGCCATTTTCTTCGGTAGACCACACTGATGTAAACGCAGTGTTGGGCCTACGGTAATTACAGAACGACCAGAGTAATCAACACGTTTACCGAGTAGATTCTGACGGAAACGACCTTGCTTACCTTTGATCATATCAGCAAGTGATTTCAGAGGACGTTTGTTTGAACCTGTAATAGCACGTCCACGACGGCCATTATCTAATAATGCATCCACAGACTCTTGTAACATACGTTTTTCATTACGTACGATGATGTCTGGCGCAGCAAGATCTAATAGACGTTTTAGACGGTTATTACGGTTAATAACACGACGATATAAGTCATTCAAATCTGAGGTAGCAAAACGTCCGCCATCTAGTGGTACTAGTGGGCGTAAATCAGGTGGTAAAACGGGTAATACCGTTAAAATCATCCATTCCGCTTTATTATTTGATTGATGGAAAGCTTCAACCAATTTTAGACGTTTAGTCAATTTCTTACGTTTAGTTTCAGAGTTTGTGCTCTCTAACTCTTCACGCATTACCGAAATTTCGTGTTCAAGGTCAAGTTGTTTTAATAAAGCAAAAACCGCTTCCGCGCCCATGATTGCTTCAAACTCATCGCCCCACTGCTCAAGCATATCTAAATACTCTTCTTCAAGAAGTATTTGACCACGCTCAAGGTCGGTCATACCCGGCTCGATAACGACAAAAGATTCAAAATAGAGGATACGCTCAATATCACGTAACGTCATATCTAGCATTAGGCCGATACGAGATGGAAGTGATTTAAGGAACCAAATATGTGCAACGGGTGATGCTAATTCGATGTGGCCCATACGGTCACGACGAACTTTAGATTGAGTTACCTCAACACCACATTTTTCACAGATAACACCACGATGTTTTAGGCGTTTGTATTTACCACATAAACATTCGTAATCTTTAATCGGACCAAAGATACGCGCACAGAAAAGCCCTTCACGCTCTGGTTTAAAAGTACGGTAATTGATGGTTTCTGGTTTTTTAACTTCACCAAATGACCAAGAACGGATCACTTCAGGCGATGCTAATCCAATTTTAATTCCATCGAATTCTTTGGATTTGTTTTGTTGCTTTAAAAACTTGAGTAAGTCTTTCACGCTACTCTCCCATAGGAGTTAAAACTAGGCACCTCAAACGGCAAGGTGCCACACAATTACTTAAGCTTAGTGCTTAGTTATTTTCATCTAGCTCAATGTTAATGCCTAATGAACGGATCTCTTTCAACAATACGTTGAATGACTCAGGCATACCTGGTTCCATTCTATGGTCGCCATCAACGATGTTTTTATACATCTTAGTACGACCGTTAACATCGTCCGATTTAACGGTAAGCATTTCTTGAAGCGTGTAAGCGGCACCATAAGCTTCTAGTGCCCATACTTCCATCTCACCGAAACGTTGACCACCAAACTGCGCTTTACCACCTAATGGTTGTTGCGTAACTAAGCTATAAGAGCCAGTTGAACGTGCATGCATTTTATCATCAACTAAGTGATTCAATTTCAGCATGTACATGTAACCAACCGTTACAGGACGTTCAAATGGGATACCCGTACGGCCATCTGTCAATTGTAACTGACCCGATTCAGGTAAATCTGCAAGGCGTAATAACTCACGGATCTCGCTTTCATTTGCGCCATCAAACGCAGGTGTTGCAACCGGTAAGCCTTTATAAAGATTTTTAGCTAAACGCAATACCGCTTCATCATCGAACTCATTGAGGTCAACATGGCATGGCGCATCACCAAATGAGTATAGTTTTTGAATATACTCACGGACTTTAGCCATTTCCACTTCACGCTGATCTTTGATCATACGCTCAAGTTTTTCGCCCACTCCTTTAGCCGCTAGGCCCAAGTGAGTTTCTAAAATCTGACCGATGTTCATACGTGACGGTACACCCAATGGGTTAAGTACGATATCAACTGGAACACCAAATTCATCGTAAGGCATATCTTCCACAGGAACGATGTTTGAAATAACACCTTTGTTACCGTGACGACCAGCCATTTTATCACCTGGTTGTAGGCGACGGCGTACCGCTAGGTAAACCTTAACGATTTTTTGAACGCCAGGAGCCAAATCATCACCTTGGATAATTTTACGACGTTTTAGATCAAACTCTTTATCGTAATTGGCTTTAATTTCATCGAATTGCGCGATGATTTGGTCCAAATAAGATTGTTTAGTTTCATCATCAATCGTTACATCTAACCATTGTGCACGAGGCATCTGTTTTAAGCGCGCCGCATCATGTCCTGCACTAACAAGAATATTTAATGCTTTTTCATAGATTGCGTTTTCTAAGATTTGGAACTTCTCAGTTAAATCTTTCTTCGCCGCTTTTAACTGCATCTCTTCAATTTCAAGCGCACGTTTATCTTTCTCAACGCCATCACGGGTAAAGACTTGTACGTCGATAACCGTTGCATAAGTTGAGTTAGATACACGTAAAGAGCTATCTTTCACGTCAGACGCTTTTTCACCGAAAATAGCACGTAATAGTTTCTCTTCTGGTGTTAGTTGTGTTTCACCCTTAGGTGTCACTTTACCAACTAAGATATCACCAGGTTTAACTTCTGCACCAACGTAAACAATACCTGACTCATCAAGTTTGCTCAGCGCAGCTTCACCCACATTCGGAATATCGGCAGTGATCTCTTCACTACCTAATTTTGTTTCACGCGCAACACATGAAAACTCTTGAATATGAATAGTAGTAAAACGATCTTCCTGCGATACACGCTCAGAAATAAGGATCGAATCCTCAAAGTTGTAACCATTCCAAGGCATGAAGGCAATCTTCATGTTTTGGCCCAGTGCCAAATCACCCATATCCGTTGATGGGCCATCAGCCAATACATCACCACGAACAATCGGCTCACCTGGTTTACAGGTTGGGCGCTGGTTAATACAAGTGTTTTGGTTTGAACGCGTGTATTTAGTTAAGTTATAGATATCGATACCCGCTTCACCAGGAAGTAGTTCGTTTTCATCCACTTTAACAACAATACGAGACGCATCAACATAGTCGATCACACCACCACGTTTAGCGATGATAGTCACACCCGAGTCAATCGCCAAACGACGCTCAATACCAGTACCGACTAATGGCTTATCTGCACATAGCGTTGGTACCGCTTGACGTTGCATGTTCGCACCCATTAAGGCACGGTTAGCATCATCGTGTTCTAAGAACGGAATAAGTGACGCTGCAACTGAGATGATCTGCTGTGGCGATACATCCATATAGTCAATGTCTAGCGGTCCCATAAAGGTGGTTTCACCGTTATGACGACATTGCACCATATCATCGTTAAGTAGGCCATTTTCATCAACACTTGCACTCGCCTGTGCGATAACAAAGGAACCTTCTTCGATTGCAGATAAGTATTCAACTTGATCCGTTGGTTTGCCGTCAACCACTTTACGGTAAGGTGTTTCTAAGAAACCGTAATCGTTAGTACGAGCAAACGTAGCCAGTGAGTTGATCAAACCGATGTTTGGTCCCTCTGGCGTTTCAATTGGACATAAACGACCGTAGTGCGTTGCATGTACGTCACGTACTTCAAAGCCTGCGCGCTCACGCGTCAAACCACCAGGGCCTAATGCAGAGATACGACGTTTATGTGTCACTTCTGATAACGGGTTATTTTGATCCATAAACTGTGATAGTTGTGATGAACCAAAGAACTCTTTAACAGCAGCAGAAATAGGTTTCGCGTTGATTAAGTCCTGTGGCATGGTCGCATCAAGGTCACCTAACGATAGACGCTCTTTAACGGCACGTTCAACACGTACTAAGCCAACACGGAATTGGTTTTCAGCCATTTCGCCAACACAACGAATACGACGGTTACCAAGGTGGTCGATATCATCAACAATACCGTTACCATTACGGATATCGATAAGTGTTTTCATTACACTTAAAATATCATCATTAGATAGGATACCCACACCTTCATCGCCTTCAATACCAACGCGACGATTGAACTTCATACGACCTACTTTAGATAGATCATAACGCTCTTCAGCGAAGAATAGATTTTGGAATAAACCTTCAGCGGCGTCTTTTGTTGGTGGCTCACCAGGACGCATCATACGATAAATTTCAACTAACGCGTCCATACGGTTAGCAGAAGAATCTATGCGCAGGTCTCTGACATAAATGAACCACAATCAAGCTCATTGGTATAAATAGTTTCAAACTCTTTGATACCCGCTTGAGAAAGTTGTGCAAGCAATTCAACCGTAAGTTGATCATTTGCATTAACAATGATTTCACCCGTTTCTGCATTTACATAATCTTTTGCAGAGACTTTGTTTTCAAGGTATTCAAGTGGCACTTCAATACTAGTAACATTATCCGTTTCTAATTGACGAATATGACGAGCGGTAATGCGTTTGCCTTGCTCAACGTATACTTTGCCATTAGCAGTAATTTCAAACGTCGCGGTGTCACCACGTAAGCGCTCTGCGATTAACTCCATCTCAACTTTGCCATCAGCAATAGTAAATTTACTGGTGTCAAAGAAAATCGCTAGAATCTCTTCTGTTGTGTACTCTAAAGCACGCAACATGATGGTTGCAGGGAGTTTACGACGACGGTCGATACGAACAAATAGGTTATCTTTAGGGTCGAATTCAAAGTCTAACCAAGAGCCACGATATGGGATCACGCGTGCGTTATAAAGAACTTTACCTGAACTGTGTGTTTTACCTTTATCGTGATCGAAGAATACACCTGGACTACGGTGTAATTGAGAAACGATAACACGCTCAGTACCATTGATTACAAAAGTACCATTCTCGGTCATGAGTGGCATTTCACCCATGTACACTTCTTGTTCACGAATATCTTTAACCGTGCCTGCTGGTGCATCACGATCGTAAATAACAAGACGCAATTTAACACGTAATGAAGCAGAGTATGTAACTCCACGAATCTGGCATTCCTTGACATCAAATACCGGCTCACCTAAACGGTAGCTGACATATTGTAGTTCTGATGTGCCTGAATAACTGGCGATCGGGAAAATGCTATTGAAAGCAGCTTCTAGACCAACCTCTCCAGTTGGATCTACTTCAATGAATCGTTTGAATGAATCAAGTTGAATCGACAACAGGTATGGTTTTTCCATTACTTGTGGACGCTTCCCAAAATCCTTACGAATACGTTTTTTCTCAGTATAAGAGTAACCCATGTGGTTCCTTTGCTCGCTGATAAGTGATCATAGCTGCCTAGCCTGATATTAGGCCTTATTTTATTAGACAACGGCGAACATTATTTTCGTGTTAATGATGCGTTAATTACCCGTTATTACTCAAGATACATTTATCAGAAGTAAGCTCGGACATCAAGACAAGGCACAACGTGCTGCTAATGGTTATTCCCTTAGCGAATGTTGTAACGCCGTATTGTTGTTCGAGTTTACGCCCCGTAGGGCGAGCTGATTTTTGTATCCTGAGTGATAACGGGTACACATCACCTTAAATGTCCGATACCGTAACAAAATAATGGAAAATCACGGTATCCTATAGCGCAAAAAAGCCAGGTGATCAAATAATCACCAGCCAAAGCCATTTTCACGGCTATTAAGTTATACTCGATAACTTATTTAAGTTCAACTGTAGCGCCGATTTCTTCTAATTCAGCTTTGATTGCTGCAGCTTCTTCTTTAGAAGCGCCTTCTTTTAGAACTGTTGGGCAAGCTTCAACTGCGTCTTTAGCTTCTTTCAGGCCTAGACCTGTGATGCCACGTACCGCTTTGATTGCTTTAACTTTGTTGTCACCGAAAGAAGTCATTACAACGTCAAATTCAGTTTGTTCTTCAGCAGCAGCAGCAGCAGGGCCAGCTGTAGCAACAGCAGCAGCAGCAGAAACGCCGAATTTTTCTTCCATTGCTTCGATTAATTCAACAACTTCCATTACAGATAACGCAGCAACTGCTTCGATGATTTGGTCTTTAGTTAGAGACATGAGTCAATTCCTATTAGTAATAATTAAATAGTATTACAGCTATTAAGCTGCAGATTCTTCTTTCTGGTCGCGAATCGCAGCCAGAGTACGTACAAGTTTGCCAGCTGCAGCTTCTTTCATAGTCGCCATCAGTTTCGCAATTGCTTCGTCGTATGTTGGTAGTGTTGCTAAACGGTCAATTTGATCAGCGGCAATTAATTCGCCTTCAAATGCTAACCCTTTCACTTCAAACTTTGCATTCGCTTTAGCGAAGTCTTTAATAAGACGTGCTGCAGCTCCTGGATGTTCGTTTGAAAATGCAAGGATAGTAGGACCTTTAAACAACTCTGCTAAACATGCATAGTCAGTACCTTCAAGCGCACGACGTGCTAATGTGTTACGTACTACACGTAAGTACACACCGTTTGCACGTGCAGTCGCACGAAGTTCATTCATTGCACCAACTGTTACACCGCGAGAATCGGCAACAACAGCAGACAGAGCAGCTGTAGCAGCTACATTGACTTCTGCGACAATCGCTTGTTTGTCTTCGAGTCTTAATGCCATTTGGTTTTACTCCTGGATTACACTAGGGGTTTAACCCTAGATAAACACCCTCACTTCACCCTTATCGAGCTAATGAGGCACTATTTCGGTAATCGGAACCAGGGATAAGAAAGATTCTTGTCTGGGGTCCGGCACCATCTACGTAGGAAATTAAGCCAATATCGATGTACTGACACCTACGGTCTAAGAAGAGACCTAAGGCCCTCCAAAGTAAGGCGGAAAATTATACAGATAATTTTCCTCCTTGTATACACAGATCACATTACAAATAAATGAAATATGTTTAGTGTATTAAATACGAGCTTCTACTGATGCTTGATCAATTTTCACGCCAGCACCCATCGTAGTTGATAGGCTAACTTTCTTAACAAATTGACCTTTAGCACCTGAAGGTTTGCCTTTTTCAAAGCAACCAATAGAGCTTCTAAATTTTCTTTAATCTGTTCAGCAGTGAACGTTGCTTTACCGATTGTAGAATGGATAATACCATTCTTATCGTTACGGTAACGTACTTGACCCGCTTTTGCATTTTTAACTGCAGTTGCTACGTCAGCTGTTACAGTGCCAACTTTAGGGTTTGGCATTAGACCACGTGGGCCTAAGATTTGACCTAATTGACCAACAACACGCATTGCATCAGGAGAAGCAATAACTACGTCGAAGTTCATTTCGCCAGCTTTAACTTGTGCAGCAAGATCGTCCATACCAACGATATCCGCACCAGCAGCTAGTGCAGCTTCAGCATTTGCGCCCTGTGTAAACACAGCAACACGTACTGTACGGCCAGTACCGTGTGGCAATACTGTTGCACCACGAACGTTTTGGTCACTACGACGAGGATCAATACCAAGATTGATTGATGCATCGATGCTTTCAACAAATTTAGCCGTCGCTAATTCTTGAAGAAGCGCAACTGCTTCATTGATTTCATATTCTTTCGTAGAGTCAACTTTGTCACGAATGACTTTCATGCGTTTAGATAATTTAGCCATCGTATTAACCCTCTACTTCCAGACCCATAGAACGAGCAGAACCCGCTATGCAACGTACCATCGCTTCAAGATCGGCACCCGTTAAATCCGCTTCTTTAGTTTTAGCGATCTCTTCAAGTTGAGCTTGTGTTACTTTGCCCACTTTATTCTTGTTAGGAACACCAGAACCAGATTTAATACCAGCAGCTTTCTTAAGTAGGAAAGACGCAGGTGGAGTTTTCGTTTCAAATGTGAAAGAACGGTCAGAATAAACTGTAATAACTACAGGAACTGGAGCGCCTTTTTCCAAAGAATCTGTTCTTGCATTAAATGCTTTACAGAATTCCATGATATTAACACCGTGTTGACCAAGAGCTGGACCAACAGGTGGCGACGGATTTGCCATACCAGCTGAAACTTGCAGCTTGATATATGCTTGTACTTTTTTAGCCATGATAATACTACCTATGTTTGGGTGTAACGCTGCAACCTAAAAGGGTCAGCTTCCCGATTAAAATTGTGAATTGTACTCACAAAATGTGAGCAACAGATTCAGCTAAATTTATTTGCCAGTAATTAAATTCAATAATTTAATCATGCAAATAAAAAGGGCGGCGAATTATACCTATAATTCACCGCCCTTCACAAGAACTTTTGTATTTTTTTTGAGCTTTAATTAATCAACGAGTAACCCGTTAGCAGACACGCGCTGCACTAATCTTTTTCTACTTGAGAAAACTCAAGGTCAACAGGTGTTGCACGACCGAAAATAGAAACAGAAACTTTCAAACGACTCTTCTCATAGTCGATTTTCTCAACGGTACGGTAAAGTCTGCAAAAGGACCTTCCGTAACACGGACAATTTGTCCCACTTCAAAGGTTGTTCTTGGACGAGGCGAGTCATGAGATGCCTGCAGACGATTAAGAATGTTGTCTACTTCTTTTTTACTAATCGGAGCTGGACGCTCTTTAGTTCCACCAATAAAGCCCATGACACGGTCAATACTTTTAACAAGATGCCAGCTATCATCATTCATCGCCATCTCAACTAAAACATAGCCAGGAAAGAACTTACGCTCACTCTTACGTTTTTGACCTGCACGCATTTCAACGACTTCTTCAGTAGGAACAAGAATTTCACCGAAATATTCTTCCATCTGATTTAATTTAATATGCTCGAGCAGTGTTTTTTGCACACGACCTTCATAACCTGAAAACGCCTGTACAACATACCATCTCTTTTTTAGTACTTCTTCTGACATATTAAACCCTTAAATAGATGTTGTTATAAATGAAACTAGGCGAACAAAAACACCATCAAGCCCCCATAAAACCAAACCAACAATGGTTGATACAGCAAGAATGATCAATGTTGTTTGTATTGTCTCTTGGCGTGTCGGCCAAACGACCTTGCGAACCTCTAAACGAGACTCTTTAGCAAAACCAACAAAAATTTTACCTTTTTCGGTCATCGCAGCAGATAGTAACGCAAGCCCAGCTAGTAGAAGTAACACAGTAACACGTGCTACAACGTGTAAACTTTCACCATATAAAAAATTACCAACAATGATTGCTGCTAATAATAAAATTGTGACACCCCATTTAAGCCCATCCATTGAGCTTTTAGTGTTTTCAGTATTTGTTGTGCTCATAACTCATTGTATCCACTGTTAATAATTAATTAATACCCGCCAAAAAAGGGCAATGACCGGTAAACAATCTCATCACTATCGAGAGAAAGTAAAGGGTGTATAGATGTAAAAATAACCTTTTATCACCGACACCAGAAAATAAAGCACGTTAGTATAAGGATTTTTCTTACTTTTGTAACGCTATAATAATGACTTTTTAATAAAAATGATGAAAATAGTCCGACACATACCTTTTAGCCCACAAGGGGCGTGGGCTTCAGCCCACCAAAAAACACCTACACAAGCAGGCTAAAGCCTGCGCCCCAAGTGATTGCAACACTCTGGCTAAAGCCAGCACCCAAAAACAACCACTACGAGCAAGGGCGAATTAAACGACAGTTTAGTCTCATGAGCGGATAAGCTCTGCGCATCCTGTTTTCAAGCCCACAAGGGGCGTGGGCTTTAGCCCACAAAACACCTACACAAGCAGGCTAAAGCCTGCGCCCCAAGTGATTGCAACACTCTGGCTAAAGCCCTGCCACAAAATTACAATCACCCTTTCAGGTTTGCTCGTTAATCACTACCAAACAAATCGCGTGTATAAACTTTATCAGCCACATCGGCCAACTCTGCGCTCATGCGGTTCGATACAATAACATCTGAATCGGCTTTGAAATCAGCTAAACTGCGATACACCTTAGAATGGAAAAACTCCGACTCTTCAAACACAGGTTCATAGATAATAACCTCTACCCCCTTCGCCTTCAGACGTTTCATGATCCCCTGAATGCTCGATGCACGGAAATTGTCTGATCCTGACTTCATGATCAAACGATAAATTCCCACACGGCGAGGTTGGCGTTTCAAAATAGAATCGGCAATAAAATCTTTACGTGTCGTGTTTGCATCAACAATGGCACCGATAAGGTTATTCGGAACATCCGCATAGTTCGCACGTAACTGTTTGGTATCTTTAGGTAAACAATAACCACCATAACCAAAAGAAGGGTTATTATAATGGTTACCAATGCGCGGATCTAAACCCACCCCTTCAATTATCTGACGAGAATCGAGGCCATGGGACTCAGCATAAGTATCTAACTCATTAAAATAAGCAACACGCAGTGCAAGGTAGGTATTAGAGAATAACTTAACCGCTTCCGCTTCCGTTGAATTAGTAAAAAGCACCGCAATATCTTCTTTGACCGCACCTTCAACTAGCAAATTAGCGAAAACTTTCGCACGCGCACTCTGCTCGCCAACAATGATACGAGAAGGATATAAGTTATCATGAAGAGCAAGTCCTTCACGCAAAAATTCAGGTGAAAATATAATATTTTCACAGTTAAACTTATCTTTAACAGACTGCGTATACCCAACTGGCACAGTGGACTTGATCACCATTACCGCCTTAGGGTTAATTCTCATCACATCACAAATAACCGCTTCAACGGAACGTGTATTGAAATAATTCGTTTCCACATCATAATCGGTTGGTGTTGCGATAATCACAAAGTCCGCGTTTTCATAGGCCTGCTCTTTAAATAACGTAGCAGTAAAATTTAATTCTTTATTTGCTAAGAAATCTTCAATTTCAGCATCGACTATCGGTGACTGCTTATTATTCAGCAATTCAATTTTCTCAGCCACAATATCAACGGCAACCACTTCATGATGTTGCGCCAATAACATCGCATTTGATAAACCAACATAACCCGTTCCAGCAATAGCTATTTTCATATTTTTTTCCACTATGATTAAATTTTAAACATAAACAATGACTATGTAAGCACCGCTACATATAAATGCGTAAACCTTACTCCAAAAATGCAAACAAACCAAGTACTGAGGAGAAACTGCGGTGATATCAACAAAGAGCACTATGAAGCTTTACCCCCATTGCTCGAAAGTAGGCGCAAAAAACGAAACACAACCTTATATAGATAATGTCATGTCGGGGGTGAGGGGCGAATTAAACGACAGTTTAGTGTCACATCGGGGCGCAGGGCGAATTAAACGACAGTTTAGTGTCATGAGCGGATAAGCTCTGCGCATCCTGTTTTAAGCCCACCAAGAAAACACTAGCAGGCTAAAGCCTGCGCCCCAGTGATTGCAACACACCACCTAAAGCCTGCGCCCCAAATAACAACGCCCATATCGGGCCGTGGGGCGAATTAAGCGACAGTTTAGTGCCATGAGCGGATAAGCTCTGCGCATCCTGTTTTCAAGCCCACAAGGGGCGTGGGCTTAAGCCCACCAAGAAAACACTAGCAGGCTAAAGCCTGCGCCCCAGTGATTGCAGCACTCTGCCTAAAGCCGGCCCCCAGTAAAACCTGCGCTAAAAATTACAACGCCACTACGAAAAAAGGCAGGTAAGCAACCTGCTGAGCTGCCTTTTTTAGGCTTATCACTGTAGTGGTCACTAACCAAAACTAAAAGACGTAAGACCATTTACCCCATATATCGAAGTTATTATCGTTGCTAATATCATCTTCATAGGTCGAATGGGTGTAACTTGCGCCAGCCTCCATTTGTCCTTTAAACAGCGGCCAAATATAAGAAAAATCAACTTGGGTCGCTTTCTCAGCAATCGGGGCGACTGGATTCCCCCCTGGGCTCGGTGCATTTGTGTTATCTACATTCAAATCTAAATAGCGGAAGTTAGATTTCCAGCGATGCCCGATTGGCGTGTGCCCTATAAAGCCGATGGTGTAAGTTTTAGCATCATTATCGTAGGTTGAACCAATAGAATTGCCGTTATAACGATAACCACCACGATAGGTACTATGCTCGTAGGTACAGTTACCATGAAAACCACTACATTTAGCATTGGTTTCCGTATATTCAATAAAAGTACGTATCATGTGGTTATAGAGACGATAACTAATATCCGCTCCAAATAAATCACTTTTCGCCTGAAATGGCGGAAAGGTATCTAAGCGCATACTATCTTCCCCCATACTCTCCCAATAGATACCATAGGGAATGCCATTGTAAGTTGCCCCCCAACGCATATCCACGGCTGCGAGTTGGTTAGCAGGATTCTCAGTTTCATAGTCATTGGTATCACCAGTAAACATATCCCACCAAGTGCCAACGCCACAACCTTTACCCTGACCACAGATTTGCGCGGTACGGGAAATGCCAAACTCAAAGTTAGGGTGTGGCTTAAAGGAGGTTCTAAATGACCAAAGCAGGGTATTTTCAACGGCACGATAATCATCATCGTTCATCCACGACACGCCAGTGGTAAGTGTCCATGGCCCTAGCCATTGTAAAACGGGTACAGTGAATGCTTCGGGATTATTACGGGTCAAGCTGATTTGTTGCATCGGGCGAGCGTTGGTGCTTTTTATCAGCGTGGTATCCCAGCCTTGGCCGTACCATTCTCCATAACTACCAGCACTAACAATCCAATTACCGATCCCCATGCTTAAATAACTGCCGTCAATACGAACATCTTCATCGTCTTGCGCATCGTAGGCATAACTTGCCTGTATATTATAAGCAAAGCGCCCTGCTCCCCCCATGTGCGACATGGTGGTTTCACCCTTTTCACGAACGGGTGAACCATAGTGTTGAAAACGCGCCGAATCATTAGCCCCCGCCATCGACACTTTTGTTGTCGATTTATTTTTTTTATACTGATTAAAACGGTGGCGCACACGGTGATAAGCATCCTGCGCATCTGGCGAGAGCGTCGCAACATTGGCGCGATTAATCCCCTCCATTACACCACTCCACATTAACGGGTAAGTGGTTGTTGGCACGGTCACTACACCGACATCGGCGAGTAACTGAATATCAGCGCGAATAAAAATATCGTCGGCATCAATCCAGTGATAAGAGGCACTCGCATTCGCTGCAAAAAGAGAAAGGGAGAACAGCGCACCACTAAGGCATTGTTTATTCATGTTTAATCCGCTTAATAAGAGCAATATATAAAAGTAATATTGTACTATAGGAGTGAATGATTGCCATTACACCTAGCAAATATCACCGTAGTTACTAAAAACAAATAGATCCACTAAGCAACTCAAATAACAACAGCATGATTAAAAAACACTCTTGTCATTTACGCTAAAGGTAAATGGGAATAAAAGTTACTTAACAGCTAAGTTAACAACATTTTTTTTCGCTTCAAAAATTTTTTTATGTTGCTGGTAAAGTAAATCACAAATCCCATCGGTTGGATTGAATCCGGTTGGCGTATTCAGCAAAATATGTCGAATGGCTTCATGGTCAAATGTATGGCAAGCATTATCCAACCGTTCAATTATTTTTGAATATTCTGACCAAGGCAAATAGGTTTCATTAGCAGTCATAATGCGTTCGTGCTCTGTCCCAGTGACATCATCACCAATCAACAACTCTTCATAGAGTTTCTCCCCAGGACGTAACCCACTATATTCAATGGCAATATCCCCTTCAGGGTTGGTATCACTCTTGACTTCAAAACCACTTAAATGAATCATTTTAGCTGCTAAATCAACAATTTTTACCGATTTGCCCATATCAAGCACAAAAACATCACCTCCGCGTCCCATCGCACCAGCTTGGATAACTAACTGCGAAGCTTCAGGGATAGTCATAAAGAAACGGGTGATTTCAGGATGTGTCACCGTAACCGGGCCACCACTAGCAATTTGCGCTCTAAACACCGGAACCACAGAACCTGAAGAGCCAAGCACATTACCAAAACGAACCATACAGAAACGCGTTTTATTTTTTTCATTCGCAAATGCTTGCAAAGCCAACTCAGCCATCCGTTTAGTCGCCCCCATTACATTGGTCGGACGAACAGCCTTGTCGGTAGAAATTAGTACAAAAGTTTCAACATTACTTTCAATGGCAGCGCGAGCGGTATATAGCGTACCAAATACATTATTTCGAATCCCCTCTATCACATTATGCTCAACAAGTGGAACATGTTTGTAGGCCGCAGCATGATAAACGGTTTGCACACCAAAAGCCTGCATCACCCCTCTAACACGATTCTCTCGCTGTACCGACCCCATCATGGGTAAAATTCTAACGTCTAAACCAAGCTGTGAAGCCGTCGCAACTAATTCGCGCTCAATGGCATAAAGCGCAAATTCTGACAATTCAAAAAGCACCAGTTTTTTAGGCGACTGTTTTAATATTTGACGGCACAATTCGGAACCGATCGAACCACCCGCTCCTGTCACCATAACCACTTTATCGCGAATATTAGCAGCTAACAGGTCTCCTCGTGGAGCTACGGGATCTCGCCCCAATAAATCATCAATTTCAACTTCTTTAATATCGCTATAAAGCTTATTGCCACAGACCAAATCCGCCATCGAAGGTAAGGTAAGCACCTGTACAGCCAATGGCTCTAGCTTAGTAAGAATTTCTTGGCGGCGCGCTCTAGATGCGCTTGGTATAGCTAACAGTACTTTTGTCGCTGCCTTTTGCTCAATCAGTTTACGAATAATGGAAGGCGAATGGACATGCACCCCTTCAATAACGCGCCCATGTAAGCTTACATCATCATCAACAAAGGCAAAGGGGTAGTATTCATGACTTAAGACAAGCGAAGAGAGCAACTGCCGTCCACTGACACCTGCACCGTAAATAATAACAGGCTCACCAACACGCTTTATGCCCGACTCAACCAACGAACGAATAGTTGCACGAGTTCCACCGATAAAAACCAGCGAAAACGCAGCAAAAATAACGGGTACCGTACGTGGTAGGTGCGCATCAAGATAATAGGCAAGAAAAATCAAAGTGAGAGTAGAAAGAAAAACCCCCATAGCAATTGCACTAAGCGCTTGCAACCCCATATAACGTAATACAGCACGGTATAAGCCCAACTTGGCAAATGCAATTAAACTGATAGGAATTAAAATAAGAAGTAATAACCAGTATTGACCATTTAACAGCACAGAAAAATCATCCGTTCGAACGAACAGTGCCAACCAATATGCCACACACAAAAACAATGTATCAATCAACAGACTAACAACTCGTTTTTGAGCGCGTTTCAACCTAAATAGATCTTGAAATAAAGACATATCTCGCTCCAAATAAAACGTCATGAATATGATAAATTAAAACAGGGGATGAATATCAATGATTTATAAACAACATCACTTATAAGTCACAATCACCAAGTGATATTATAGCCATGTTACCTCAAAATGCTTTGTTAGACTCTATTTTCATTGCAGATTTTACATCTTGAAGTAGTATAGCAATATTATAGGTAAAGCTATTTAACCGCATCACCTGATCCGCTACCAGTAACGGTCATCATTATATATTTAAAATAATGCTTAAGGGTAAGTGTATCTATCATCTGCTTATCTGTTTCAGCGAGAAGCTTTGGCGTAGACATATCGATATTTTGCACTTGCGCAAGCCCAGTAATTCCAGGTAACACACGATAAACACCGCGACTATCGCGCTCAACAATTAACTCTTCTTGATTGAATAAATTTGGACGAGGCCCGACTAAACTCATCTCACCTTTAACCACATTAATCAATTGCGGCAATTCATCAATCTTCGTTTTACGCAAAAAATTACCTAACTTAGTAATAGATGCGTTATTCGCTAGATGACTAGCAACAGATTTCGTCTCAACACTCATGGTACGAAACTTAATGAGCTTAAAAGGTTTTTGATTTCGCCCAACACGAGTTTGCACAAAAATCGGAGAACCAGTATCGAACAAGCCAATAATAGTGACAATAAGCAATATTGGCCAAAGGAATAATAAACCGAAGAAAGCGGCTAGGAAATCTATAATACGGATCATACAATATACTCTATTTATTTTTACTTTGTAGAAAGGCTTCGGCAGTTTCTTTAAAGCCATCCTCTAATGATTGCGGAGGAGCCCAATTTAATGTTTCTTTAGTGTGGGTAATATCAACCTGTAGTGATCCGACTAGACAATCCACGACATCTTGTTTGCCAAAAAATTTACCAGCTAAATGATAGCACCATAAAGGAATAGGTAACATGCGACTTGGTTTCCCTAATGCTTTCCCCATATGACGTATCATATCAGCAGTAGATATATCATGATCATCTGAGACTAAAAATACTTGATTAGCTGCTTTAGGGTGATCAATACAAGTAACAATCAAATCAACTAAATTGTTGACTGACACCAAACTGCGCTTATTTTTGTTAATACAAGCAAACGGAAGAGGTAGCCCTTTAGAAACTAAATTTAGTAAAGAAGCAAAGTTAGCCTTAACACCAGGCCCATAAACTAATGGAGGGCGAATAATGACCACTTCCATACCAGTTTGCTCAGCTATTTTAAGCAATCCTAATTCGGCTTCATACTTACTTAAGCCATAAGGGTCAGTCGGGACAAAAGGATCATCTGGTTTAAATGGTAAGCCCAGCGCTGTTGACTCACCATTTACTTTAATAGAACTAATAAAAATAAATCGTTTAACTCCCGATTTTGCAGCATATTTTGCTAAACGTAATGTACCATCAGTATTTGATAAAGTGAAAGCACGTAATGGATTATCTGCAGTATCATCCATTATATGAACTCTAGCTGCTGAATGAATTACAACATCTATATCAGCAATATTTAAATAAGATAAATCTTGCGCCTCTAATTCGTAGTTTAAAAAACAACCATCATAACTTTTCGGTTT
Organism: Psychromonas sp. MME2; assembly: GCF_040566515.1. NCBI lineage: Bacteria > Pseudomonadati > Pseudomonadota > Gammaproteobacteria > Alteromonadales > Psychromonadaceae > Psychromonas > Psychromonas sp. MME2. The sequence continues at coordinate 741,747 of NZ_JBEWXI010000002.1, read as the reverse complement.
AGTCCTTCCTACCATTACTATTGAAAATTGACTTTCTATAGCACGTAATAAGTGAGAACCGAGAAATCCAGTTCCTCCCGTCATCAGAACTTTCATTGTCATTTTTTTCCTATAGTTTCAATTAACTGAGCTGCAGCCGCTTCAACTGAAAAGCTTTCTTTTAATACTCTATTTGCCTGTAACCCAGCAGCTATTCGATAACTTTTATTTTTAAATAATAAAACTGCCGCATTAAATAAATTTTCATCTTCACCATTAACGAAAGCATTACCAGCTCCTTCATCATTAATAAATTTAATTAGATCATTCCCTTCATTCACACTTCCTAAAATAGGTAAAGATTGCACCATATAACCTAATAATTTACCCGGGAAATTATGTGCTTTATGCGTTTTTGCTAAAGAAAATAATCCAACATCAACTTGGAGTAATAATTGTTTATATTGATCTTGGTTAACAGACGGTAGGAAAGTAATATTATCAAGATTATCCCTTAACTTAGTTTTCAAAACTAAATCTACTTCGTCACCTTGCCCTACTAACAAAAAATGAGCATTTTTATGTACCTTCATTTTTTTAACTAAACGTAAAATATTGCCCATATCTTGAGCATGACCAATATTACCTCCATAAAAAAAGATAACTTTATTTTCTAAGCTAAACTCTTTCCGAATATTCCTATCCAATGAAGAATTATAAGGGGTAATATCTGCCCAATTTCTTAAAACTTGCAAATTACTTATATGTGGATAAAATTTCGAAAAGTAGTCTATATTTGCTTGCGACATAAGCCCTATTGAGTTAGCAGACTTGTAGTTTAATTTTTCGAAAAAACGAAAATAATATGCTAAAGGAGATCTAGGGGAAATAATTCCTTCATCAATTACCCATTGAGGAAATATATCTCTTAAAATAAGGTAAATGTAAGCGTTCTGTTTTTTTTTAAACCAGTGCATTAACGCACCAAAAAATATAGAGGGGGAGTAATTAATGCACGCATCAAATGTACCAAGCTTATCAAAATTTTTCAACGCTCTATATGAATTATAAGATAATAAAGACTCACTAATGAGCCTTTTTATTTTACCTTGCCCTCGCATCGGTGGGTTTCTAAAACGCCAAACTTCAATATCATCAATAAAATCAATTTTCAAATGTTCAGCTTGCTTTCCATGACTAGGGGTAATAATTATTGCTTCATGACCTAGTCTTTTTAATTCAATGGCTAGTTCATGGAACATTTTAGCATGAACAAGCGTACTATCGGGCAAATAATCGTCTGGAAACATAGCTATACGCACTGGTTAGTATTCCTTCCAAACAACACGTTTAACATAGTCAGTATACGAATGAAGTATCCGGACAACCTTATCAGATACATTAGGCATGCTGTAATCGTAAACTGGTCGAAGCAGTCGCTCATCACCTGATGGCTGTGACTCCAAAATCTGTAAACCTTGCATCACCCGCTCAACGCCTAAGCCAACCATCATAACGGATGCTTCTTCCATACCTTCTGGTCGCTCGTGGGCTTCACGCAAATTAAGCGCAGGGAAATTCATAATTGAAGATTCTTCATTAATCGTGCCGCTGTCTGAAAGGGCTGCCTTTGCACTCTTTTGCAGGTGATTATAATCATGGAATCCCAGCGGTTTCAGTAATTGAACATTCGGATGGAACTGCAAACCTTGCGCTTCAATTCGATTACGCGTTCGAGGGTGTGTTGAGACAATAACAGGCAGACCATAATGCTCAGCGACCGTATTCAAGGTCTCAGCTAACTTTGCTAGTTGCTTAGGTGAGTCGACATTCTCTTCACGATGGGCACTCACAACAAAAAACTGACCTTTTTCGAGACCCAATCGGGTTAATACATCAGAGGCATCAATCTGCGGCATATAGTGATTCAGCACTTCAAACATCGGGCTGCCTGTTTTTATAACACGATCAGCAGGCAAACCTTCGGCAAGCAAGTAATCGCGAGCAATGCTGCTATAGGTAAGGTTTATATCTGAAGTATGATCCACTATACGGCGATTTGTCTCTTCTGGAACACGTTGGTCAAAACAACGGTTACCTGCTTCCATATGAAAGATAGGTACTTTACGACGTTTAGCCGGTAAAGCTGAAATGCACGAGTTGGTATCGCCTAGCACTAACATGGCATCAGGCTCTACTTCTTCGAGCACCTGGTCAACTTTAATGATGACTTGCCCAATCGTTTCCGCTGCATTTTTACCTGCCGCACTAAGAAAGTAGTCAGGCTTACGCACACCCAAGTCATTAAAGAAAACTTCATTAAGCTCGAAGTCATAATTTTGGCCAGTGTGGACTAAAATATGTTCACAGTGCTCATCTAGCTTAGCTAAAACGCGTGACAGGCGAATAATTTCAGGTCGAGTACCGACCACAGACATAACTTTTAATTTTTTCATTTCAATAGTCGCTCTTAAAGTGGCTTGGCAATCGTATCGGGGGCTTCTCGGTCAAAAATCTCATTTGCCCACAGCATTACAACTAATTCATCGCAGCCCACATTCGTGACATCGTGAGACCAACCAGGCACCGTCTCAACAATTTCGGGACGAATAGCATCAACGACTAATTCATAACGCTCGCCAGTAATGATTTGTTCAAATTTAAACAGAGCCTTACCTTTGATAACCAAAAACTTCTCATTCTTAGAATGGTGATAATGGCCACCACGAGTGATGCCAGGATGAGCAGTAAAAAAAGAAAATTGCCCCGATTCCTTTGTTTTAAGCATTTCACAGAAAACACCACGTTCATCACCATAGCTTGGTACGGTATAACTGAACTGTGAAGGCGAAAAATAACTTAGGTAAGTAGAATAAAGTGTACGGGTTAACCCAGTACCGACATTTTCAGTCACTAAGTTTTCTCTGCTAGCTTTGAATGCGCGTAACTGCTTCGCAACATCGCCAACAGTAGTCGGGTATTCAGGCTTAACAAAATTTAAACCTGTCTCTTTCTTACTCGATAGTAAAGAAACTAACTCTGCACAAACATCATCTATGTAAACCAAGGTAACAGGGGCTTCAGGGTTATCTATCGTTATTTCAATATCGTTTACGATGTTGTGACAAAAGGTAGCAACAAAAGAGTTATAGTTTGGTCGGCACCATTTACCAAATACATTTGGAAAGCGGTAAATATAATAATCAGCCGCAGTTTCAGAGCTATATTCAACTAAAGCTTGTTCAGCTTGAGCCTTACTCGTGCCATAGGGATTGTCGTGTTCTGCTTGAATCGAAGAGCTCACCATTATCGGTGTACGCTTGCCTGCTTTACGCAATTCATCAACAATAAACGTTGTTAGATGCGCATTACCTTCTTGAAACTCAGAGTCATCTTTTCGGCCGGTTAATACCAGCAAGATGATACACAAAGTCAGCAGACTGCAAATAGCCAGCGAGCTCATCACGAGAAGTTTCAATGTCAACTTTAATTAAATCGGTATAGCCTTGTTCAGCGAGCATGGTGCAGAGGTTTTTACCGATAAAACCATTTGCCCCCGTAACGACAATATTCATGCTATACGCCCTCTGGTACATTTAAGTTGCCAGCTTTAATCTCGCGCATAAAATCTAACTTAAGCAGTAATGCTTCCATTCCAGCGACATCTAAACGCTCGGTATTATGCGAGTTATAATCTTCAACGACAGAAAGGTCTTTCTCGCCTTCTTCCATATACTGCGCATAGTTCAAATCACGATTGTCAGCAGGAATGCGATAATAGCCGCCTTGATCTTCAGCGACAAACATTTCTTCACGACTACAAAGTGCTTCATACAACTTCTCACCATGGCGTGTACCAATCACATTCACTTCATGATTAGGCTTATCCATAATGTTAAAGATAGCTTTGGTCAGCACATCGATGGTCGCACCTGGCGCTTTTTGGACAAAAATATCACCGTTATCGCCGTATTCAAATGCATGTAGAACCAAGTCTACAGCATCGTCTAAAGTCATCATAAAACGGGTCATGTTGGGATCAGTTACCGTTAACGATTTACCTTCAATAATTTGACGACAGAAAAGAGGGATAACACTGCCGCGTGAAGCCATCACATTACCGTAGCGAGTGGTACAGATCGTCATGCCTTTGGGCACATTACGAGATTTTGCAACAATCACTTTTTCCATCATTGCCTTAGAGATCCCCATCGCATTAATGGGGTAAACAGCTTTGTCTGTACTTAAACAAACAACTCTTTCAACACCGTGTTGAATAGCGGCCTCAAGTACGTTTTCTGTGCCCAACACGTTGGTTTTAACCGCTTCTAACGGATAAAACTCACAAGATGGAACCTGCTTTAATGCTGCAGCATGATAAATATAATCAACACCACGAATAGCATTAGACACGCTTTGATAATCACGGACATCACCGATATAAAACTTCAATTTATCCGATTTATATTTCTTGCGCATATCATCTTGTTTTTTCTCATCACGGGAAAAAATACGTATTTCTTTAACATCTGTTTCTAAAAAGCGATTCAAAACCGCATTACCAAAAGATCCTGTTCCACCGGTAATAAGTAGTACTTTCTCTGAAAACATTATTTCCTCGCATTATTCTTTATGAAATCTAATAATTCAAAATAATTATTGCACTTTACAATTGACGCATCATTTAATGATGGAAAAACCGAAGTGACATAATATGTATCTTTTGAATCTCTAATATAAGCAATGGGTAAAGATTGATTAAATAATGCCTCAATAAGCACTGTCGATTTTCGAGCTATACAGATAACACTCGTAATTGCTCTAGAATAGTCTTCCTCGATATCAATATCTGGAAAACAGGCATAATTAGTTTCATCATCTTTAGGGTGTAACTTTAGTGAAAATGATAACCCTGCATTTTTCAGGTCTTCGATAATTTTACGGTTAACATCTACATCACGCGACTCGGTAAAAAAAACTATTCGTTTAGGCTCATTAAGATTAACTAATCCACCCAACGAATAGAGTTTTTCCTGCAGTTCATTACTGAAAACAGACTTTACATGAGGATAAATTTCCGAGAATTTATTTAATGCATTCAGTGATGTACAATAAAACTTATTACCCGCCACCCCGCCTGGAAACAAGAAGCTATACTCTAAACCATGAGGAACACACACCAACTCTATAGCTTGTCGGTTAGCAATTTTTTGTTCTACCATTGCAAAGCGATCTTCTTTATTGCCAGTGTAAAGAGCACCTAGATTGGACTTATCAACAATTCCACCGAGGGCATACTGATACCAGCACTTAAGGACAATTCTAGCAGGGTAAGTATTTAGTATCGCTAACCGTAAGTCATCCCCAAATAACACGCCAAGCTCACGATTAATTGCTTTTCCATCTTTAATAGTGGCTAATATCAGAATAGGCAATGCTTTAAGTACAGCACCATATGATAGGTACGACAACATTGATGGCATAAGGTCCGTTTTATATACTATGTCCTCACTTATGATCGTCAGTCCAAGCTCCTCTTTTACGGCACGCAGTTTAGATAAGCTGGCCTTGGACCTTACAACACATAATTTTGCGTTAGGGGCTAGCACATCAGACTTGCATTTGAGCTTGCGCGCTACAACTAATAACCAAATTGCTAGTGCAGCCACCAACAGCTTTGTATAAAACATGCCCATACTAAATGGTTTATTTAATCTTGGTGACCGGACTAATAAATCATTCCACAACCGCTCATTTAAGCTCTTGCCCTTAGCAGCCTGTCGTTTTACATGTTTTTTAGCAACATTGTTCCACTCTTGTTGGCGAACAAAATATTGTAAAAATATCTCATTCGAATAATCACTGACACCTAAAGCATTCAGACTACTAGAGTAATTATTCCCGACAGTATTAACAAATTGCTGGTGTGCAAAGGAGGAATAATCTGCATTATGTGCACCACCATTACTATCAACTAGAATAAGATCACCTTCAGGTGAAACAGTATAATATAAATATTCCACCTTATGCGCTCAACTTTCTTAAGAATCGTTTAATATCACCAACAAATGGAAACAGTAATATTTTTAACGGTGAATAAACTTGACGAAAATACGCTTGCATGTAGTCGGCATCACGCTGCACTGGAATCAGTTCAGTTAGACTGTCGTAAGTGTCATGTGAGGCAATACCATCTTCTTTTTGCTTAGTGTCATGCGTGCCACTGCCGATGCCAACGTTTGATATGTAGTTTTTGGCGGGCACTAAATGCAATTGCCCCTGCGCACGAAACCACAAATCATAAGAATATGCCCAAGAATTAACCATTCCTGTCAGCATCAAATTGTGTATCCCTTTAACATGCTGTTTTTCGGCAAAGCTCAGCTCTGTATTTATATTGGCAGGAAGATGCTTTTGATAACCAAACTCAACATCTATTCCATTAATACGGTCGCCCCAACTCGCCCAACCCCAGCAAAAAAATTTTGATGAAAACTTAGGGGTCCCTTCACCTAATAGCTCACGCCGCCCACCAATAGTTGCCACACGTTTATCATTGCGGTAAACATCCAGCATTTCGGCAACATAAGAAAAAAAAGCGGGGGACGGAATGCAGTCATCTTCTAGCACGATACCTTCACCAACCTGAGCGAAAAACCATTGCACAGCTTGACTCACGGCAAGTTTACAACCGAGATTTTCATCACGGAAAAGGGTTTTTATCTCACAAGGCCAGTCAATAAGGTGTAACAACTCTTGCTTAACTTTTTCAACGTTCTCTAATTCACCTTCTTTCTCTGGTCTACCACCATCGCAAGCAATAAAAATTCGTTGCGCTTTATAAATTTTTAGTACGGCTATCTGTCGTGCTAAGGCATCAATTCGATTAAAAACCAGAATTAAAACTGGGAGTGTTTTCATAATAATTAACCCGCTATATGTCCCATTATAAATTTGTAATTACCCAAAAAACGTGAACCAAAAACAACCAGCACAATAAAAACAAAAAAGTAGTAATAGCCACTCCCATATAGAGATTTAACATTCCACATTAAGCGGTCAACAAGAAGAGAAATAAAAGGTGCCATGTAGAATGTAAAACGATATCCAATACCAATTTTATAAGTTATTAAAGCAGCTACAAAACAAAAAAAAGCAAAGTTAAATGATGACAAAAACTTGACATCATTTGTTTTTAGGTAAAGTGGAATAGCCGCCACCATAACAAAAATATAAACCATTGAAAAAACACTAGTAAAGCTATAAATCTCACCTTCAGACTGAGCTAAATAATAGTGCAACTTACCATAGTCTAAATACTTTGCTAAAAAGGACAGCCCGCCGATAAATTCAAAAACAACAAGAAACAATATAATGCAAAAAATAGAAAGAAAGCTAATTTTCTTTCTAACAAGACAAAAGGCTACTGCACCCGAGACATGAGAAAAAGAAGACACTAATTTTACTAGTAATGAATATTTACTACCTCTCATTGCAAGTTCAAAAGAAATTAATATAGCAATAAAAGCCAAGCCTTGCTTTAATGTATTAGTTGATAATTCAAAAAATCTTGGATCAAGAAAAATCAACATAAAGACAAATATAGAATTACGTGCATGACATACAGAAAATGCAACTGCGCTTAACGTTACTAGTAGTGCAAAAAGAAAGAGAAACAACTTGTAAGAAAGTAGAGCGTCGAGCGGTAGCCCTGACAACACTTTAGCACTTGCTTCGACAAAAAAATTGAAAAACACAGCTATTGATTCAGAAGCAAAAAGATAGCAATTCGGATTAGCAACAAATTCACATGAAAACTGTTTAAAATAGGCTAAAGTATCATTTCTATCGTTATACAATGATCTCTGAGAGTATATTAAAGATAAAGCTATACTAATCAAGATAAAGTAAAGTCGATATACTAAAGAATATCTTCTCACTCTGCTATTTAGATTCATTTCGCATCAATTGTAAAACGACATCTAAGTCTGTTGGCACATCCACGGCTATAGAACCAGACTCAACTTGCACCATATCTATCTGATAATCATTCTCTAAGAAACGCAGGATCTCAATATCTTCATGCTGTTCCAGCGGTGTTTTCTTTGCATTGCTGGCAAAGAAGTTCAACTGCTCACGAGAGAAGGCATAAATACATACCTGTTTCCAGCCCTCTTTGAACTCGCCTGCTTTATTCAACGGCACCCCTCCTCGACTCATGTAAAGCAGTTTTCCTGATTTAGATGTAACCACCTTAGGCACAGTCAAGCTAAAGAACTCTTCCTTGCTATGAATGCGGCACATCGCATTGGTAATATTACCCGTTTGCAAAAAGCGGTCTCGTACCATGCGAATATCATCAGGATTGATCAACGGTTCATCCCCCTGAACATTAATCACAAAATCCAAATCCAATGTATGATTCGCTTCAGCCAATCGATCGGTGCCTGTCAAGCAGTTATCACTGGTCATGACAACTTGAGCGCCAAAACTCATTGCTGCATCTGAGATTCGATGGTCGTCAGTGGCTACATAAACTTTAGCTAGTCCTACAGCACTAACACAACGCTCCCATACATGCTGTATCATTGGTTTACCACAGATATCGACCAATGGCTTCCCTGGAAAACGGCTAGATTTGAAACGAGCCGGAATGATAACTGCGTAGTTATCTTTATTCATTAGAGTACCTCTTTAAAGCTGTGTATGACTGGAAACCCGTACATTGAGGCGTGGTTTAACATTTGCCCTTGCACATTGGAGTAGGGCGCATAAAATGCGAAATCAATACTATTTACTCTGGCCGCATCGAAATCTGACTTCGCATCACCAACCATCAGTATTTTTTTTTCTTTGTATTCAGAAATAATTTGTGCGACGTTTTCAGATTTGGCTGTTGGAGAGCCAAGAATATAACCAAAATGTCTTGCTAAGCCGCGTTCTTCGAAAACTTGGCGCAACTCTTCCTGCTCTGATCCGCTGGCAACATGCTTAGCTGCACTAACATTCTCTAATACTAAGTTAAAGTTCTCCGTCATTTCAGCAGTCATGTATAACTGTTTGCAAGCTTTAGAGTAATCGGAAAGCAAAGCATCATAGGCTGCCTCTCTGTCGTAAATGCCAGAGAGTATATGATCAACAAAGTATGCAATATGATGAAATCGGCTTTTGCCGAAATTGACTGCGAAATAGCCTACTGCAGCATCAACTTCAGATTGAGGGTAAGCTAAATTCTCTAGCGCCACTCGCATGGCGTCAATTTTGAGGTTATTCGAATCAAGAATAACCCCATCACAGTCAAAAACAATGACATCATATTGGCTAAATTTCACCATAAATAGAGCCTTGTGAAATTGGATACGTTGTTGGTGTTAATGCTGTATAATGAGCACTGTTAACCTTCGAAAAAATCTCAATCATCTCAGATTGTCGCGAATCACCACTGCTGTAACCATCGAAACCGATGAGTTTAACTTGCGTAGCTTGCATGCTTTCGCAAAGTGCGAACAAATAGCCAGCGGTGATGTCATAAGGTAGTATGCAGTTAGACTCTCCGGCGAGGAAGGTATCGGACTTAACTTCGACACCGTAATCAAATATTTGACCGTTAGCTTTGATTCCAGCCAATTCCTCAGTTGAGAAGCGATGAGCAGGCAGAATAATAGGCTTACCCAGAGAACTGTAATCTCCTGATTGCGATAACATCTTTGAATTACCAGATAAGCAATAGTAATCAATGTACTGTTCAAAATCAATAAGAGTGTTAATTGCAATGACGAGACTGTCTTCCGACAATGCAGACAAATATGTCTCGATATCCTTCTTGTAACGAAATAGAGACGGGCCGCTGGCCAAAATAACAACGTTTTTACCTTTGGCTGAACCAGCTAAAGCATTACTACCAGATATCTCTGAAGAAGCGGCCGAAAACATTAGTGATGCTGCATACGTCTCATCACTATATGACTCGCTGTTGTTTAAATAGCTAAGATACTTTACGACACCTACAATTTCATCAGGCCCGTAATGGGTGTCTGATAACAAATTCTGTACATAGGTTGGATGCACATTGTGTTGCGCACCAATAAAGTAAAGCAGATTGCTACCCCAACCATACTTTTTCTGCATTGGTTCGAAATCACGGATAGCTAGTTCATAAATAGACTTAGGCTGATAGCGTCCTGTTTCTTGACTAACAACCGCAAGCAAGTTCTCTGTCTGCGCATTACCTGCGCCACGCCCCATACCAGTAATTGTCACATCCAACCAAGTCACGCCGGCATGCTTCGCAGCTAAGCAATTATCCAGAGCTTTAGCCATGTTGTTATGAGTATGAATACCTAGTTCACCATGCCATTCAGTTCGCAGGGTTTTGACGATTCTACGTACTTCGTCTGCGTCCATGTTGCCCAACGAGTCAGCAAAATACAATACATCGAGAACATTCCAGCTCGCGGCAATTCGCGCTTTTTCTGCAATCACCTCAGTCGGTTTGCCACCAGCTTGCATCAGGTTGTAACCTACAATGTACCCCTTTTCTTTTAAACGCTTAACAATGGGCCCAGATGCTTCGACTTCGCCAAAATGAGCAGCCACGCGAACCAAGCTGACTTTACTATCAGCAGCATCAGCGAACAAACTATCAATTGCCAGCTCTACTGACATATCACTATTTAAAATCGTCTTCGCATCGACCATTACCCCGTAGGTTGGCCCATCAGGCAAGTCTATCGTATTAATATAACGATCTGTCGTATAGGCAAATGCCCCAAGAAAGCCACCTTTAGGGAAGTTACGTAAACCTAGCTCGACATATTCTATTCCAGATTCCGCGATAGCATTTAAGTAATTCGTTAGCACTTCACCGTTGAAGTCCCAGTCATTGTAATAACCTCCATCACGAAGGGTGCAATCTAAAATTTTAAAATCAATCATTAATCATCTCCACGTTATCGTCTAAGATAAGCAAGTGTTTTATAATTTAGCGATAAATAAACTACGCCAATGGCTAACCATAAAATTGAAAAACAAGCTACCTGCGCGGAACCATAAAACAAATTAACCGTAGTAAGGCATACCACTAAAAGCGTAATAAAGTACAATTTTATTCTTTGCAGCTTGCTGTAATATCTAGAACTAAATTCCGTTCTCAAAAATAGAAATAACCAAAATGAAACTGCCGTACTCAATGCCGCACCTTTTGCACCAAATTCTGGAATTAGAATAATGTTACCAAATAAGTTCACAATAAAAGATACCAGAGTAATCAGCATCGAAACTATTGTTCGTTTTTTTACATGCAACCCGACAACAGTCACTTCCGAAAGTGTATAAAACAAAGGGTAACACATACACGACAACATTACGTACTTTGCTTGACTATATTGCTCAGGAAGAATGTAATCCAAAACGAAAGACAAACTACCTGCTAAAGAAACACCAAGCACAATAATCAACAGCATTAAATCAGCCATCATATTAATATGTGTAGCTACTTCATCTTTAGCCATATTATCTTTATCAATCCAGCGATAAATCAGGGGAGCCCAAATTGTAGAAAATATACTTTGAAGTACGATAGCTGCACCAGCAAAACTTACAGCAACCGAGTACACTCCCAGCTCGGTTAAACTAGATAGCCTGCCAATCAATATTTTATCTGAAACTGTCAGCCCCCAAAACGCGACACTAGATATAATTAAGGGGGAACCAAAAGCAAACATACTTTTTGTCAAAAGGTAACTATAGGGACCTGACGAACAAAACAAAAAATCTCGATTATTAAAAAGTAATACAATAAACACTACAAGCAATGAGGCCATATATGATATAGCCAATGCCATAAAGTTGCCATTTACATAGTAAACCGAAATAAAAACCAACAACAAAAACAACAACTTAGGTGACATCTGGGAAATAGAATATGCTAACCCTCTTTCGCTTACTCTGAGAATAAGAGAGAGAAACCTTACAGAAAATGATAATCCACAGCAAACAACCAGCACCTGTAGCAGCTCAGGCGTCCCACTTTCCCCAAAGAGTAAGCTGTCCAGAGCATCAGAGAAATACAACGCTACCGTGACAATACTAGCATACAAGATTAAAGGTGGTACGTACGCACTCAGGAATAAAGACCGAGGTAATTTACTTGTGTAAAAAGAGCGAACAAATGCTTGATCAAAGCCAAGACAGAACACCAATGTTGCAAAACCAGTGAAGGTTTGCAATAGTGAAAACCTACCTACGTCTTCAATGGAAAAATACCACGTTATTAATGGCAGCGTAATAAGACTTATCGCTGCACTTCCTATTGGACCTAAAGCAAAATACAATACACTCTTTCTATCCATCCCTAGTTATCGCCAAATATTCTATTAAGCTGCATTACACAGTTACTTTCATTAAAATATGCAGACACAATCTCTGAGTTGCGAATACCTTCTTCTCTCGAGATTGAATCTAAGGATAATGAAGCAATATCCTTGTATACAAGCCCTTTAGAGGTCAAGAAGTTCGAATGCGATAAACCGCTTTTAAGAACGACTGTTTTACCCATTCCAAGTAGCGTAATGATATTCCCCATTGCTTGCTGACGGTCATGACAAAAAACAGCAAAATCAATTGATGCTAGTAAAGAGGAATATTCTTCCAGAGTCATAAAATCACTAATAATCCTAACCCTGTCACCAAACATTTCTGACGCTTTTTGTGCTACAATAACCGCATTTTTTTTACAACCATAGGAAAGTGGTATCGTTAGTTCCATTATTCCATCGTCAATCGACTTTAGTTTTTCTAATGCTTCCAAATGGTTATTTTGGGGATCCGCTGAGTTTCCTAAAAGGACTTGATTTATGTTACTTTCATTTACGGCTTTATCCACGAAGCCATAGCGAAAAAAATTGCTCGGATACACAATGCATTCTTCAAACTTAGCTTTTGAGCTATATTGCGACACTGCGTATGCATAATCACCATTTACATAGGTAATCATTGAGTTTAGGTTAGGAACGATTATCTTTTTGAGTGCAGAAGACAGCTTGTCTCGAAAGGTATATCTACCCGTCCATACGTATAAGTCTCCACCCCAAACAATCCACTTTGACTTTCGGATCAGCCACGGCATAAACACCAAAGTAAACATAACTTTAACATCAAACAGTCCATGAATAATGATTATGTCAGCTCTATTCATAGACCTAACCATCGTATAAAACTTCGACAATGAAAAACCACTATAAAATGGCGATGTTACATTCTCAGCATCTCCTGAGTATTCCTCATTGGAATAAACAAAAAACTCGTGAGCACAACATAAACGACTGTTTATCAATTCAATAAAGGCTGGCATAAACTTATTTACCGGACACAGGTGAACAACTTTATTCACAATCACCCCCTATACCAAGAATAACATCACAAATATAGTCAACCTGCTCCAAACTAAGAGAATAGAACAAAGGCAATCGGACTAGGCAATCAGTATACCTATCTGATTGTGGCAACTTTGGCCCATTATACTTGGCTCGATAGTACTCACTTTTATGAAGTGACAAATAATGAAACACAGCCAAAACCCCCTTTTCCTTCAAGCACTTAAGCAACTCGCATCGACACTCTGGCATCTTTGCAACTAAGAAAAACATATGTGCATTATTGCTCTGCTCTGATGCGAAACTTGCTAATGTAAAGTTTTTCAATCTGCCGTTAAGGTTATTATAATAACGCTCCCATACAGCGACTCTCTTTGATTGAATCTCTTCCAGGCTCTCTAACTGCCCCCATAAAAACGCAGCATTTAGCTCAGAAGGTAGGAACGAGGAACCTTTATCTACCCAACCGTACTTATTTATCTCACCACGAAAGAATGATGCGCGGTTCGTGCCCTTTTCACGAATTATTTCAGCCCGTTGAATATAGCGTTCATTATTGACAAATAATACCCCCCCCTCCCCACAACCTATATTTTTAGTTTCATGAAAAGAAAATGTACCAAAATCACCAATTGTACCAAGTTGGCGGCCCTTATAGGTAGCCTCTATCGCTTGCGCTGCATCCTCGACGACTGAAATACCATGCCGTTGTGCTAGATCCATGATCGCATCCATATCACAGGCCATACCCGCATAATGAACAACAACAATCGCTTTAGTTTTCGGAGAAATTAAACGCTCAATTTCACTCACAGAAATATTAGGAGATGTTTCTTCACTATCTGCAAACATGATATTTGCACCACGAAGAACAAACGCATTAACTGTAGAAACAAAAGTGTAGGATGGAGCAATTACCTCATCCCCCTCTTCAATATCGAGCAAGATTGCAGCCATTTCTAGCGCATCAGTGCACGATGTCGTTAACAATGCTTTCTTTACACCATATCTTTTCTCAAAAAATTCTTGACACCGCTTAGTGAAGGGCCCGTCTCCACATAGTTTCTTACTATTTAACGCTTCAGAAATGTATCCAAGTTCTCTACCTAAAACTGCAGGTTCACTAAACTTAACAGTTTTCATTTAGGTACCCCTCTTCCAATTTCAGTAAATCGTTTGAACGTTCTTTAATCCTTTTAGCTGGTATGCCGAAATAAATCCCCCAGCTTTTCGTTGGCTTTGTAACCATACTCATTGCTCCAACGGAACACCCCTCTGCTAAATTAGCCCCCGGCAGGATTATACTTTGAGCTCCAACAATTACGTGCCGCCCAATGGTCACTGACTTATATGTTTCACTTTTGTACTTATCAGGGACTGTTGGATTTGTAAGCGTTTTTCCGGAGTAGTCGTCACTTTGAGAAAAAACATGACAACCGTATGCTAGCCCACTAAAATCGTCAAACTTAACACCAGGAGCCCCACCTGCAATATTACAATATGCCGCTATATGAACGTTTCTACCAATAGTAACATTTCCAGAAATAAGACAAAAATCATCAATCCTAGAATTAGCACCAATGGATATCATTTCAGTATTATACAAAGATGCTTTATCACTAATCTTGACATTTCCCCCTAAACTTTTGAAGTTCAACGCCGCCAATTCTTGTTCTGTCAAAAATGCCATACATAAATCCTATTTAATTGTTAGCAGGTACTGCCCATAACTGTTTTTACTCATTAAAGCGGCACATTCTTGAAGATGAATTTTGTCTATCCAACCTTGCGAAAAGGCTATTTCTTCTAGACAAGCTATTTTAAATCCTTGTCGCTTTTCTAGCGTCTCAACAAACGTTGCCGCCTCTAGTAAGCTATCGTGAGTTCCAGTATCAAGCCACGCAAACCCCCGCCCCAATAGCTCTACATTTAGATTACCTGCCTTCAAATACATTTCGTTGATTGCGGTAATCTCTAATTCTCCTCTTTCGGAAGGCTCGACACATTTAGCATACTTAACAACATGGTTATCATAGAAGTAAAGGCCGGTTACCGCAAAATCAGACTTGGGCTGTTGTGGCTTTTCTTCTATTGATATAGCACGGCTATTACTATCAAATTCAACGACACCAAAACGCTCCGGATCTTTAACCTTGTAACCAAATACTGTCGCACCTGATTCATTACTTGCGGCTTTCACCAGTTTAGGTGAGAACGCATGTCCCCAGAATATATTATCACCCAACACTAAACATACTGACTCATTGCCAATAAACTCTTCACCAATTAAGAATGCCTGAGCTAATCCTTCTGGCTTTGGTTGCATAGCGTATTCTAAGGAAATCCCAAACTGGCTGCCATCACCTAACAGACGCTTAAAGCTATCCAAATCTTCCGGTGTAGTAATGATAAGAATATCTCTTATCCCAGCCAACATCAAAACCGACAGCGGATAATAAATCATTGGTTTGTCGTAGACTGGCAGCAGTTGCTTAGAAACCCCCATCGTTATGGGATATAGACGCGAGCCAGAGCCTCCAGCCAGTACAATGCCTTTCATTAACTTAGATCTCCAGTAAAAACACCTAAACGCTCACGCCGATAACTACCGTCCTGAACGTTATTACACCATTCTAAATTATCTAAATACCACAGGACTGTTTTGCGAAGTCCCGTTTCAAAGGTTTCTTCTGGTTGCCAGTCTAATTCAGAACTCATTTTAGTTGCATCAATAGCATAACGGCGGTCATGTCCTGGTCTATCCGTTACATACGTTATTTGCTCAACATACTTAGTTTTTTTCGGCACTAAGTCGTCTAAAATAGCGCATATAGTCTGCACGACTTCTAGGTTCTGCTTTTCATTATGACCGCCAATATTATAAGTCTCTCCGACTTTACCAGCAGTGACAACTGTATACAATGCGCGAGCGTGATCTTCAACATATAGCCAATCACGAATTTGATCTCCCTTGCCATAAATAGGCAAATCTTTACCTTCCAACGCATTAAGGATAACTAATGGAATCAATTTTTCAGGGAAATGATATGGACCATAATTATTTGAACAGTTGGTTACTATTGTCGGTAAACCATAGGTGCGTAACCATGCACGTACTAAGTGGTCACTTGATGCTTTAGATGCTGAATAAGGGCTACTTGGCGCATAAGGCGTTGTTTCAGTAAATAATGGTAATTCACCTTCTTGTTCATCAGGATGGGGTAAGTCGCCATACACTTCGTCCGTTGAAATATGATGAAAACGAAATGCTTTCTTTGCTTCATCGGTCAACTGATTCCAATACGCACGAGTCGCTTCAAGCACTGTATAAGTACCAACTATGTTAGTTTGAATAAAGTCTGATGGCCCAGTAATTGAACGATCAACGTGAGATTCAGCAGCTAAGTGCATCACTGCATCTGGTTGGTATGTTTTGAAAACACGATCTAATTCAGTGCGGTCACAGACATCAACTTTCTCAAATGAATAGCGCTTATTAGACTCAACACTGATTAAGGACTCAAGATTTCCAGCATAAGTGAGTTTATCTACATTAATAACGCTATCTTGAGTATTATTAATGATATAACGAACAACAGCAGAGCCGATAAATCCAGCGCCACCAGTAACAAGAATTTTCATTTTTATGCTTTCCATCTATCTTCATTGTCCAAATAAGTATTCTACTGGACTTAAGTGAATTGATTTTTTACAACTTTCAACCTCAGCCTTTCAAACCACACTGAGACGCTTTTTATTCATTTTGAGACGGTCCATTTCTTACCATCCCTTATAAACCCTAGCTTTTACTACTTTTATCAAAACAGCCCCAATAGGCCGCGAAAATCATTGAAATAATGTCCCAGTTTCAGAGGCTAACTTAATATTTGTCGCTAAAAACATAATGATTTTACACATTGACCTATTTTTAACTTTGGACGTAGTCAGTTAAAAATAGGTACACTACCGCCCTTAGGTTCATCGCTCCTAAAGGCAAGTATTTAAGATAAGCACTATAAAAGTACTATGTTTAAAAATGTTGAAATTTTCCCACCATCAGCACACATTAATGCACAATAAGTATTGATTTTTAAATTCGCATGCTTTTGGGGTCGCAGTATTCTAGTTGAATACCTGTAAAAAGCAAATATTTCACAAAAAAGGAACTGAACTTAATATCAAAACAAGCTCTAGCACCCTGCTTTCAGGCCACAAGGGGCATGGGCTTGAGCCCACCAAAAAAAACATCAACACAAGCAGGCTAAAGCCTGCGCCCAGGTGATTGCAAGACTCTAGCTGAAGCCTGCATCCCAAGATCAACATAAGCTCTCGCATCCTGTTTTCTGGCCACAAGGGGCGTGGGCTTGAGCCCACCAAAAAAACACCAACACAAGCAGGCTAAAGCCTGCGCACCAGGTGATTGCAATACTCTAGCTGAAGCCTACGCCCTAAAATCAACATAAACTCTCGCATCCTGTTTTTAGCCTACAAGGGGCGTGGGCTTTAGCCCACCAAAAAAAACACCAACACAAGCAGGCTAAAGCCTGCGCACCAGGTGATTGCAATACTCTAGCTGAAGCCTACGCCCTAAAATCAACATAAACTCTCACATCCTGTTTTCAGGCCACAAGGGGCGTGGGCTTGAGCCCACCAAAAAAACACCAACGCAAGCAGGCTAAAGCCTGCGCCCCAGGTGATTGCAATACTCTAGCTGAAGCCTACGCCCTAAAATCAACATAAACTCTCACATCCTGTTTTCAGGCCACCAAAAACAACGCTAATTCCCTGTTGTTGCAATTGTTTAGCTAATATTTGCTTAGCCTCTGCGTCACCATGCACTAGGATCACTTTTTCTGGCTTATGTCGCATTCGTTTTACAAAGTTAACTAAGTTGCTTTGGTCTGCATGGGCAGAGTACCCTGATAGGGTATGTATGCCCGCATTAATCGTTATTTTCTGGCCATCAATAAACACATAACCGCCACGCGGACCGTAATGCTGAATATCGCGCCCTAATGTTCCTTCGGCTTGATAACCAACAAATAGCACGTCGGTACTTTTTTCTGCTAAAAATCGACGTAAATAATTAACGACTCGCCCACCACTACACATGCCACTAGCAGCAATAACAATGACGGGTTTATCGCGCTTCGCTAAATAGTCGATAACTTGTAAATGTTGTTGATGGGTATCAATGGTGTAGAGTGAATCAAAGTTGAGTGGTTGCCGCCCTTGCGTAATACGTCGCCTCGCTTCGGCGTCCCACAGTGATTGGAATTGTTGATAGTATTTAGTGAACTTAGCTGCCATTGGAGAATCCACTATGATCTCAATTTCTGCTAGTTTTTTATTTTTAGCGGATGAAATAAGCGCTTCAAGTTCATACAATAGCTCTTGGGTGCGGCCAATACTAAATGCGGGGATGATCACTACGCCATTATCTGCCACCGCTTTTTCTAGCACCTTACGCAAGGCTTCACTACGCTGTTTGCGCCCAACATGATTTTTATCGCCATAGGTACTTTCCAATACCAATATATCCGCTTTATAGGGGCTTTTGGGTGATGCCAACAAGGGCGAATAGGTAGCGCCTAAATCTCCAGAAAAGACGACTCGTTGTGTCTGACTATTATACACTTTCACATCAACTTCAATGTAAGCCGAACCAAGAATATGCCCTGCAGGTTGGAACTTAATTTTAGTTTTACTATTGCCAGTGAGCGCCACATTGAACCATTGCTTATAGGGCACCGAAACTAACTGCTTTTTTAACCGTTTTAAACAAGCATCAATAATCGATTTATTACGCGTCACGCCAACTTTTAACGCATCTTCTAGCACCATGGGCAACAAGGAAGCAGTGGCTTCTGTTGCGAGAATCGCCCCGGTAAAACCTGCGGCGAGTAGGTAGGGAATGCGACCAACATGGTCGATATGGCAATGTGTAACTAATAACGCTTGCACGGTGCTAATATCAAACTCAATGGTTAAGTGTTGTTCATTTTTGTGATTGGCAATTTCAGCCCCCTGAAACAAGCCACAATCGATGAGTAGACTGTTTTGCGAATCAATCATCAGTTGATGGCAAGAGCCAGTTACGCCACAAGTCGCACCGTGATGGAGTATCTGCATACGCTTGATTTCCCTATCTAATTTTCAAATTAATAGGAATAATATTAGGTAAATATTGATTTTTTGCCACCGTAGCGTTACGAATGAGGGGCAGTGAAGGGGCGTGGGCTTGAGCCCACCAAAAAAACAGGTAGTCTAAATAATGCTGACCTACGCTTTTATGGTGCTTATGAATATGAATAATGACAGCGCTAAATATGTAGGCTAAAGCCTACGCCCCATAACCAACATAAACTCTACGCAGCCTGTTTTTAGCTCACAAGGGGCGTGGGCTTTAGCCCACCAAAAATAAGCAGGCTAAAGCCTGCGCCCCTGGTGATTGCAATACTCTGACTGAAGTCTGAGTCTAGTGAGCAATATAAACTGCGGGGAACCGTTAATTGTCGATGTTGCTTTGCTGTTCTAGACTTAGCTGTTTAAACCAATAATGAATCCATTTTTAATGGCACTATATTATGCTTCATAAAACTCTTTTTCATATCGATCAAATTAATGCAATTCAGTTCGTGACATTTAGAACACAGGAGAGTGTTCGCTACTATCTTCACAAAAACAGGCCGGATATAAGCCAAAGTGTTTCAGAGCAACAATTTAAACAAGACCAATTTTTAGATATTTGTAATGCAGGGGCAATATTAAATGATGAAATCATTGGCAAACTTATCGCTTTTTTTAAAGCAAAAAATACCAGTTGTTATGAACTTATTGCAGTCTCGATTATGCCCAATCATATCCACCTGCTTTTTCAGCAAATATTGCCACTTGTTAATATTATGCAAAAAATAAAGGGTGGTAGTGCTTTTTTGATAAACCAACACTATCAAAGAAGAGGGATTGTCTGGGATCGGAGTTATTTTGATAAGGTCGTCAGAACGGAAAAGCAATTTGTAATGACTTATCAATATATTAAAAACAATGCGGTAAAAGCAGGGCTAAAAGATGCTAACCAACGCTTTTATGGTGTTTATGAAGATGAATAATTACAGTGCTAAATATGTAGGCTAAAGCCTACGCCCCATAACCAACATAAGCTCTACGCAGCCTGTTTTTAGCTCACAAGGGGCGTGGGCTTTAGCCCACCAAATACAACAAGCAGGCTAAATGATGCTGACCTACGCTTTTATGGTGCTTATGAATATGAATAATGACAGCGCTAAATATGTAGGCTAAAGCCTACGCCCCATAACAACATAAGCTCTGCGTATCCTGTTTTTAGCTCACAAGGGGCGTGGGCTTTAGCCCACCCAAAAAACAGGTGGTCTAAATAATGCTGAACTACGCTTTTATGGTGCTTATGAATATGAATAATGACAGTGCTAAATATGCAGGCTAAAGCCTGCGCCTCATAACAACATAAGCTCTGCGCAGCCTGTTTTTAGCCTACCAAAATCAAGCAGGCTAAAGCCTGCGCCCCATAACCAACATAAGCTCTACGCAGCCTGTTTTTAGGCCACCAAAAACAAGCAGGCTAAAGCCTGCGCCCCTAATTATTACAATACTCTGGCAGGCTAATTTGAGCTTTGCTTGACTATACGGTTGTAGTGAGCTCTGTTGGCTCTTTTTTATTAAAGGCGAACCGCACGAGTACGATGGCGACACCTAACATACCACCTAACAGGGTTGCTAATACACAAATTAAGGCGCGTTTAGGTCCAGCTTTTTCCTCTGCAACCACGGCAGGGTCAATGGTTTTAAAAACGTATTCATCCTGTACTTCGGCAATCATTCTTTTTTTAATCTGCTCTTCTACCATTTGATAAAATACCGTACGCAATTCAGCAATAGATGTTTCGTCTATTTTAGACTGCAAATAGCCAAGATTTTTGCTGGATATTGTCTAATTCGTTCTGTTTCATCCACTCATTAAGCTCAGAAACCAATAATGTCGCCCACTGCTGTGCAACAAAAGGAGAAAAGTGCGTAACGCTGATAGTCACCATACCACTTTCTTTGTCTTCCGATACTGCAAGTAATTCCTTAAATGCTTTATTAGCATCCCAGAGGGTCGGTTTTAACGTTTCATTTTCTTCTGGGTCAAATAACCACTCCTTAGTGGCGGCATCATATAGCTCTTCATCTAAAATCAGGGTGTTACTATCCTCTATCCATTTTGTACTGGCCATCAGGGGCACTAACAGGTCATGTTTAACAATGAAAGCGTCGATAAATTTACGCGATTGTAAAACGGCTAATGCCTCAACCTTAGGATCATCCGCTTGTGCACCACCGATATTAACTCCTGCTAATGCAGCTAAGCCACCAAGTTGTCCTGACAAACCTCCGCCAGAACTGCCCTGCGTGGGAGCGAGTAACACATCAGATTTATAGGTATTGGGTTGCGATAAAGCAAAAAAAACACCGCCAACGGCAAGCACAGCGGTACAGAGTATGATGATCCATTTGCCTTTCCATAGTGCATGAAACAATTCACGCAGGTCGATTTCATCATCAGCTTGTGCAGCCATAAAAGGTTGCATATTTTCAGGGTAGTTATGATTCATTGATTAGCCTATGACAGGCATCACTTAGTTAAGCAATGCCTGTATCTTTATAAACAAAATTATTTGCGTGATTGCGATTAATTATTAATTGCGCTCCAAGCAACACCCAATTGATAAACAATTTGTGTTGCCGTTGCAACTGCGCTTAAGCCATCCATGTAATCAACATCGATCGGAACGACGATAGTATCACCGGGCTTTAATGGCTGATTTTGATTGTTAAACCAGTAAGAGCTTTTTGGCACCATCACAGAGCCATTGGCGCGAATTACATAAATTCGGTCATTATCGGCTTGTTTTTTCATGCCCCCTGCTAAATCAATGTAATCATCAAGAGTTAAATTTTCATCGAAGGTATGCGTTGACTTAAACTGTACTTCACCAATAATTGAAACAGCTTTGACTAACTCAGGGATATAAATTTTATCCTCATTCGCTAGCTGTACATCCAATTTTTCATTGTTATTGAGTATTTCAGGTAGATTAATCACCATACGCCCGAGTGCTGGCAATGTTTCTAATTCATTAACCACATTAAGCGCATCCTGAGGAGATGATGCATAACTCCCCGTGACACTATTTTTACGTAGAGTCATGGCTGAAATTTGCTGTTGCATCTGCGCCTTTAGGTATTTCATCTCCCTTGCTTCGCGAATTTTTAACTGTTCACGGGCAAAAACAGCCCCTTCCGCATTTGCAAAACGAGTCAAACCACCCGCTCGTAGCACTATATCCTTAATCGTTTCTCCACGTTTGAAGGAGTACTCCCCAGGGAAACGAACCTCTCCTTGCAGGGTCACGACTAATTCATCATTCCAGCCCGGTTTGGTGAGTATGTTAAGGCGATCTTTTGATCTTAATTGGTAATTAGACTTGCTATTTGCGGCATCTAATTGATGCAAATCAAGACGATATTGCTTGATTTTCAAATCATCTTCAACATAACTGGTACGCGTTAATTCAGCTTCATTTAAGTAGGCAGACTCTAATAACCCCCCCGCGGCTTTAATCGCATCTTTAACATGCCCATTTTTAACTAAGGGGTAAGTGCCAGGGTATTTTACATCCCCACCAATTTCGATAACTTGTATAGGATTAATCAATGATGCCTGAGAACGTAAACGGGTCAAAATAGGTTCAAGTTGCGATTCGCGAAGGTTTTCTGAACCGATTGGCTTGCTAACTCGCTGCCAACCATCGCCTTGCTATCTTGATTAGAAGAAACTTCAACTTCGGCACCAGTGACATCATCAATCATTTTCTCAGGCATGCCATCTTGTTGAATTTTTTCTTTAGCCGCTTGAGACAGTTGCTCTTTATTTCTTTCTTGTTCTAATAATAATGCCGATTTTTCGGTTTCACCGCGCCAAAATTGACTATTAACACTATTACTAAAGACAAAAATCTGATCGAGTTTCTGCAGGGTTAAGTTTTCACGAGAGTGTGGCGTTTTAATCGCTTCACCTAAATCAAATTGCAGCACTTCAATATCATGTTGTGCGTTAATTTCTCGCACGACTAATGCATAGTTAAGGTCCGTGGTTAATTTTAAATCCGATGCAATAGAGGTAATGACATCATTCACCTTCATACCAGGAACGAACTGATAAACACCTTGGCGAATAACTTCGCCTCTCACTGCTATTGCGTTTGTCAGCGTTTTATTTACTTGGCTTACTTGCACTACATCGCCATTTTTTATACTAAATTTAGTGCTTTGTTTATTGCTAAGGTCAACGGATTTAACCTCAACACCCTCAGTGGTTAGACGGCGTACGGTAACATTTTGCAAAAAGGCATCCATTTGCGTGCCACCTGCAAGCTCAATCAACTCATTTAACGAGGTATTATTTTTTAACTCGTAAATTGCAGGACGCATCACTGCACCGTCAACAACAACGGTGTTCTCTCGCGGGGGTATAAATAAAGTATCTCCACCCTGCAAGCGCACATCATTAGCTGTATTACCTTTTAAAATAAGGTCGTACATATCTAACGTGGTCACAATTTGACCTTTTCGTTTTAGTTGGATATTACGCAAACTGCCCGTCACTTTTACGCCACCAGAGGCAACAAGCGCCTGCGTCACCGTAGTTATAGGGTTAACGTTGTAGGCGCCCGGTTGAGCACTCTCGCCAACAATATAGACTTGCATTAAACGCAAACTGCCCATGGTGATACTGCTATCAACACCGATAATTTTATTATTAATGCTATTAGTTAGCTCTTCACGAGCTTCTTGAAAGGTTAAGCCTGATAAATTAATAGGACCTAATTCGGGTAAATGGACTTTACCTTCACGCGTTACTTTAAGATTAAAGGTATTATTCACCTTACCGTAGAGTTCTATTTTAATTTCATCGCCAGGCCCCATAATGTAATCATTAGGAATGGGAATATCATCAATCGGTGAATTAGTTGCCTGCCCTGCTAACACATCATAACCAAAAGGTTTTAATTGCTTGCCACTTTGGTAGTCAACTTTTATATCAACATTTTCTATATTTCTTTCTGCCACTGTTTTAGTTGGAGGGATATACGGCTTTTTTTCAGCCACCTCGCTACTTCCGCTCGCGCTTAAATCAACACCATACTGCTTTGCAAGTTGTTCTTGCTGCGCTCTTGGCAACTGTTTAAATTGTGCCATTTGTGCTGCAGTCGGGGTTTGAGCAAAAAGGGTTGTCGTAAAAAACAGCATCGACAAGCCTATCTTTCGCATTATATTTTTCATTATCATATCTTTTAGTCTTAGTGAGCGGTGAACTGATAAGGGGTTGTTTTTATTGCGAACAGAGAGTGTAGTTAGTCCAACTTGCGGCTTCGTCATGTATATTCCGTTATAAATGTTGGTTGATGCTCTGTTTGCAAAAAAATTTATTTAGATAAATTAAGTGCGGATATTAGCAGATTTTTTTAGTTTTTTTCTACATTAATTACACAAAATCAGCCTTACACATATTGTTTTTAGTTATACAAAGGAGCCTGGGGCGAATTAAACGACAGTTTAGTATCATGAGCGGATAAGCTCTGCGTATCCTGTTTTCAGCCCACAAGGGGCGTGGGCTTTAGCCCACCAAATACAACAAGCAGGCTAAAGCCTGCGCCCCAAGTGCAATTCCCTGTATGTGAATTAAACAGCAGTTTAGTGCCATGAGCGGATAAGCTCTGCGCATCCTGTTTTTAGCCCACAAGGGGCGTGGGGCGAATTAAACGGCAGTTTAGTATCATGAGCGGATAAGCTCTGCGTATCCTGTTTTCAGCCCACAAGGGGCGTGGGCTTTAGCCCACCAAATACAACAAGCAGGCTAAAGCCTGCGCCCCAAGTGCAATTCCCTGTATGTGAATTAAACAGCAGTTTAGTGCCATGAGCGGATAAGCTCTGCGTATCCTGTTTTTAGCCCACCAAAACAACAAGCAGGCTAAAGCCTGCGCCCCAGGTGATTGCAACACTCTGGCTGAAGCCTGCGCCACAAAGCGAAACTTGCGATTCTGAAGGTCAGTAGGTGTTTTCGACTACATCGATAAAGCGTTGTAGCTCTTTTTTATCTAAGGCGTTAATACCAGCTGCGGCGGCTCGTCCACCACCCGTGGCGAATTGGCTACATATTTCACCTGCACCTTGCTTTTTACTTAACGGCGCACGCAACGAAAGTAAGTAACTCCCATCACTGTTTTCAGTTAGTACGGCATGTGCTCTGTCAGGGTCGTTATTCGCCAATAAATTACCGTAAACTCCACTAATACGTCGCGCCCAAGCCTTAACGGGCAATTCAACAATAGCAAGTTTCTCACTTTGATAACTATTCGTAATGGCCAACGCTTTTGCCATATCTGCGTTATATCCTTTTTGTAAAACATAAAAAGGCGATTCGCTATCTGCTAGTAAATCAAAGGGAGAAGGATAATTGCGTAACATTTTAAATAATTGCGCGGGATGATAATGCAGGTCGTCAACACTTGCTCCATAACCATTGTAATTGATTAATGTCCCTAGCTCCTTTAACTGTTCAGCCTGTTCACGCGATAGCCCCGCCAATTCTGCGAGCTGGTCGGCTTTAACAATTAAATTATCACCGTAGGCAGCGGCAATCGCCCAATCGTGAAACTGCCCATCAAGAAGCTTATCAATAATTAATGAAGTACAGGTATTGGCGTCAAGGTCGATATGCGCCTGTAATTTTGGGTGCTCTGGGATGTCACCCGCACGGTGATGGTCGGCATAAAAAACAGCAGCACCAACCGCTAATGCGTCTTTTATCGCGGTGCTATTTTTTTCCATGGAGATATCTAACACCGTTAGTGAATCACCCTTCGCTGGTGTGATTTTTTCAACTAGCTGAATATCACGTTTCACCCCAGTAATTAACTGGCTCTGTAGCGGGAAAGCGAGCCGCCATTGTAAAAGCGCAATAATGCCGTCGGCATCACCATTAAAAATATCGTAATTCATTAGCGGCCTAAATAACCCTGTTTTTGTAAATAATCGATAACCTGTTGAGCACAGGCTTGAATTGATTTATCTGCGGTTTGCACATGCACTTCGGCATTAACCGGTGCTTGATAGGCGGAATCAATACCTGTGAAATTTTTAATCTCCCCCGCGCGCGCTTTTTTATACAACCCCTTAGGGTCGCGTGATTCACAAACGGCCAGTGGTGTATCAATAAACACCTCGATAAATTGCCCCTCTGGCAATTGCTTGCGCACCATTTCACGGTCGGCAATGAAGGGCGAGATAAATGCCGTTGACACGATCAAACCAGCATCCACAAACAGTTTAGCGACCTCCCCGATACGGCGAATATTTTCCACACGGTCAACATCAGAAAAACCTAAATCACCATTAAGCCCATGGCGCACATTATCACCATCTAAAACATAGGTGCTTGCGTTAAGATTATAAAGCATTAAGTCAACCGCATTGGCGACGGTCGATTTACCCGATCCGCTCAACCCAGTAAACCAAAGCACCGCTGGTTTATGCCCATTTAATTGAATACGATCTTGATGGGAAACCGCGGCTTGATGCCAAACAACATCCGATGATTTATCGCCAAGCACTTCTTTTTCTATATACGGAGTATTCATATGTTTCCTTTACAGTCCAAAAACGAACGTAATCGCAGTAATTGCCACCACCCCATAGACAAGGCTAATGGGTAAACCAATTTTAACAAAGTCGAGCAGTTTATATTGCCCTGCATTAAACACCATTAAGTTGGTTTGATAGCCATAGGGGCTAACAAAACTGGCACTTGCCGCAAAGGCAACCGCCATAATAAACGCCATTGGATTAGCATCCAAACTGTTCGCCAAACCGTAGGCAATCGGAAAGATAAGCGCCGCTGCTGCATTATTAGTCACCAACTCAGTTAATGTCCAAGTGAGAATATAAACAACAATTAATGCTAGCAAAGGAGAAAAACCCATTGCATTGCCATTCACAAACTCATTTAAAATAGCTAATAAACCGCTGTTATTCAATGCATTAGACAACAACAATGCGGATGAGATAATGAGCCAAATATCAATGGGTAAACGGCGTAATAATTCCCCAGAGGTTAAACAGCGGCTCATCAGCAATACGCCCAACAGCAACAACATGCCTTTAAACAGAGTAATTAATCCCAATGCGGCACAGGCAATCGCGATAAAGAAGCCAACGATAGCCAATAGTTCCTTCGCACCACTGAGCATGGAATCTAATTCCACATCACTCACTAGAATAAAATTCTTACTGATATTACGGCGCGATTTAAAGTCTTCACCAGCGGCTAACACCAAGTAATCGCCCGCCCTTAAAACGACATCGCCCAATTTTCCAGAAACTTTCTCACCATCGCGTTTGATGGCAACAACGGCGGCATCAAAGAGCGCCCTAAAGCCCACTTTTTTTAAGGTTTTTCCAAGCAAGACACTTTCGGGACGGATCACCACCTCCGTTAAATCATCCACCAACAACCCCTGATGGTCAGCAAAAATGGATAAACCATCAAACTGATTGAGCTGCTTGACCTTAGAAACATCTCCACTGAACACTAATCTATCATTACCTTGGATTATCTCTGAAGGTGCAACGGGGCTTAACAGATGCCCATTGCGCACCACTTCGACAAGAAACAGTGATTCTAAATGACGCAACCCATTTTCATCAATAGAACGCCCAATCAGTGCCGATGTTTGCGTCACTTCCGCATCAATAAAGTAGGATTTTTGCACGTCCGCGGAGACTTTATTCTCGGGTAGAAAACGGCACAATCCCCAGAGCAGCAAACCACATGAGACAACCAAGCATCCCCCCACCAGCGTAAAATCAAAAAAAGCAAGTGAGGGCAATCCAGCCTCTAACACCAAACTATTCACAATTAAATTGGTAGAGGTACCAACCAAGGTTAATGTTCCCCCCAAAATAGCAGCAAACGAGAGCGGTAACAGTAATTTACTTGCCGCATGATAGGGGTTATTACGAATCGGCGCTAACATGGTGGCAACGACCGCGGTATTATTTAAAATAGCAGATGAAAATACCGTTAAGGCAAATAGGCGAAGCCATGTTGACGCATAATTTTTTTGGATAACACGCGCAGCAATAATGCGCAACAAACGCGTTTTTTCAAGCGCTAGCGAACAAAGCAACAGTAAAACTAAGGTCGCTAAACCTTGATTAGAGATACTTTTTAATACCTGCTCAGTGGTCACCGTATCGGAAATAAATAACAGCAACAATGTCACGCCAAGCACTAGACTGGGACGCTGCTGAAATTTAATCAGGCCAACGATCGTGCCTATAAAAACCGCTAAAACAAAATACGCTTGAATCGTCATATAAATCAGCCATTAGCTAGGGCTATCCACTGTTAGCCTAACGCGGCCAGTGGATAGCATTTAGCAATTATCCTTTAAGAAGGTCTTTCGCATTCCAGTGCGGGAAGTGCTTACGTACTAAGGCATTAAACTCAAGTTCGAAGGCACTATAGGCTGGTTTGTTGTTCAGTTGAGACTCAATTGAACCGGTTATCATACCAGCACCTACGGTTGAATTACTGAGGCGGTCAATGATAATAAAAGCCCCCGTATTGCGATTCTCTGCATAGGCATCAAACTGTAGAGCCTCTGCCACTTCAAAATGGCAGTTACCAATTTCATTCAAGGCTAACTGAGTCGTCTCCCCTTTTTCCATGCTATTGACATCAACTTTATAGTTGATAGCAACCGCTGAACCATAGGTCGAATGAGGGCCCGCTTTTATAATATATTCACGGTCAACATGAAGATTTTCCTCTGACATCCACACCACATCAGCAACAAAACTTTTTGTCGATTCAGGCTTTTCATGGGGACGAACAATCATATCTCCACGGCTAATATCAATTTCATCTTCAAGCGTTAAGGTAATCGCCATCCCCGCAAAAGCGCTATCAAGGTTGCCATCGAAAGTAACAATCGATTTAACTTTACTTTGCTTACCCGATGGCAGTGCTTCTATCGTATCGCCTACGCGAATTTCACCCGATGCAACCGTGCCACAAAAGCCACGAAAATCTAAGTTTGGTCGATTAACATACTGCACTGGCAGACGGAATTTCTCATTCGTATCGGTTTTAATTTGAATCGAATTTAATAAACGTAATAAAGGCGAACCGGGATACCAAGGCATGTTTTCGCTTTCGTTAACAACGTTATCCCCCTTCAATGCCGAAATCGGCACAAAACGGATATCAGCAATATTTAACTGCTCTGCAAACGCACGATAATCAGCTTTAATTTTCTTATACACATCTTGGCTGTATTCCACGGCATCCATTTTATTAACCGCAACCACAACATGCTTAATACCTAATAAAGAACAGATATAAGAATGACGACGTGTTTGTACCTGCACACCATGACGCGCATCAATCAAAATAATGGCTAAATCACAGGTCGAAGCCCCCGTTGCCATGTTCCGTGTGTACTGTTCATGCCCCGGAGTGTCAGCAATGATAAATTTGCGTTGCTCCGTGGAAAAATAACGATAAGCGACATCAATCGTGATGCCTTGCTCACGCTCTGACTGCAAACCGTCAACCAACAAGGCCAAATCGAACTCTTCATTGGTGGTATTGAATTTTTTCGAATCTTTTTCAATGGCAGCCATTTGATCTTCAAAAATCATCTTGCTGTCATAGAGCAAACGACCAATCAGTGTTGATTTACCATCATCCACGCTACCACAGGTGATAAAGCGCATCAGATCTTTGTTTTCATGTACGCGTAGATATTCTTCGATATCTGTCGCAATTAAATTTGTATCATTCGACATTTTAAATCCTTGAAAAATATAATTTTCAGTTATTAAATCTGCTCAATAGCTCGTGAGAGCCGAAAGCTGAAGGCACTATTTCCATTAGCATTGCTAATTAGAAATACCCTTCCATCTTTTTCTTCTCCATTGACCCAGCTGAATCGTTATCGATAACTCGGCCTTGGCGTTCCGATGTTGTGGTTAGCAACATCTCTTGAATAATTTCCGGTAATGTTGTCGCTTGCGATTCAACGGCACCCGTTAATGGATAACAGCCTAGTGTACGGAAACGCACCATTTTCATTTCAGGCACTTCCCCTTCGTTAAGCGGCATACGCTCATCATCAACCATAATAAGCGCGCCATCACGCTTCACAACGGGACGTTTCGCAGCAAAATAGAGTGGCACCATATCGATACCTTCTTGATAGATATATTGCCAAATATCGAGTTCCGTCCAATTAGATAGCGGAAACACACGGATACTTTCGCCCTTATCCACCTTAGAGTTGTAAATATTCCATAACTCAGGGCGTTGATTTTTAGGATCCCAGCGATGCTTTTTATCACGGAAAGAATAGACTCGCTCTTTGGCTCTCGATTTTTCTTCATCTCGTCGTGCACCACCAAAAGCGGCATCAAAGCCATATTTATCGAGTGCTTGCTTCAACCCTTCTGTTTTCATGATATCAGTGTGTTTAGCACTACCATGTTCAAAGGGGTTAATGTTCATCGCTAAACCACGTGGGTTTTTATGAACGATTAAATCGAAATCATACTTTTCAGCTAACTTGTTCCGAAACTCAATCATCTCTTTGAATTTCCAGTTAGTATCGACATGCATTAATGGGAAAGGGATTTTACCCGGATAAAATGCTTTACGAGCCAGATGTAATAACACTGATGAGTCTTTACCAATCGAATAAAGCATGACTGGGTTATCAAACTCAGCTGCCACTTCACGCATAATTTGAATTGATTCTGCCTCAAGCGCCTTGAGGTGAGTGAGTTTATTTTTGTCCATGATATTCCTTCAACTGCACATGATTTAACTGGAATTTATTATGCATGAAATATAAGCGGATAGATTAGAGTGATATGTTATATGATATAAGCAATGTGTTATGAAGATGCGTGGAGCGAATTAAACGACAGTTTAGTATCATGAGCGGATAAGCTCTGCGCATCCTGTTTTCAGCCCACCAAAACAATTAGCAGGCTAAAGCCTGCGCCCCAGCGGCAAACAATTCCACAAGGGGCGTGGGCTTCAGCCCACAAACAACTAGCAGGCTAAAGCCTGCGCCCCGGTAATTGCAACACTATGACTAAAGCTTTCGCCCTAGATGAATGCAAAATTCTGGCAACAGAATGTTAATAATTTCGCTCTACATGCGGGCGCAGTAATAACTCATGAACTGCGGCTTCAGCGGGTAGTTCAAGCATCGATATAATAGCTTGTGCTACGGTGTCAGAGCTTAAATAGTCAGGGCGGTCCATTGCTCGAAAATCAGTATCGACACCACCAGGGTATACCGCAGTGACCACCACGTTATCTTCGGCAGCTTCCTTGCGAAAGACCTTTGTCATCCCCTCAAAACCATCCTTAGATCCCGTATAAGCACCCATACTTGGATTGGAAAACTTACAAACCGAGGATAGAATGTTAACAATATGGCCAGCTTGACGCTGTTGCATATCCTTAAACACTTCGCGCATCACCACAAAGGGAGCGACTTGGTTGAGTTTGATCATATATTCGTAATCGGAAGTTTTAATATCCACAACACTATTTTTTGCGGTATTAGCACCGGCATTGTTTATCAATATATCAATTTTCCCAAAGTGGTTAATCACATCGCCAATAAATGCCATCGTCAATGACTCATTGGTAATATCAAAGAAGGAACTATAAACATGTTGATACTTACTCAAGTCGGCACGCAATTTTTGCATTTTAACATCGCTTCGGCCACACAATGCTAAACGCGCCCCCTTAGCAATCGCTTGCAGGGCGATAGCTCGCCCTATTCCCGATGTCGCGCCTGTAATTAAAATAACTTTACCCTGTAAATGACTCATGCTATACCTCTTATAAAATGCGCTGGCGATAATGGTCTCAATGATTAATACTAGCATACAATGCCTCGCCAACTTATCAGTATAAAAATCAGCTAATTAGACAATATAATTGAAACATTAATAATGGATGATTCCTGGTGCTAAAAAAATATATTCGCTTGTTGCTCTCTTTTATACTCATTTTTTCGGTTGCTCCGCTATGCCAAGCATTAGATAAAAAACCGATTACATTTGCATTGTCATTAAGCCTAACGGGCGAAAATAGCAGAATAGGCTCATCAATAAAAAATGGTCTTCTACTATGGCAAAAACAAGTTAATAGCGGCCAAGGGATTTTAGGCCACCCCGTTAAACTGATCTTTACAGATGATCAAGGTGACCCTAAGCGCGCCATGACAATCTATCAAGATTATGTTCGCAACAAAAATATAAATTTTCTTTTCAGCCCCTACAACAGCAAATTAACAGGGGCCATCATGCCCATCGTTGAACAAGCTAAAATCCCACTAATCGCGATGATAGCCAATAGCAGTGAATTATGGAGTAAGGGTTATAAAAATATCTTTGGACTTTTACAAGTATCCACCAATATTACCAATGATTTTATTGAAATACTTGCCCTTGATGGCGATCACAAGCTAGCCATACTCGGTATTGATGATGCCTTCGGCCGTTCGGTTGCTGATGGTGCTCAAGAATGGGCCGATAGCATTGGCGTAGATATTGTGCTCAATCATATATTCAATAAAAATGAGTTCTCTTTCAATAAATTAGCGAAACGAGTTATCCAAACCAATGCGACCGATCTCATTTTTACTGGTTCATTAGAGGAAACTATCGCCATGCGTCGGGCATTAGCGAATAACCCGTCTAGGCCTATGACCTTTTTTAGTGCTGCGTCGGGCGCTGCTGATGCATACTACCAAGCAGAGCTAGGGCCATTAGCTGAACATACCGTCACCTCCATTTGGTGGGTGACAAATGTACAATATGATGACGCGAATGTTACCTCCTTTAAAAATGCCTATCACACTCAGTTTAAGCAGCCTCCTTCCTATATTTCTGCATTAAGTTATGCCGCCGGTGAAATTTTTCAAGAAGCAATAGAGAGAGCGGGTAGCATTAATGCACAGCAGGTTCAGAGACTATTCTTAGCCTGAATACGGTGACCGTCATTGGACGATTTGCCGTTGACAAAACGGGGAAACAAATCAAACAGCGCCAATTTTTAAGTCAATGGCAAAATGGGGTACTGCAAACCGTCTGGCCAAAATCTCTTTCATCAACCACTATTGTGCTTGAAAAATAGGCGGTGGCAATGACCTTCAAACTAAATAAAAGATACCTCGGCAACGGCCTAGTCAGCCGGCTCTTTTTGCAGATACTGATACTCTTAATTATCAGCGCTATATTCATATTTAATAACGCCGAAGATGCCTATACTAAATTTACCCTCGCACAGGTGCAGCAGGAATATACCTTATTGGCAGACCACGTTTCTCTTATCAACGACCACGCTCTAAACGAAATGCTTAACAATAATCAGGTCATAACCCCGGTGGTATCGCGTATTGCCCATACAAAGGCCATACGTCGCTTAGATACCTTTTTTAAACGCTACGACTTAAAAGCGGGGATCCTTAAAGAGGGGCAATTTATCTACACCAATTTTAAAGAAAAAAATGTTACCACTGTTTATAATGGAGAGCAGTTAACGGACTTACAAAGTTTCATTAATAAAGAGCTAAAATACGAAAAATTACAGGTCGTGAATATTCAAGAAACCCCTTATTTTATCTATAAACGTTCCTTTAAACCTTGGCAATGGGATATTCTATTTGTTAAAAGTAGTGAAAGTTATACGAACAATACTACCCTTACAAAAAAAATATCTAATACTCTAATTTTACTTGCCCTCTTTATATTCAGTCTTGCTGCTATCAGCTATTTCTCTATTTTTAAACCCATTTTACAAATAACCAAGGCGATAACCGAGTTACAGCCCCCCTCTTATAAAGGGATCAGTGAGTTTCAGTTTTTATCTGACCACATCAATCGCACCATGACAAAATTATTCGATTCGATAAAAAAGGCCAATAAAGCAGAGCAAGCTCAAGCTAACTTTTTAGCCAATATGAGCCATGAAATTCGTACACCAATAAACGCTATTATTGGCTTAAATCACCTCGCGTTGCAGGGTAAAGTAGACACCGAGACTCACAATTACCTGAGTAAAGTTAATAACGCTTCTCAAACATTGTTACATATTGTTAACGATATTCTTGAATATTCAAAAATAGAGGCGCAGCAGCTGATCATTGATAAACAAATTTTCAGCCTCGATACGCTTCTTAACAATTTAATCAACCTCGTTATTGTCAATGCCAATGAAAAAAATATTGAAATTATCATTGTTGGGCAACATGATGTTCCCGACCAACTCTACGGTGATAGATTTCGTATCCACCAAGCGTTATTAAATTTACTGAATAATGCCATAAAATTTACCAATTCGGGCCATGTTATTCTTTCCCTTAAACAGCTAAAGAGAAAAGAGCAACCGCTGCGTATTCAGTTTTCCGTACAGGATACCGGTATTGGAATAACCGATGAGCAACTTAAACGGCTCTTTCGCCCTTTTGCGCAGGCCGACTCATCGACAACCAGACGTTTTGGTGGAACAGGATTGGGGCTCACTATTAGCCAGAACCTGATCACCTTAATGGGGGAAATTTACGGGTTGATAGTGAATTTAATACAGGTAGCACCTTCTCTTTTGACCTGCCGCTCGCCTTGCCTACTGATTCTCTATCATCGGCGCCACTTACAGGTTCCCTGTATGACGGGGCAATAAAAAATTGCCACTTACTCATTATTGATGGTAATGAAACCGTTCGACGGGAAATGACTGATATCGCAACACGGTTACAGTTTTCAAGCGACACTGCGCAATCAATACAGGATGGTATCGCAAAATTATCTGATAGCTTTAATGCCCCACACCATCGCTATGGTTTCATATTGGTGGATCAAAAAATGGGCAAAGCGTCTATACTCGAGCTAATTAAAGTAAACCAAGAACTTGCAGGAGAAAATCCCCCCTTTGTTATCTTAATGACTTCGCAACTGGCCGATAATCATGGGCTTGAAAATGCTATCGATGCCATATTAAAAAAACCTATAACCATAAAAAACCTTTTAATACAACTGGAAAACCTCAGTAATGGCATGCCACCACTACTAGAGAAAAACAGAGAACACAGCAATAAGTTACAGGGTATTAATATTTTAGTGGTCGAAGATAATCCTATCAATCAAGAAGTAGCGACCAAGTTGTTAGAAAAAAGGGGCGGCTGTCTATGTGGCAAATAATGGCTTAAAAGCATTAGAGCTAGTCAAGCAAAGCGATGGCGAATTTGATGTCATACTGATGGATATTCACATGCCGGGCATGAATGGTTACCAAACCTGTACACAAATACGCAAGCAGTATGATCAACAGCAATTACCCATTATCGCGTTATCTGCGATAACCGCATGTAATGTACAGAAAGAGATTTTAGATGTAGGATTCAATCTATTTATTGCTAAGCCTTTCGATCCAGAGACATTGTTTACCGCCATATTAGCCTCCGTCGCAAAATTAAAATCAGACCAATTTCCACTCCCTTTAAATAAACAGGTGCCAGCAACGCAATCGCTATTTCCAGCTCAACTATTAAGCACAGACTCGCCAATTAATATTGCCTCAGCCATAAAAAATGTCGGTGGTGATGCACTTTTTTTAAAAAAATTATTGCTGCAATTTTACGACAACCATGGCGATGACATAGTGGCGATTAACGATGCCTTCGCTGAACATAAATTCCAAGAGATCAAAAGAATAGCGCATACATTAAAAGGAGTAGCGGCAACCATTGCTGCCGAGACACTTTACCAAGACGCTAAAAACCTAGAAAACCTCGCGGGACAGAGTGCATCTTCATCTAAAGTCGCAATTGACAAACTAGCCATGAGCTTTAAACTAGTTAAAGATACCCTCCAGGAATTACTTGATAATATTACAGTTCACAGTAAGTCATGTGATAACCTTGCAGGTAACAAAATTCCTAACAGAGAAAAAGTAACTCATACTTTTAAGCTCCTTGAAAAATCGCTCCGTGATGGGGCATTTGAGGCGAAGCAGCATCTATCTGAGCTACAATGCCTGCTCAATGATGATGATAGTAATATCGATATGACACCCTTAACAATCTTGCTCGATAACTTTGAATTTGAGGCCGCACATAGCAAACTGCTAGAGATGCTCAAGGCATCTGCAATAGATATTAGCTAGGAACAAAAGAAAATGACCAGCAAAAGCACCATTCTTATCGTTGATGATGAGCCGCTTTATATTGATGTACTAGCGCAGTGTTTATCCGCTGATTATCATATTATTGTCGCTCGTAACTCTAAAGAGGTGCTACAGCGGCTGAAAAACACCATTCCAGATTTAATACTACTAGATATCGTGATGCCCGACGTCTGTGGTTATGAAATTTGTGAATCTCTAAAAGAGTCTCCCCTATTCGCTAAAATACCGGTTATTTTTATCTCTGCGTTAGATGAAATGGATAATGAGATTAGAGGGTTAGAGCTTGGCGCCGTCGACTTTTTTTCCAAACCCTTTCGTTTACCTTTGATTAAACTGCGCATAAAAAACCATTTAAAACTGATAGAACAGAGTAAATTATTGCAGCAGCTAGTAAATGAAGATGCGCTTACGGGTATTGCTAATCGTCGTAAGTTTGATGAGTTTTTAGCAAGAGAATGGTTGCTTTCACAACGTTATCACTCGCAATTATCATTATTAATGATCGATATTGACTATTTTAAACAATATAACGACACCTATGGCCATGCAGCCGGTGACCAATGTTTGCTGAGCGTTGCACAAACGCTATCAAGTTTAATCGCACGGAGAACCGATATTGTTTGCCGCTATGGTGGTGAAGAGTTTACCGTTATTTTACCCGATTCAACACCTGAGGCTGCCATGCAGATAGCGGAAAAGCTGCGCCTTGGTATCGAAAATTTAGCACTTCCACACCAAGGCTCTCAGGTCTCAAATTGCCTCAGCATTAGTATTGGAGTTGCCACCACCATAGGTGAGCAAAACGGGGATGCAGCCACTTTAATTAAAATGGCTGACGAAAACCTGTACCTTGCTAAAAAAGCAGGTAGAAACCGCGTCATGTAACAGCAACACTAAATCCGTTAATGATTAACGGGCTTAGTGTCACAATCCATCATTATTAATCGATATTTCTCGCCTGTTTATCTATTTGATTTTCAGCAAGTTCTGCTTCTAATAATTGCTGTACATAACCCGGAGAATGGGTGTTGCCAGAAATGAGGCGATACATTGCAGGAATGACCAAGAGGGTGATGAAGGTAGCAAAGGACATACCAAAAAAGACCACAGTTCCACGGCAATTCGACTTTCATAACCTGCTCCCGTTGATAAAATAAGCGGTATAGCGCCTGCTAAAGTAGTAAATGCAGTCATTAAGATCGGTTTTAAACGACGCGCAGAAGAATCAATAATCGCCTTATCTAAACTCACCCCTTTATCACGCAATTGATTGGCAAACTCGACAATTAAGATACCATTTTTAGTAACCATGCCGATCAGCATTAGCATGCCGATTTGGCTATATATATTGAGTCCCAGCTGCATCAAATTCAAGCCAATAAACCCGCCTACGACGCCCATTGGTACGGTTAACATAACAACTAGCGGATTAATAAAACTTTCAAATTGTGCCGCCAACACTAAGTAGGCGACCAACAAAGCTAAAGCAAAGACAATTAAGACGCTACTTTGATTTTCCTTAAAATCCTTCGATTCACCGGAATAATAGATAGATATATCCCCCGGTAACAATGATGCGGATTGCGCATCTAAATAATCTAATACCTGCCCCAGAGAGTAACTGCCCCCCATATTCCCCTCGATAGTGATCGATTTTTGTTTACTAGTATGAGAGAGTCTATTGGCACCTGCTTGTTCTTCTATGTTTGTCACGGTATCGAGGGTGATCAATTGCCCACTGCGACTGCGCATATAAATTTGGCTTAAATCGGTAACATTATTAAAACTATTTTCATCTCCACGTAGATAGACATCGTACTCTTGACCGCGCTCAACATAGGTTGTTTCAGATCGTCCACCTAGCATCACTTCAAGGGTACTGGATATATCACTGACACTAATGCCCAATTCTGCCGCGCGTTCTTTATCAATAGACACCACCAATTCAGGTGTTTTCTCTGAATAATTGAGTTGCCCATCGCTTAAGTAACCAGCTTGTTCTGCTTTATCCTTGAGTAATTCAGCCCATTCATTCAGTTCACTATAATCAGAACCAGCTAAGACAAATTCCACTGGATTATTGGAGCCACCTCGGAATCCGGGCAGAAGCGGTCTGACTTTCACATCAGGAATATCGGCAAGCGCCTTTTGTACCACGCCAAGGGCTTGCTGGGCACTCTTATCTCGTGCAGCCCAATCCTCCAACACCATGATCACAAAACCAGTTTGATCGCCCGCGTTTCCTCCAAAGGCGGGCGCTTGGGTGCTGATTGACTTGATCAACCCCTCCCCTAATAGAGGTAGCAAACGCGCCTCGACAATATCCATATTGGCCGTCATACGGTTATAACTGGTTCCTTCCGCGCCTTTAACAAAAGCAAAAATAACACCGCGATCTTCCTGTGGTGCTAATTGACTCGGTATCGCCTTAAAGAGAAACAGACAGCCTGTAATACAGGCGATAATCACAAAAGGAGCAGCATAACGGAAACGGATTGCCTGCTTCACGATATCTCGATAAAAACCTTCTAAGCGCTGGAAAAGTTCATCTGTAAAACGGTTAAAAGCATTCGGTTTGCGTTTAGCGGAAAGAATTTTACTGCTCAATACGGGCGTTAAAGTTAACGCAATAAGTGAAGAGAAGATAACTGACACCGACAGTAATACCGAAAACTCAGTGAACAATAGACCAACCATGCCATCCATAAAAGAGATAGGTAAAAAGACCATCACCAACACAAGCGTGGTGGCAATAACCGCAAACCCCACTTCACGCGTCCCTTTGTACGCCGCTAATAGCGGTTTTTCACCTCGGTCAATATGGTGAAATATGTTTTCGACCACCACAATGGCATCATCCACGACCAAACCGATGGCTAAAATGAGTGCCATTAAGGTGATTAAGTTAATGGAAAAGCCCAAGGAGTAAGCAACAATAAAAGAGGAGATCAAAGAGACAGGAACGGTGATAGCGGGGATCAACGTAGCACGCGCTTGCCCGATAAAAATATACAAAACCAGAATCACCAAACCGCCAGTAATAAACAGGGTCTGATAAACTTCACTTATCGATTGTTTGACAAATACAGTCGCATCGTAATCAACTTTGAGCGTGGTATTTTCCGGTAAGAACTGTTGGATATTGTCCACTTCTTGCTGCACCGCTTGCGCCACCTGCAAAGGGTTTGCATCGGTTTGCGGAATAATACCTAAGCTAAGATTAATTTCACCATTACTTTTAAAGGAGGAATTTTCATTCTCAGCACCAACGGACACCTTAGCAACATCTTTTAAATAGATTGGTGTGCCATCATTAGCGGTGCGTACCACCAGATAATCAAAGTCCTGAGGGGTTTCATATAAACGTGCCGCTCGCACTGACATAACAGTCGTATCGTTACGCACTTCACCCGCGGGATTTTCAATATTTTCGCTTTTCAGTGCATCGAGAATATCTTTGGTCGTCACCCCACGCCCCGCCATCAAATCAGGGAACAATTTCACGTACATTACCTGATACAAGCCACCGGACAATGATACCGAGCTGACACCAGAAATGAGGCTAAATCTATCTTCTAGGACACGCTCCGCATAATCTGTTAACTGTGTTCGATCCATCACCGTTGAATTAAGATTTATGTAGATAGAAGGCTCACCCGCGCCATTATTTTTAGAGACAATGGGCGCATCCACTTGATCGGGTAAACGGCGTATCGATTTTGAGACCGCGTCACGTATATCACTGACACCTTCCGTTAAATCCCAACCGAGTTCAAAGGTAACGGTAATACGAGACATGCCATTACGCGACACCGAAGTGATATCATCAATACCACTAATACTGGTGATTTGCTCTTCAATCACCGAGGTTATTTGACTTTCCATGATCGAGGCAGCAGCACCATCGTAACGGGTATTAATGGTCACCACGGGGCTTTCTACATCGGGCATTTCACGCACTGCGAGTTTTGAAAAAGAGACACCACCAAAGACACAGAGCAATAAACTCAATACAATCGCGACAACGGGTCGTTTTACCGCTGTATCAGAGAGCCACATCAGTGCACCTCCCGGTTATCTTTTGGGTCACCTAAATCTTTAATCAATAGGCCATCACGCATATTCACTAAGCCCTGTACAACGACCACATCGCCGACGTTAACGCCTTTTTCAATGAGCACACTATCATTGATACGTGCACCGAGTATCACCTCTTGGCGTGTTACACGACTCTCTTTATCAATCACATACACAAAACGTTTACTACCTGAATATTCAAGCGCTTGAATAGGGATAATAGCTTGTTCCACGGCAGGGAAATTCACTTTCGCTGACATCATTAAGCCCGGTTTCAGTTGTAGCTGCTGATTAGCAAACTGTACTCGTACACGTAAATTAAGTGTATCGCTGTTAATACGAGAGTCGATCGCTTTGATCTCTCCGATAAAACGGTTATCAGGCCAGGCATAGGTCGTTGCACTAACGGGCATGCCAATCCTAAGCTGAGAAAGATGACGCTCAGGGATATGTAAATCAAGATCCATTACTGACAAGTCATCTAAGGTTAGTAAGCTTTCACCTACATTAACGAGTTTACCTAAACTAAAATCAATAAAGCCCAAGGTACCTGAAAATGGAGCGCGTAAATAATGTAAATCGAGGTGAACCTTTGCCGCCTGTAAACGGGCCGCTGCAATTTCTACCAACGCCGACTGGGCATCGACCTGTGTTCGTGAAGTGGCATTTTTTAACAATAACTTACTAAATTCAGCTAACTTACGTTTTTCATCCGCCAAATAGGCTTGCGCTTCAAGTAGTTCCGTTTGTGCCGTTTGATCATCAAGTTGTACCAATAACTGTCCAGCTTTTACCTGTTGATTGGCTTTAACATGAATAGCACTGATTTTACCTGATACTTCAAAGGCCAAATTCACAAAGTGCTGCGATTGCAACTTACCGATTAAGGAGATCGATTGCGCCCTCTCTTGCAGTCCAACAACTTCGGTCTTGACGGGTACGGCACGTGGCGCAGGGGCTGCCTGCTTGGCGACACTAAACGGGGTAATCACAAGGGAAAATAATACGCAGCTAAGCGCAAATAGTTTTTTATTCATAACTCTCTTCTGAATAAATAGCCCCAATTGAGGGGAACAAATAGATACAATCGCGTTATTTTAGCA
Organism: Psychromonas sp. MME2; assembly: GCF_040566515.1. Classification (NCBI taxonomy): domain Bacteria; kingdom Pseudomonadati; phylum Pseudomonadota; class Gammaproteobacteria; order Alteromonadales; family Psychromonadaceae; genus Psychromonas; species Psychromonas sp. MME2. The sequence goes on along the minus strand of NZ_JBEWXI010000002.1, from coordinate 699,862 downwards.
GAAATACCCTCAATAACCTTGCCCAGTTTAAAAAAGAAAGCAACCGTGCTGCAACGGTTGCTTTCATTATTATAGCAATCGGAATAATACCAATTCCGATAAATAGCTGATCTATTTTACTGGTTAAAACAACTTACTGCTGCGTTGTAATTTTCGCAAAGGGAATAACCATTTACGTCAAATTACGCCTTGAATTAAGCTGTTTATCCTACGCGAAATTTAGATCACATACTTACCGGAGTTGGTATAAATCGCAGATCAATTTTACGGGTTAAAATCAATCACAATGTTGACGGAATTTTTGATGACTTTTTTTACTGTGCTCTTTTATTTTTTCTAAAATCTCTTTAATTTTAGCTTTATCTTTGGTTTGATTTAACGCTTTAAAGAGATCCTGTAGTTCCATCATTCCCTGAGAATACTTCATATGTTGATGATGTTGCTCAGCACTCATTCCCTCCATTGTCGGCATAGCGGACATATCATGATCCATCTCCATATCAAGGTCCATGTCGTGATCCGTTTCATGATCATGTTTATCCTTCATATGGTTATGTGCGTCTTTATCTTTTTTATCGCTCTTATCTTTTTTCTCTTTTTTATCCTTTTTATCTTTCTTATCTTTCTTATCTTTCTTATCTTTTTTCTCATCATGGGACATCTTGTCCATATCACTATGGTCCATCTCTTCCATGTGATCATCGTGCATCGCCTGCATGTTTTTTATTTTAACGGGTGTTTCCTGCGCAGCCTGCTCGCTTAACTTCAACAAGTTATCAAGATGGTCCTGCATCATTTTAGCATCATCTTTTTTAAACGCTTTTACATAGGCACGCAACTCACTTTTCATGTGCTTCATGTTTTCACCCAATCGTGTCTCTTTTATTTCACAACTGTCTTGATCGGCGAAGGCGCTAGAAAGTGGCATAGCCATAAAGAGTACGCCTGTTAGTGCTAATGCGATTTTACTTTTTCTGATATTCATAATGTTTCCTTTTTATAATGACCTTTGAAAATAGGGGTATAGCTCATTTTTTTCCACTGAAAATAGACTGCGGGTAAAATCAGCAGCGTTAATATGATGGCACTAACCATGCCGCCGATCATCGGTGTCGCGATACGCTGCATCACCGATGATCCCGTACCATCACCGTACATAATAGGTATTAAGCCGATGACCACGGTGGCCACCGTCATCATGATTGGGCGCACACGCAGCCCAGCCCCTTCCATAACAGCCTCTTTGAGATCATTAAGATTAAACTTTTCAAGCCGCTTATCCTGTTTTTCTCTTAATGCTTGATTTAAATACAATAGCATAATAACGCCAATTTCAATCGAAACGCCAGCGAGCGCGATAAAGCCGACACCAACGGCAACGGAGAAGTTATAGTCAAGTAAAAACATCAACCAAATCCCCCCCATTAAGGCAAAGGGCAAGGTCGAAAGAATCAACAATACTTCAGCTACTCGACGAAAAGCGAAATACAACAACAAAACAATAATAACGAGGGTCACAGGGATCACCTTGGCCAGACGCGCATTGGCTTTTTCCATGTACTCATATTGCCCAGACCAAGCTAACGAATAACCCGCTGGTAAATTAATTTGCTCATTGACTTGCCGCTCTGCCTCTTGCACATAGGAACCCAAATCACGGTTTTCGATGTCTACAAAAATCCAACCGTTAAGACGCGCATTTTCTGTTTTTATCATCGGCGCACCCGCTTCGATATAAACATTGGCGACATCGGCTAAACTGATGTTCATTTTATTTGCTGTGACTATCGGCAGTGTTTTCAAGGCAGTGACGGAATCACGATAATCATTCGGATAACGTAAATTAACGGGGTACCGCTCTAACCCTTCAATGGTTTCGGTAATGTTTTTACCCCCAATCGCCACGGCAACTAACTGCTGAATTTCCGCAATATTAAGCCCATAACGTCCAGCTTTCTCTCGGTCAATGTCGACCTTCACATAGCGTCCACCGGAGACTCGCTCAGCATAGACCGAGGCGGTTCCCTTAACCTCTTTTAAAATCAGCTCAACCTGCTTGCCGATTTTTTCGATTTCCGCTAAATCTGCTCCCGCAATTTTAATCCCGATGGGTGTTTTAATCCCCGTTGCCAACATATCAATACGTGTTTTTATCGGCATCACCCAAGCGTTAGTTAACCCCGGAAATTGAATCAAACTATCGAGTTCATCGATGATCATTTTTTTAGTCATGCCCGTGCGCCATTGCGCTTTGGGCTTAAATTGTATGGTGGTTTCAATCATGGTCAATGGTGCAGGGTCGGTGGCTGTTTCAGCACGGCCTATTTTCCCCCAAACGGTTTTCACTTCAGGCACGGTCTTAATCAGCTTATTGGTTTGCTGTAACAACTCACGCGCTTTACCGATGGAGATCCCCGGATAAGTAGTTGGCATATACATCAGATCACCCTCATCGAGAGGTGGAATAAACTCACTACCAATGTGACTGATCGGATAGAACCCCACTAATAAAATAGTGAATGCAGCACTGATCGCGAGTTTTGGGAAACGTAAACTCAGGGATAACGCAGGCATGTAAATAGCAATCAACAGGCGATTCAATGGATTTTTATGTTCAGCTAACACTTTGCCGCGAATAAAATAGCCCATTAATACTGGGATCAAGGTGATCGCCAGCCCTGCGGAGGCCGCCATCGCATAGGTTTTAGTAAAGGCCAGTGGCGAAAACATTTTGCCCGATTGCCCTTCCAAGGCAAAAACTGGTAGGAAACTAAAGGTGATTATTAGCAGTGAGAAAAACAGTGCTGGCCCCACTTCAAGGGTTGCTTTGCTAATTACCTGCCACCTATTTTCATCGTTTAGCTCGGTTTTCTCCATATGCTTATGGACATTTTCGATCATCACGATCGCCCCATCAACCATCGCGCCGATGGCAATGGCAATGCCGCCAAGGGACATAATATTAGCGTTAATTCCCTGCCAAGACATAATAATAAAGGCGACAAAAATACCTATGGGTAAACTGAGTAAGACCACCAAGGAGGAGCGGAAATGGAATAGGAAAGCGGCACAGATCAAAATGACCACAATAAACTCTTCCAGTAGCTTATGGTAAAGATTCTCTACCGCATCGGCAATGAGTTCAGAACGGTCATAGGTTGGCACAATTTCAACACCACTCGGCAAACTTTTTTGCAACTCATTCAGTTTCTCTTTAACCGCTGCGATGACACCCTGTGCATTTTCACCAAAGCGCATCACGATCACGCCACTGACCACTTCCCCTTCGCCGTTAAGTTCAGTAATACCACGGCGCATTTGTGGGCCTAGATTAATCGTTGCCACGTCCCCCAATAATAGCGGCGTCCCTCGCCTATTGACCTGTAATGGAATAGCCTTGAGATCATCTATCGATGAGAGATAACCGGATGTTCGCACCATGTATTCTGCTTCGCCCATCTCAATAACGCTAGCACCACTCTCTTGATTGGCACTCTGGATTGCCGCCATGATTTTGCTAAGCGATAGGTTGTAAGCACGTAACTTATTCGGATCAACCCGTACCTGATACTGCTTTACCATGCCGCCAACCGTTGCCACTTCGGAAACACCCGCAACGGTTTGCAGTTCAAATTTTAAGAACCAATCCTGTAAACTACGCAGTTCACTTAAATCGTGTTGACCACTTTTGTCCACCAGCGCATAACTGAATATCCAACCAACGCCCGTGGCATCAGGCCCCAAGGCTGAACGCGCCTCTTTAGGGAGATTTGGGGCAACTTGCGAAAGGTACTCCAATACCCGCGAGCGAGCCCAGTAGATATCGGTATTATCATCAAAAATGATGTAGACGTAGGAGTCACCAAAAAAGGAGTAACCACGTACCGTTTTTGCCCCCGGCACCGAGAGCATCGCGGTCGTCAGAGGATAAGTGACTTGATCTTCAACCACTTGCGGCGCTTGCCCCGGATAACTCGTCTTGATGATGACTTGTACATCGGAAAGATCGGGAATCGCATCAATCGGCGTTTTCTGTACGGCAAATATCCCATAGGCAACAATCGCCACGGTTATCAATAGCACCATAATGCGGTTTTTAATGGACCAATTTATGACCTTGGCAATCATGAGGTCACCTCACTCGCTACTCCACTAGCCGGCCAATTTACCCCTAAATCTAACCAATCGAGGGAATCATCGGGAATGGTCGAATCATATTCAGGCTCGACTGGTTTGGCTTTTTCAAGCTCTAACATTCGCTCAAAATCGGCACTAATACTGGACTCGGAGTCGAGTAAAAATTGTGCCGAGGTGACGATTTTATCTCCTTCATTTAAACCCGATAACACCTCGACCGAGTCTCTATTCTCTAACCCTAAATTAATGAGTACCGATTTGTACTGACCATTGCCTAAGGCTAAAACAGCACGGTTCATATTGCCCGCATAGATAACCGCTTGGCGTGGAATTTGTAATCTGTTTTTCTCAATTTCAGGCTGTAAAAGGACGCGTGCAAACATGTTCGGTTTTAATTGCGCATTGGGGTTATCAAACTGTAAACGTGCGACCAAGGTACGATTATTAACATTCATTTCTGGATAAATAAAACTAACAATACCCTGCCACGCCTGACCGGGAAAATAGTCTAGCTGCATAACGGCCTTATCGCCCAAGTTGACCAGAGAAGCCTGCCCTGCAAAAATTTCTACGTCCACCCAAACCGTGTCTAAATTGACCGCTTTGATAACCTGCGTGGCGGGTGAAATAAAGGCACCTTCATTTAATTTCAGTTCTGAGATCGTTCCTTTTTGCGGTGCATAGATCGTAATGTTCTGGGAAACTTTTTTACTTTTAGCGATTTTTTCAATCTGCTCACTATTCACCCCCAAGGCTTGTAAACGCACTTTCGATGAACGAATCAGTTCACTGCGTTGCAAATGCATGGCATTTAATAACGACTCTTGCGCTTGCACTAACTCTGGTGAATATAATGCAAATAGCGGATCGCCTTTGCCAACCTCAATGCCCACCGATTTCACGTAAAGTTTATCTATCCATCCCGATACGCGGCTATTAATCTGCCAAACGGCGTCATCATTCACCTGTACTGTACCGAGCGTGTTGATCTCCGTTGTAAAGTCACCTTTAACCACGGCAGCGGTACGTACACCTAAGTTATTCTCAACTTGCGCCGAAATCGTAACAAGGCCTGCTTCAGATTGCCCCGCGCTCTCTTCATAAACGGGTACTAAATCCATCCCCATCGGCGATTTACCGGGTTTATCACGGCGATAATTGGCATCCATCGGCGCAACCCAATAGAGGATTTTAGGCGCAGCTTTTGTAGCACTATTTGTTTCTGCATAGACAGGGACTAAATCCATCCCCATCGGTGATTTCCCGGGTTTATCACGGCGATAGTTGGCGTCCATCGGCGCAACCCAATATAAAATTTCTGGTTCAGCGTTTTTTTCACTGCTGGCAAATAGGCCATTGATCTGTTCTATATTGGCGGCAAAGAAGCCGACCACTAATCCTATGATTAAAATAATTAAATAACGCATCCTATTTTCCTATTACAGTGCTTGTAAATAACGAATTTTTGCAAGCATATTAAGGCTTTCAAAATAAAGTTGTTGATACTCTAATGTCAGGCTCTGCTCATGAATGTAAGCATCAATCACCGCTTTAAAGGAACGCGTATTAGATTGATAACTCTCCTCGACTATTTGACTATGCTGCTTTGCCTGTTTCAGTAAGCTAGTTTGATAACGCTGCATGCGCTCTTTTATCTGCTGATAATTAATCAATTCACTATTGAGCAACGCATTCAATTGGCGTAATAAGAGACGCTGTTCTGCTTGTTTTTGCCCCTTGTTATGTTGCGCAGAGATAAGCTGCTGATCTTGACGTTTATCGGTAAAGATAGGCAGATCCATGGAGACAAAGGCGCTCACCAGATCTGACCTTGACTGCCCCATCGCATCTTCACTAAAGCGCTGCCCGTAACCCACCTCGACCTTAAAACTCGGTTTATAGTTCTCTTCTGCAAAGGCAATGCCGTTATCCGCCACGCTAATGCCTTGCGTTAACGCTTTGGTTTTTGGATGCATGGTCAATAAATCATAATGATCCCCTTGCACCTTTGCAGTGCTGACATAGGAGAGGGTTTCAGACCATTGGGGAATATCACTGGGTAGCTTGTCGTAGGCATATTGACCAATATACTCACTCAGTAAGGTGCGATAGTTAAGGCGCTTCTGATTCAGTGACGCCAATTTTTCATCGAACTTACCTATCTCAATTTCTGCAGAAATCAAATCATCACTCTGTGCTAACCCCAAGGAGAATTTCGACTGCAGATCGCGATAAAAACCTAAAAAGAGGGCTTTATTTTCGTTAACGATTTGCATTGATTTATCAATAAATAAAATGTTAAACCAAAGTTCACGCACCGTTTTTTTTACGCTCAATTGGCGATCTAAGGCTTGCAAAACGGCTATTTCTGAACGCTGGTTAAAGCCAGCTTGGGTCAATTCTCGTTGTGAGCCTCGGCTAAATTGCTGCGCCACCCCAAAGCTAAGTTGGGTCATGGGATCTTGGTCTAACTCAAAATTATCCGTCGGGATATTCGCCATGCCTATTTTGATCATCGGATCGGCCAGCGTTGAACCTGCTACCCCTTGGGCAATCAAGGCGGCCTGTTTTGATTGATAGATCTGTTGTGCAGGATCGGATTTAATCGCCAAATATTCCGCATCCTCAAGACTCATTGCGGCGGCCAGATGATTGACAGCAAGTAAAATAGCAGTGCTCAACAAACGCGTCAGTAATGAACGACTTATAACTAATAAACAGGAGGTAATTTTCATCCTCTATTTCCTTCTCTCCCACACACTTCATTTGCGATAAACAGATAAAAATAAAGATGTTAGGGATAATAAATTAACTGTTTTTTATAATCATTAGGTGCATCAACACCTGAAAATAAATCTTCGTTTAAAAAAACAATTAGCCTATAAAGGGGGGCCGATATGGGGATTCGGAAAAATAATAGGGGGAGGAAGTGGTAACGGGGTGATAGCTTTGCAGCAAAATAAGTTGGCTAACAGAGGTATCATTATCAATAAAATAGAGAACAGAGACAACCGTCATCAAATCACAATCGCTTTGGCAATCCATCGTTTGCGCACTGTCATTGCTTGGACAATCTGTTTTATCCATCTCCATCGGCGCTTGCTTTAATCCCATCGACATCGGGCAGTGGCTCATGGAAACCATGCCATTATCCAATAAAGATGCAAATGCGGCCGCTTTCTGAGTGAAAGTCGCCATAATTGTCAGCATCAAAATTAAAGTAATCGCTTGTCTCATATTAACATCGATAGATAAATGGTATTTTTATAATAAGCCTTACCCCAAGGGGAATGTCAACGGAGATACGTCCATTTTATTTAATTGACCATTGACCTTAACGTTAGGGTAAGGTCTAAACTTCAATTATCGCTGTTTATGACTCAGGACTCACTATGCCTTCATCTCGCACTTTAACATTACCCATAGAGGGAATGAGCTGTAATGGCTGCGCCAATCGATTGCAACGCGCCTTCGATGAGATTGAGGGGGTCAGCGCGACCGTCGATTTTCCTAGCAAAAGTGCACAACTGACTATCGCGGCGAGTGTCGATTACGATAACAGCGTGCATGCGATTCTCGCCGTAATCAGCGCTAAAGGTTATCAAACCACCACGCCCTCTGATTATGACTCTGCCGATAAAAGCGCGACGCTAACCGTGATAGATAGCGGCAAAGCGGAAGCAGACGCAACTGAATTAACCGCACACAGTAATACGCAAGAATTACTGATTGAAGGTGCAACCTGTGCCAGCTGTGTCAATAAAATCGAAAAATCATTACATGCCCTGACTGGTGTACAACAGGCGCAAATGAATCTCCCCCTGCGAACCGTTTCCGTCACCGGTAATGTGGCGAAAGAAACATTAATAGCCACAATTGTTGCCGCTGGATATCAAGCCAAAAGCACGGGCAATGCCAGTGATCAGCAACTGCTCGAAGAAAAACAGCAAGCAGAACAAATAAATTATCAGAAATTAATAACCCAAATGTGGATCGCCCTAGGGCTGGGCATCCCGTTGATGCTATATGGCATGTTGGGCGGAGCAATGACCGTCAACACCGCTATCGAGCGAACTATTTGGCTAGTGATAGGGCTTATCTGCGTGGCAGTGATGTACTTTGCCGGGCGACATTTTTATATCGCAGCGTGGCGTGCTTTGCTTAACCATAGTGCCAGTATGGATACCTTAATCGCCTTGGGCACAGGAACCGCTTGGCTCTATTCTATGGTCGTGGTTATCTCCCCAGAAGCGTTACCAGAGATGGCTAGGCATCTCTATTTTGAAGCGAGTGCGATGATCATCGCCTTCGTTAATTTAGGGTTAGCACTGGAATTGAAAGCGCGCGGCCGCACGAGCGAAGCGATACAACGATTAATCGGCTTACAGGCAAAAACAGCGCGCGTTATCCGCAATGGTAAAGAGGTTGATATTGCCATCGCTGCGGTATTAGTTAACGATCTTGTTCGTGTTCGCCCGGTGAATGTATCCCCGTTGATGGTAAAGTCTGCGAAGGGACAACCAGCGTTGATGAATCGATGCTCACTGGCGAGCCGATGCCGGTTAAGAAAGGGGTCGATGACGAAGTCGCTGCAGGCACCATCAATAAAAGTGGCACGATTATTTTTCGCACCCTACGCGTGGGTAAAGAGACCGCACTCGCTCGCATCATCACCATGGTTAAACGAGCACAAAACGCTAAACCACCGATCGGACGTTTAGCCGATGTTATCGCTTCCTATTTTGTACCGACCATTATAATCATCGCTATCGGTAGTGCCTTAGCATGGCTAAATTTTGGCCCCCAACCCAGTATCGCCTTTGCCGTTGTTTCGGCGACCACCGTGCTGATCATCGCCTGCCCCTGTGCGCTAGGGCTAGCGACGCCGATGTCGGTGATGGTCGGTGTCGGCAAAGCAGCGGAAGCAGGTGTGTTAATTCGTAATGGCGAAGCGCTACAAAATGCATCAAAAATAACGGTTATGTTGCTCGATAAAACGGGCACCATCACCCTGGGTAAACCTAAGGTCACCGATATTTATATCACTAACAATATGGATGAAGCGCGTTTATTGGCACTGGCTGCCAGTTTAGAGTCGGGTTCTGAGCACCCGCTTGCAGAGGCGATTGTCGAGTCCGCCAAAGCGCGCAAGATAACGATTAACAGGGTCAGCGATTTTAATGCCATCGTTGCTCAAGGTGTCGAAGGAAAAGTGCAAAACAGGCAGCTCCTTTTGGGCAATCAGCAACTGATGGTCAGCCAAGGTATCGCCATTGATGATAACAGTCTCAAGGTCAGCAAAAAGATGGCTAAAGCCGCGAAAACGCCGATCTTCTTCGCCATTGATGGTCAATTAGCCTCCGTGATTGCCGTTGCTGACCCGATCAAAGAGGATTCCCTCGCCGCCATCAAACGTTTGCAAAAACGTGGTATCCGCGTGATCATGTTAACGGGGGATAATCAGGAGACAGCACAAGCGGTTGCCGATGACGTTGGCATCAGTGAGTTTTTTGCACAAGTCCCCCCGAAGATAAAGCGAAAAAGGTGGCGGAATTACAAGCGCAGGGTGAAATTGTCGGTATGACGGGAGATGGCATTAACGATGCGCCTGCACTGGCACTGGCCAATGTCGGCTTTGCCATTGGTACGGGCACCGATATTGCGATAGAGAGCGCCGATATCACTTTAATGCGCGGATCGCTGCATAGCCTTGCCGATGCGATTGCCGTGAGTAAAGCCACGCTGCGTAATATCAAACAAAATTTGGTCGGCGCATTTATTTACAATGTCGCAGGTGTTCCCATTGCTGCGGGGGTGTTATTCCCCTTTTTTGGCCTATTACTTAACCCGGTTATTGCTGGATGTGCGATGGCATTGTCATCACTCACCGTGGTCAGCAATGCGAATCGCTTACGTTTTTTTAAAGCCAAAACGGATTAAGAAAAGTTGCAACAGCGTTTCAATAAAAACGACGCATCAAATAGATAAAGAGGAACAACCATGCTAACTATTAGCCAAGCAGCAAAAGAGACGGGCTTATCGGTAAAGTCTATTCGTCACTATGAAGAGATTGGATTAATTTCACCGGCGCCGCGGGGTGACAATGAATATCGCTATTATCCCCCCAATTTAATTCAACAATTGCACTTTATTAAAAAAACCAAAGAGGCGGGGTTTAATTTAAAAGAGAGCAAGGCGTTATTAACCTTATCAGCGAATGAAGCTAGACGCAGCGCCGATGTCAAAGCGCTGTTGTCAGAAAAAATCGCTGAGCTACAAGGAAAAATTGAACGGCAACAGGCGGTCTTAAATAGTTTAAAAGCGATCACCGAAAAATGCTGTGGTGACGATAAACCAGATTGCCCGATTATTGATGCCTTTACTAATTAGCGAAATATTTACCGTTTAATTAATTTACGCGAAACAACGTCCACACCAGCTTGATAGTCACCGTTAGCCGCAGCTAATGCGAGCTGTAAAGCTTTATCGGCAATTATTTCGTATTGCTGTGGCAGTGATTGTATCTTTATGGGTAAAAAATCTAATAAACGATTGTCACCAAAGGTTCCTAAAGCGGTTGTTTGTAACAAATCAGGATACGCAGAGAGACAATCTAATACCCCTTCAAAGAGGGTATAAGAGGTGATGAGTAAGGCATCGGGAAAGCATCCTTGATCTATCCACTTCTGCGCTAAATACTTTCCTTGCTCAATACTAAAATGGTCACCGTAGGCATATTGTACACGCAAGGGATATTGATGTTTGCTAACGGCACTCTTAAAGCCCTGTTCACGCTCCTGCGAAACGTTAAAATTAGGCATGGCACCAATCAACCCAATAGAAGCCGGATTTTTACTCAATAACGAGGAGGTTAGGCTTAGCGCCCCCTCTAAATCTTCGCTAATAACATTGGCAAAAAATTGGTCATCCATACTTCGGTCAAGGGCGACAACGGGAACCCCCTTCGCTTGAATGTTACGATAAAAGCTATCGTTCGCAGCTAACGCACTCGCCACAAGTAGCACATCAATACGACGACTAAGTAAACTTTCCGCCACGCTCTTTTCTGTTTCAGGCTGGTCATCGGAGCAACAAATGATCAATTGAAACCCTGCTTTACGCGCATCTCGCTCTAATAATTTCGCTAACTTTGCATAACTTGAGTTTTCTAAATCAGGAATAATTAAACCGAATGTATGGCTATTACCCGCACGCAATGAGCTTGCTGTATAATTCGGTTTGTAATTATGTTCCTCGACCACCGCCATCACTTTTAGACGCGTTTTCTCGCTGATTCGATATTGCTCTGCCTTGCCATTGATCACATAACTTGCAGTAGTACGAGAGACACCCGCTAATTTAGCTATTTCTTCTAATTTCATCGTTAACTCGCAGTTGTTCAGTACAAAATCGTGAAGTTTATCGCAATTTTTTTACTAACCAATAAATAATTGTTTAAAAACTGATTGCAATCCTAGCTGAAACGATTCAGTATATCAACTGAATCGTTTCAGCAAACAAGCAAATAGTCACTACAGTGAATTTTTTGAATTACAAAACTACGCTTATTGTAATTTCAGCCAATATGATAGAGGTCCGAATATGTTAACCATTAGCAACAACGATATCGTACTTGCCCAAGTCGCGAATGATAAACAGCAGGCAATCAAATCTATTGCCAATAACTTAATTGATAAAGGTTATGTCGGATCCGGTTACCTAGACGGGATGCTCGCTCGCGAAGCACAAAACTCGACCTTTTTAGGTAGCGGCATTGCGATTCCGCACGGCACCACAGATACGCGTGACCAAGTAAAAAAAACGGCCATTGTGGTACATCACTTTCCTCAAGGTGTCGATTGGGGCGATGGTAATAAGGTTTACTTAGCAATTGGTATTGCTGCACAATCAGATCAACATTTAGCGATTTTGAAACAGCTAACAAAAGTGTTATCCGCCGATGGCGTTGAGCAACAACTACAGGAAGCGAACAGTGCAGAAGAGATCGTCGAATCTACTCAATAGCAAACTACAAACGGAAATTCTATTCACTAGCGACCTTATCCAATGCGCTTTTCCAGCAACCGATATATTACAACTCACCGCAGTAGTCGCTGGCCTCATCAAAAACCAAGATGCGGTAGAAAACGATTTTATTGCCGCTCTAATCAATAAAGAGGCAACCTACTTAGGTCAAGGTTTATGGCTAACAAGTAGCAATCAAGGTATCAAAAAAAGTGCACTCGCTTTAGTTACAGTGGCAACGCCATTTACCTATCAAGACAAACCAGTTAAAGGTTTATTATCTATTGCTAGCAACAACAAACTCCATTTAAATAATCTGGAAATATTAATTACATTGTTGCAAACAGAAAAAATTGAGTCGCTATTCAGCGCCTCTGCAACCGAGATCATCTCTCTATTGACGCAACAACAGCCTACAGGAATGCAACAGGTCTTTACCATTAAAAACCCACATGGTTTGCATGCTCGCCCCGGCGCAATGCTGGTTCATACCGCGAAACAATTTACCTCACAAATTCAGATGATCAACCTCAATGGTAGTGGCAAATCAGTGAATGCCAAGAGTTTGATGAAAGTAATGACGCTAGGTGTACAAGTTGGCCATCAATTACAGTTCAGCGCTGAAGGTGAAGATGCCGCACAGGCACTAGAAGCAATTGGTAAAGCCATTGCGCAAGGTTTAGGGGAGACTACAGTATGAAGGCACAATTAAAAGTCGTCACAGTGACCCTGAATCCCGCTTTAGACCTAACAGGTTCACTACAACAGTTAGCGATTGGTCACGTCAACCTCATTGAATCGGCTGATTTACATGCCGCAGGTAAAGGAATCAATGTCGCAAAAGTGTTAGCTGAACTAGGCGCAGCAGTGACGGTAAGTGGATTTCTAGGTAGTGACAATCAAGCACCATTTACACAATTATTTGATTCACTGAATATGAATGATCAATTCATCCGCGTTGCTGGCAATACACGCACCAATGTAAAAATTGTCGAAAATTCGGGGCAAGTAAGTGATCTTAATTTCCCGGGAATTAGCGTGACAGAAGCACATTTACAAGCCTTTGAAGATAAGTTGTTAGCACTCTCTCTAGATCACGATATTTTTGTGATAGCAGGTAGCTTACCGATAGGAATTGCACCTGAACGCTGCGCAAAATGGATAGAAACATTACAGAAAAAGGGTAAAAAAGTCTTTTTTGATAGCAGTAATGAAGCTCTTGTTGCTGGCGTTAAAAGTAACCCTTACCTAATCAAACCTAATGACCATGAGCTAACTATTTTAACCGATGCGCCACTGACTAACGACAGTGATATTCAACAAGCGGCACAAAAATTACAACGGCAAGGCTGTAGCAATGTGGTTATCTCATTAGGCGAAAAAGGTGCTTTATGGGTTCATCAAGATGGCTGGATAACCGCACAACCACCCCTAAGTGAAGTTGTGAGTACCGTTGGCGCAGGGGACACCCTAGTCGCGGGGCTATGTTGGGGAGAATTACAACAGTGGCCAAAAACGCAAACTCTTAGTTTTGCCACCGCACTTGCTTCGCTTGCAGTTAGTCAAGTCGGCGTTGGTGTTAATGATATTAACGCCGTACTAGCAGCACAAAACAATGTCCGTACAGAACAATCACCAAGAGGGATATAACATGAAATTAGCTATCGTAACAGCCTGCCCTAGTGGCATAGCCAATAGCATCATTGCTGCTGGTCTATTAGAAAAAGCGAGCAAGGAGTTAAATTGGCAAGTCAATATTGAGTGCCACTCGAGTATCATGCCTGTGCAGTCACTCACTACAGAGCAGATTGAAGAGGCAGAGTGCATTATTATTGCGACGAATACGCCCGTCGATAACAGTCGTTTTAAAGGTAAAAAAGTTTACCAATCCAATATCAGCGAATGTTTAACTGGTAGTAAAAGCTATTTACAAAACGCCGTTGATAAAGCAACGCTACTAACCGAAGTAACGACCGTTAACACGGTTGCAGCAACCTCGGTACAACAAAAAATCGTCGCTATCACAGCCTGCCCAACGGGTGTTGCCCATACTTTTATGGCTGCTGCCGCACTAGAAGACCATGGTAAAGCTTTAGGTTATGAAGTCAAAGTTGAAACTCGCGGCTCAGTGGGTGCTAAAAATCAACTCACAGAAGACGATATTAAAGCCGCTGACATGGTTATTATTGCTGCAGATATAGAAGTTGATTTAGCTCGTTTTAATGGTAAAAAACTATATAAAACAAGCACGGGTCTAGCATTGAAAAAAACAGATCAAGAAATTAACAAAGCATTTTCCGAAGCAACTATTTATCAACATAGCGAAAGCACCACATGCAGTAAAAAAGAGGAGCCTCAATCACACGGTTCGGCGATTTATAAGCATCTTATGACGGGGGTATCTTATATGCTACCCGTCGTTGTTGCTGGCGGCCTATTAATTGCACTCTCTTTTGTATTTGGTATTGAAGCCTTTAAAGAAGAGGGCACACTTGCCGCAGCATTAATGACTATCGGTGGCGCATCCGCGTTTGCATTAATGATCCCCGTATTATCAGGCTTCATCGCCTTCTCTATTGCCGATAGACCGGGACTTGCCCCAGGTTTAATTGGCGGTATGTTAGCAAGCTCTACTGGCGCGGGTTTTCTTGGTGGTATTCTTGCCGGCTTTATCGCAGGTTACACCGCTAAATTCATTGCTGATAAAGTAAAAATTCCAGACTCAATGGCGGCACTTAAACCAATCTTAATCATCCCCTTATTCGCAACTTTAATTACCGGTTTGATTATGATTTATGTTGTCGGTACACCGGTTTCTGCAATCATGTCAGGGTTAACTAATTTCCTCAGTAACATGGGTTCAGCTAATGCAATCTTTTTAGGTATTTTGCTGGGTGCGATGATGTGTTTCGACCTTGGTGGCCCAGTTAATAAAACGGCCTATGCGTTCGGTGTTGGTCTATTAGCATCACAATCCTATGCACCAATGGCAGCCATTATGGCTGCAGGTATGGTGCCAGCGTTAGGGATGGGACTAGCGACCTTCTTAGCAAAATCTAAATTCGTGGCTAGTGAAGCGGAAGCGGGTAAAGCCTCTTTTGTATTGGGACTCTGTTTTATCTCTGAAGGGGCAATTCCCTTTGCGGCACACGATCCATTACGTGTGATCCCATGCTGTATGGCTGGTGGAGCATTAACTGGTGCGCTATCTATGGTATTTGGTGCACATCTATTAGCGCCTCACGGGGGCTTATTCGTACTCTTTATTCCTGGTGCGATCACCCCGGTACTCCCCTACTTGCTGGCCATCGTTGCTGGTACGCTAGTAACAGGCTTTAGTTATGCCTTCCTAAAAAGAAGTGATAATAAGAAAGTAGCGACAGCTTAATCAATTACCCACTGCAATAAAAAACCCAGCAAGTCGCTGGGTTTTTCTATTTTAACGCAATGTTAATTTATCTCTGTGCTGAAAGTTGAAACTGTATTGCCTGTTGGCGATGCTCTCTGACCCTCGCTAATAGCTGCTGCTGTGTTTTCTCTTCATCACCAAAAAAGAGACCTTTGTTTTTTACTAATAAATCAAACTGCTCAGTCAATATAGACTCAATCACATCAACTCTTTTTAAGGTCATCTCGGTACACGACTGCCCATGTAGATCATCGTAAAGGTCGATAAGATGAGATCGATACCCTTCTATCACCAATAAATCTTCTAAGGTAACGCGTGATTGCAACGCCTCTTGCCAACGCTTGATTATTCCTTGAGTCCAAGCCAATATCGTTTGACTTGCCCCTCGTCTTTTTAGCTCACTATATTTAAATTGATATGCCTGTAAAGCTAGCCTTTTCTCTAATTCAAATAAAGCGAACACTGCATTTTCACCACTAGTCGATTGTAGATTCAATAAATGAGCAAAAAAATTGCGAGTCTCTAATCGTTCCGCACAATGAAATAACGGGTCTTTAATGCCATTGCTATTAAATTCAGTTAAGGGATCAAAGCGATAACAGTAGCCGAAATCAAATAGGTGAACACTTTTTCCATCATCGAGAATATTGCCAGGACAGAGATCCCACTCCATGAAACCGTGTAATTCGAATTGTACTAATGTGCTAAATAATTGCGTTAAAACACGTTCATTAAATGTCTGTAATATTTCTCCCTCAATCCACGGAGATAACAGAATTCCCTGCTGAAAGGATGCATACTCGGTATCGACTACGTGATGGAAAAATGCAGCCTTGCTCTGGTCATTTTTCAGCAGCTGAAAATCACGACGTCGCTGCACTTCGTTTAAGAAAGAGGTTTGACCATCGACATTTTTAACTAAGCTCTGCTCACGTTTTAACTTTAGCGTCCACGCAGAGCCGCCAGCCTGCAGTTTAAAGACCTGCGCCGTTAAACCATCAGAAAAATAATTGCGCACATAATCACTATCGATGCTGCTATTCTGTAATTGCGCGATCGAAAGAGGTAGCTGCTTCGCATCACCGATGAGAATATCCTGACCCGATTGTAAAAATGCTAACTGTGACTCTCTACGCTGCCCTTCTCGATTCATCAAAGTAAATACCCACTACCTTCATTTACAACTAACCTATGGCATCTCTTGACCACGAGCTGTTGCATACAGAGCGTACCAATCTTCTCTACTAAGGGTTACCTGCATCGCCTGCGCACTCGCTTTGATCCTATCAAGATGCGTAGTACCAATCACAGGTTGAATTTTTGCAGGGTGACGCATTAACCAAGCCAGCACGATAGCCTCATTGCTGACTTGATATTGATGAGCTAATTGCGCAACCAAATTAGCTGTTTGTTGAATATGCTGTGCTTGACTAGAAACATCTCGACCCGAAAATAGCCCTTGGCAGAGGCTCCCCCATGACTGAATCTGCATACCATGTTGACGGCAATATTCTAACGTGCCCGAAGTAAAATTAATGTCTCGACCGTCGGGGTTGCCAGTCATTATGCCATCTTCCAACCAATCTAATTTAGCCAGACTAATTTCGATTTGATTGGCAACGAGAGGAAAATCAAGCGCTGATTGCAGATAAGCGATTTGATGATGGTTCATATTCGAGACACCAAAGTGACGCACTTTGCCGCTATTTTTTATCTTTATTAGTGTGTCCGCAATTTCTTCCAACTCCATTAAGGGATCTGGACGATGCAGCATTAACAAATCTAAATATTCGCTATTTAATCGAGTGAGAATATTATCAACCGAAGACGTTACCCATTCTCTGGAAAAGTCATAACGTTTAGGACCATGTTCATCCGCAAAGCGAATGCCACACTTAGATTGAATATAAATGCGGTCTCGTAAATCAGGACGCTCTAATAGCACCTGCCCAAAGGCTTTTTCCGCCTTGCCAAAGGTGTATATATCGGCGTGATCGAAGAGATGAATGCCCGCCTCTAAAACAGTATCAACGACCTGATGCACTTGTTGAATATTCTCGCGTGTAACGGGATTTTGATCCCATTCGCCACCTAACCCCATACAACCGTATGCGATAGAATTCGCGTTTGCTAAATAGTGCGTTAAAGGAAGCTTAGATTGTTGGTTTTGCATTGTCATCTCCACGGGAATATTAATAGTCAGGTATTGTAATGGGTAAATAAACAAAGTTTAAGATGACAAAAATGAAAACATTGTTAGATATAAAGAACAATCTACCGTTATTTTTAGTTATGTCGTAAAATAATACCCTCTTTCTCCTTGGATAGTTACCATGCAGCAACATAAAAAAATTGAATGTTTAATGCTCTTTGTTGAGACGGCACAGCAACTTAGTTTTAGTAAGGCGGCAGAAAATTTATCCATTTCGCGAGGCTATCTATCGGATCAAATAAAAAAACTAGAAAAAGAACTCAAATGCCCTTTGCTCGTTCGAACCACTCGTTCAGTGCGCCTGACGCCAGAGGGCGAAAAAATTTTAGAACAGGGTAAAAAAATCAAAGCAACTATGTTGGATTTAGAGCGTAATGTTCATCAACAACATAATGCATTGTCAGGCACATTGAAGATCACCGCGCCGAAAATGTTTACCGAACGCTTTCTCTTAGACATTTGCCATGCGTTCAAGCTTATCCATCCAAATATCAATTTTATTATCGACTCTAGTTATACCAATTACGATTTAAGCCAAGATGACTTTGATTTAGCCTTTCGTGCAACCTTGTCTCCACCACAAAACATGGTCGCAAAAGAGTTATTTGTCTACCAACACTGTTTATGCGCTTCACCTCAATATTTATCGAAATATGGCATCCCAGAAAATTTAACCGAGCTCGCTTCACATGAATGTTTATCGGCAGTTGAAACACAGAGCTGGCCTTTGCAATCAAACGAACTTCCGATCAAAGGTTGGTTAACAATTAATGACCATTATTTACTCAAGCAGCAAGCAATCGCAGGCAAAGGGATCATTCGAGTGGCTAACTATTATGTAGATAAAGAGATCCAGTCAGGAAGCCTACAAAAAATATTAGAAAATGAGTATATCCATGGGCAAAGTATCTATCTACTTCATCCGCAATTAATCTACCCATCTGCTAAATTAAAGGCGTTCATCTCTTTTATTCAAGCGCAACTCAGCCTCGTTAAAATATCAAATCAAAATCTAATATCTTAAGATGAACAAACGACAAAATCATAAATTAGATTACAATACAGTAATGTACAATCTATGTTACGCTGCGAGCCCCTTATTTAACGGGTAAAAATATTTTGAAGCTATATTACAGAAAAATACATTCCTTATTTTTTTCCATAATGTTATTACCATGTTTAATAACAAAGGCTTATTCCGACGAAATCACATTACATGTGCCCATTGTCGATGAAAGCCCCCAATTACATCTATTTTTTCATGAACTTTTAGAAACCGCGATTACAGAAATTGGCCAGACACCACAACTCATCAGTACGAGATTACCCCAACGCAGAATAAAAAGTTATTTAGATCAAGGCCTCATATCTATCTATTGGGCAATAGAACACGATGAAGAAGACAAAAAATACATTCCGATTAAAGTTGGGCTAACGGCGGGTTTAATTGGCCAACGTATACTTCTCATAAAAAATGGCGATCAAAATATTTACAGCAAAGTAGATGACTTAGATTCATTTCGTGAGTTGGGGCTTGTCGCTGGAATGGGCAAAGATTGGTTTGATATCAGTGTTTGGAAAGCCAACAAGCTACTCTATAAAGAGGCGCATGGAAATTGGAAATCTATTTTTAAAATGATCCCCTATGGGCGTGATTATAATTACATTTCAAGGGGGATAAATGAAATACTTGTTGAGGCAGAAGAATATGATGACTTACAAATAGAGAGTAAATTAGTACTTATTTATAACCGCGATTTTCAGTTCTACCTCAGTAAAAATGGTGTAAATTCAGGTGAGAAATATCAACAAATTATTGAGTTAGCAATAAAAAACGCCCAAAAAAGTGGCTTGATAGATCGCCTAGTCAATAAGTACTGGGGAGATGCTTTTAAACGACTTAACTATGAAAACCGAGTTAAAATTTATCTGCAAACACCAGAGGCATAAACTAGCATGACGAAATATAACGCCAGCTATCTCTTTGTGAATATCAACGATAATATTTGTTGCTAGCCAGTAACAAAAATACAGCCATAGCTACAACGCCTCTCATTTTTTCTGCTTATTTATTGATAATATTGGCTTGTTTTTATGCGCCATTAGTATATTGTGCCTGCAACTCACTAAAGGACTATCTACAAAGTTAATAAGGATCAGACTTCCCCATCCTATAGGTCTATCAATGAACTCTAATCGACAAGCTGAACTGATTTTAGTTGCCACCACTTTACTCGCAGCGGCTGGCTGGGTATTTTCTAAACAAGCTATTCAAGGTTTACCCCCCTTTGGCTTTATTGGCATGCGTTTTTTGTTAGCATCACTCTGTTTACTCCCATTTTGTATTAAAGCATTAAAAGAAGCCTCCTGGTCAGATTGTTTTAAAGCAATGCGAGTTGGCGTTCTTCTGGGAGGAGCTATTTTCTGCTGGATATATGCTATCTCCATTAGTGATACACTAGGAGAAGGCGCTTTTATCATGAGCTTATCCATGCTCTTGGTTCCATTACTCGCTTGGCCTCTTTTTGGCACTAAACCTGCCCGCCTCTTTTGGATATCACTACCCATCGCTATTATCGGCTTATTTTTACTCTCTTGGAATGGCCAATGGGTGGTCTCTCGCAGTCAATTTTGGTACTTAATCTCCGCCTTTGGGTTAGCCCTGCATTTCAACTTTAATAGTAAGTACTCTTCGAAATTACCTCCCATGTTACTAACGACCTTACAGTTATTTGTCGGTGGCATATTGGGCATATTATTATCGTTATTGTTTGAAACGATACCCACGCAGGTGAGCCTGATTACGTGGCAATGGTTCGCGCTGAGTGTATTACTTGCAACCAGTTTACGTTATTTAATGCAAACCGTTGGGCAAAAGCATGCAACACCAGCCAATGCGGCTATTCTGATGTTACTTGAACCCATTTGGACTTTATTATTAAGTGTGCTGATTTATGAAGAATCAATGCCGATTAACAAGGTGCTAGGATGTGCTTTACTTTTTTTCGCACTGCTTTTTTATCGCCTAGGGAATCGTTTAAAAAGCAACTAATAAAAAAAAATCAGGGTAAACAGAGTTACCCTGATTCTATTTCAACTGTTCACAACCCACAAAAATGAATGGGGTTAATGGCTAACTTGATATTATTGTGTTTTTTTCGTTAATGCTTTTAACATATGGCGAGTAACCAACGTAATACCTTTATCCGTAACACGGAAACCATTCGCTATATCTTGCTCTCTATCGTAACCGATAGTCAATCCGGCAGGGATCTTACAGTTACTATCAACGATAACGCGTTTTAATTTACAATACTCGCCCACATCGCTGCCATGCAAGATCACCGACTCTTCAATGACACTATGAGAGTGCGTATGAACACTTGAATATAACAATGATTTACGCACCGTTGAACCAGAGATAATACAACCACCTGATACCGTTGAGTCAACCGCCATACCACGACGTTCGTCATTATCAAAGATAAATTTTGCCGGTGGTAACTGCTGTTGATAGGTCCAAATAGGCCAAGATGTATCGTATAAATCAAGCTGAGGGGCTGGTGCAACTAGCTCCATATTAGCTTCCCAAAAGGAATCTAGTGTACCCACATCACGCCAATAAGGCTGGTTATCACTGTCGGGATCTTTAAATGCATAAGCAAAAATATTATTGTGTTTAATAATAGACGGAATAATATCATGTCCAAAATCACGCGTGGAATCGTCATTTTCACGATCTTTCAATAGATGGTCGAATAAAAAGTCTGTATTAAATAGATAATTACCCATTGAAGCTAGACACTGACCCGGCTTATTCGGTATGTCATTCGGATTAGCAGGCTTTTCATCAAAGGCAACTATTCGCCCTTCATCATTAACGGTCATTACACCGAAACTACCCGCCGCCTCTTGTGTTGGCACTTCAAGACAGCACACTGTCATATCGGCATTATTGGCAACATGTTGAGCAATCAGAGGGCCATAATCCATTCGGTAAACATGGTCACCGGATAAAATCAAAATATACTTAGGGCGCTCAGTCAGAATGATATCCATATTTTGATAAACGGCGTCGGCAGTACCCATATACCAATCATCACCATAACGTTGTGACGCAGGCAATATCTCCACAAATTCAGATAAATTTGCTTTGAAACTTCCCCAACCACAATTAATGTGTCGGATTAAAGAGTGTGACTTATATTGTGTGGCGACACCAACACGGTTAATACCAGAGTTGATACAGTTTGATAACGGGAAATCGATGATACGGAACTTACCACCAAAATAGACGGCAGGTTTGGCACGCTCATCTGTTAATTCAAACAATCGACTACCACGACCACCAGCGAGAATTAATGCGTAAGTATCTTTAGTAAGGTGACTAATATGTCTATCAGTATTGTTCGTCATAAAACAGATCCTAATGGTTGAGGATGAATGGTCCTAATTTATAAAAAATTCATCAGTTTATTGGTATAGATATTAAGTATTAGCAAATACTATCGGTTCCATTAAATTCTGTAATTCGTTCCTAAATTCCAACTACAATTAGTAAGGATAATATTTGAGCACCGACTAGGATAACAGAGAAGTAATCGCTTCCAATTAATAACTGTAAACTAATTGATCTATAACTTCTTCACTATCTTAGCTCGTAAATAAGCTCACTTAAGGCGTTGGAGACACGACAGTATTCATTTTAATGATACGTAATACTAAAGTACCACTTGATTATATGATCTAGAATCAATCGATTACCAGCACTATATGTAAACATTTCCACTAACTTAAATAAGCTCTACATAGCTCACATTTTGCACGTTATCTGATCTTATATTGTTGCAAATCGACTTAATTCGTAGTACGCATTAAGTCGATTTACAACAATACAACCCCAATAAAAGTAAAATAAAAATCTATTGAAGAGCAACAACCTGCATATTTTACGCTGTTTTTTTGTACGACTTTATCGAGATTAGCACAAACCTTCTCTACCTCCTCATCGACCTTTAGCTGTTAACTGACTTTTTTAGTAAAAAAATCTAAAAATAGATTTGAGATTTAATGGCAAATACCAGATGATATGTCACTTGAGAACCCTAAAGGAATAACAATGGAATACACAACACGCGAACTTGCCAAGCATAAAAATGTTGCCTTGGTTGCACATGATAATATGAAGACACAACTTTTAGCATGGTCAGGCAGACGAATTGATATACTAAAATCACACCACCTCTATGCAACTGGCACAACAGGTAGCCTATTGTCTAAAGAGCTAGGTTTACCCATTAAATGCCTATTTTCCGGGCCAATGGGGGGAGACCAACAACTTGGCGCGAAAATAGCAGAAGGTGAAATTGATTTGTTAATTTTCTTCTGGGATCCAATGAATGCAGTCCCACATGACCCTGATGTGAAAGCCCTACTCCGTTTAGCAACGGTCTGGAATATTCCTGTTGCGACAAATATATCGACCGCGGACTTTATCCTAGATTCAATACATATGAACAACAGTTACCAAACGCGCATTCCAGACTATAAAGGCTACTTAGCAGAACGAACTCAATAACTCATTGATCAAAGGAATAAAGCTTGCAGACTCTCACTGACATCTATATTTATCCAATTAAATCGGTAAAAGCGATCAGTCAACCTGCAGCAGAGGTTGAAGAGTCTGGACTTTGCTTTGATCGTCGCTATATGCTAGTCGATCTGCAAGGCCAATTTATCACTGGACGTACCCACCCTCAGCTCACACAAATAACCATACAATTTACTCGACAATCATTGCTGGTCTCGGCAGCAAACATGGAAAACTTCAGTCATCACCCCCGATGACTTTGATGACAAAATGCAACGAGCTCAAATTTGGTCCGATCATGTCCAGGCGCAACATTGTAATGTTCGTTACGATCAATGGTTTTCTGAATATTTACAACAACCTTGCCAATTACTGTTCTTTTCGGAGCAGACCAGACGATTAGTAAAAAACCGTGAAACCTCTGTCTCTTTTGCCGATGGTTATCCACTATTACTGGTCAACCAAGCCTCCGTTGAGCAACTCAATGCTCGTTTACAAAAACCAGTTACAGCATTACATTTTCGTCCTAATATTGTTGTGAAAGGGGATTTCCCCTTTGTTGAAGATAGTTGGGCTCGTATTAAAATCGGCGAGGTAGAATTTGAGGTTAGTAAACCCTGCTCACGCTGCCCCTTTACCAATGTTGACCCTAAAACCGGTCACTCAGCGGACAATGAACCATTGGCGACATTATCCACATTTCGCTACCACCAAGGCGATATCGACTTCGGTCAAAACCTTATTCCTTTGAATAGCGGTATGATTCGCGCAGGCGATGAAGTAAAAGTATTAGCCACGCAGGCCGCTCCTTTCTATAGCTCCTTAAAGGATAATGCTGTTAATAACAAAAAAGAGCTCAATATTCATTTTCAAGGCTCCGATTTTGTTGCCCATGGTGATAATCAGCAACTACTATTAGAATCAGGCAGAGCAGGCGGGAATTAATATTCCCCACTCATGTCGAGGCGGAAAATGCGGACGCTGCAAGGTACAATTACTTGCAGGAGAGGTAACAACGCTTAATCAAGAGGGGTTAACGGACACAGAGATAGAGCAAGGCTATGTATTAGCTTGCAGTACTATTCCGTTATCAGACATTAGTATTAACCGCTGAGAAGATGATAATGACAACAGATGACCATGCAACCATACCCGAAAATGATACGGATAAATTGATAGCCTTATTAGGTATCACCAATAATATAAACGAAGCTGGATATATTCTTCCCGATGGTCGTTTGTTACACCTAGATCGTAGCAACTGCTTTAAACGTAAAAATCACCTTGATGTATTAAAACTGTTACCCGATTTTATTGGCCAAGAGCACTCCATAATCGATACCGATATGATAGCTTTTATGGCTAAAGAGCAATTAGTTCGCTTTTGTATTGATGGTAAAATCCACACAGCCTGTAAACCAACTTCACAACAATTACGCAAAATCTATAGTGTTTTAGCTTATCGCTCCAATCCCTTTGAAATAATTCTCTCTAACGCTGCGGGAATGACCTTGGCTCAGCATAAAGTCTCTGGCTCCAGTATGAAGGCACTGGTCGATATTTTTGATACCTACACTAAGAAAAACGATCATCTCTATATTGATGATGAGTTTTGTGTCGAGCAAGACGACAAATATTATCAATTGATTTTTCGTCCGACCATGAAATGCATCGGCAAAATGAACAAAAATAGCAGCATGATAAAAATGGATCCTCTCTATAAAGAGGTCACGCCGCTATTTTTAAAGCTGATTAAGCAAGACAAACTAGAAGACGCTCAATAACGCTCAAATAGTTTCAATAGGGCATCGCTATTGTCAGGGATAAGTTTATCTTCTTTATCAAGACCATAAATACTATCAGCGAGTTTTTGCTTATGTGCTTGTAGAGCCAAAACCCGCTCTTCTACGGTATGCTCACAAATCAACTTATAAACAAAAACGGGTTTATCTTGGCCGATACGATAAGCCCTATCGGTTGCTTGATTTTCAACAGCAGGGTTCCACCAAGGATCATAGTGAATAACAGTATCTGCGGCCGTTAGATTCAGCCCCACCCCCCCGCTTTTAAGGAGATAAGAAAGATAGGTACTTCACCAGCTTGAAACTTATCAATAATTTCACTGCGATTACGAGTTTGTCCGGTTAATTTAACAAAATCGAGTCCACGCTCTTGCAGTGATTGTTCAATTAACCCTAACATTTGGGCAAATTGTGAGAAAATCAAAATCCGGCGACCCTCTTCAACCATCTCGGGAACAATTTCCATCAAGAAGTCTAATTTAGCGGAACTCTTAATCCCTTGAGCATGTTCAAGCTTCACTAAGCGCGGGTCACAACAAGCTTGGCGTAACTTTAATAAAGCATCTAAAAACTCAATACGACTGCGTGCCATACCTTTCTCTTTCAGCAGATCCCGTACTTTAGCTTCCATGGTAATACGGATGCTTTCGTAAAGCGTGCGCTGGTCATTAGGTAAGACAACTTTATGTACTATTTCCGTTTTAGCTGGTAACTCCTTTGCGACTTCATCTTTAGTACGACGCAACAGGAATGGCTGGGTTTTTTGCAATAGCCAATTTTGTATTTGCACATTTCCTTCCCCTTCAATCCCTTTGCGATAAAAGCGATTAAAAGTACTATTTGTCCCGAGAAAACCAGGCATTAGAAAGTCAAATAGAGACCAGAGCTCGCCCAAATGATTTTCCATCGGTGTGCCCGTTAAACACAGTCGCTGCTTGCCGTTAAGCTGTTTGATACTTTTGGTCATTTTTGCCAATGGATTTTTAATCGTTTGCGCTTCATCGAGAATAATATCAGAGAAATGCAATGGCTCTAATTCACTAAAATCGCGCCCGATTAAGGGATAGGTCGTTATCACCAAGTCAAAATCCGAAATGGCAGAAAAATATTGTTTACGATCTGCGCCATGCAAAAGCAACACCTTCAAACTAGGCGTAAATTTGGTCGCCTCATTTAACCAGTTGCCAACCAGTGACGTTGGGCAAATAACCAATGCAGGTTGCTCAAGCTGTTGAATCTGTTTTTTATAGAGCAGATAGGCTAGTGTTTGGATAGTTTTTCCTAGTCCCATATCGTCTGCCAGCACGCCAGAAAAGCCATATTCATTTAAAAATACCAACCAATTTAAACCACTAAGCTGATAATCTCGCAGTGTTGCCTGCAAGCCTTCGGGCAGCACAACCTCTTTGATACCCGTAAAATTGCTCAACTTGTCCGCCAGCGCCTTAACATGCTCACCACCGACCCAACGGTTGATTTCCGGTAGTTGTGCTAGTAAAGCCGCCTGACTCTGTGGAAGATGAATGGTGTCATGATTGACTTCCCCTAGCTCTTGCAAAATAGAGAGAATAGGCTGAATCGATTCTCGTTTGACTCGCAAAGGGCGACCGTTGGCCTGCGCCAAAAGAATATCGTGATCATGTTGTTGCCAATCTTCATTATTACGTAACCACTCTAATAATAGCGGCAATAACTCGATACGTTGACCTTCTATTTCAATTGATACCCCAAGGTCAAACCAATGCCCCTGCTCTTCAACGGCAATATCAATACTGTCAATCTGCTCACTCTCTAATGCCAACTCTGGTGCAATGTCAAAACGCCACCCGAGTACCTCTAGTCGTGCTTTATGGGCGGTGAGTAAAGATAGCCACTGAAACTGCTGAGTTCCCCTAATTCTGGAGGTAAAATGCCAAGCATGGCGGTCGTTGCAGGTTGACTGGAATCGTACATCCGCAGATCCAATAAACACAAATTATCAAACTGCCGCAACGCCTCGGTTTCATAAGCAAGGTCTCTCGATATTGTGACAATTTCATTGTTTAGCATAAACTGGTTACGCGAAGGCTCACTGAGTACATCAGGATCAAGCGTTAAATCACCGTAATGAAATGTTAAACGGGCAATGAATAGTGACTGACCTTTGATCTGTTTATCGCTCAGAGAAAAGACCACCTGTAACTTATCATTAATAGTATGTGTCGGATAAATGATCGGATTTGGAAAAATGGCTTGCGGAAAACGCAACGATACTTTTTCTGTAAAATGCTGACATTGTTTCGCGGCTAAAGGTGGCGTTTGTAAAAGTGATAAAATCCAGTCCCGGTCAAACTCGCTCTCTATTTCACCGACTTCTCCACTATCAGTATCAATAAAATAAGGGGTAGGCGTGGGGATCAGTAACCAATGCAGGCTATCCTGTAATGAAACTTGTAGTTGTTTTAACTCATCATCCTTTTCAAGCCATTGTAATGAAAGTGATTTTTTTACGGCCTTAGTTAAAGGAAGGGAAATATCTTCCCAAAAACAGCGTCCTGTTGCTAATATTTTTTGTAAAGCAAGCTGGTCATGCTCATTAAAAATGGTTGTTTTGGCGAGTTTAGTGACGCGACCTTCTTTCGCCAACAGCAGCTGTAAGATACTAACATCTTCGGCAGTCACCCATTTATAACTCTCCATCCATAATTCATTTTCGGCTACGGCAACGAGATCTTTTTCTGTAAAAACCAGCGCATCTTCACTTTTTAAAAAACGAGCCGCACCATACTCAACCTGCAAATATTGGAATTTATGGTTATAACTATTTTTATTAAAGGAGAGGCGAAAATAGCCTTCGTAGGCACTGGGGTCACTTTTCTTCTGTTTTTTCTGTAATTGTTGCTGCAGCACTTCAAACCAAGTTTGGTAACTATTTTCAATATTATAATTGGGCGTATCTGCTTGGTAGGCCAACAATAGAGCAACAGCATGTTTACAATTCCACCCCACCGGGCAGGTGCAATTACTATGAATAATGAAACCACCTTTGTTAGATGGCTTAATCGATGCGCTGGTTTGGTATGGAGTTTCTGAGCTGCCTTTTACATAACCACTTAATTTATTAGATACTTCATCATACTCACAAGATAACACTCGGCTCTCTTTAAAATAGCGTGTGCCACGGTCAATAATATTACGACCAAAACTTGTAGAAATATCTTGCGCGGTTATCTTGGGCATTTGTCTACTCAACTCTAAAAAATGGATCGTTAATGATAAAGAGGTCAACTCAATAAGGGAAGGATAATTCTAAAATTTGTCGAGAAATGATTAAACAGCAAAGGCGATAAGGGAAATTAACGAAGTAGTATGGGTATAACAACAAAGCTACGCTTACTGTCGATAAGTAAGCGTAGCTAAATCGAAGTTTAATCTTTACGATAAATTAGGACCAAGCCAACGTTCAGCGGTCGCCAAATCCCAACCTTTACGAGTCGCATAATCTTCAAGTTGATCCTGCTGGATTTGTGCAACTGCAAAATATTTACTCTCTGGATGCGAGAATATCCACCCAGATACAGCCGCTCCCGGATACATCGCATAACTGGAGGTTAACTGCATACCGATCTGCTCCTCAACATCAAGCAGATCCCAAATAACCTGCTTTTCACTGTGTTCAGGGCAAGCAGGGTAACCAGGCGCGGGCCTAATTCCCTGGTATTTTTCTCTAATTAAATCATCGTTTTGCAAAGTCTCATCGGCAGCAAAGCCCCAGTACTCTTTGCGCGTTTTTTGATGCAAATACTCGGCAAATGCTTCGGCTAAGCGATCGCAGACCGCTTGTACTAAAATTGCATTGTAATCGTCATGTGCTTCTTTATAACGATTCGCCACCTCTTTTTCACCTATCCCCCCGGTTACGGCAAAGGCTGCAAAGTAATCGGCGATACCCGATGATTTTGGCGCAATATAGTCAGCTAAACAGTGATTAACAAAAGGCGGTTTTTTCTCGTTTTGTTGACGTAATTGATGACTCACCTGTAATATTTCACGACGCGATTCATCACTATATATTTCAATACTGTCACCATTACTATTGGCAGGAAAAATACCAACAATACCACTCGCAGAAATCTCACCTTGTTGTGCAATAGTATCTAACATCGCTAACGCATCGTTAAACAGACGCGTAGCCTCTTCACCAACAACGTCATCCTGTAGAATACGCGGATATTTTCCCGCTAAGCCCCAAGTCATAAAGAAAGGTGTCCAGTCAATATAGTCACGCAGTACCGCGATCGGCATTTTAGTGATCACTTGTACACCAAGTTTATTCGGTACAGGTGGTTGGTAATTTGCCCAATCAATTTTAGCGCTATTGGCACGCGCGCGTTGTAGTGAAATAGGCGCACTACGTGGCCGTTTATTTGCATGCTGCTCGCGTACACGGCGATAATCTTCATCTAATTTGGCAACAAACTCTTCTTTATGTTTCGGCGTTAATAGCTTTTGACATACCCCTACTGCTCGCGAAGCATTCGAAACATAGACAACAGGGTGGTCATAATTTTGCTCTATTTTCACTGCGGTATGGGCTTTGGAAGTTGTTGCACCACCAATGAGTAGAGGTAATGTTAATCCTTGACGTTGCATCTCTTTGGCAACATAAACCATTTCATCAAGAGAAGGAGTGATCAAGCCCGACAATCCAATAATATCGGCATTTTCCGCGATCGCCGTTTTGATTATTTTGTCCGTCGGCACCATCACACCCAAGTCAATGATCTCATAGTTATTACACTGCAAAATAACCCCCACAATATTTTTACCAATATCGTGGACATCGCCTTTGACCGTTGCCATGACTATTTTACCGTTACTCTCTCCAGCCTGTTTAGTCAATTCAATATAGGGATTGAGGTAGGCAACCGCTTGTTTCATTACGCGAGCGGATTTAACAACCTGAGGGAGGAACATTTTACCCGCACCGAATAAATCCCCCACAATATTCATGCCATCCATCAAAGGACCTTCAATAACCTCAATCGGCATAGCAAACGAGAGACGAGCTTCTTCGGTATCTTGTTCGATGAATTCAGTGATCCCTTTGACTAGGGCATGGGCAATACGTTCATTAACAGGGAGTGTACGCCACTCTAACGCCTTGCCATCGTCCACTTTTTCGACACCGGAATCTCGATATTTTTCAGCAATGTCGAGTAGTGCATCGGTAGCATCGGGGCTAGTATTAAGCACCACTGCTTCAACGGCATCTTTTAACTCTTTGGGAATATCATCATAAATTGCTAACTGCTCAGCATTAACGATCCCCATATCCATCCCGTTTTTACAACAGTAGTAAAGGAAGACGGCATGAATAGCCTCACGCACCGGATTATTACCACGGAATGAGAAAGAGACATTCGAAACACCACCGGAAATCATCGCATGGGGCAGGTTATCTTTAATATCCTTAACCGCTTCGATAAAATCAACGGCATAATTATTATGTTCTTCAATCCCAGTCGCTACGGCGAATATATTAGGATCGAAAATAATATCTTCAGGCGGGAAACCAACTTGATTCACCAAAATATCATAGGAGCGCTGACAAATTTCAAATTTACGAGCACGCGTATCGGCCTGCCCCACTTCATCAAAGGCCATGACAATCACAGCAAAACCATAACGACGTATCAATGTTGCCTGTTCGATAAACTTATCAACCCCCTCTTTCATACTAATGGAGTTGACAATTCCTTTACCTTGCACACACTTTAAACCCGCTTCTAATATTTCCCATTTTGACGAATCGACCATAATGGGTACACGAGAAATATCTGGCTCAGAAGCACATAAATTAAGGAAACGCTGCATCGCATACAATGAATCAAGCATCGCTTCATCCATGTTGATATCAATAATATCAGCACCCGCAACCACTTGCTGTAGCGCAACCTCTAACGCTTCATCATAGAGTTCATCTTTGATTAAACGCTTAAAACGTGCCGAACCGGTCACATTGGTCCGTTCACCCACATTTTGAAATAATGAACTCTTTTTAATGGTTAATGCTTCTAAACCACTTAAACGACAAGCAACTTCAATTTCAGGAATTTCGCGAGGCTTGACACCTGCAACCGCATCAGCCATTGCTTTAATATGCGCAGGAGTCGTACCACAACAACCACCGACTAGATTTAAAAAACCACTTTCAGCCCACTCTTTAATATGCTCAGCCATTTCATCAGCTTCTAAATCATATTCACCGAAGGCATTAGGTAAACCTGCATTAGGGTGTGCCGACACGTAGGTTTCTGAGATGCGAGACATTTCTTGCACATACTGGCGCAATTCATCGGGCCCTAAAGCGCAATTCAAGCCAAATGAGAGAGGTTCAATATGACGTAATGAGTTGTAAAAAGCTTCTGTCGTTTGCCCAGAAAGCGTGCGTCCAGAGGCATCGGTAATCGTCCCAGAGATCATTACTGGTAATTTATAACCTATCTTTTCAAAAACACCACTAATCGCAAAAACAGCCGCTTTGGCATTAAGGGTATCAAAAATGGTTTCCACTAACAGCAGATCACACCCCCCCTCAATTAACGCCAGTGTCGATTCAGTATAAGCAACGACTAACTCATCAAAGCTAACATTACGAAAACCGGGGTCATTAACATCGGGAGAGATAGAACAAGTGCGATTTGTAGGCCCAAGTACGCCAGCGACAAAGCGCGGCCGCTCTGGCGTTTCTGCTGTTTTTTGGTCTGCCACTTGGCGAGCGATACGTGCGGCTTCACGATTAATTTCAGCCGAAAGAGATTCCATCTCATAATCAGCCATCGCAATCGTCGTAGCATTAAAGGTGTTTGTTTCCAAAATATCTGCACCGGCATCAAGATATTGTCGGTGAATGTCTGCAATTACATCAGGTTGCGACAAGACGAGAAGATCGTTATTTCCCTTAACATCACAGGGCCAATCAGCAAAGCGTTCACCACGATAATCTTCTTCTGCAAATTTATAATCTTGGATCATGGTGCCCATGCCACCATCAATAAGAAGAATCTGTTTTTGTAATTGCGCTTTTATAAGCGCACTGCGATCACTAATTGACATATATTTCCCTGCAACAACAATAATTGAACAGCATGTTAACATAAAAGCCGTCTGGATTTACGCCATAAAAGTAATAACTAATTGAAATTTTTTGTTATAAATAATGAATAAATTATTAGAAGTAATACAGAGTGGCAGCAACATCAAGCCAAAAACCGAAGAATTAATTGTGGGGAAATACGGTTATATTTATCGAAAGAGATAACGGAGATAATTTACAACATAAAATCAAATGGTTATACCCGCCGGAGTAAATGGCTGATCTATTTTTCTAGTTAAAATAACTTACTTTTTTGTTGTAAGTTTCGTAAAGGGAGCAACCATTTACATCAACTTACGCCTCAAATTAAGCCATTTTTCCTGCGCAAAATTTAGATCACATACTTAATCCAATTGGTATTAACAAAATAGTTCTATGAGTTATTTTCTATCAACATAAAAAAAGCGAACCGCAGGGGCTCGCTTTTAACTTAAAAGAGCATTGTAATGTCATGACTATAAATATTATTTAATATCATCGGACTGACTCTTCCGCCATCCATCAGCTTGCTACTCCATTATCTGTATAAACCTAAAATACAAACAACAACGGCTTATTAAGAAACAGACTTTCAATCAAAAAGAGCTTTAACAACCTAAACAGATAATAAAAAATAAACTTAACATGCCATCGACTATCACGTTGTAAAAGACGGTTAACCTAGGCGCCATTCTGGCAATGAGCTGTTGTTAATCACAAGCTCCTGATTTGATTACCATCTTTAATAAACTGATACGAAGTAATAATATTTAATTCCTCCCTATTTATGAAAAAATCTACAACTAGCGTTCTACTCTTACTTTCCACCTTATCACTGTTATAAAAGCGTCAAAATAAAAGATTTTATCCTATTGCCCTCAGGCCTACGAGCTACCTAACGCAACTCCTGATTGGATAACAATCTCACCAAAAAACGATATGAAGTAATAATAATCCCTCCAAAACTGTTTTAAGATAATCAACAAACTCTCACGCTTGTTGCGCTAAAGGTACTCTTTTTTCCTCTACTCTAACATTGTAAGTGTAGTCTTGATTTTCTCTATTGCTACTATTTCAAGTAACTTTAATTAAAATTTCCAAAGCAAGATCACAATTAATTTAATCGCTATTGTGTTTACCAAAATCGTAAGGGGTCACTTGATAAACACAGTAATTTAACCAGTTGCTATAAAGTAAATTACCATGACTTCTCCAAGTCGCCCGTGGTAATTCATTTTCGTCATCATTAGGGTAATAATTAACGGGTAAATTAGGGTTCAATCCCTCATCCAGATCTCGTAAATATTCATTATTTAAGGTATTGGCATCATATTCTGGATGGCCTGTAATAAACACTTGCTGACATTTTGGACTCGCCGCTAAATAGACACCAGCACCGGGGGCATCAGCAAATATCGTTAAATCAGTATGATCTGAAATATACTCCGAATCAAATTCAGCAACACGTGATAATGGCGCCCAAAACTGGTCGTCAAATCCTCGTACTAAAGGATGGTGATGGTTATAAGTCGTATGTTGATAAATACCAGAAAGCTTTGTTTTACGCGTTACTTTTTCTAAATTATATAAATAGTTAAGTGCAGCTTGTGCCGCCCAACATAAAAACATGGTTGAGGTTACATTATGGCGAGACCATTCAACTATCTCTTTAAATTTATCCCAGTAGTAAACCTCTTCAAAGGGAACGCTACCCAAGGGCGCACCTGTGATAATAAAACCATCCCATTTCTGATTTTTGACTCGCTCAAAATCACTATAAAATTTATTTAAATGCTCTGTCGGTGTATTTCTTGATGCGCGCGCATCGACACGAATAAGCTCGATATTAACCTGTAATGGTGTGTTCAGAGCAAACGCATCAACTGTGTTTCGGTTTCAATTTTCTTTGGCATCAAATTTAAAATCAGCACACGCAATGGACGAATATTCTGGTGACTTGCACGTGATTCAGACATAGTAAAAATATTTTCAGACTTTAAAATGCCCGCCGCCGGCAAATCATCAGGAATACGAATAGGCATATAACCTCCACAGAATAGATGTAATAGTTTTAGACATCTAGAAGTCTAACTCAATATGACCAATACAACAAAGCTTTAAATTTAATGATATTATGAAAAACTATTTAACCTATTTATTAGTAAAGGATTGTCAATGTTTACCACTATGCAAGCTGATTTGAGCAATGCTGACCATGCACAAGCTTATTTAACACTGATGTCTCACTATGCCTCTGATCCTATGGGTGGCGGTGAAGATCTATCTGATTTTGCCAAACAGAATCTGGTTGCTGCACTATTAAAACGGTCTGATATTTTTATTGTTTTAGTCTTTAAGGATAAAACGCCCGCGGCACTATTAACAGCTATCGAAGGATTTTCAACATTTGCCTGCAAACCGCTATTTAATATCCATGATGTCGTAGTGCATAATGATTTTCGCGGTCAAGGGTTAACCTCACTGCTTTTTTCTGAAATAGAGCGCATTGCCCATTCTCGAGATTGCTGCAAAATTACTTTAGAAGTACTAGAAGGAAACGAGATAGCAAAGAAAGCCTATGAAAAACAAGGCTTTTCAGGTTATCAATTAGATCCCGCTTATGGAAGTGCTATTTTTTGGACTAAATCTCTCAACAAATAAATTTAGGTGGGAAGCAAAAGCCTTCCCTGCCTATCAATACGTCTATATATCCACAACAAGCTTACCCCTCGCGATAACATAAAAGCATTCATCGCGATCCAAAGCGCGTGATTACCTTGCCCTGAAAAAAGCAACCAAAAGGGGAAATATACTACGACCAAGGAAAATATCATGCTATTGCGCATCTCTTTAGCGCGTGTCATACCGATGAAGACACCATCAAAAACAAATCCTAACATCGCCGTTATTGGAACAATAATCAACCATGGCAAGTAGTGATTTGCTTCATCTTGCACATGTTTAATGGATGTTATTTGCGCAATAATCCAATCACCATAGCTATAAAAAGCAACAAATTGAATGAGACAAAATAGAAAGGCCCAAAATAAGGTCGCATTGATACTCTGTTTTAATGACGATAAATTACGCTGACCAATACTTTTGCCTATCAATGCCTCTACGGCATAGGCCAAGCCATCCATAGAAAATGAGATGATTAGTAAAAATTGCATTAAAACAGCATTCGCAGAGACAATATCATCACCTAACTTCACCCCTTGCATCGTCATAAAGGCAAAGGTTATCTGCAAACATAGTGTGCGAATAAATATATCCATGTTTAATGTGATAAAGCGTTTTAAGGAGGTGAATTGCATTAATAGATGGTAGGATTTTGTAAGATCTCCCTTTTGGTAGTGCGGTCTAAGTCGCTTAAAAACAAAATAACAACCACACATTAAGGCGATATAATCAGCACTTAATGATGCCCAGGCAACCCCTGCGACTTGCCATTTAAAAACGACAACGAATAAGACACTTAGCAGCATATTAACCAGGTTGGTAACAATCAATAAAAACATGGGGACTTTCGCATTCTGCATGCCTAATAACCACCCCAATAGCACCATATTAACTAATGCCGCAGGCGCACTCCAAACTCGGATATCAAAATATTGGCGCGCATAGCGCAGCACTTGCTCACTGCCATCAACAAAATAAAAAGCAAGTTCAGCAATGGGAAACTGTAATAATAGAATTACCATCGCTAATAGTAATGCGATGGCTATTGATTGCATTAATAAACGTAAAATAAGTGAAAAATCATTTGCCCCATAGGCCTGTGCAACTAAACCTGTCGTCGACATTCGTAAAAATACTAATATCCAAAACAGCAGCGTAACAATCATGGAGCCGACAGCAACCCCCGCCAAATAATATGATTCAGGCAGATGCCCTATAACCATAGTATCCACCAGTCCAAGCAGTGGCACACTAATATTTGAAAGCATCATCGGCAGAGCGATAGCGAATATTTTTTTATGTATCGAAAAATCAAATAAAGACATTTACTTTGTTATTCGTTATGTAAAAAGGTGACTACCACTGTTGCTGAAAGCGATGAATATGGTCAACCATTGCATCCATATCAACGTGCGCAATCCCTTGCTCATTCACCCCCGCCTTAAAGGTCGCATGATGCTCGCCATTGGGGTTAATAAGTACCAAAGAAGCACTATGGTCAATCAAATAAAAGGGACCTTCATATCCTTCATCAACTATGCTATAGACTAAACCAAGCGCTTGTGTAAAGGGGATAAGTTGTTCATGAGTGCTACTTAATGCGATAAAGTTCGGATTAAAATAATGAATATAATCAGCGAGGTGGGCCGCTTTATCGCGATTGGGATCAACGGAAATAAAAACAATTTGAGTCTGACTACCTTGCGCTTCGACCAATTTAGGATAGATACGATCGAGGTCTGCTAATGTTGTCGGACAAATGTCGGGACAAAAAGTATAACCGATAAAAAAAAGCGTCCATTTATCCGCTAACTCGTTATTAGAAAAAAATCCACCCGATGAAGCAGTAAATGAAAAGGGAGGAACTCGTTTTCCTTTTTCCTGCAACTCAACATCTGCATTAGATGTCGTTATTAAATAACTTTGAAGACCACCAGCAATACAGCTAGCAATCAACAAAACCGCTACAAAAAAAATCATCCCTAATTTCATTTTCTACATCCAGTCA
This sequence comes from Psychromonas sp. MME2, assembly GCF_040566515.1. Classification (NCBI taxonomy): domain Bacteria; kingdom Pseudomonadati; phylum Pseudomonadota; class Gammaproteobacteria; order Alteromonadales; family Psychromonadaceae; genus Psychromonas; species Psychromonas sp. MME2. Next base: position 662,880 of record NZ_JBEWXI010000002.1, on the reverse strand, counting down.
CTATTACGGATCACGCCTACAGCGATACCTTCGATTGCAAACGGCTGATATTGTAAATCTACTTTAATGGGATCAAATAAGCTATTTTCCGCTTTTAATAGCACTTGATCTCCTTCACGATAAAAACGCTTTACAGTAACATCGTCTTCCACCCGGGCAACGACGACTTGGCCATTTTTAATATCTTGCGTTTTATGCACAGCCAGTAGATCACCATCCATAATGCCAATGTCTTTCATACTCTCACCTTGTACCCGCAACAGGAAATTGGCCTGAGGATGAAACAAAGAAGGATCTACATTGTAATGCGCTTCAACGTGCTCCTGTGCAAGAATAGGTTCACCCGCGGCAACTAGACCGATTAAAGGTAATCCCTGACTTCGTACTCGGTGGGGTCGGCTTTATCTTCGCCTAAAATGCGAATACCCCGAGAAGTTCCCGATAATATTTCAATAGCCCCTTTACGAGCGAGGGCTTTGAGATGCTCTTCTGCGGCATTTGCACTGCGAAATCCCAGCATTTTAGCTAATTCAACACGCGTCGGAGGCATACCCGTTTTATTGATACAATCTTTAATAACCGCCAAAACTTCGCTCTGACGTTTAGTTAGCTCTTTCATAAATCACCTATGAACTGTAAATAATAACAGTGTATATCTATACCCATGATACTTCAAGAAGCAAAGTCAATAAGAACAAGCGTAGCGAGATGCGAGGCATACAATTGAAGTCTCATTATTTTTCATGCAAAAATAATTTATACCAATCGGATTAAATATGTTATCTAAATTTTGCGCAGAAAAATGGCTTAATTTGAGGCGAAAGTTGACGCAAATGGTTGTTACCTTTGCGAAACTTACAACAAAAAAGTAAGTTATTTTAACCAGTAAAATAATAGATAACAGCGTTGCATTCAATCGTAATAGCGCGCTATTACTCAATCATGCGCCTTGTTCTCCATCATTTTTCCTCAACAAGCTATGACCATAGTATTATCCGAATTGGTATTACAACTTGCCCTTAAAGTTAATAATGGTTGCACCTTCACTATTTTTACCGCCAAGCCAAGATAAAGCATTTTTAATAGCAGGGGCAACGGATGGTGACTCTTTTATTGAACCTTGCAAATGGTAAGCGTTCCCCTCCTGTAATAAAAAGTTCAGCGAGCTATTCATCTGTTTTGACAGTTGTTTTAAATCTGCATTAATATTGCCATCAACACAGCTTAAATTGACATCTACCGTTTGCAGATCAACATTGCCTGCCTTGCTAATTATATTGGCATCTCGCCAAATCAGATAGCCATCAAGTTGCTCACAATAGGCATTACCTTGTGTGGCATGATTAATCAATAAAGAGATCGAACCATTAATATCCACTGGAACAGGTAAGGAGATATATGAAAGCAATTCAGGGGCGGTTAAATCTACCATTAGATTTTCAGCAAACAATCCACCAACACCCCAACCAATCATTCCCTCGCCAGAGACACCATTTGGGTTATAAAATTGTAGCGCGACTTTCACCTGCAGTTTAAGTAACGCAGCCCAGTCAAACTGCCATTTTACATTTTCTAGCTTATATTTTTTTTGTACTAAAATTTGCTTCGCTTTACCATGCCAAATCGCCCCCTGTGCATTATCAACCGTCACGTTTGCATTGGTCGGAATAAAATTCGCAACCGTTGCCGCTGGGAGAGTTAGCAATAGGGAAAGTACATAGAAAAAAATAAATAATAAAATAAGTTTAATTTTCATAGATGGAAACGTCTCTTTGCTTGCCCTAATAACTTACTAATAAACGGTTGATTTTAACTTTACCTGAATCATCCAAACTGGTGACATCGCTTTTCATAACGACTACCCCATAGCGGTTATTTAACTCAGTTAGCCAAGCAATGAAGCGATCAAATGCTACATCATCAATCCACACTTCGACTTCATCCTTTTTATTTACTATACGCGAAAATTCAATGCCATATTGCTTAGCGCTCACATTAAGCACATTGCTTAAACTTGCTTTACGCAGGGGCTTACTGCTTTCACCCATCCCTGCTTGCACTAATTCCGAGGACTTGTCTTCCACCCAACGTAGTGTCTGCTGGGTACGCTGCAACTGCATTTCACTTTCATCTAATTGTTTATTTAATGGCTGCCACCCGCCCCAATAGACCATGGCAACGAGTAAAAACACGGCACTTAACAATGATAATTGTTGTTCGCGTTGAGAAATGCTCTGCCACCATGCTTGAAATCTTTCTAACATTATTTTTTCCTTATGGTCAGCAAACCGCTAACACGATCTTTGCTACTATTTAATGCGCCCTGCTGAACATCAAAATGTTTCGGCAATGAGTTACTAAATTTTTCGAATGCTTGGAAATTATTCGCTGATATTTGTAAATGAAGCTCATTTTTACTCGCATCAAACTTCAAACTATTGGTTTGAAGCTCTGAATTTGCAGCAAATGCTGGCACCAATTCATTAAGCATGAGTAAGAATTGAGAATCGTCACTGCCACCCTGAGTTTCATTAAGCATGCTCTTAATTTTTTTCTTGATACGGGTATATTGCAATTTATTTTGTAAAGGGAATGCTTTTTGGTAGACCACTTCAACCTGCTGCTTCACATTTTGTATCTGTTTTTCTATGTGTAGATAGTGCAAATAACGATTCGTCGCCACCAAGACAAATAAAAATCCTGCCATAATGGCTGCTATTCGCCATTTTTTTAAATGTTTATTCGGTGGCTTTTTAGGTGAGAATTCCCCACTGAGCAAATTAATCTTATTGTTTAAAGTTCCATTTACAAGCAGTTCCATGGGTAACATCGGCGGAGCCTCAAGCCACTCTGCTAATGTTATTTCAGGTCGAGGGCTATAACTGGTAATTTGTTGACTTGCTGCTTGGCATTTACTCTCTAAAAGGATCTCAAGCATACTGCTGTCACAAGCCCATGCGTGATATGGGTCCTCTCGTATTAACCATTGATCATCTAATTGCAGCGCTTGCCATGTTTGGTCATTACCAATCGGCAATGCTAACCCCTCAGGAATAAATTGTTGGCAATTAATTTGCGCGGCGGATAACCAACTTAACCAATCCTCTATTTTGCGTTTATTACAGATAGCAACGGTGACTAAATCCGTTTGCTTCGCGAGCACGGAAAAATGCAAACGCTCAACATCTGTCGCCAATTCTTCTTCAACAATATAGGGCAACGCCTGCTGCATTTGACGATTAAAAGTACCATTAATCTTAATGTCCTTGATATACACATCAACGCTTGGTAATAAACAGATAACTTTGCGCTGTTGTGCTTTCTCCGTTAATAAATCTAGCTGCTTAGCGGTGTCGACTTGCCCAGAGGCAATAATCTCATTTTCACTGTCAGACCATATTAGCCAATGATTTTTTTGCGAAGCTGTACTTGCTAAGCGAATAATTAATCGTTCCGTCACTGACAATCTCCATCTCTTTTAATTACACTTGCCTTAATCACTAATATTACCCCCACTAAAGCCGCCGGACTGGTAACGGATCACGTTTGCTTTTTTATCTTTCATCTGAAATAAAATTTTAATCGCCAAAAGTCGCTCTTCATATTCAACCACCCCATTCAGTTGAAAAAAATCACTGGAAACTGAAAGTTGACCTTTTTGTTTTTCAGAGATGGCAACCCCATTAAATAGATCCATCGCGAAAAAATCACTAATATTATTCCAGCCACTGATTGGTCTATCTTCTAAGAGCTGCTTAAAATCAGAAATGGTAAAATCATGATCTGGTTTAAATAGCGCATATAAAATTTCAGGATGGTCAAGACTAACCGTATTCACATTTATATTTTGTTCATTTGCTGGAATTGCGCATAAATAAGGTGCAATTTTTTCATAGATATTTTTACTCACCCCCTGTACAGAGCGAAGCTCAGTAAGGTCGACCATAAAATTATTAGCCGCCAAAAGTGGAACGGCAAGTCCTTGATAATGACTATCCTCCGCCCCCTGTAAAGCACTCGCTTGATCATCACTATCAATCCAATCACGTGTTGATTGAGCTATCATCTCGGCACTATAATCATTTAAGCCAATCGCCTCTAATAATGATTGAAACTGGCGCACTCCTAAAGCAGTGATGTTGTTTTTATCCTGTTCTGCAAGTGAATTAATATTGAAACAGCTACGTAAATCTTTAATTTCTCCAGCAAAATTACCGTTTTCAAGTGGAAATATCATACCGGGCGTCGCCCAAATTTGATCGAGACTAATAACGTCACTGTCACCAATATCTTGATTTAAAATCATCGTCCCTAAGCTAATGGCGGATTGCCCATACCAGTAGGCTTTTTGTGAAAAAGCGAGCCCTTCGGTGCGTTTCAAACTTAATGTTAAGCGACCTGTCATTGTTGCTGCGATGGTCACCATTATCGCTAAAATCAACAAGACGGTAATCAACGCAATGCCATTTTGCTTTCCCTTACCAACAGCCGTCATGATCACAACACCTCCCCAGCTGCGATAATAAATGTTCGGTGAAGTTCCCCGTAATGCTTGCTAGTAAAGCTAATTTCAATCCCTTGGGGTAGCTTCTTACTATCATTCCAACTGTTTTGCCAACCAGAGAGCCAAAAACGAAAGCTAAGTGTTTCAATATCCTCTAATAAAACTTGTACTTCCGGCTCCTGTCCTGCAACGATATCGGGATGAAGAAAGTATAAACGTTGTAATTGCCCCTCTTGCAAGCGATAGCGTACGCGTAAAATATTTGAACGGGGCAATAACCCCAGCGGATTCTGCCACCCTAAACGATTGAATTCGATACCTTGATCATCGGATTCAAATAACGATTTAGCAGCTCGAATGACATATAACGTCTCCTCTATATTTCCATCATCTCGGGAAGTGCGAGCCACTATCTGACTAAAATCCTGCTCAATAATTAACATTGCCCGTTGCAATTGTGTTAATGAATCGCTGTGTTCTTTGCTAATTTGTCCGCTTTCAATCACGCCTTTCAGCACTTGGTATGCGGTTAGACTTAACAGTGCAAAAATGGCAATAGCAATTAAGACCTCGAGTAATGTAAAGCCTTGATTTACTCTGCGAGATAAAATATGTCGCTTATTTTGCAAGGTAAGTCCTAATATCTGCTAATACGGGGCCATCTAATTTTTCACTCGCCTCGATATCTAAAGCAATAAAATTGCTATCACCAGTTTGTACACCCTGATAACGGATATACCAAGTGCAATCGGCAAGCTCTTGCGTATCGGATTGCCAACTACTTGAGGGCCATTTTTTTTGTAATTTAAGCTCGACTAAATAGTTGCTTGCAGCCCACAGTGCAAAGGTTTTATCCTGAAGATAGGCTTGGTTATTTAATGATTCCGAAGCCGATTTCATCACCGCTAAACCTGCCGTTGCCAAAATCACTAGGGCGAGCATCACTTCTAGTAAGGTCATTCCTCGATTTACTTTTTTCATGGCTTGACTAACTCGGAAAAAGTAATCGCACCACTCATGCTAACTGAAACAGTTAACGTCTCTTTTTTATGCTCTCCATCGTAGGCAGAAAAAGTCAATGTAAAGGGGGTAACCTCACCACTAGACATAACATAAACCTGAGGATTCAAGGAAACGACGCTCGGCTCTCCTATATCAACATCGACTAGATATGTATCGTCTATAAAATCATCGTTATCTTGCGTTTCCACTTCATCCCAAACGGATCCCGATAAGGCATACTCAATCTCTATCGATTCAGGCAGAGAAAAAATGCTCTGGATCTGTTTACTTACAATCGGTAACCACTTTTTGCTTTGATAATCATAGAAAGCAAATTGATAGCGATTATTATCCGTAAACAACAAACCCAATTCGACACCGGAAATCATCGCTTCATCTTCAGCAAACTGTAATAGGGTACTAAAACGTTGTGCTTGCCATTGGACGCTCTGTTCTGAAGTTAAATTACTCGGTATGGTCATGACAACGCCAACCGATATCATTCCCATTAGTAATAAAACCAGCATCACTTCGAGTAACGTGAAGCCTTGCTGGTTATTCTTCTTATTCACACCAATAAACACTGAGTTACAGTCTATTCTTTACCATCAAGATTCCAGTTACCAATATCATCATCAGTCCCCTCTTCACCATCAGGCCCAACGGATAAAATATCAATTTTACCGTTTTCACCAGGGCTATTTAAGATGTAATCATTACCCCATGGATCCTGTGGTAAACGTTTGATATAACCATCTTCACGATAGTTACGTGGCTCAGGAGAACTAGTTGGTTTTTCTCGCAATGCTTCTAACCCTTGCTCTGTCGTTGGATAAACACTGTTATCTAATCGATACATATCCAAGGCGTTCTCTAAAGCAATAACATCTGAGATTACTTTTTGGCGATCAGCTTTATCTTTATTGCCCATTAAGTTCGGCACAACCATTGAAGCTAATACACCTAAAATAACAATTACCACCATGATTTCTAGTAAGGTAAAACCTTTTTGCAGTGAACTTTTCATTATATTCCCCTTAAGTTTCTAATTATAAATTTTTCTTGTTTGAGACACTTAAGCATATCACCTTGATGTTAACCAGCAACGATATTATTAAGCTCTAAAATAGGTTGTAAAATAGCGGCAACAATAAACAAAACAACGCCTGCCATTGAGATAACTAATGCGGGTTCAAACACCCCTAATGCAATGGTTACCTGTGCCGAGAACTGTTTATCTTGGTTATCCGCTGAGCGTTCCAGCATATTACCCAATTCCCCACTACGTTCGCCACTGCTTATCATATGTAACATCATCGGAGGGAATAGCTTAGTACTTTCTAATGCCCGCCCAAGACTAACCCCCTCTCGCACTCGTTCACTTGCTTCACCGACTTGTTGGCGAATATAAAGGTTACTTAATACCTGTCCGGCAATGGTTAATGCTTCAAGAAGCGGTACAGCACTGCTATTTAAAATACTCAAAGTGCGCGCAAAGCGGGCTGTATTGAGTTCATTGGCAACATTTCCAATAACAGGAATGGTAAGCAGTTTCTTATCAAATAGAAGTTGATTAGCGGGTTTCTTTAACCATTGCTTAAAGGCAAACAGAGCCACAATAATAAATAACACCAAATAGAGGCCATAGGCACTTAATAAATCGCTACTGGCGATTAAAAATCGTGTAGAAGCCGGTAAATCCGCGCCCATATGTTCAAACTGTCCGACAACTTGAGGTACCACGGAGGTTAGCAAAATAGCCACTACTGAAATGGCCACTAAGGTTAATACTGTAGGATAAATTAAAGCCTGCATCATTTTGCTTTTCATCTCTTGGCGTTGCTCGGCGTAATCCGCCAAACGCTCTAAGACCTTATCAAGGTGCCCCGATTTTTCGCCAGCGGCAACCATAGCACAAAATAAATCATCAAAAATAAGCGGAAAAGCGCGCATACTATCTGCTAAATTATGCCCCTCAATAACACCACCACGAACCGCGGCTAACATGGCTTTTATTTTCGGCTTGTCACATTGCTCTGCAACCGCATACAAACACTCTTCAATGGGAATAGCGGAAGCAACTAATGTAGATAGTTGACGAGTGATTAATGCCAAATCAGCAGTTTTAATTTTACTACTAAATAATGATGTTGAATTTTTGGAGCTTTTATTTGCAACAGCTTCAACCGTCAAAGGGGTTAAACCTGACTGACGTAATTGTTGACGAAGCAAACGCGCTGAATCCGCTTCTAATGTCCCTTTTTTGGGTTTTCCCCGTGCATCAATTGCTTTATAAGAGAAAGTCGCCACGCTAATCTCCTCTGGTCACACGTAAAATCTCTTCAAGGGTCGTTTCACCACGCAATACTTTAGCTAAACCATCATCTCGAATACTCGCCGTATGCTGACGAATCACTTTTTCAACGGCCTGCTCACCAGCTCCCGTATGAATTAATTCTCTAACATTATCGTCAACGACTAACAGTTCATGTATTCCCGTTCTTCCTTTGTAACCTGTTTGATTGCACTGCGGACATCCAACCGGGCGATAAACAACTGCTTGCTCATTTTCGCCAAGGCCTAAGATCTGTTTCTCTCTATCGGTGCAATTATGCGGCACTTTACAGCTTGAGCATAGACGACGCACTAAACGTTGTGCGAGCACTCCCAACAGACTCGATGAGAGCAAAAATGGCTCGACTCCCATATCTCGCAAACGCGTTACCGCACCAACGGCACTATTCGTATGTAATGTTGAAAAAACGAGATGCCCTGTTAAACTTGCCTGTACTGCTATTTCCGCAGTTTCTAGATCACGAATTTCACCTATCATTACCACATCAGGATCCTGACGTAAAATGGCACGCAAACCTCGCGCAAAGGTCATATCGACTTTGCTGTTTACCTGTGTTTGTCCAATACCACTAATAGCGTATTCAATTGGATCTTCTACGGTGAGAATGTTGCGATCTTTAGAGTTGATTTCTAATAATCCGGCATATAAAGTCGTACTTTTACCCGACCCCGTTGGCCCAGTGACTAAAACAATACCATGGGGTTTGTGGATAAGCTCTTGTAGTAGTTTATGATTTTTGTTGGTCATACCCAGTGTAGCAAGGTCTAATTTTATCGCATTTTTATCCAATAGACGTAGCACCACACGTTCACCATGGCTTGCAGGCATCGTTGATACACGTACATCTACTGCTCGCCCACCGATTCGAAGTGAAATACGACCATCTTGAGGGACACGTTTTTCTGCAATATCAAGCTTCGCCATTACTTTAATACGCGACACTAATAATGCAGCGAGTTTACGCTGCGGTTTTAAAATCTCACGTAATACACCATCGATACGAAAACGAATAACCAGTGAATTTTCAAAGGTTTCTATATGAATGTCTGAGGCTTCCTCTTTAATCGCCTCCCCCAACATCGCATTGATCAATTTAATGATGGGGGCATCATCTTCCGTCTCTAAAAGATCTTCATCCTTAGGCAACTCCTCCGCCAGGGTAAAAAAGTCATCGCTACCAATGTCTTCCATTAATTGCTGTGCTTCCGATGAAGAAGACTGATAGGCAATGGTCACTAAACTTTCAAAGTGTTCATTATCCACTTTTTTTAAGGTAAACGGATGCCCAATGACACGACGCACTTCTAATAATAGATCCGCGCTAGGAAGAAGTTTATAACAAAGCTCCGTTGCATGGTCTGAAAATCCCATTACTAACCCATACTTTTTAGAGAAAGTAAAAGGTAACTGCCCTCGAGGTGTAAACTCAACCGCCTCTTCATCAGTCACTGGTGCATTTACATTCAGCTCATCCATTACTTATCTTCCTGCGCCGACCTGTCCATTTCTTGTAGCTCTTTTTTAACTTTACGTAAACCTTCTTTATTCATAAAACTCTCAATATTAATTTCATGACTTTCCCCCACGCAGGTAATACTGGCGCTAAGCTGTTTGGCATTAAATTAATACCGCGATCTCGCTCCCCCATTTGCACTTCACGGATTAGACTATATTTACGAGTACTCAAATTATTCATCGTTTGATCATCACGTATAATCGTTGCACGTATAAAGATCATTAAGTTACGTTTCTCGGTACTACTTTTAGTTGAACGAAATAGTTGCCCCAAGTAGGGGATATCACCCAGTAATGGTACTTTATCAACAGTTTCATTAACGGATTCATTTATTAAACCACCAATAATGACCGTTTCCCCTGATTTAGCGAGCACCGTTGTTTTTACGGCTCGTGTTGCGAATATAACATCGACCGAGGTTTGCCCTTTGATGTTTGAAACCTCTTGCTCAATCACCATTTGCACTGCATCACCTTCATTGATTTGCGGTGTTACATTCAGTTTTACACCAATCTCTTTACGTTCAATGGTTTGGAATGGATTATCATTGTTTGAACTAGCAGCAGAGCCAGTAAGAACAGGTACTTCATCACCAACAATAAAGCTCGCTTCTTGGTTATCTAAGGTTGTCAGGCTCGGTGTTGCAAGAATGTTAGAGTTGCTACTCGTACTGATAGCCTGCAATAAAACCCCCCAATCAGAACCGGTAATGCCGATGATTCCACCTGATAGTTTGTTGAGTACGTTTAGTGCAGCCTCATTATCACTACTATCATCATTGATTGCAGCAATCACTTCGCCTGTACTCACGCCATTGTCATTAAATGATGTGCCACCAGAACTCGTCGCAAATTGTGTACTAAGCTTGATACCGTCAGCCTCCGAGACTTCCACAATAATCGCCTCAACTAAAACCTGTGCACGGCGAATATCAAGTTGACGAATAATGCTCCCCAAGGATGCCATTAATGCAGGTTGCGCAGAGACAACAATGGCATTGGTGCCTTCATGAGATTCAATACTCAAATCCGTTCCAGTTTTACTATTCGATTGTCCCGTTGCCTTTTCAAGGTTTTTACTTACCCCTTTTAATACATCAACCACCTCTTTGGCTTTCGCGTATTTGAGATAAAAAACACGCGTATTACCGTCATTTTTCAACTCTTCATCGAGCGATTTAACCAATGCCACAATGCGTGTCCGAGTTTGGGGTTCCGCTTATTATCAGTGAGTTGGTTCGTTCATCAGCCACTAAGCGCGGCTCTAAAATACTCGGCGTGTTACTTTTCGAACCCGCTGCAGGCTTTTGAATGGCGGTAATTGTTTTTACCATTTCTAATGCACTGGCGTATTTTAACCTAACAATATCAACTTCTTGGTCGCCCGCTTTATCAACCCGCTGAATGATTTTCACTAAACGATTGACCACTGCAGCACGGCCAGTGAGCATAATTATATTAGAGGGATCATAATGCACAACATTACCACCACCGGCATTATCGTTAAGTTGACGCAACAAAGGGGCTAACTCACGCACGGAAACATTAAGAACAGGTACAACACGCGTCACCATCTCATCGCCACTAAGCATACCGTCATCAACAACGGGAATGGCCGATGTTTTCGCATCCTTTGATTTGATAACTTTGATAATATTGTTTGGCATAGTTACAACGGCAAAACCATACACTTCTAACACATTTAAGAAAAAGTGATAATATTGCTGTTCGTTCAATAAATCATAACTACGTACATTGATATTACCTCGTACCGCAGGATCTAAGATAATCGTCTTATTTAAATTTTTACCAACGATATTAATAAATTCTTTAATATCAGCATTTTTAAAGCTCGCAGAATATTCTGTTGCTAATACCGATTCACTCACCAAGCCGTGAATCATAAAAGCACACAAACTAATTTGCAGAAGTTTGCTTAACTGCTTTTTTATCCTTAAAAACATCATATTAACTAACACTCCATGATTTTCTGTGATGAATCTGAATGATTATTCATAATGCGACAGATCAATATTATTTCATATACCCATATTACGTCTTGCTCTGCTATCTGAACTAGCATCTGACAATGCAGCTTGAGGTTATATGGGCATAACTATGGAACAGTGAAATATATTTCATGCAACTCGCCCCCTCTTTCTACTGTTAGGGTGATTTCACTCATTGTAGGAAGCATTTTCATTAGCCCCAAAGCTTCTTGCATATCCGTTAAATCAACACCATTTACTTCAACTGCAAGATTGCCACTTTGTAAACCAGCTTCTTCAAATAAATCTTTGTCTTTACCAGGAGAAACACGGTACCCTTTAATTTCATTATCTTCACGAACGGGAGATATTTGAATATAGTCTGTTATTTTCCCAGGATCTTTTAGCAGAGCCTCCCTATCGATGGAAATCGTTTTCACTTCAGACTTACTACGATTACTGGAAATTTTAGCAGAAGGCGCAGATACCACGGCCCCATGCTCTTGCTGTTTTTGCTCTAACATTTCGACGCCATCTAACATTAACGTTTGTAATTCGCCATCAACATCAAGCAAAACCCGGTCTTGATGTATCTTAGAAATTTTAGCTTTCGTCCCCTCAATAATAGAGTCAATAAAATAACTATCTTGTGCATTCTGATAAACAATAATTGCACTGGAATATAATGGGTTACTGGCTGAAACCACGCCGACTAATGTTAAATTTAACTTGGTTTTAGGCGCATCCCGGACTTCTTCTGTAGGTTTGATCTTTTCTTCTGCAATCGCCACCTTACCAAAAAGGTGCAGCCCTTGTAGTTGAACGGTTGAAACTTTATTATCCACAGTTGCGCTTGTTACCAGCGGCGCAATCCATTGCGATTGCGGCTCTTTTTGTGGCAATAGCGACCATGTTAATAGCGCAATTTGATACGCAATCAATGCAGATAAAATAATCAGTACGGGCTTAAATGCCTTTTGTAATATAATTGATAATGGAACGACCATGCTGCCTGCTTAATTTTAGTTCAATATGCCACTAAACTCAGTAAGCATATTAACGAAGTATTTGAGCATGCTACAATAGCCATCTAATTGCGACAAGTATAGAGTTACAATTCTGCGCTATATCGCTCGTGAGTGAACAATAAACCCCCTTGAGGATTGACATTAAAGAAAAAACACGAATCAAAAACAACCCAAGCAAAACATTTGATTCGATATTTACTGCGGGTTTGGCAAGGCAATTTGCTATACTCGCTACCATGTTGTCATAAATAAACATCGTTTGTCTTCATCAAAATATCAAACTTAATTCAAACGCATAAAAAGAAGAGTGAAAATGACAGATAAAAAGATTCGCTTAGATAAATGGTTATGGGCTGCTCGTTTTTATAAGACACGTAGTATCGCCCGAGAAATGGTTCAAGGTGGTAAAGTTCATTATAACGGTCAACGCAGTAAAGCGAGTAAAATAGTCGAAATAGGTGCAATTCTATCTATTCGTCAGGGCGATATAATCAAACAAGTCCGCATTGAGGTTTTATCTGAGCAGCGCTGCGGTGCCCCTATTGCGGAGACGCTGTATAATGAAACTCAAGAAAGTATCAGCAAACGAGAACAATACCAAACACTACGTAAACTAAGTTTACAAAATGCCCCTCATCCGGATCGTAAACCAAACAAGAAAGAGCGTAGAGAGTTAATACAGGCAAAAACACAGCGTAATAGCGCAAATTACGATTAAATTAAATAGAGCAGAGAGATAAAGATATGAGTGATCAATTACAACGATTCATTTTTGATGATTACCAAATTCGCGGCGAAATTGCCCATGCAGATAATAGCTTCCATGAAATAATCAAAAACCACCACTACGGCGCAGAAGTAGAAAACATTATTGGTGAGCTTGCAATTGCAACCAGCCTATTGACGGCAACATTAAAATTTGAAGGTGTAATCGCAGTACAAATACAAGGCGATGGCCCCTTAAAGTTTGCAGTGGTGAATGGCAATAAAGATTTACAGTTACGCGGTGCAGCACGAGTTGAAGGTGAAACGACAGGTCTTTCCTTTAAAGAATTAGTGGGTAAAGGCCATTTGGTGATAACAATTACACCGGATAATGGCGAACGCTATCAAGGCATTGTAGAGCTTAATAATGATTCGCTTAGTAGTTGCCTAGAAGCGTACTTTAAACAATCTGAACAATTACCAACCTGTATTATTCTCCATGCAAGCAATACTGATGAAACAAAAGCTGCCGGACTATTAATTCAAACACTACCTGCGGTGGATGAAAATCACCAAGCACAATTCCAGCATGTCACAACATTAGCAGCAACAATAACAGCCGAAGAGTTATTTAACTTAAACAATGAAGCGCTACTATATCGTTTATACCATGAAGAAAAAGTGCGCTTATTTGAACCTGACAGTATCTCTTTTAAATGTAACTGTTCACAGGAACGTTGTTTATCATCGCTTGCTTCTATTGCGCCAGAAGAGATACGCGAGATGTTACATGAAAATGGCGCCATTGATATGCACTGTGAATACTGCGGCAGCGATTACCATTTTGAACTAAATGACTTACAAATATTGCTAAACGATCAACACAATACCGAACATTAGTGCCACAATCAGGTACACGCAAGTGTACCTATACCGCCTAGTTATTAGCATAATCTCTTGGTTAACATAATAGCAACCAGCAATAAATTTCATGACAATGCGCACAGCAATGACATATTTTATACCTTTACTTCGATTATTTGAACTAGATCTCCGATGTGATTTTATTAATCCCCTACTCTAAATATTGGCATTATGTAGGATCTTTAAAAATTATTAATCATTTAAGAGGAACTGAATATGACAAAAGCGGCAATTTTATCTAGCAATGCGTTAAGTAAATATGGCATCACGGGTGTATCAGAAATTGTATACAACCCAAGCTATGAAACACTATTCACCGAAGAGATGAGCCCTAACTTAGAAGGTTTTGAGAAAGGAATCATTACTCAAAGCGGGGCTGTCGCAGTCGATACAGGCATATTCACAGGTCGCTCTCCAAAGGATAAATATATCGTTAAAGACGATACAACTCGCGACACTATTTGGTGGAGCTATCAAGGCAAAAATGACAATAAAGCAATTGATCAATTAACTTGGAATTATTTAAAAAAAATCGTTACAGAAGACCTTTGTAATAAACGCCTATTCGTTGTTGATGCTTTTTGTGGTGCCAACGAAAATTCACGTTTAAAAGTACGATTTATCATGGAAGTTGCATGGCAAGCGCATTTTGTAACAAATATGTTTATTCGCCCAACAGCAGAAGAACTTATCGATTTTGAACCGGATTTTGTTGTTATCAATGGCGCTAAAACCACTAATTCGCAGTGGCAACTACAGGGCCTGAATTCAGAGAACTTTGTGGCCTTTAATCTCACTGAAAAAATTCAAGTCATCGGTGGTACCTGGTATGGTGGTGAGATGAAAAAAGGGCTATTTTCAGTGATGAATTATCTGTTACCGATTAATGGCATGGCATCGATGCATTGCTCGGCGAATATGGGGGAAGCTGGTGATACCGCGATTTTCTTCGGCTTATCAGGAACCGGTAAAACAACCCTTTCAACCGATTCAAAGCGCGCTTTAATAGGTGATGATGAACATGGTTGGGACGATGAAGGCGTATTTAACTTTGAAGGTGGCTGCTATGCGAAAACAATCCGATTAAGCCCAGAAGCTGAGCCCGATATCTATAATGCAATCAAACGTAATGCGCTATTGGAAAATGTGGTGATAGATGAGGACGGTGTGGTCGATTACGATGATGCCAGCAAAACAGAAAATGCACGAGTCTCATATCCAATCAATCACATTACAAATATCGTCAAACCCATTTCAAAGGGTGGGCACGCACAAAAAGTTATCTTTTTAACCGCCGATGCATTTGGCGTCTTACCACCAGTAGCGAAACTGACTAAAGCACAAACGCAGTACCATTTCCTTTCAGGATTTACAGCCAAACTTGCCGGTACTGAGCGAGGCATTACGAAACCAACACCAACATTTTCAGCCTGTTTTGGTGCTGCTTTTCTTACATTACACCCCACTCAATATTCTGAACAACTAGTAAAACGGATGGAAGCGTGTGGTGCAGAAGCATATTTAGTGAATACTGGTTGGAATGGATCAGGTAAACGTATATCAATTCAAGACACACGCGGCATAATCAATGCCATATTAGACGGTTCAATTGAGCAAGCCAACACCAAGCAAATCCCTTATTTTAATCTGGAAGTGCCATTAGCTTTACCAAACGTAGATAGCAACATATTAGATCCGCGAGATACCTATGCTAGTGAGGCGGAATGGGAAAGTAAAGCTGAGCAGCTAGCCACACTATTTATTGAAAACTTTGCGCGTTATACCGATAAAAGCGAAGGGCAAGCGTTAGTTGCTGCTGGACCACAACTGAAAGAGACCTGTTGTCTATAACAACTAAGTGAACCGAAGCCGTAAGTTTCCATAATTGCGGCTTATATAGCAATGGATTGCTCATTGAAACAAAAATGTTTATAAGATGTTATACCCATGATACTTCAAGATGCAAAGTCAGAAAATCAGCAAGAGCAATAACCTTACGTTGTGCCTTGCTCAGGTATACGAGCTAGTGCCTGACCAAGCATATTAAGGTAACATGGGGCTAATATACTTATAAAATTGGAGCTTACAATGAAAATAGCCATGTTCAGTTCACGCAGTTATGACATCAACTCATTTAACCTACATATAGAACAGACTGATGCAGAGATAAAATATTTCGATACCCAACTCAATATCCACACCTGTCAACTTGCCTCTGGTTATGACGCCGTTTGTGCTTTTGTTAATGATGATTTATCCGCTCCCGTACTAACAGCACTAGCAGAGATCGGTGTAAAATTAATCCTGATGCGTTGTGCAGGTTTTAATAATGTCGACCTTGATACCGCCAAAAATTTGCAACAAACAGTGATGCGTGTTCCCGCATACTCACCGGAAGCTGTTGCAGAACATGCTATCGCATTAATGTTAACGCTTAATCGCAGAACTCATAAAGCTTACCAACGTACCCGCGATGCAAATTTTTCCTTAGAAGGTTTAGTTGGCTTCAATATGCATGGCAAGACAGTTGGCGTTATTGGTACGGGTAAAATCGGTATTGCAACCATGAATATACTAAAAGGTTTTGGTTGTAAAATACTCGCTTTTGACCCCTACCCATCAGAACAAGCTATTGCATTAGGAGCTGAGTATGTAACAGCAGAAACACTCTTTAAAGAAAGTGATATTATTACTCTACATTGCCCTCTTACTGAACAAAATCATCATATACTATGTAGTAAATCCTTTGCGCAAATGAAAGATGGTGTGATGATTATTAATACAAGTCGCGGTGCATTACTTAATGCAGAAGAGGCGATTTTGGCACTAAAAAGCGGGCGTATTGGTAGCTTAGGTTTAGACGTATACGAAGAA
This sequence comes from Psychromonas sp. MME2, assembly GCF_040566515.1. NCBI lineage: Bacteria > Pseudomonadati > Pseudomonadota > Gammaproteobacteria > Alteromonadales > Psychromonadaceae > Psychromonas > Psychromonas sp. MME2. Next base: position 645,984 of record NZ_JBEWXI010000002.1, on the reverse strand, counting down.
GAAGATAGACTCTTTTTTGGTGACCATTCCGATGAAATTATTGGCGATGATACATTTAGACGCCTATCGGCTTGTCATAACGTGATATTTACGGGGCATCAAGCATTTTTAACACATGAGGCATTGGCAAGCATTGCGCAAACAACTCTCAATAATCTAGAAAGCTATAAAGTAGGCAAAGATAATGGTAATAAAGTAAATTAAAACTTTTGCTACAACTACAATAGAATAAATTATAGTTGCTAACTTACTCTGCTCATTCTTTACATTAATAAAAATGGTCGTGCTCATATTTCTAAAATGCATGCCACACTACCTCAATATACTTTGTCAGGGGCTTTTCTTCCTCCTGACATGTATATAGAAGTAGTATGACTATAAAAGGTGAGTTTAAAATTTATATTGCCGTGTTTCAGGATAATAATGTGCAATATTATCCTGCTCACAAGCTTATCGATGGACCACAAATTGGTAAATAGTTTACTTTTAAAGAACAATAAAAAAGTATCTTTAAGATTGTTATTTTAACAGGTTAGTCTAAAATTCCGCCTAAATTAACTAGAAGAGGTTACAAAATGTCTGACAAAGTATTTATCACTGCTCAGCAACTACTAGAAGACTCATTTCGTCTTGCCGCACAAGTTTACGAAAGCGGCTTCCGCCCACAATTTATTGTTGGAATTTGGCGTGGAGGCGCACCTATAGGCATCGCTGTCCAAGAATACTTTGATTATAAAAAAGTTGAAACAGACCACATTGCAGTACGAACTTCTTCATACTATGGAATTGGTAAACAGAGCAAAACAATTAAAGTACATGGTTTACACTACATAATAGAAAATGCTAATGCGGATGATGGTTTACTAATCGTTGATGATGTATTTGATTCTGGTCGCAGTGTCGTTGCTCTTACAGAAAAACTCAATGAACTTATGCGCTTAAATATGCCAAAAGATGTACGCATCGCAACGCCATATTACAAACCCAAGAATAAAGCAGTATCAATCGTACCTGATTACTATATCCATGAATCAGAAGAGTGGTTAGTGTTTCCACATGAAGTAACGGGCTTATCGATTGATGAGATCAAAAATGGTAAAAGTGATTTTGCAAATATCAAAGAGCTTTTCGAAGAATAGATGCAAGTTGTAATATACCCTTAATAACAAAAAGCCCACATAGTGGGCTTTTTTACTTGAGCGATGAGTGAACACTGCTCGTGACACTTACCTGTCGGCAAACAACCAGAGCACGCTTAGCCCGCTCATAGACCTTGGCTAACGCCAAATTCGCAGCCCTAACATGAAAGGAAATGCCTTCGGCATGCCTTTTATAATCCCCATGTTCAAGTGGTCATCATCAAGCGCTTAAACGAAAAAATCCCTGCTGACATCGTCAACAGGGATTTTTCGTTTAAGCGCTTGGCGATGGAAGGTCGGCGCAGAACCGAAGCTCGTGACACATCGCTATCGCGATACTCGCACTACTCTCACATGGGGAGACCCTTTTGCATTGAAGTCCCTTGAACGAGGTTCAAGAGACTTCAATGCAACTAAGTACCATCGGCGCAGCTGCGTTTCACTTCTGAGTTCGGAATGGGAAGGAGAGTAAGGTCCGTTAGTCCTTACTTGACGTTGATGGGCCACTTTTATCGTCTCTAAAAAGCAAAAAAGCCCTGATATTTCTATCAGGGCTTCTTCTAAATAGGCGTCTAGCAATGACCTACTCTCACATGGGGAGACCCCACACTACCATCGGCGCAGCTGCGTTTCACTTCTGAGTTCGGAATGGGATCAGGTGGGACCACAGCGCTATGGTTGCTAGACAAAAAGTTAATTAGAAAAGCTGTCTATTATTCTTTAATCTTGCAAGTTGTAAAATATATTGTCGCAAACGTACTTTTTCTTGGTTACATCAACACGTCTTAGGTGTTGTATGGTTAAGCCTCACGGGTAATTAGTACAAGTTAGCTCAATACGTTACCGCACTTACACACCTTGCCTATCAACGTTGTAGTCTCCAACGGCCCTTCAGGGGACTTAAAGTCCCAGTGAGAACTCATCTTGAGGCTCGCTTCCCGCTTAGATGCTTTCAGCGGTTATCGATTCCGAACGTAGCTACTGGGCAATGCCATTGGCATGACAACCCAAACACCAGCGGTTCGTCCACTCCGGTCCTCTCGTACTAGGAGCAGCTCCTCTCAATTCTCAAACGCCCACGGCAGATAGGGACCGAACTGTCTCACGACGTTCTAAACCCAGCTCGCGTACCACTTTAAATGGCGAACAGCCATACCCTTGGGACCGACTTCAGCCCCAGGATGTGATGAGCCGACATCGAGGTGCCAAACACCGCCGTCGATATGAACTCTTGGGCGGTATCAGCCTGTTATCCCCGGAGTACCTTTTATCCGTTGAGCGATGGCCCTTCCATTCAGAACCACCGGATCACTATGACCTACTTTCGTACCTGCTCGACGTGTCTGTCTCGCAGTTAAGCTGGCTTATACCATTGTACTAACCTCACGATGTCCGACCGTGATTAGCCAACCTTCGTACTCCTCCGTTACTCTTTGGGAGGAGGCCCCAGTCAAACTACCCACCAAACAATGTCCCAAACCCCGATTCAGGGGCCATGGTGAGAACTCAAAACATACAAGGGTGGTATTTCAAGGTCGGCTCCACGTCATCTGGCGACAACGCTTCATAGCCTCCCACCTATCCTACACATGTAGGCTCTAAGTTCACTGCTAAGCTGTAGTAAAGGTTCACGGGGTCTTTCCGTCTAGCCGCGGGTACACTGCATCTTCACAGCGATTTCAACTTCACTGAGTCTCGGGTGGAGACAGCATGGCCATCATTACGCCATTCGTGCAGGTCGGAACTTACCCGACAAGGAATTTCGCTACCTTAGGACCGTTATAGTTACGGCCGCCGTTTACCGGGGCTTCGATCAAGAGCTTCGACCTAAGTCTAACCCCATCAATTAACCTTCCGGCACCGGGCAGGCGTCACACCGTATACGTCATCTTGCGATTTAGCACAGTGCTGTGTTTTTAATAAACAGTTGCAGCCATCTGGTATCTTCGGCCGCCAATAGCTCCATCCGCAAGGGACTTCACCGTCAGCGGCGTACCTTCTCCCGAAGTTACGGTACCATTTTGCCTAGTTCCTTCACCCGAGTTCTCTCAAGCGCCTTGGTATTCTCTACCTGACCACCTGTGTCGGTTTGGGGTACGATCCTTATATTTCTGAAGCTTAGAGACTTTTCCTGGAAGCATGGCATCAATGACTTCATCACCTTAGTGACTCGACATCGTATCTCAGTGTTAAGAAAACCCGGATTTACCTAAGTCTTCCACCTACATACTTAAACCTGGACAACCATCGCCAGGCCCACCTAGCCTTCTCCGTCCTCCCATCGCAAAATATAAGGGTACGGGAATATTAACCCGTTTCCCATCGACTACGCCTTTCGGCCTCGCCTTAGGGGTCGACTCACCCTGCCCCGATTAACGTTGGACAGGAACCCTTGGTCTTCCGGCGGGGAGGTTTTTCACCCCCCTTATCGTTACTCATGTCAACATTCGCACTTCTGATACCTCCAGGATGCCTTACAGCTTTCCCTTCGACGGCTTACAGAACGCTCCTCTACCATGCCTATAAATAAGCATCCGCAGCTTCGGTGATATGTTTAGCCCCGTTAAATCTTCCGCGCAGGCCGACTCGACTAGTGAGCTATTACGCTTTCTTTAAAAGATGGCTGCTTCTAAGCCAACTTCCTAGCTGTCTAAGCCTTCCACATCGTTTCCCACTTAACATATACTTTGGGACCTTAGCTGGCGGTCTGGGTTGTTTCCCTTTCCACGACGGACGTTAGCACCCGCCGTGTGTCTCCCGTGATTGCACTTGTTGGTATTCGGAGTTTGCATGGGGTTGGTAAGTCGGGATGACCCCCTAGCCCAAACAGTGCTCTACCCCCAACAGTGATACACGAGGCGCTACCTAAATAGCTTTCGAGGAGAACCAGCTATCTCTTGGTTTGATTGGCCTTTCACCCCCAGCCACAAGTCATCCCCTAATTTTTCAACATTAGTGGGTTCGGTCCTCCAGTTGATGTTACTCAACCTTCAACCTGCTCATGGCTAAATCGCCAAGTTTCGGGTCTAATCCCAGCAACTATTCGCCCAGTTAAGACTCGGTTTCCCTACGGCTCCCCTATACGGTTAACCTTGCTACTGAAATTAAGTCGTTGACCCATTATACAAAAGGTACGCAGTCACCGAACTAAGTCGGCTCCTACTGCTTGTACGTACACGGTTTCAGGTTCTATTTCACTCCCCTCACAGGGGTTCTTTTCGCCTTTCCCTCACGGTACTGGTTCACTATCGGTCAATTAGGAGTATTTAGCCTTGGAGGATGGTCCCCCCATATTCAAACAGGATTTCTCGTGTCCCGTCTTACTCGTTTTCACTGCAAAGAAGTTGTCATATACGGGACTATCACCCTGTATCGTCGGACTTTCCAGACCATTCTACTAACTTCTAAACAGCTTAAGGGCTGTTCCAATTTCGCTCGCCGCTACTTTCGGAATCTCGGTTGATTTCTTTTCCTAAGGGTACTTAGATGTTTCAGTTCCCCTCGTTCGCTTCGTTAAGCTATGTATTCACTTAACGATGACACTAAGTGCCGGGTTGCCCCATTCGGAAATTCCAGGATATAACGCTTGTTATCAACTCCCCTGGACTTATCGCAGATTACCACGTCCTTCATCGCCTCTAATTGCCTAGGCATCCACCGTGCACGCTTATTCACTTAACCATACAACACCTAAAAAGTGTCACGCAGTGACGCGTTTTAGGTGTTGTTCCCAACAAGAGATTGACGTCTTTTTGTCAATGTCTGAGTGGGCAACACCATTTGGCATCACTACTTAATACTGATTTTTGTTTTGTATGTCGTTTCCAAGACGCTTGCGATTTCTCATATTTTACAATACAAAAAACAACATTCGTTTTTCGTGCACCTATCAATCATATGATTGAGTAGATACGTACTGTTCACATTTCACTACGTGAAAAATGAACTTTTTATTTTTGCTTGATTACAATGATTAATAAATTAATCATTGAGAACAATTTCGTTTCGTTTAAACATATTGATATCTATATCGATACGTTCAAACAGAACTTTATCAGCTTTCCTAATTGTTAAAGAGCAGTGTTAAAAAACACTTTATAAGCATTAAAACTTAATGTTTATAAAGTGACTTTCACTTAAAACGTAAACTCAGTTCCTACCAATGGATGGTTAAAAAGATTGAATATCTTTTTTATCGTAGTGGTATCCCCAAGGGGATTTGAACCCCTGTTACCGCCGTGAAAGGGCGGTGTCCTAGGCCTCTAGACGATGGGGACATAGAACTTCTGCACTTCTTCAGTCTAATCAAACAATCTGTGTGAGCACTCATTATTGTGAATTTCTTTACGTAAGGAGGTGATCCAGCCCCAGGTTCCCCTAGGGCTACCTTGTTACGACTTCACCCCAGTCATGAACCACACCGTGGTCATCGCCATCCCGAAGGTTAAGCTAATGACTTCTGGTGCAGCCCACTCCCATGGTGTGACGGGCGGTGTGTACAAGGCCCGGGAACGTATTCACCGTGGCATTCTGATCCACGATTACTAGCGATTCCAACTTCACGGAGTCGAGTTGCAGACTCCGATCCGGACTACGACAAACTTTATGAGATTCGCATACCCTCGCAGGTTAGCAACCCTTTGTATTTGCCATTGTAGCACGTGTGTAGCCCATCCCGTAAGGGCCATGATGACTTGACGTCGTCCCCACCTTCCTCCGGTTTATCACCGGCAGTCTCCCTAGAGTTCCCGGCTTGACCCGCTGGCAAATAAGGATAGGGGTTGCGCTCGTTGCGGGACTTAACCCAACATTTCACAACACGAGCTGACGACAGCCATGCAGCACCTGTCTCAGAGCTCCCGAAGGCACTCATCAATCTCTTGGTGATTCTCTGGATGTCAAGGGATGGTAAGGTTCTTCGCGTTGCATCGAATTAAACCACATGCTCCACCGCTTGTGCGGGCCCCCGTCAATTCATTTGAGTTTTAACCTTGCGGCCGTACTCCCCAGGCGGTCTATTTAATGCGTTAGCTTTGAAACCCACGGCATATAGCCACAAACTTCTAATAGACATCGTTTACTGCGTGGACTACCGGGGTATCTAATCCCGTTTGCTCCCCACGCCTTCGCGCCTCAGTGTCAGTCTCTGTCCAGGTGGCCGCCTTCGCCACTGGTATTCCTTCAGATCTCTACGCATTTCACCGCTACACCTGAAATTCTACCACCCTCTACAAAACTCTAGTTAACCAGTTTCAAATGCAGTTCCAAGGTTGAGCCCTGGGCTTTCACATCTGACTTAATTAACCACCTACGCGCGCTTTACGCCCAGTAATTCCGATTAACGCTCGCACCCTCCGTATTACCGCGGCTGCTGGCACGGAGTTAGCCGGTGCTTCTTCTGCGAGTAACGTCACAGATACAGGGTATTAACCTGCACCCTTTCCTCCTCGCTGAAAGTGCTTTACAACCCGAAAGCCTTCTTCACACACGCGGCATGGCTGCATCAGGGTTTCCCCCATTGTGCAATATTCCCCACTGCTGCCTCCCGTAGGAGTCTGGACCGTGTCTCAGTTCCAGTGTGGCTGGTCATCCTCTAAGACCAGCTAGGGATCGTCGCCTTGGTAGGCCTTTACCCTACCAACTAGCTAATCCCACTTGGGCTCATCTTGTCGCGATAGCTTATAAATAGAGGCCACCTTTGGTCAAAAGACATTATGCGGTATTAGCAGTCGTTTCCAACTGTTGTCCCCCACAACAAGGTAAATTCCCAAGCATTACTCACCCGTCCGCCACTCGTCAGCAAAATAGCAAGCTATTCTCTGTTACCGTTCGACTTGCATGTGTTAAGCCTGCCGCCAGCGTTCAATCTGAGCCATGATCAAACTCTTCAATTTAAAGTTTAATTTGTATCTTTCGATACGACTCAATATTACTGACTAAAACTAAAGAACTTACGTTCTTTTTGTTATTCTGAATTAATGAATTAATTCGTGTGTCACTTCTATTGATGTTACCTAAACAAGTTAGGTGTAACTTTCTGCAAGCAGAAACGTTACTTTTTGATTATTTGAAATCACATCAACAATAAGTGCCCACACAGATTGTTTGATTAAATTGTTAAAGAGCTGCCTTGCGGCGAGGTGCGCATATTACGCCACCTGCAAACAATGTCAAGATTTTAATTTCTTTTTAATCAACTCGATGAGTCATTAAAAAGCACCTTAAATTGTTTTAGGAATCACTGTTGGCGCAGTTGCCAGCCCGTTTCCGTGGATGCGCATTATAGGGGTTTCGATCACATTGGCAAGCGTTTTTTGAGAGATTATTCAAAACAAGCAACCGTTTGTATGATTACCAATCAAGATGAGCGTTTGTTATACTAATTCGCACAATACTCATGATATTGTGGTCATAACTAACGAGGAAAAAAGCAAAGAAGTGCAATGTGCATGATTGAATAATAGCATGGCATTGCGATTGAATGCCGCGCTATTATCTATTATTTAACCAACATGGCAATCGGATACTTATCCATATTAATAGTTTTAATCACCTTGCTTTATTTTTGCTTCTATTACGTTATTCATTTTTTTCTCTGTAAAAATAAATGGAGATACTAGTTTGATAACCATAAAAACAGTGGCTGCACTTAAAAATGCACTTAGTATCACCTTTCCTTCATCCGTAGGGAAAAAAAATTGTGCGATCAATGCTGCTGCAATGAAGCATACGATTGGTAATAAATAAACATAAATGGCACTACTTATTAAATCACGTCCATTTATTTCTAAATCAATATATTCATCAATTTTCATGCCGCTTGCATATGGCACTGTAAATCGGTGCGTTTTATCTGTAAATGCTTTTGAAACTGCCCCGACCCCACAACTGCTTTTGTTGCTACAAGCCGAGCAGGCTGATTTAGATACACACTCTAAAATGGCCACTTTACCTGTTTGATGCTCTTCAACTGCAATTATTCGAGCTGTTTCTTTAACCATCAATGCTTCCTTGAAATTGACTTAATGAGTTTATTTGCAGTTACCACTGGAATTTCTCCAACTACATTTACTTCATAATCATCTTGTTGATAGGTATATAAAATAGTAGCTCCACGTTTAACTATTTGTTTTTTACCATCTAAATTGATTTGCTTAGCTGATATATAAATAGAAACATTAACTATTCCATCACTTAGCATAAAATACGATACAGGCTCATTTTCATGCATAATGAGTTTATGTCAATCGCTTTTAATGATATCAAAACCAGTTGGGAGCCAATTTAAATCCCATTGAGATAGCTCTGCTTGTGCTACCACTGGTAATTCCAATAATTGTGGTAATTCCTGATGACTTAATTTTTCTAACCAGGGATTCACTGTATCTGATGTTAACAACGAAACAACCATTACTTGATCTAATATTATATTCGCGTTATTGATTGTATCTAAACGTAATGGTAAAAATGTCTCAACATCTAACCAGACTATATAGCTATATCTGTATTCATCTTTGCTAATCATACGAATAGCAACGGCTTGTTTACCTGCAATTCTTCCTTTGCCTAATATCAGATAATCATAACTATTTTTGCCTTTTTCATAATCATAATTGGCAATACTAGCAAATACACTACGATTATGCTTCGATTGTAACGTGTATGATGGGGAACCCTGTTCGAAATAACTTATTTTTTGTGAATATTGTAAGGACTCCCTCATTGCACCATTTAAAAAACGAAAATACGCAATTTCTTGTCCATCAACCACACCATGTATAAGCTGCTTAGGTTCAATTTTATTATTTACACTATTAACATAGATAATTTCATAATTGCCCTCTTTATATGCTTTTTGCATGAGTTGCAAATACTCTATAGCCGTTAGCTCTTCTTTTTGAGTTTTCGCACCATCAGCCTTCACGGTATGGCTAATAACAAAAAAAATTGCAAGATAAATTGAAATAAAACGCCGTAACTTCATTATTTGCCTTATGTCACTCACCAATTCTTACTTATATGCTTATAGTTAAGGTTGAGTTTGCAATTGTAATTGATGATCTTGTAATAAAGCATCGAGTCGCTCATTATATTTTTTTATCTCTTCCTGAGAGTACTTATATTTAGTTTGCAAACTAACAGGAGCAGCTCCGCCACCAAATGGAATGGTATTTAAGACTTCTATACCATTACCATTATCACTAAATTGTGGTTGAGAGCTGATAAAGCTTGTAAGTAAAACAACACCAGCTACTGAGGCTGCAATCGCATACTGAGCAAAACGTTTACCAAAAGAGAGCACATTACTCTTCTTTGTTTGCGGAGAGATTGATTCAACATTAGTTTTAGCAAACGAAACAGAAGGAATTGTGTTGATTTCAGCCATCACTTTATCGCTGACGTCAATATTGATAAAAGCGTCATCACCACCTCGTATTACATCACCCATTAGATGATAGCGAGAAAAAAGAGCTTGCTGTTGCTCACCCAAAAGAAGCTCGTCTATTAATTTATTATCAATAGCTTCATTATCAATCATGGCTGACAATTGTTCATTATTTTCTTTCATTATCTTCCCAACTAATTTTCTAATAAAGGTTGTAATTGCTTATCGATATACTCTCGAGCCCTAAATATTCTGAACGGACAGTACCAATAGGGCAATTTTCAATGCTAGCAATTTCTTCATAGCTCATCCCATCGAGCTCTCTTAACGTTATTGCGCTCTTTAATTCATCAGGCAATTGTTCAATTGTATTTAAAATAACATGTTTTATTTCCTGTGCATGTAGTATCGACTCAGGATCATCAGGCTCTCTTAACGCCTCCCCTCCATCATACCCTTCATTTTCGAAGGTCTGTGTATCGATATCTAATGACGATGGCCGACGACTTTGGCTCGTCAAATAATTTTTAGCTGTGTTTACTGTAATACGATATAGCCAAGTATAAAACGCACTATCCCCTCTAAACGTCTCTAATGAGTGATATACCTTTATAAACACTTCCTGTGTTACATCAGCAATATCACCGCTATTACGAATATAACGAGTCAAAATGTTGGCGACCCTATTCTGGTACTTTTTCACCAACAATGTAAAAGCTTGCTGCTCCCCATTTTGAATACGCTGAATTAATTGAAAATCTAAATCACGCTCATTCATTGAGCTTTTCTACCTATAATCATGGTGAGCCTTGTGGCGTTCACAGTTAAGACTTTGAATAATAGAAAAAGTTCCCGAAAATATAGAAAGAGCTTATATTTCCGATGAACTTCACATTTATTATCAAGTCGCTTATGTATATAATGAATTTTTAATCAATTATATACATTAATAACAGAGCATATAGTGTCATGACTGAAAGTAAATCAATAACTGAACATCAACAAGAGTGTGACGTCTTAATTATTGGCGCTGGCGCAGCTGGACTTTCTCTTGCCTTAAAACTTGCTCCTTTTGCAAAAATAAAGGTGCTTAGTAAGGGTAAACTATCTGAAGGCTCAACGCTATATGCTCAAGGCGGTGTTGCAGCAGTGTTTTCAGATTCAGATAATATTGAATCACATGTTCAAGATACCCTCATTGCCGGTGCTGGCTTATGCGATGAAGATGCGGTTCGCTTTACACTTAGTCATGCCAAAGAAAGTATGCAGTGGCTAATTGACACAGGGGTTAATTTCGATACTGAAGTAGATGACCATGGGAAAACTCAATATCATCTTACCCGCGAAGGGGGCCATTCGCATCGTCGTATTTTACATGCAGCAGATGCAACCGGAAAAGAAATTGAAACAACTTTACTCGAAGCGGTGCAAAAACATGCAAACATAACCTTATTAGAAGGTTATAATGCGATTGATTTAATCACAAGTCGAAAATTAAATTTACCCGCGAACCGTATACTTGGTGCCTATGTTTGGAATCGCAATGAAGAACGTGTCGAAACCATAAAAGCACATTTTGTAACACTCGCAACTGGCGGCGCCAGTAAAGTATACCAATATACAAGTAATCCCGATGTATCAAGTGGCGATGGTATTGCACTCGCTTGGCGTAGTGGCTGTCGTATAGCCAACATGGAATTTAACCAATTTCACCCTACCTGTTTATTCCATGCTGATGCAAAAAACTTTCTGTTAACCGAAGCATTGCGCGGAGAGGGGGCGCATCTTGTGCGACCTGATGGCTCCCGTTTTATGTTTGATTTTGATGACAGAGGTGAACTTGCACCACGAGATATAGTGGCTCGTGCGATTGATTATGAAATGAAACGTCTTGGTGCTGATTGTATGTATTTGGATATCAGCCATAAATCGAAAGAGTTTCTCGTGAAACATTTTCCGACTATTTATCGGCGTTGTTTAGCGCTTGGGATTGATATCGCTCACCAACCTATCCCTATCGTTCCTGCTGCACATTATAGTTGTGGAGGAGTAATGATCGACCACCACGGACAGACCGATATTGATGGACTTTACGCTATCGGAGAAGTGAGCTATACCGGATTGCACGGCGCGAATCGTTTAGCATCTAACTCCCTACTAGAATGTGTGGTTTATGCCCACGCTTGTGCTAAAGATATTATCAACCACTTACCTTTTTATAAAGAGAGAAAATTTGCCGACATTCCTGATTGGGATGATAGCCAAGTAACAAACTCCGATGAAGAGGTTGTTATTCAGCATAACTGGCATGAATTACGTTTATTTATGTGGGATTATGTTGGCATAGTCCGTACAGATAAGCGTTTACAACGAGCATTACATCGAGTGCAATTATTACAACAAGAAATTGATGATTATTACAGTAATTTTAAAGTAGGCAATAGCCTACTTGAATTGAGGAATCTTGTTCAGGTGGCTGAGATCATCATCAAGAGTGCGATACAACGTAAAGAAAGCCGAGGTTTACATTACAATTTAGATTATCCAGAACAATTGCACAGACCAAAGCCAACCATTCTAACGCCGAATAAATAATTCAATATGCTTATACACCTAACGCAAGTTGATTTTGTTGATGCGAAATTATTACCAAATTTAACAACCCGTTAGGTGTTTTTTTTACAAATCCCCTATTGAAATGACAACTGATTTCATTGAAGTTTTTTTACAATAACCAATCAGTAACACCGTAGAATATATTTAATAAAAGGTTTTTAAAGACAAGCTACTAGCGCATTACTTCTAAGATGCTATCGGCACCATAACACCTGATAAATTTATAAATATGTAGTCAATACTTATTCACAATATTTATGTTATACCGATCCACATAACATTATGGTCAGGGCTTGTTGAGGAAAAATGAGGGAGAGCAAGGTGCATTCAATCGTAATAACAATCGGATTAAGTATGTGATCTAAATTTTGCGCAGGAAAAATGGCTTAATTTGAGACGTAAGTTTCGTAAATGGTTGCTCGTTTTACGAAACTTACAACAAAAAAGTAAGTTATTTTAACCAGCAAAATAAATCAGCTATTTACTCCGATTGGTATAATTGCCGGCTATTACAATTAAATGCCACAAGATAGAGTAGATATTTATGCGGGTTGCTATTATAGTGCGACCATAACGTGTTTTGTGACTAAGTAATCAGAAATAGCCTCTGCAGAAAGATCTTTACCAAAACCAGACTGTTTAAAACCACCATGTGGGGTTTCCGAGGTTAATGGTAAATGATCATTTATCCACACAGTACCAAACGTAAGATCACGAGAAAAACGCATCGCTCTGCTTAAATTTTTAGTAAAAACAGATGAAGCCAAACCATATTTAACGTCATTTGCCATTTTAAGCGCTTCTTCATCATTAGCGAAAGATTGGATTGTTAATACAGGACCAAAGATCTCTTCTTGAACAACTTCCGAGTCTTGTTCAACATTAGCAATAAGTGTAGGTGGGTAATAATAACCTGATTTATCAAGCACCTTACCGCCAGTAAGTATCTTAGCGCCAGCTGCTCGAGCACGGTCAACAAACCCTGCCACCGTTTGTTGCTGTATTTTTGAAATCATCGAACCTATCACCGTTTCTTGATCAAAAGGATCGCCAACTTTAAGGGCCTCTGTTGCTTTGACTAATGTAGCAACAGCTTGATCGTAAACAGACTCATGAATCAATATTCGTGTTGCAGCAGTACAATCCTGCCCGGAATTTAAAAAGCCACCAAAAACAGCTTTTTCAGCCGCAAGATCAATATCTGCATCATCAAAAATAATTAATGGAGCCTTGCCACCAAGCTCTAAGTGGACTCGTTTTAAAGTATCAGCAGCAGATTTCATGATCGCTTTACCTGTGCGACTAGAGCCGGTAAGACTGACCATCTGTACGTCTGGATGCGCAGTTAACGCTTCCCCCGGTGTAGCACCACCACTTAAAATATTCAATACGCCATCAGGTAAACCCGCTTCTTTTGCAATCTCACCGAGTAATAGCGTAGTACGAGGTGTAATCGGAGCAGGCTTTATAATCGAAGTACAACCCGCAGCTAACGCTGGACCAATTTTCCATATCGCCATTAACAATGGGTAATTCCAAGGAGCAATACCAACCGTAACACCACGGTTCGTTACGTAAAATAGAGGTATATCCTTGTGCATATTCACCGCTCGCGGAGCCTTTAATATCACGTGCTGCGGCGGCAAAAAAACGCAAGTTATCAACGGCAAAAGGAATATCTCCACCCAAGCTAACAAAGTCAAAGGGCTTACCTGTATCTTCTGATTCTATGCGTGCGATTTCATCACTGCGCGCTTCAATGATATCTGCCATTTTAGATAAAACAGCAGACCGCTCTGCAGGTGTTTTTTTAGACCATCGACCATCATCAAAAGCGCTTTTTGCAGCAGCAACAGCTAAATCAACATCCTCTTTACCCGCATCTGGTACTGAATCAATAATTTCACCCGTTGCTGGATTTTCTACTGCTAATATTTCGCCATTAACGGCATCACAAGCCTTACCGTTGATCCATAATTTATATTTCATCATCTATTCCTCATAAAGACTCATCTTATTGCCAGTACCATTTCTATCTATTTCAATAACGCTAGATAATATCGTGCTATCTATTTTGCTCGGCATATCAAAGAGATTTGATAACGTCTTCCAATTCAACCAAGAATTTATCTATCAATGGATATGGTACATTTAATGCGGGTTCAATACGTACGACTCTTGAGTTATTCAGCGTTCCAGCAATTAAAATTCCACGCTTGAACAGACCTGAAACCACTTCAAAACCAACTTCATCGTTGGCAAAAACCATACCTAACAACAAACCTCTGCCTGTTACATCAGTTAATACTTCAGGATACAATTCTTGTATTTTTGCCAGTTTCTGCTTGATATATGTACCTTTTTCAGCAGCTTGACCGGCTAAATCTTCTTCAAGTAATACAGATATTTGGGCAAGCGCAGCAGCACAGGCAATCGGGTTACCACCTGTCGTTGTCGTATGCATAAATGGATTTGGCTCTAATACTTTCCATAGTTTTGCACTGGCGAAAAATCCTGACATGGCAATCACACCGCCACCAAGCGCTTTACCAAAGCACATGATATCTGGCGTCACATCCCAATGATCGACACCAAAAATTTTACCTGTACGCCCAAAACCAGTCTGTACTTCATCGGCAATAAGCAACACATCATATTTATCACAGATCTGACGTAATTTTGGCCAATAGTCATCAGGAGGAACAATTGCTCCAGCTTCACCCTGGATTGGCTCTGCAATAACCGCAGCAATCCCATCTCCTACCTCTTCTGCAGCTTTTAGCTGTGCTTCGACAGCATCTGCATCACCAAATGGAACATGTCTAACACCATCAAGAAGTCGCCCAAGGGGCTCTCTGTATACCGCTTTTCCTAAAAGAGACAATGCACCCAAAGACTTACCATGAAAAGCTTTCAAAGTAGAAATGAAGCCTTTTTTTCCGGTATACATTTTAGCGAGCTTCATCGCACCATCAACAGCTTCTGTACCTGAGTTAGCAAAAAAACCGTATTGAATATCTCCAGGTGTCAATTTGGCAATAACCTTAGCTAAATGAGCACGCAATGGATCTAGCATTTCTTGGCTATATTGAGGACTACGTTCAAGCTGAGCTTTAGCTGCTGCAACAATTTTAGGATGTTTAATACCTGGAGAGTAAAGACCATAACCGCCTAGCATATCGATAAATTCTCGACCGAGAACATCTTTTAGGATAGAGCCTTGTCCTGTCCAATCTGTTAATGCAATCCCCTCTGTTTCAGTCACAGACTTACGATATTCAAGAAATCCCTTATTGATATGATTCTCAAAATTTTCATAGGTACTTTGCGCTATCCAAATACGCTCTTCTTGATTAATATCCTGTTCATTTTTGGTGATTAGGCTCACCATCTTATTTGCTTCTAATGAAGCTTCATTGATATCTCTTTTCGAATGATCCATTTATTACCCCCTCAATTTTAAAGTCCTTTAACGTTATCTGTTTTATACTATGTTTTGAAATGGATTATAGTCATGAATACATGAGCTGAATTCATAAAAGGCTACAAAGATGAATTTAAATCAATTACCAAGACTAATAACACTAAATCGAATGCTATTAGGATTAAGTATTTGATCTAATGAAATAAAATAGAGTAGATAGAGGATAGGACACTGCATTTACATATTGTTGTGTGAGCCGAACGAGCGCTTCCGTGAAACGGAAGCAGTCAGAAATAGTCCCTTGCAAACAATCAATTGGTGTTGTAGACATATGGCGCGATATTACAACTAAATTAACCTATCTGCCGTTGCATAATAAAAGCAGAATTTACTAACTAAAAAACTCATATGCATCAGCAATTTTATAGGCTGTTTTCCGTTTACTTATTCAATAAAAAAGAGATCTATAGATCTCTTTTTTAAGCAAAGCATTATATCGATGAGTTAAACCATGTTCACTTGCATCCTATCGAGCTTCTCTTTGCGACGACTTAAATACCAGAATAATAAAGCAAGCAATGATACGATCATTATCATAATACCAGCTAAGGCATTTATTTTAGGTGAAACACCCATACGTACCGAGGAAAAAACCGTCATAGGTAATGTGGTGGAGCCTGGTCCCGAAACAAAGCTAGCGATAACTAAATCATCAAGAGAAAGACTAAAAGAAAGAAACCAGCCAGTAATTAATGAAGGAAGAATCATCGGTAAAGTAATAAAGATAAAGGTCACCAAAGGTGTCGCACCTAAATCTAAAGCAGCCTCTTCAATTGAGCGATCTAATTCCTGTAATCGTGCCGATACAACAACTGTTACATAGGCAGCACAAAACGTGGAATGCGCAATCCAAATAGTTATCACGCCTGTTCTGCGGGCCAGCCCAACAAATCAAACATAGCTACAAATAGCAACATAAGTGATAAACCCGTGACCACTTCAGGCATAACTAATGGGGCCGTTATCATATTAGATAGAGTTAACTTTGCAAATGATTGCTTAAAACGAGCCATAACAAATGCAGCTAATGTACCTAGAAAAACCGCAGTGAAGGCACTAAAAAAAGCAATTTGCAAACTGGTAAAAACGGCATCAAGGAGTTGCTGATCTTTTACTAACTCGCCATACCATTTAACAGAGAATCCCCCCCACACGGTGACTAACTTTGAGCCATTAAAAGAGTAAATGATCATTATTAACATCGGTAGATAAAGGAATGCCATGCCAAGCCATAGCATTGCATTAGAAAAGGATAACTTTTTCATATTCACTTCTCCATTTCACGTGCTTGATAACGATTAAATAAAATTATTGGTATCGCTAATATGGCTAGCATGACAATCGCTAAAGCAGATGCAACAGGCCAATCTCTATTGTTAAAGAACTCTTTCCATAACACCTTACCTATCATCAATGTATCTGGCCCCCCTAACAATTCAGGAATAACAAACTCGCCAACAACGGGAATAAATACCAACATTGAGCCAGCAATAACACCAGATTTTGAAAGCGGTAAGGTTATTTTCCAAAAGCTATTAATATTACGTGAACCTAAATCAGCAGCGGCTTCTAACAGACTCATATCAAGCTTAACTAACGTTGAATAAAGAGGCAAAACCATAAAAGGGAGATAGGTATAAATAATACCGACATACACAGCAAAATTAGTATTCAGCATCGCAATGGGTTCAGAAATGATGCCTAACCACATTAAGAAATTATTGATGATGCCATTGTTACTCAGCAACCCCATCCAGGCATAGACACGAATTAAAAAGGATGTCCATGACGGTAACATAACTAATAACAATAACACGCCTTGATTCGAAGCCGGCGCTCTAGCAATGGCATAGGCCATCGGATAACCGATTAAAATACAACCTAAAGTCGAAAAAAAGGCCATTTGTAAAGAATTTAAATAAGACTGGTAATACATTGCGTCATCGAGCAACAGCAGATAATTTCCCAAGTTCAATAAAATTTGAAAAGTTTCATCGACATAGGAATAGATCGGTTCGTAAGGCGGAATCGCAATGGCTGCACTAGAAAAACTAATTTTCAAGACTATGGTAAAAGGGATTGCAAAGAATAAGAGTAACCACATATAGGGAATGCCAATGGTCATATACTTCCCTTTGAGATAACCAGTAATATATTTCATGATGTTAATACCACACCCGCAGTGGGCTCCCAGCTTATATATAAACTATCATTCCATGTAGGCGGCTCAAATCGACGCTGACGATTGGTAAAAATACACTGCACTATTTGTCCACTTTCAATCTTAATGTAGTAAATAGATATTCCCCCTAAATAAGCAATATCATCGACAACACCTACTACCCAATTATATTTAGCGGTCGGTTTTTCTCGCCTAATAACCATTTTTTCTGGGCGAATGGCCAACCAAACACGCTTATCTTTAGCCCTCGTGGTTACCCCTTGCCCGATATAAAATGGCTGACTTATATTCTCAGCTTGAACAATCACATGGTCGACCTCATCGGCAACGATTTGTGACTCAAATAAATTTACTGTGCCTATAAACTCTGCTATATCTCGGCTCTTAGGGCTTTCATAAATATCTGTTGGCGATCCCGTTTGAATGATACGACCATTTTTCATAATCGCGATTCGATCCGACATAGTCATCGCTTCCTCTTGGTCATGCGTCACCATCACACAAGTTACCCCTACACGCTCAAGAATTTCTACGACCTCTAATTGCATTTGTGTACGAAGCTGCTTATCTAATGCCCCCATCGGCTCATCTAGTAGCAATAATTTGGGTTTTTTAGCTAAGGAACGAGCTAAAGCAACACGTTGTCGTTGCCCTCCAGAAAGCTGTCCTGGTTTACGTTTCGCATACGCTTGCATATGGACAAGCTTCAACATTTCATCGACAATTTCTTTACGCTCAGCTTTGCCGATGTTGTCCTGCTTTAAACCAAAATCAATATTCTGTTCTACGGTCATGTGTGGGAATAAAGCATAAGATTGAAACATCATATTAATAGGACGTTTGTATGGTTCAATATCGGTAATATCAACTCCATCAAGAAAAATGCGCCCCTCTGTCGGCTTTTCAAAACCAGCTAACATTCGTAACAACGTCGATTTACCAGAGCCAGAACCACCTAATAAGGCAAAAATTTCACCTTTGTTAATAGTTAATGACACATCATCTACGGCTCTGACATCATCAAATTTTTTGCTGACCTGTTTAATCTCTAACAATATTTCCGGAGTAACATTTTTAGTTTTCTCCACCTCGTGTACTCTCTGAGGTTTTTCCATTTCAATATTGGGGTACATATGCCTTCTCCTTTAGCAAACTTTTAGCCGGCATCTAAATCTTACGTTATGCAAATAAGAGGCAAATAACTATATTGCCTCTATTTTTTGACTTACTTACCCGAAACTATCTTAGTCCACTCGCGTGTTAATGCGCGTTGTGCTTTAAGAGGGCGAACATCTTGTATATAAAGGCTATTCAAAGTCTCTTGTGAAGGATAAATAGCAGGATTTTCAATGATCTCTTTATCAACTATTTTTTGCGATGCAGTATTGGCATTGGCATATGCAACATAGTTTGTTATTCCAGCGATAACCTCTGGACGTAATAAATAGTTAATAAAAGTCAGCGCATTTTCTTTGTTCGTTGCATCGGCAGGAATCGCTAACATATCAAACCACAAGTTAGCCCCTTCTTTGGGGATAGAATAGGTCACGTGAACGCCATTACCAGCCTCTTCTGCACGAGCGGCAGCTTGGAAAACATCACCCGAGAAACCATAAGCGACACAAATATCACCATTAGCTAAGTCAGTAATGTATCTAGACGAGTGAAAATAGGTAATATATGGGCGAATCTTAGCGAATAACTCACCTGCTTTTTTATAATCGGCAGGAGATTTACTTAACGGATTTAAGCCTAAGTAAAGAAGCGCTTGAGGGATCATTTCATCGGGGGTATCTAAGACAGCCAAACCGCATTGTGATAGTTTTTCTGCATATTTTGGATTAAAAATAAGATCTAATGAATCGACGGGCGCATCTTCACCTAGTACCGCTTTTACTTTATCAATGTTATAACCAATACCGTTGGTTCCCCATAAATAAGGGACAGCATGTTCATTACCAGGATCAGAAGCTTGTAATTGCTTCATTAATTGCGCATCCAAATTACCATAATTGGTTAATTTGCTGCGATCTAACTTCATAAAAACACCCGCTTGAATCTGCTTAGCTAAAAAGCTCTGCGAAGGAACAACGAGGTCATAGCCGGAACGACCGGATAAAAGCTTTGATTCTAATAGTTCATTACTATCAAATACATCATAAATAACACGAATACCGGTCTCTTTTTGGAAATTTGCTAAGGTATCTTCAGCGATATAATCAGACCAATTATACATGTGTAATACTTCTTCAGCAGAGCTTGTCGCACTCATTAAGAGCCCACTAGTCAATATAGCCATCGCTGCATTTTTTTTAATAAATTTCATGTTAACTCCTTGTCTAATAATATGTTACGTCAATGTAAAATATATAACTTGTTATAGAATTCAGTTTATTCAACTATAATTTAGGTCATATAATCACCATGCTAAATGTAATAGCGACTTAGTTTCTATGGACTAACTAATAGTCCTTTCAACCTCTTGTAATTAACTTACCGATTTTATCTTCTCTTTTGAAATTGATTATTATCATTACTCTATGAATTAAATTCATAACCTGGCAAAAAGAGAATGAATTCAGATAAAAACTAGCCCTATATTCTCAGATATCGGACTTCGTCAATCTCTCTTACTAAAACGTAATACTCTTGCTAACAGATAGCTTTCCAGCACTTACTCAGACCACTTTGGAGCAATATATTAAAAATAAAATAATAGAATTTAAGTAAATAAACTCATCAATTAATATGCATAGTGAACTGCATTATTTGTGGTTTAATGACAAGAAAAAAACTGAAAGAGGTGAACGACTGCAATTAAATATTTTCTTATCTAAAAGAAGAGTAAAGGCTTCTAACACTCTATTCGGTAATTTTTATAGCTGGTTAGGTTTGGATCTATTTTGAGTATAAGCAACTAGTTCAATCAGCATCACCATGTGGCATACACATTTTACTAAGCTCTTCTATATATGCTTCAAGTATTAAATTGGTTCGCGCACCTTTACGTGTTATCGCTGAAAACTTGGTAACAAAACGCCTTCGATAGGGATCAATAGGACGTAATAAATCTTTATCTACCCAACGTTCGCAAAATGTGTCGGTAAAAAACCGATGAAGCGTCCCGTTAAAATAAGAAAAGCAATCCCTTCTCTATCGGTTGATGTAGCTGCAATATTTAATTTTTTTTGTTGCTTAATAATGTCACTCGATTGAACATAGTTGGCTAACACGGCATCGTATTTAGCAATCTCTGCATCACAGATTATATTTAAATTTTGATGGAATAAAGGATGTTCTACACTGCAATAAAGTAATGATTTTTCATCATATAACGGTAGGTAAGATAATCCTGATAACGGGCGTAAATCAGGCACCACACCAATATGAAGTTGACCATCTAAAATAGCCAATTCAATATCATTAGGAGGCATCATACGAATGTTAAAAAATACGCCGGGCGCATGATGCTTGAGGGAACTAATAGCGCGGGTCACTCGCATCTGAGGGTTGGTTACCAAGTTATCAGTAATGCCAATATTAAGATCCCCAATTAGCTCGGTGTTAATCGCATTAATTTGAGACTTAAATGTCTCTAAGCTACCCAACAATTGTAAAGTAGCAGCATAAACCGATTTACCATGATCTGTGACAGAGAACCCAGAGCGTCCACGATTACATAGGCGCATATTTAAAAGAGACTCTAACTCAGTGATAGCTAAACTAATCGCAGAGGTTGTAATATTGAGTTGTACCTCTGCTGCGGAAAACCCACCTGATTCAATAACCACTTTAAATATACGTAAAAGACGAATATGCGAATCACCAAGTTGGCTGGGTAGAAAATGTTTTTTATTACCCATACGCCCTTCTATTCATGGTAGCAATATTTAGCATAACGCAATAATGTTCATCGCTAGCAGGCAAAACCAAGCCCCATTAAATCTAACATTTTTAACCATAAGCCACGCTTGCCACCATTTGCATCAGATTTTACTAACGCACGATGAGTAATTTTATAACCAATCCAGCGTAGCGGTTCAAATGGCCAAGGAATGACGAATTTTTTAACAAACCCCATTTTTAATACATCACTAGGATAATACCCTAATAACTCAAGTCCCACTCGAGCACCGAATCTGGCGGCCCCCACTCCTAACCCTGTATAACCTACCGCCCATGAAACCCGACCGTTATAGCCAACGTTTGGGGCGACGCATAAACGTGTTGTTGTTGCAATAATCCCACTCCAACGATGGGTAAACTTGATGCCCGATAGTTGAGGAAATGTTTCAAAAAACTCCTTAGACAACTGTTCAAAACGAGCGGGTATATCTGCGCAGCTCTGGTCAGTATTACTATTAAAATAATAACGAACAGCACCGCCACCGCCCCAAGTAATTCGGTTATCCTGAGTTAAACGGTAATAGTGAAACATATTAAAATTATCATAAAGAGCATGACGAAACTTATTCCAACCGATGGATGCCAACTGTTCATCTGTTAATGGCTCCGTCGCGAGTTGATAGTCCCAAACAGGAAGCACTTTACGCCTAATTTTAGCAACCGGAGAGTGGTAGCCATTTGTTGCAAAAAATATTTTATCACTGCAAATGGTGCCCCCGGGGCACTCACTTTGCATGCTTTTATCATGTAATTGTTTAAAATTTTCTAATGATGTTTGTTCGTAAATACGAACACCCAACTCAACAAGTACACGTTTTAACCCCCAACATAAACGAGCAGGATCTAGTACGCCATCATAGCCTTCTTTATACCATAGGCCTGCTAAATAGGTTGGAGAATGAACTTCCGCTTGCATCGCCTCTTTATCAAACCAAACAACATCGTTGCCTGCTGCTTTATTTTTTTCATAAACTTGACGTAAATATTCAACATACTTAGCATCGGTAGCAACTTCAGTTCACCAACCTTTTCATATCGCGCATCGATACCATAACGCTCTAGCGTGTTGAGAAACTCTTTTACATTTTGATGGCCTAGTTCAGCCAATTTTTCAGCTTCAACAGGAAAACGCTGAACCATATTTTCAGCACCATGTGCTAAATCTTCACTAATGAAACCACCATTCCGTCCAGAAGCGCCATCACCAATAAATGTTTTCTCAATTAAAATAATATCGCTATCAGGATTACGCTCTTTTAATTGTAATGCAGCCCAAAGGCCTGTAAAACCACCACCGACAATCAGTAACTCACAATGTTCATCTTTTTGTAACGCAGGCAGTGTAGCGGGAAGATCTTCGTGATCAAGCCAAAGTGGACAATGTTTTGAATCTTTCAATGCTTCTATATGTGCTTGCATAAATCCTCTTAATTTAAAGTTATTTGATATACCATGCCCAAGCTTGATCGCTAGCAAAGCTTGTGATCTGCTTTACTTCAAGGTAGTTATTGAGTCCCCATAGACCTAACTCTCGACCAATCCCGGACGATTTAACCCCACCCCAAGGCGCTTCGACAAAAGTAGGTTGCGAGCAATTAATCCACACAATGCCAGCCCTAAATGCCTTTGCAACACGCTCACAGCGCTGTTTATCTTTGGACATCACTGCAGCAGCAAGGCCAAATCGTGAGTTATTCGCCATCGCTAGCGCTTCACTTTCACTGGCAAAGGGTTTGACACAAACCACGGGGCCAAATATCTCTTCTCGCCATATCCAACTATCTTCTGACATATCTGTCAGCACTGTGGGTTGTAAGTAATAACCTTTGTCTAATCCATCTGGGCGACCACCGCCAGCGGCTATGGTTGCGCCTTCTTCGACCCCTTTAGCAATCGCCTGTAACACTTTTTGATACTGCTGTTGATTAACCAAAGGCCCGAGTAACACCCCCTCTTTATCACCGGCTCCGATGGTGATTTTTTGTGATTCCTCCACTAAGCGACTTAATAACTTCGGGTATATCGCTTGTGCGACTAATACGCGTGAGGTAGCAGAACAAACCTGACCTTGATTCCAGAAAATACCAAACATGATCCATTCAATCGCTTTTTCTATATCGCTATCTTCGAAAATAACAAATGGTGATTTTCCCCCCAACTCAAGACTAATATTCTTGATATCACGTGCAGCAGTGGCCATGATTTGAGAACCGGTAGGCACGGATCCTGTAAAGGCTAATTTATCAACACAGGGATGTTCAGCGAGTGCTTTTCCAGCTTCACTTCCTAACCCAGTGACGATATTTAACACTCCTGCAGGTAACTCTGCTTCATCAGCTATTTCAGCTAATGCTAATGCGGTTAACGGCGTAACCTCTGAGGGTTTTAAGACCATTGTGCATCCAGCTGCAAGCGCTGGTGCGACCTTCCAAGCAGCCATCAACATCGGGAAATTCCAAGGAATAATCGCCCCAACTACTCCCAGAGGTTGTTTAATGGCACTACAATTAAAACGCGAGTCTGGTAAGGCAATATCCTGCTCACTATTGTTATCTAACTCTTCAGCCAGCGAGGCATAATAGGAAAAAGTACTGGCGGTATCTTCGATATCCCACTGCGCTTCTGGATAAGGCTTACCATTATCGAGTACTTCAAGCGCACTCAATTCAGCACAACGACGAGTAATAATTTTTGCAATTCTACGCAGATAAACAGCGCGCTCGGCACCTGTTAATTGCGGCCAGGGGCCATTGTCAAATGCAAATCTTGCTGCTTGTACTGCAGTATCAATATCTTTTTTATTTCCGGCGTTGACCTCTTTAATCACCGCTTCTGTCGCAGGATTAATAACAGAAAAACGCTTTGTAGAAGCGGGAAGCTGCCATGCTCCATTTATATAGTGTCTATTATCCACATTCATATCCCTACCTTTTCATATCAATTACTTTAGTAATATCGCGATTCACTTTTTGATTGCATAGCCGCTCTGCTCACTTAATTGATATGTCAACTTCTGTTAGTCAACTTACCGATTTTGCTCTATTTTTTGAAATTGATTATTCTCATTATTCTATGAATTTTATTCATAACTGTAGAGTAAGATAACCAACAACAAACATAAACAGAGAGACTAGCGCACTATTACTCCATTTTTCTGTTTGACTTGGAACAAACCTATCTGTATCTATTGCGATTAATCAGAGTTAATTGCTAAGCCACGAAGATTGCTCCGATGCAAGTACATAGAAAGCCAAAACATAGCCACGAGATACCCAGCAGCAAAGAGCATTTGCTGCAATAAAGAGACTCTCAAGCATATCCCCCTCTTTGCCTATTTTATAGCAACGTCACCATAGGATTAGCTTGGGAATGCAAAACTCGCATTTTCTCGCACACCACTCGATGGCCAACGTTGCGTAACCGTCTTACGTTTGGTATAGAAACGCACGCCGTCCGGGCCATAAGCATGCAAATCACCAAATAGTGAACGCTTCCAGCCACCAAAGCTGTGATAAGCAACTGGGACAGGCAAAGGCACATTGATGCCAACCATACCCACTTGAATATTGTCAGAAAAGTAACGCGCAGCTTCACCATCGCGGGTGAAAATACAGGTGCCATTACCATATTCATGATCATCAATTAACTGCATCGCTTCTTGCATTGTCTGTACGCGTACCACCTGTAGAACAGGACCAAAAATTTCGGCTTGATAGCTATCCATCTCAGCATTGACCTCATCAATCAAAGTCGCCCCAACAAAATACCCTTCTTCATAACCAGGTACCACCATCGTACGCCCATCAACCACAATTTTGGCCCCTTGTTTTTCTGCGCTATCAATATAACCAATCACTTTTTGTTGGTGCTCTTTACTGATCAGAGGCCCAAAATTATTCGTTACTTTATCGCACGCCCCTACACTCAGACCTTGCATTGCGCTGCGCATTTTTTCGATTAATGTATCACCCGCTTGATCTCCCACGACAACGACTACCGACAATGCCATGCAGCGCTCCCCCGATGAACCAAATGCGGCACCCAATAATTGACTCACCGCATTGTCCATATCAGCATCCGGCATCACAATAGCGTGATTTTTAGCGCCACCTAAGGCCTGGCAGCGCTTTCCATTAGCGCTTGCTTTGCTATAAATCTGTTCTGCAATCGGTGTCGAACCAACAAAACTGACCGCTTTGATGCGCTCATCCGTTAATAGAACATCAACCGCCTCTTTGTCCCCATTAACCACATTCATAACGCCAGCGGGTAAGCCTGCTTCCTCTAAGAGTTGTGCAATAAAAAGCGTTGCACTTGGAGCTCGCTCTGATGGTTTCAAAATAAAGCAGTTACCACATACAATCGCGAGTGGAAACATCCACATCGGCACCATTGCGGGGAAATTAAACGGAGTAATTCCTGCCACCACCCCTAGCGCTTGAAACTCGCTCCAAGTATCAATGTTTGCTCCCACATTTTTACTGTGCTCACCTTTCAATAACTGAGGTGCAGCACATGCAAACTCAACATTTTCAATGCCGCGTTGTAATTCACCAGCTGCATCATGCGAAATTTTGCCATGTTCTCGACCAATCAACTGGCAAATTTTTTCAGCATTTTCTTCCAATAGCGCTTTAAAGCGAAACATGATTTGCGCACGTTTGTGAGCAGCTGTATTTCGCCATTCAGGAAATACTTGCTCAGCGGCAGCAATCGCTTGCTCAACGGTTTTTTTAGATGCCAATCCGACTTTACTAACAGCTTTTCCAAGTGCGGGATCAAATACATCTTGGCTACGCTGATTATCATTAACTATTTTCCCACCAATCAAGTGACCTACTACTTTACTCATATAACTCTCCAGCACACAGGTTTACCCTGTTTGTATTGATCTATAAATATTGTTGCTGCCGCTTTGCTATTTTATTGGTTCACGAAGCAAGCACCTATTTTCCTTACAAATACGTATTACCCTATTTCGTTAAATGTTTCTCCGAGCGCATTAATTAATGAATCAATCTCCTGCGGTTCACTGGTAAACGGCAAACCAAGTTGAATGGTTGCCCCTCCATAGCGCACATAAAACCCTTTTTCCCACATTTTCATCGCGATTTGGTAAGGTCGTAGTGCAGGCTCTCCAGGAAAAGACTCAATGGTAAAGGCCGCGGCAAATCCATAATTTCTAATATCACTGACGTACTTACACCCTTTTAAGCTGTGTACTGCATTTTCAAAATAGTGACTCAGCCCTTTAACACGCTCAATCAGCTTTTCTTTCTCTAGTACATCTAAAGCCGCTAATCCAGCAGCACACGCAACAGGGTGAGCTGAATAGGTATAACCATGTGGAAACTCAATCAAATAGTCAGGGCCACCTTGCTCCATAAAGGTATCGTAAATTTCTTGCTTAGCGATCACAGCTCCCATTGGGATAGCGCCATTGGTTATCTGTTTAGCAATACACATGATGTCAGGTACAACACTAAAAGCCTCTGCGCCTGTTTTAGCCCCCATTCGACCAAATGCACAGATCACCTCATCAAAAATGAGTAAGATATTATGTTGATCGCAAATTTCTCGAAGACGATTTAAATAACCGATAGGAGGAGGAATAACACCCGCAGAACCAGACATCGGCTCAACAATAAGCGCAGCGATATTAGACGCATCATGCAGAGCAATGAGCTGCAATAATTCATCAGCAAGATCTGCTCCTAGAGCAGGCTGACCTTTACAATAAATGTTCTCTGGCAACATCGTATGACGTAAATGAGCGGCATCCAACGCCGAGCCAAAGAGAGACTTATTTGCACCGATACCACCAACCGAAATACCGCCGAAATTAACTCCATGGTAACCAAGACCACGACCAATCAACTTGGTTTTACTCGCACAACCTTTTTTACGCCAATAAGCGCGAGCCATTTTAAGAGAAGTCTCTACGGACTCCGATCCAGAGCCAGTATAAAATACCCGATTTAACCCCTGTGGCATAAAATCGACGATTTTTTCCGCTAATTGAAAGGATTTTATATGCCCAAATTGAAAGGCAGGCGTATAATCTAAACTCTTTATCTGCTGGCTAACCGCTTCAACTATCGCAGGATGACCATGCCCAATGCCACTGCACCACAATCCAGATAATCCATCAAATATCTTACGCCCAGCAACATCCGTGTAATAATTACCTTGCGCTGCGCTAATGATACGAGGGTCTTTTTTAAATTGACGATTTCCTGTAAACGCCATCCAATGCGCGTCTAACTGTGCCTGAGTCAAGCCATGATAACCCTGCTGCTGATTCATAAATAATCCCTAATAATGGCACCCAATTAATATCTAAGCTCATTATGGCGCGTCATTTATATTCTTAAATGTAAAATTAATTAACCTTACTTAAGTAAATGCTAAAGTTTAGTGGGAGAGATTTTCTGTATAGATGAGCATCAACAATGGATGACCTCAATAGATAGAATAAAAACAGATAGAAAAACGCGCCAAACACCATGGCAACTCGCTTTTTGCAACACTGATTTAAGGTGCGCTGTTGGTGTCAACACAAGTGACTTATGGATTTACTCAGCCAACAATAACTGTTATTTAAATTATTGATTTTTAATTATGCTTTAAAGTATATTAACACCCAAAAGTATGAATAAAATTCATAACAATAGGGTGATGAAATGAACTTAGATTTAAATCAATTGCGTATACTGATTGCATTGGATGATGAACGAAATATCTCAAGAGCAGCAGAAAAACTTTATGTCAGCCAATCGGCTGCAAGCCATAATCTGGCTAAGTTACGGCAACGATTTAACGATCAACTCTTTCGTTCGTACTAGCCGAGGAATGGAGCCCACCCCATTCGCGAAAAATATGTTACCGGTTCTCAGACAGGGTGTTTCCAGTATAAAACGCGCATCTGAGATGCAGTCTTCCTTTAACCCCTTAACTGATCCCCATACTTTTTATATTGGTGCTTGTGATTATTTTGAATTCGTCGCCATGCCGGTACTTGCTGAAAAATTTATAGAGCAAGCACCTAATATAAGGCTTTCAATAGATATCAATTCTGAGAATGTAAAAATGGAACAGATGGAGGGTGGCGCGTTAGATTTTCATGTCGGAGTCGATAACCTGCCGCACGCATCCAAAAACTTTAGCAGTCAGGAGTGGCTGCGCGATCAATATGTTGCAGTTGTCGCCACCTGGCGCGATATTCCAGATAAATTAACCACTATACAATTTGCCAGTGAAAGCCAAATTCACTTGCCAATAACATTAAATGGCTCCGATGTCATTGATAATTGGCTACACGATCAAAAACTATACCGTAACATCCACATGGTCACACAAAGTTACGCAATTGGCGGTATGATCAGCGCTCGAACAGGATTATTATTTCCGGTACCAATAAGAGTTGCGCAGTTACTTATCTCTATGATCCCACTTAAAATCATAGAATTACCAGATGAAATTCCTCCACTAGTATTAAATATTATCACCCACAAACTATATGACCATCAGCCATCGATTGAGTGGTTACTTTCTGAGATTAACGCCATCAAAAAAATAATTTAAGATGCAGATATTACTATTTACAGACCCAATCAAAGGCAATGTTATGTCCATGTTACTTCAAGATGCTTTGCACCTTGACGTAACATGGGTATAAATGCACTATTCAAAAATATAAAATAGAGCAACCGAGCAAAACATAATAGGTTTCTCTGTTTATTTTCTATCAAAGGTAATTAAAGTGTTCTATTAACATAGCGATTTAAATAATTGTGTAAATTGCTCTACTCCTTCCTCAATAATTTCATTGCTTGCGGTCAAAGCAGGCAAAAAGCGGATCACATTACCGTAAAACCCGCAGGCTAATAGCACCAAGCCATACTCAGCTGCATTAGCGATAATTGCTTGTGTTAATGTACTATTTGGTTGTTCGATATCACCATCAGTTATTAACTCAATCGCAATCATTGCTCCTTTATTTCTGACATCTGAAATAAGTTGTGGATGTTGATTTTTTAAAATGGTTAATTTTTCATTAAAAATTGCACCAATTTCATTTGCTCTTTGAATTAAATTTTCATCTTTAATCACTTCTAACACAGCTAAAGCAGCTGCACAGGCAACGGGAGAGCCACCATAAGTGCCTCCTAATCCGCCTGGTAACGGTGCATCCATAATTTTACTTTTTCCTACAACTGCGGAAATTGGAAAGCCACCTGCAATCCCTTTTGCCATCGTCATTAAATCAGGTTCAACATTAGAATACTCCATATTGAACATTTTACCTGTACGACCAAAACCAGTTTGAATTTCATCTGCGATTAAAACAATACCATGCTCATCACAAAGATTGCGTAAAGCCACTAAGAACTCTGTAGGGGCAAAATAAAAACCGCCCTCCCCCTGTACAGGTTCAACGATAATAGCGGCAACATCCGTAGGAGAAATATCGACTTTAAATAAGTTGTTGATCGCTTTCAATGAATCATTAACAGAGATACCATGAGACTCGATTGGAAAAGGTGCATGATAGATATCAGCAGGGAATGGGCCGAACAAATACTTATAGGGAGTCATTTTTCCAGTTAATGCCATGGTTAAATTAGTACGGCCATGAAAACCACCGTTAAATGCAATGACACCTCGACGGCCAGTATGAGCTCGTGCTATTTTCACACAATTCTCTACCGCTTCCGCACCACTTGTTAGAAAAATAGCTTTCTTTTCTGATTCTCCAGGGGCAATTTCAACCAACTTTTCAGCCAATTGGACAGCGACCTCATATGGATTTACGGTCATGCAGGTATGGCTAAATTTATCAATTTGTGCCTTTACCGATTCAATCACTTTAGGATGGCTATGCCCCGTATTACAGACCGCAATACCGGTAGCAAAGTCAATGTAACGATTACCTTCAACATCCCAAATTTCAGCGTTTTTAGCTCGTTCAACATACACGGGATAAACATTACCTTGACCACGTGCAATTACCTCTCCTTTTCTTTTCTGTAATTCTGCATTGTTCATTTTATTCACCTAATCTTATTATTTTAATTGTCAAAATTTTTCTATAAATAACGTTTATTTATCTAAACCACCCAGACATAAATATTTAATTTCTAAGTAATCGTCTAAGCCATATTTTGACCCTTCGCGACCATTCCCAGATTGCTTTACACCTCCAAAGGGAGCGGCAGCATTGGAGATGGCTGCTTCATTAATTCCAACCATGCCAAACTCAAGAGCTTCAGCAACACGCCAAATTAAACCAATATCGCGCGCATAAAAGTAAGCAGCTAACCCATACTCAGTGTCGTTGGCCATTGCGATCACTTCATCTTCATCTTCAAAAGCAATAATGGGAGAAACGGGGCCAAAAATTTCATTACTGGCAATGGGCATATCATTGGTGACATTAGTTAAAATAGTGGGTTGATAGAAGTTATCCCCATATTTATGTTTTTTACCACCTAAAACCAAATTTGCTCCCGCTGAGATAGACTCCTCCACTAGCTTATGAACATTAATAACGGCATCACTAGAGATCATAGGGCCGATATTTATCCCTTCAACTAAACCATCACCTACAGTTAACGCAGATACTGCAGCTACAAATTTTGCAGTGAATTCTTCAACCACTTTGCTTTGTACAAAAATACGATTCGTACAAACACAAGTTTGACCCGCATTACGATATTTAGACATTACTGCGCCTTGTACTGCGGCTTCAACATCTGCATCGTTAAAGACAATAAAGGGTGCATTACCACCTAGCTCCATCGATACCTTTTTTACTGACGATGCGCATTGCCTAATTAATGACTTACCTACAGCCGTTGACCCGGTAAAAGTGAATTTATTGACATATGGGTGTTGTGTTAATACTTCACCCATCCCTCTTGCATCGTCTCCAACAACGACGTTAAAAACACCTCCTGGAATGCCCGCACGTTCGGCTAGTTCAGCCATCGCTAATGCAGAAAGTGGTGTTTGTGTTGCTGGACGAACCACAAAAGTACAACCCGCCGCCAATGCTGCGGCCGCTTTACGAGAAATCATTGCATTCGGAAAGTTCCACGGAGTGATAGCAGCAACAACACCAATGGGCTGTTTTATAACAATAATACGTTTATCGTGAGCAGGACCAGGAATAGTATCACCATAAACTCGTTTGCCTTCCTCAGCAAACCATTCAATGAATGCAGCGCCATAGGCTATTTCACCTTTTGCTTCCGCAAATGGTTTACCTTGTTCTAGCGTTAAAATCCGTCCTAAATCTTCTTGATGTTGCATCATTAAATCAAACCAATTTTTCATTAATTTAGCACGTTCATTTGCTGATTTAGTTGACCACATTTTGTAAGCGTCATTAGCTGATTTTATGGCTAATTCAGTTTCCACAACCCCTGCATTAGCCACTCTCGCAATCACTTTCCCATTAGCGGGATTAGTCACCTCTATTTGAGACTCACTACTGTGCCAACTGCCGTTAATATAAGAAAAATTTTTAATTAATTGTTTATCTTGTAAACCTAAGTCTTGATGATTCAGCATAAGTAACTTCTCCGATTTAATAGTTACCTATTGAATACTAAATTTAAAACAGGTTAAATATAAAACTATCAACCTTAAGGTTTAAGTAAATAAAACATTAGAGGCATTATGCATCTCCATTCTATTATTCCTAAGCCAGTGACTGAGTACGATTTACGCTTATTACGCATTTTTATGTCTGTTGTAGAACACGGGGGCTTTTCTGCCGCTGAAAAAACGCTTGGTATTACACGTTCAACCATCAGTGTGCATATGTCTAATCTTGAAACGCGCATGAAACTTAAACTTTGTATGCGTGGACGTGGTGGTTTTTCATTGACTCAAGAAGGACAACTAGTCTATCGAGCAGTTATCAACTTATTTGATTCCTTGAATGATTTTTCATTAATAGTTGGTACATTAGGCAAGGAGTTAAGTGGTGAAATTGTGATTTTATGCGCAGATCAACTGGACAAAAATAAACAACATAAATTGGCTCGTACAATTGAAATCGTACATGAGAAAGCCCCTAATCTCCATATTACTTTAGATGGAGACTCTATTTCTAATATTGAAAAATTATTACTCAAAGATAAAGCTCATATAGGCATATTTCCTGACTATCAAAAAGTTGATGGGTTGAGTTATACCCCACTGACAAGCGAACCGATTTACCTTTGTTGTGGTAAAAAACATCCTTTTTTTAATAAAGTAGACACGCACATTACGTCAGAAGATTTAGCGACCGCTTCCAGTATTCACCCAGGTATAGACATTGAAGCAAATGGACGCGAGCAGTTAAAAAAACTGAATCTTAATGCTAAGGCTTATCAATTTGATATGCGTAAGACGATGATAATTTCTGGTCAATATTTAGGCTACATGCCACAAA
Source organism: Psychromonas sp. MME2 (assembly GCF_040566515.1). Taxonomy (NCBI): domain Bacteria; kingdom Pseudomonadati; phylum Pseudomonadota; class Gammaproteobacteria; order Alteromonadales; family Psychromonadaceae; genus Psychromonas; species Psychromonas sp. MME2. Next base: position 612,825 of record NZ_JBEWXI010000002.1, on the reverse strand, counting down.
GTTATATCCAACAAGAATTGAACGCGGGGGAAATTAGAATAATTCAACCTAGCACTCGGACTTATCAATTCGATTTATCTTTAGTAAATAAAAAGATGCCAATAGAACCCAATAAAGTTAGCTTGTTACAAAACGCTTTTAATATTGCATTTAACTAACAGATTTATCCTTGCTCTTTTTGTCTAAAGAACGCTTAACATGAGCCTTTATCGCCCGAAGTGAAGTAAGCGGGCGAGTTGGCGATACTCCTTTGTGCTAACCGCATCCCTATAAATAACAACACGTCGCGCCTTTTTCTTCAGCGCTGCACACTGTCCACCAGCCATTGGCTCTTTACTTTGTAAATGCAAGGATAAAAAAAAGCTGTTATAAAAAGAACTCGCAGTGACCTTAGCACGCATAACTTCCCCACTGGCCAATAACAATTCAACATCACCCGCATCGCTGAATTTAAGCTGATAACATTGTTCGTAGCTTTTTTTTCCTCCATAAACGGCGATAGCAACTAGCAAAACGAAAAAGGGGGAGGAAGCGAACCAATTGAAATCAAATAGAGTCAAGAACGATATAATTAACACACAATATGCACCAGTGGTAACAAGTGCGGCATAAATTGAACGTTCAACGATGATGCTATATTTTATCGCGTTGTAATATGGCATTAATCATCTTAGATAATTCTAGGTCGGGACAGATTTTGTGCCCCATAAACCAAGCAAATAGCTCAGGATCCTCACATGAAAGTAAGCGCTGTAGAGTCAGTTTATCGTTATCAGATAAGCAATCAAAAGTGTCAGTGACAAATGGCATAAATAACACATCTAGCTCCAACATCCCACGCCGACACGCCCATAATAAGCGCGATTTATTAACCACTTCTGTCATCTTTTTTACTTCCCCATTAAAATAACCACATCCACATCATAACAACAATAATTTATTAACAGCAACTACTGACAAAAGAGCTTGTGAACTATACCATTGTAATAGAATATAACTGCATAGAAACTGTATGAAAGAGGCCCTAAATGCTAACACTTAGTCAACTGAACAATATTAGCCAACTACCCGATTTAGTTTTATGCCCACTTGAACATTGGGATTTAATCCGAGTATCAGGTGAAGACCGCGTGACCTTTCTACAAGGGCAACTGACTTGCGATATAGCTAACCTAAAACCGGGACAACAAACACTCGCTGCTCAATGTAATCCACAGGGAAAAGTGTGGAGTATTCTTCGGATCCTTGTATTAGAAGATCGCATTTTGCTTACCCAACCAAGCTCAGTGACAGCCACACAACTACCAGAACTGCAAAAATATGGCACATTTTCTAAAGTTGAAATAAGCAAAGAAACTGAATATCAAGCAATCGGTCTGGCTGGACGAAAATCTGCAGAATATATTGCCAAACAATTAGGTGTTGCGGCAACACACGATGAAAGCCGACTCACAGAAAATGGCATTTTAGTTAAACAGCCCTATCCATCGCTACGTTACCTCGCTATTTTAAAAAATCAACAGGCCGAAGAGCTAATTAGCGATCTTAAGGAACAAGCCGCGGTTTTTGATGATAGTTTATGGAATGCCATGAATATTGCATCTGGTGTTGCTTTCATAGAAGAAAAAACATCAGGCTTGTTTATTCCGCAGATGCTTAATCTACAAGCGCTTAACGGCATAAGCTTTAGTAAAGGTTGCTACATTGGGCAAGAGACGATCGCTCGAGCAAAATATCGTGGAATCAACAAACGCGCCCTATTTATCCTCACTGGTCGTGCTAGCAAAGCACCTGAAGTCGGAGATAATGTCCAAGTATTAGTCAATAACAATTGGAAGCGTATCGGCACCATTATATCTGGATGTCAATATGGAGATGGGCATATCGAAGTACTTGCGGTTTTGCCAAACGATTATAACGACGATGATATATATCAAGTTCAAGAAATTGAAGGCTCAACTTTATATTGCGCCCCCCTTCCCTACCAATTAGCTGAAGAGTAAAATATTTGCATTACTTATAACAACCAACGTGGGGGGATATGACGAATATAAATAAATTTGTGCATGTTTCCCCATCTCACTAACAGTGCTACAATCAATGCTCTTTTTCCGTTTGTTATATTTATCTGTATGCAAAAGGTTCCCTATTGAATCACGAAATTAAAAGATTATGTCAAAAAGCCGATCAATTTAATCGCTTACGGATACAATCAGCACAAGTATTAATGAATGAAGAAGAGATCAATGTTTTTCAAACTTTCCCACTATTATTTCATTTTAATCATCCGACATTACCCGGTTATATTGATGGAGATGTTCCAACTGGAATACACTTATATGAAATAACAGATAAACATAGGGATATTTTAGCGAATTTCCTAGAAGTAGAATTACCCGTTAAAACTTCTAATATTAACGACCTCATTGGTTTATATGCGATGGGTAGTACGTCATCTGTCGGACAAAGCTCTGAAAGTGACTTCGATATTTGGATTTGCTATCCACATCAGCTTGAACCTGAACGAATAAAATTATTAAATGAAAAAGCATGGAATATCACCCACTGGGCAAATAACTTTAATGTTGAGTTAAACTTTTTTTTAATACCTGATAATAAATTTCGCGTCGATAATGATGCCAATATGACCTACGATGCATGTGGTTCATCGCAGCATATGTTGCTGCTTGATGAGTTCTACCGTACCGCATTACATATAGCAGGAAAAAGAATACTGTGGCGACAAATTCCCTTTGAACACGAGCAAAATTACGATCAGTATGTAAAAAGCTTATATGAAAGTGGCGAGTTAAATCCACAAGACTGGTTAGACTTAGGCGGATTCCATCGCATTCCCGCAGAAGAGTATTTTGGTGCCACACTTTGGCAATTATATAAAGGCATCGATAATCCTTATAAAGCCGTACTAAAAACAATTTTGATGGAAGCATATTCTTGGGAGTATCCGAATACTGAACTGATTGCGATGTCTTACAAAAAAACCTTCCAAGAACAAACTTATTACGATGAAAACCTAGATCCCTATTGCTTAATGCTCAATAAAGTTACTTCCTATTTAATGAGTATTAATGACAGCAAGCGGCTTGAAGTCGTAAGAGCCTGTTTTTACCTCAAAACGGAAGAAAACTTATCCAAGAAAGAGATACACGATAACAATGCTTGGCGACGCTCAATTGTTAGCAAATTTGTTAAGCAATGGGGCTGGAATGATCAAGAGATAGCCTATTTGGACAATCGTAAAAACTGGAAGGTCTCAGAGGTTAGTAAAGCAAAAGATGTCTTATTAGAAACACTGATGGGGAGTTACCGGAAATTACTAAGCTTTGCGAGAGACAACAATATATCAGAATCGATTAGCGCAGAAGACCTGGGTATTTTATCGCGCAAACTCTACGCAGCTCATGAAACATTACCAGGGAAAGTGGATCTAATTAATCCCAATATTTCACCCGACCTTTTTGAACCAGATCTTAGTTTTATTCAAGTTCCAGAAAACAGAACAAATCCGGCGGGTTGGTACCTATACAATTGCCCTATTGAAAATAATGCGTTAATGCAAACGCCCAAATTAATGCACGCCAAATATATATCGAAATTAATCTCTTGGTGCCATATGAATGGCTTATATGATGAAGAAACCAGATTACATCTATATAATCAAGGCTCCGATCTTGTAGAGCAAAAACTGAATCAGTTTATTCAGGATCTGCATTCTATTTTCCCTATTTATGTTCCCAAAGCAAGTAATCAAGCCCTCAGCCGACCTTGTGAAATAAAACACCTTACTATCTTTTTAAATGTCGAAAAAGATCCAACTCGGCACTGGCAAGATACCCAAGAGAGCGTACTGAATCAAATTGACGATGTATTTTCATGTGGAGAACATAAAGAGTGCTTGATCGGCAGCATTGATCTTATTTATCGCAACTCTTGGAATGAAGTGCGTAGCCTGCACTTTGACAATGAATTCGCTGTCGTAGATGCTCTGACGACTATTTTAGGTAAGATGCATCAAGAGGCTCGCCCCCCTGAGCAAATCGATATTTTTTGTTATAGTCGTTATTTTACTCAACAAATTAGCCAAGCATTTTATAAAAAACTCAATGAATATATACAATTACGTTTAGACTCAATAGCACAACGTTCAGTACAAACATTATGGACCCGCGGACGAAAATTTGCATTTTACTTCGAGCGCACAGGGGTCACGCTACAACACCTAGAAAGCACCGTGGATATTTATAGCCACATATCCAATAAAAAATTATCCACCAGCGCCATTAACCTAAAAAACACCCACTTTACTGAGACTGCTGAAATTATCGAATCTCATATTAGTGATGGGCTTATCCAATTTTTCTTCGAAAATTATCATGGTGGATTCAATGTCTATATTGCCAATGCAGATAATGAGATAGAGACCTTCCATCATTTTTCTGGCAGCAAAGATGATTTAGTGCAAAATGTAAATCGCTTCTATGCATCCAATAATCCTAGTAATGATTTAGATGAACAGATTAACTTCAATTTGCCGCAATTTTATGACATTGGCGCACTTGAAGATGGCAAATTATTTTTATCTCCCTATAAAAGCAATGGCAAAAATAGCTTCTAAGACTTCCACTTACAACTCACCCTGGGCGCCGCAGCTAATCGCTTTAAAATAATCATTATTTTTTACTTATCTTAAGTTTATCTTAAGTCTTGCCCTCTAAAGTTAATTTAGATATCCAAAAGAGGGTAAGAAAATGAAACTCACACAGCCCGTTACATTAAAAGTGATTGATTGCTCTCACCCCTTACGTCAGGAGGTTGAGCGCTATGTCGCCTGTCGCTACGAACTTGCATTTACGGCAAAGATCACTGAATTTATGCCGACATTTTTAGCAATCTACTCGGAAAATGGAGAATTGCTTTCAGTTTGCGGCTACCGTATTGCGAGCGATGAGCCGCTATTTCTTGAACAATACTTAGCACAACCCGCCGAGCAAATTATGGCGAAACAATTTGCACAAGTGATAGCACGTTCAAATCTCATTGAATTTGGTCAATTGGCGAGCTTCTCTAAAGGTATATCTCCCCTGCACTTCCTGTTAATGGCTAAGCATCTTACCGAGCAAGGTTTCGAGTGGTGCATTTTTACCGCGACAAATATCCCCTATACGCGATGATGGTGCACTTAGGGTTAACCCCCACCGTGCTATCGATGGCCGACCAAACAAAAATAGCTAATACAGAAACGACTTGGGGAACTTATTACCATACACATCCACGTGTATCAGCCGGTAATTTAAAAGTAGGTTTGACTCAACTAATTGCTCGCTACGAGCAGCTTTGCCAACGTCAATCACGAGTAAAAACATCATGAATATCCTGTTAAAAAACATCGCCTTTTTTGCACACAACACGCCCAATAACATTGCGTTACGCGGCAGTTCCACACGCAGCCTCGAAACAGTGCAATTAACTTACTCACAACTGTGGCAAGAGATAAAACTAACAGAGCAGAAATTAATCAGTAATGATTGTCAATGTATTGCGTTACGCGCAGAGAATAGCATCGATTGGGCTATCATCGATTTAGCGGCATTGTTAGCGAATATCACCGTTATTCCTATCCCGATGTTTTTCAGTGAACAACAAGTTGACCATATTTTAAATTCAGCAAATATAGATACACTGATTGGCGATTGGCCACACATTGCTGGTGAGAAAGCCATCAATTTCTCCTATCTCAATGGTTACAAGGTAACGAAGCAAGGTAGCTTCGCCCCATTATTTGCAGAAACCAATAAAATCACCTTTACCTCTGGATCGACGGGCTCCCCTAAAGGCGTCTGTTTGAGCCAATCACACCTACAAAAAGTAACTCAGTCATTAATTTCTACTATCAATAATGACGATAAACCCTTGTCTCATCTAGTTCTCTTACCTCTATCAACCCTACTTGAAAATATTACCGGTATTTACGTGCCTTTACAGATGGGTGTCTGTAGCGTCATCTACAGTGGAGAAAAAGTAGGATTGCAAGGCTCTAGCAAATTTGATGTAACCGTTTTTTGTCAAATACTGCAACGTGAAAAACCGCATAGCTTAGTCTTAACGCCTGCTTTATTGCAGGTATTGATTCAAATTGCTATGCAGCAACCACAACTTATTAGCACACTCAAATTTGTAGCCGTCGGCGGCGCACATGTATCAGAAGCGATAATGCAAAAAGCATTGGCGTTGGGAATTCCTGCCTATGAAGGTTATGGATTATCCGAATGTGGTTCGGTGGTCAGCTTAAACTCACATGCCCATAATAAGCTAGGAAGTTGTGGTCAACCGCTAGCGCATTGCAATGTCAGCGTTGCCGCTGATGGTGAAATAATCGTGAGCGAAGCGACTATGTTGGGCTATCTAGGAGAACAAGCAACGAAAAATAGCATTCACACAGGCGATATCGGCTACCTCGACAAAGACAACTATTTACATATTACGGGAAGAAAAAGTAATTTATTAATCACCAGTTACGGACGCAACATTTCACCAGAGTGGATTGAGTCAGAGGCACATAATCACTCTGAATTACAACAAATTGTCATCATCGGTGATGCACAGGAGAGCTTAACTGCGATTGTTGCAGCACAACATAGCGAGCAACAAAGCACGATAGCGGCAATTAAAAAGCTCAACAACTCACTACCTGATTATGCACAAATAGCGACCTTGGTGATGAGCGCACCGTTTACGCAATATCCACAACTATTGACCGCCAATGGTCGCCCTATGCGCAACAACTTCAGCAACCTGTTTACGCCGATGATAGACCATTCCATCGCGCGACCAAACTCGGTAAAACTTATATCAATTAAGGAAAAAGCCATGCAAAACAATATGCAACCAACAAGTGACTTCTTCACTCAATTACAAGAAGCCACGGCAATAGAACAACAAAAAATGTACCAACAGCCGATTTTTGCAGCCTGTCAGCGTGGTGAAATATCCTTGCAAAGCTACTATGCCTTTTTAACGCAGGCTTACCACCATGTAAAACATACCGTGCCACTATTAATGGCATGTGGCTCTCGTTTAAGTGAAAACTACGAGTGGTTGCGTAGCGCCTTGGCACAATATATTGAAGAGGAAAAAGGCCATCATGAGTGGATTTTAAATGATATCAACGCCTGCGGTTTCGATGCCAAACTGGTGCGAAATAATCAAGGAACGGGCAAAGTAGGGAGTGGTATTGAGTTAATGGTGGCATACCTTTACCATCAGATTGACCGTAAAAATCCTCTCGCATTTTTAGGTATGGTCTGGGTATTAGAAGGCACCAGCGTCAATGTTGGAGGAAAAATTGCTGAATTAGTACAACAAAAACTTAATCTCCCCGATGCAGCGATGAGCTATCTCACATCACACAGCACCTTAGACCAAGAACACATCAAACTCTTCGCTTCCTTAGTCAATAAAATTAGCGACAAAGCGGATCAACAAGCGATTATTGATGGCGCTAACATGGTATTCAAACTTTACAGTCAGATGCTCGCAGCCCTTCCAACCAGTAGCGAGACAATAACAGTTGTTGAGGTTTGTCATGAAGCTTAAGGATAAACGCGTCTTAATAACGGGGGCAACGGGTGGCATTGGTCATGCGCTTTGCCTTAGTTTGGTCTCGGCTGGCTGTCACCTCATTTTAGTCGGGCGCCAACAAAACAAGCTAGATCAATTAATCGAGCAGTTACCAGCAACAAGTAACTATCTATCAATTGAAGCCGATATTAGCTGTAGCGAAGGTCTAAAAACCGTTAACAAGGAATGCCTCTCATATATTGATGAGGGAATTCATATCGATATTGTGATTAATAATGCTGGCTGTAATACCTTCGATTACCTTGCTCAACGTACCATCGAATCAATCGAGCAAGAGATAGCCATCAATATCAGTGCACCAATATCACTAAGTAAGTATGCACTTACTTGGTTGCCTGATAACGGTATCATCGTAAATATCGGTTCGACCTTCGCCGCTATCGGTTATCCCGGTTACGCTACTTACTGCGCAACCAAAGCAGCACTCCACCGTTTCACAGAAGCAATGCAACGCGAATTACAGGGGAGTGGTCAACAGATGCTATTTATTGCCCCTCGCGCCACCAACACGGCGTTAAATGATCAACGCGTCAGGGATCTCAATCAGGCATTAGGCAATAGCGTCGATACCCCTGAACGAGTTGCCCTAGAGGTATTACAAACACTGCAAAACGAAACAAAAGTAGCTTGGATTGGTTGGCCAGAAAAATTATTTGTACGCATCAATCAACTCTTTCCAAACTTAGTTTCCGCATCTATTTACAAACAAAAAAAGATTATTAGTGAAAGCCTTGCTAAGGCACATTAACAACGGGAGTGATAATAATGAAAACAGTAAAGAGAATGAATGCATTGCTTGGCTTAACCCTCATATTGGCAAGTAATATAAGCCATGCGCAAACAGCAGAAGAGATACTGCTTAACATTCAACAAGAATGGGCAAATTGCCAATATCAAATAAGCGGCGAAGATCTCAAAACTAGCTGCCTAGAAAAGAATATAATGGCCAATGAAGAGGCGTTGAAAGCAGCGCCTAACAGTAACGAACTAAAAGTCTGGTTAGCCATCAACAATAGTTCACTCGCTGGTGTTAAGGGCGGCTTAGGTGCATTATCCTTAGTCAAAAAAGCCAAGCAACTTTTAGAAGAAGTGATAGAAAGCGATCCCTATGTACTGCATGGCTCCGCCTATACCAGTTTAGGTTCGCTATACTATCAAGTACCGGGTTGGCCGATTGGCTTTGGCGATGATGAGAAAGCAGAAAAAATGCTTAAAAAAGCATTAATAATTAATCCACTGGGTATTGATCCAAACTATTTTTATGCTGATTTTTTAAAGGAAGATGGTAGAAAAGCAGAAGCAATCAAATACTTTAAACAAGCACAACAAGCAGAGCCTCGACCTAATCGAGCAATCGCAGACAAAGGCCGTATGCAAGAAATTAACAACAAACTTAAGGAGCTAAATTAATGCGACTTCTCTTAGTTGAAGATGACCATCTACTTGGTGAGTCTATGGTCACCTCACTAAGTCGACATGGGTATACCGTCGATTGGTTACAATTAGGTAATGGTGTTGAAGCTATCCTTAACACAGAAAATGTCATGGCTATCATTCTCGATTTAACCCTACCCGATTGCGATGGCTTAGATCTATTACACAAAATCCGTAAGGCGGGTCATACATTACCAGTATTGATTTTAACAGCAAGGGATGAGATAGATGATCGTGTAAAAGGACTAGATGGTGGCGCAGATGATTACCTAACCAAACCCTTTGCACTGGAAGAGTTACTAGCCCGCTTACGGATGTTGATTCGGCGCATATCAGGTAATACGGAATCGACCATTGAAATAGCGGGATTAACCATTTCACTGGCCAACAACCGCGTGAACTATCTCGGTAAAGAGATAAAGCTGACTAATAATGAATTTAAACTACTCGCCACCCTTGTCACCAAGGCAGGGCGAGTATTAAGCAAAGAACACCTACAACAAGCATTACACGGCTGGGATGAACTAGCCAGTGACAATGCTATCGAAGTACATATTCATAATTTACGCAAAAAAATAGATAATAGCATCATTAAAAATATTAGAGGCGTTGGGTATTTCATTGAAAAATAATAACAGTCAATTAATCTCGATAAAAAAACGCTTAATCGTTAGTAGCATAAGCATAACGACCCTCTTGGTTTTAATTTCATGGGCATTCATCGTCCAACAAAGCAAAGATGAAGTAACAGAAGTCTATGATGCGCGCCTTGGTGAATCAGCAAAAGTGCTCGCATTAGCCATCCCCAACATACTAGCAATGCCTGCAGAACAAGGTGAAAACCTATATGCCTATTGGTTTAAAGGGATTCAAAATGTGGTAGACCATAAAGCACCAAAAACAAATTTTGGACACATATACGAAGAAAACCTCATTTTTCAGTTTTATCAAGATAACAAGGTTGTTTTTAAATCCCCAACAGCCCCTGATGAAGCATTAACAGACCTTGATAATATGGGATTTAATCATTTCACCTTTCACGAGCAAATATGGCGATCTTTTCTACTAAAAATCCCCAATGATAAGCACCAACTTTATATGTTAGTTGCTGAGAAACAGTCTATACGCAATGAAGCAATCATGGAAATAGCCCTATCGACAAGCTTACCGCAACTGTTATTGATTGTTATTTTATCCCTGACAACATTACTGCTAGTGAATAAATTTTTACAACCAATAACACAATTACAAGAAGCCGTTAGCCTAAGGAATATCAATAATTTAGAGCCAATCATGATGCAGCACTCCAGCGTTGAACTCACCCCTTTAGTGGAGCAACTTAATTATTTACTAGAGCAATTAAGTAAAGCATGGGAACGCGAAAAGCGCTTCACTCGTACTGCCGCCCATGAATTAAAAACCCCACTCGCTATCTTGCGCTTAAATGCAGAAAATGCGCTTAATAGTAATAATATCAGTGAACAACGCAGCGATTTAAACAATATTATTAGCGGTATTAACCGCACAGATCGACTCATTCAGCAGCTACTCATGTACTCTCGTATAGAGTCTCAACAAAATCTACAAAGTACGCCAATTAATGTAACTAGCATTTTGCGTGATGTTATCGCCCACTTAGCACCTGTTGCGCTTAAGCGCCAACAAAATATCTCCTTACTCCCGATTGAACATTGTACTGTCTATGGAAACGCGACTTTGTTATCCATCCTTTTTACCAATTTAATCGACAATGCCATTCGCTATTCGGGTGATAAAAGCGATATCACAATAAAAATGCACACGGATGCCACAATCGCAAATGGCAAAAGCTTACAGATATTGATCATGGATAACGGTAAACAAATAGCAGATGTAATACGTGATAAGATATTTGAAAAATTCTTTAGGGGCGATAGCGGTAAAGGTGATGGAGCCGGTTTAGGTATGTCAATTGCCGATGATATCGTTAAACGCCATCAAGGGAGTTTCAAATTACAGCCTTACAATGCAACAGATGGGAATGTTTTTGAAATATTACTACCGCTACTAGAAAGTGAGCAGAAAATGTAAAGCTATAAAATATCATGAACAATGCCGAACTCACCGGCATTATCATAGAAGTCACTCAATCTCTTTATGTAAAGAGTAAGCGGAACCAGCTTGATCAACAATACGTGTACCTTGCTGATCAACTAGAAATAATTGGTTTTCTCCGACAAGAAAGAGTAAATCGTCAACGGCAATAATATTACCATCCCAAACAATGGGGCCTTCTTGCATAACAGCGGCACTCATTTTTCCGAGATAGCTTTTACTCAACATATAAGTACCGTCCTGCTTTAACTCCACAAATAACTCGATACCCTCACAGTCATCACAGGGTACATTTCCTTTGTATATCCCGTTCCAATCTAGCGAGGTTCGTGCTGAATGTGTATCGGGAATTTCGGCGGCCGCATTATGTGACGCAATCGCTTGAGTGTCGCTCTCTTTTTGTTGGCAACCAACAAGGCTTAAACTAGCGATAAAAACCAATCTGTAGATACTTTTCATAACAATCATTTCACTAATAATTTAAAAAACCTAACCTAACAAACAAAATTAAAGCTGTCCACCCCTATACTTCAAGAAAAAACAAGCGGTAATTGTTATTCGCTTTTCGACTGTTACAACACAGGACTAGTTTTCGATTAGCGTCCGCTAGGGCAAAGAGAAGATCACCAACCTGTATTAAAGTAAACTCTATATGTAGAAAAACTATACTTCAATTTTATGCCCCCAATTTCGATACTCTTTTCTTACTGACTTTGCATCTTGAAGTAGCATCGGCATATAACACTATTTTTAAGGGGCAACTTACCTATCTCTAAACTATTTTTAGAAAACATTTGCAATTTAATAGACGATCGGTCTATTATTAACAAATGAATTTATCAACAACTAAAACAAGACGTGGAAGACCCCCTAGAGTTTCCCGTGATAATCTCGACACCAAGAGTGAATTAATTCGCAGTGGTCTGCAACAATTAACCGAAAGTGGCTTTGCCTCCTCGGGAATTGAAGCTATCCTTAAAAAGGTTGGTGTTCCAAAGGGCTCTTTTTACCACTATTTTAGCAGCAAAGAGGCATTTGGCTTAGCGGTACTAGAAAGCTATGCTAGCTATTTTATCAAGAAGCTAGATGCATGCTTATTAGATGAATCCTACCCGCCATTAACACGCATTAATAACTATGTTGAAGGCGCTAAAATTGGCATGAGTCGTTATCAATTTAAGCGAGGATGTTTAGTCGGCAATCTAGGGCAAGAGGTTGATTTACTGCCAGAAAGCTTTAGGCCGATCTTAATTAATATATTTATCTCTTGGCAACAGCGTGTGGCAACCTGTTTAAAAGAAGCCAAAAAGTGTGGCGATATTTCAACCAACGCAGATTGCGACCAATTAGCGGAATATTTCTGGATTGGCTGGGAAGGCGCAGTCAGCAGAGCAAGATTAGTAGAAAACAGTAAGCCGCTAGATATTTATTTTAATAATTTTATCGCAGGTTTACCCAAATAATTTTTACCCCATTATTTTTTTCAACCATTAATAGACGACTGGTCTAAATAAGGAAAAAACATGTTTCAAGGTATTTTAATCGAAAAAGATGAGCAAGGTTACCGAGCTACCGTTAAAGAGATTGATGATAGTGTACTGCCAGCTGGTGATGTTACCGTTAAGGTTTCATATAGCACGCTCAATTACAAAGATGCATTAGCAATCACAGGAAAGGGTCCTGTAGTACGTACCTTCCCAATGATCCCTGGCATTGATCTGGTCGGTACTGTTGAACAAAGTGATAGCGATAAATTTAAAGTGGGTGACAGCGTGTTACTTAATGGTTATGGGGTCGGTGAAACACACTGTGGTGGCTTGGCCGAAAAAGCACGTTTAAAAAGCGAATGGTTAATCCCTCTACCTAAAGCCTTCTCTCCTCGCCAAGCCATGTCCATTGGCACGGCAGGCTATACGGCAATGCTGTGTGTGATCGCTCTAGAAAAAAATGGCGTGACACCGGATAAAGGGGAAATCTTAGTGACTGGTGCTAACGGTGGCGTTGGTAGTTTCGCCATCGCGATCTTAGCAAAATTGGGCTATAAAGTGGTTGCATCAACGGGTCGTGTTGATCAAGCCGCATACCTAACAAAATTGGGTGCAGCTGAAATCATTGATCGCGCAACATTATCAGAGCCAGGTCGTCCATTAGCGAGAGAACGTTGGGCTGGTGCTGTAGATACGGTTGGTAGTCATACCTTAGCGAATGTTTGCGCGAGTACGCAGTATGGTGGCACAGTTACAGCTTGTGGTTTAGCACAGGGTATGGATTTCCCCTCAAGCGTTGCTCCCTTTATTTTACGTGGTGTAACTCTTGCAGGTATTGATAGTGTCATGCGCCCAACCGCAGACCGCTTAGAAGCATGGCAACGTCTGGCTGATATTTTAGAGCCAACAGTCTTTGATGATATTTCTAATGAAATTAGTTTGAGTGAAGCGATTGAAGTAGCAGGAGACCTGATTTCAGGTAAAGTCCGTGGTCGTGTCATTGTTGATATTAATAAATAATAGCAATATTTAGTGCTTATTAAACACCCCTCATCAACGCTGAGTTGATGAGGGATTATCATCGAATTAAGCGATGAGCAACAATTAGAATGCGTAACGCATACCTAGCATAAGCTCGTCTTTATCATTGTCACCATAACCACCATCACCATTGTCCAGTAAGTTATATTTGTAACTGCCATACAAAGCAACATTACCGAAATAGCGCGCATATTCAGCGGCTACAAATTGAATATCTAGCTCATCAATATCATCGGCAGAAAAGTAGTTATAAGTTAAATTTATTGCGTTGTCACCGAATGAATATCCTAGATATGTCTCAACGGCATTATAGTCTGAATCTTTAATACCTAATTTTGAAATACTACCAGCTTGATACATTGTAGCAGCCGATATCCCATTCTCATTCGTATATCTAGCAGCTAAGATATAAGCATCTGAAGTATCTTTATCAGTACCATTACCGTAAGTTTCATCGCTAGACGCATAACCGATACCTAGCTCAACACCCATTGGAAGACTATAAGCTAGTACCGTACTATAACCATCACTACGATTAGCATCGTATTCAGATTCCGAATTAAAATTACCACTTACTTGGAAAGTCAGACCTGAATCTGTGGCGATGGTGTAACGCAATACATTCTTTGCTCGGTCAGCACTAGCAACGGTATATTCATTAACATAACCACTATACACTTCTGCCATATCGGTCCAATCGGTTAGATATGTTAGAGCATTGTTTTGATGGCCATAGTAAAGATTACCTAGGCTCGACTCTACACCAGTATATAAATGACGCGTATTGATTTCGGTATCGTCTTTAGAGTTGTCATCTTTTTCCGTCAGTTCAAATTCATATTTACCAACAAAAGCCACATCATTAGAAATTGTTTTTTTACCATCTACCGATAATCGTGCACGAGACTTATCATCAAAAGAATTAGAGTTACCACCATTGTCTTTATTCTCGTCATCTTTATTCGCGTCAGAAATATTTCCTCTGACTTCGATTCGTCCACCAATGTTTAAGGTAGTATCGTCATTTTCAAACACGGTTGCCGCTGAAGCAGAATAGGCTGGAATGGCGCTAGCAACAGCAATAGCAATGAATTTCATTTTCATTTCTTTAATATCCTTTATAACTACTAAATAATTAAAGTAGATCACCAGAAGGTGCTACCAATCACAGATACCATCAAGAAATTCAATTACAATGTTCACTTCAGTAATGCCTAGCATTGCCAGTTTACGAGTATGATTTCTTAAAGAATCTTAAATTAATCTCGTTGATAATAGTGTAGGTCAAACACAGATCAATTTATCCAATAAATCCCTTGGCAAACATCTTATATCAAAGACGTAAAAAAATCATGCCTACTCAAATTTTTTTGTGTTTTCCTTGAAAAAATATTTAAATAAATGCGCCCGCAAGCTTAAGATTGTTACTCTGGTCATAGCCCCCTCAGCAAAATCATCAAATTTATAGTATTAAACAACATTTCGTTTTATATTCCATGCACAATATCATCGATGAGATTTAACATGACAAGCTATGCAACGATCTGCTTTCTTGCTGCGACGGCAATGATAATTACCTTTATAAACAGCAAAATAGGCAAATTGCAAAATACCATTGCGATTACAGCTGGCGCATTGATTTTATCTCTTGTGATCATCATTGCTGGCAATAACGGTTTTACCTCCCTGAAAGTCATTGCATCTGAGCAATTATTAAAAATTGATTTCAATAGTTTTCTATTAGACGGTATTTTGGGGTTTTTATTATTTGCTGGAGGATTAGGGATTAATCTCAGCAGCCTTAAGGATCAAAAATGGGAAATTTCGGTACTGGCTTTAGGTGCTACGTTATTTTCAACCTTCTTTATCGGATATGCGCTTTATTATATCTGCCAATATCTGCTTGGTTTACAATTTGCTCTCATCTATTGCCTACTATTTGGCGCATTAATATCTCCAACCGACCCCATTGCTGTATTAGCGATTGTCAAAAAATTAAAGGCACCGAAACGTATTTCAACTCAAATTGAAGGTGAATCATTATTTAATGATGGATTTGGCTTAGTCATTTTCGTCACCCTCTATAGCATTGCCTTTTCAGGTACAGAACCAACTTTCCTCAGTGTGGGAGAATTATTCTTACATGAAGCAATCGGCGGCATTATCTATGGCTGTGCCCTAGGTTTATTGTTCCACTATTTAATCAGCGCAACAAATGATCACTCCATGGAGTTACTATTAACTATCGGTATACCTACAGCTGGCTATGTTTTTGCCGGATGATCGGGGTATCTGGGCCATTAGCCATGGTTGTTGCAGGCATCATCATTGGTAACTGGACACGCATCACCGCTTTTCTAAAGAGAGTAGACAACTGTTAGATCATTTCTGGGAGCTTGTTGATGAATTTTTAAATGGCATTCTTTTTCTACTCATTGGCCTTAGTATGCTTGAATACTCCTTTCATCAAGAAGATTGGATATTAATGCTGATTGCAATTCCACTTACATTAAGTGCACGTTACTTAAGTATTATGTTGCCCTATTTAGGATTCCAACTTTTCCGACAATACAACCCTTATTCCGTCGCTATTTTAACCTGGGGAGGATTACGGGGAGGCTTAGCGCTAGCCATGGCGATGGTCATCCCAAGTGGGATTATCGTTATCCCAGAAAAAAATATAGATGTACGCGAAATAATATTAGTAATGACCTACTCTGCTGTACTGTTCTCAATTTTAGTACAAGGCTCAAGTATCATTCCATTAATTAATAAAGCCAAAGCATGGCAAGATAAACAGCAATAATGCATGTTAGAATAAATAACAAGTTACTGCCTCGCTGCACAGAGCTATTTTATTGGCAAACTTCAGTAAATTATGTAAACATATGAACACGTAATTATCATTTGAACAGCCATTTAATTAACTAATGAGTAATCAATATGTCTCAAGTAAATCTCTCTTCAGCAACACCTACTCTTGATGATCATGAAATGTTAACCGAAATAGCGGTGCTTTATTATCAAGAAGGCGCAACTCAGGAAGAAATATCCAAAAAATTTTCCATCTCTCGAATTAAAATTGGCCGGCTGCTACGTAAAGCCCGTGAAGAGGGAATTGTTGAAATTAATGTCCGTTATCACCCCATCTATAGCGCGCAACTCGAGCAACGCCTAATGGATAAATATAAACTAAAACGTGTCCTCATCGCCCTAGATCAAACAAGCAACCAAGAACAGCGTAAACAGGTTGCCGTACTCGTCTCTAACTTTCTGGCGAACAATCTCAAAGACAATAGCACCGTCGCCGTTGGCCAAGGGCAAAATGTCGCCGCCGTTGCAGACCACGTAGGACTTGTAACACAACGCAATGCACGATTTGTTTGTGCGATTGGTGGCACTCATCGTAGCGGCGATAGTATTAATGCCGACCATATCTGTCGCCAACTGGCGAAAAAATTTGGCGGTACCAGCGAAACATTATATGCCCCAGGCTATGTCGATGACGCCAATACTCGCTCTGTTTTCCTTACTCATAATACTATCTCTGAAACATTACAACAGGCAAAAAATGCCGATTATGCCTTGGTTGGTGTGGGTGACATGAATGAAAATAGCCACATGATAAAGCTAGGGTGGTTTACCCAACAGGAGTTTGCAGAAGCCCGTATCAACGAAGGAATTATTGGTGATATTGGTGGTTTCGACTTCTTTAAAAGAGATGGTCAGAGTGCTAATACACGTCTACGAAATCGAGTGATTGGCTTAGGGACAGAGGACTTACGACGCATCCCAAATGTCATCGCTATCGCAAGTGAAGAACGCAAGGCTTTAGCCATCGCGGGAGCACTACGCACCGGTAGTATCGATATATTAGCGACCAGCGTGAGCTGTGCAATGACCCTTTTGAATATGGAAGATTAACCCCTAACCATACAGCACCTTCCAATATCCGCAAGAGATGGGGGATTGCTCCCTCACTAGCAGAGAGCGTGAATCAACTAGCTGCTCAAAAGCATACCTTAAGCCTAACTTCTATGCATTTCTCCGAACGCAACCCCACACTATTATCACAACAACCAACAAAAAAAGAGACAGATCACAAAAATAATTTTCTTCATTGACTTTTTACGGAAAAAAACAATACTATTATAACAAATGTTACACGCGCAATCATTTGTTCATTATCAACGTGAGTCATTATGGTTGTTGTAAATTCTATTAGCTGTCGTACAAGCAAAAAATTAAGGTGGAATAAAAATGAGCAATAAATTAGAACAACTTCGTAGATTGACTACCGTCGTCGCGGATACCGGTGACGTTGAAGCAATTGCGAAGTACCAGCCAGAAGACGCAACAACCAATCCATCTTTAATTTTAAAAGCGGCACAATTAGAAGATTATAAATATCTTATCGACTCCTCTATTGCCTATGCAAAATCTAAAAGCAACGATAAAGCACAACAGGTAACTGATACCTGCGATATGCTCGCGGTTAATATTGGTAAAGAAATACTTAAAATAGTCCCTGGACGCATCTCTACCGAAGTCGATGCACGTTTATCCTATGACACAGAAAACAGCGTAATCAAAGCACGTCAGTTAGTTAAAATGTATAACGATGCAGGCATCCAAAATGACCGTATTTTAATTAAGCTTGCCTCGACGTGGGAAGGTATTCTTGCTGCCGAGATCCTCGAAAAAGAAGGCATTAACTGTAACCTAACACTGTTGTTCTCCTTTGCTCAAGCACGTGCATGTGCCGAAGCCGGTGTTTTCCTTATCTCTCCCTTCGTTGGTCGCATTATGGACTGGTACAAAGCCAAACAAGGTCACGACTTTGCGCCATCAGAAGATCCTGGCGTTATCTCTGTTTCTAATATCTACAACTACTACAAAGAACATGGCTATAAAACCGTTGTGATGGGTGCAAGCTTCCGAAATGTCGGTGAGATCCTCGAATTAGCAGGTTGTGACCGCCTAACAATCAGCCCGCAATTATTACAAGAATCGCAAGATAGCGAGGGTGACGTTGCTGAAAAATTAACCGCCAATGTAGAACTTAAAGATCGTCCTAAAAAAATGACTCACGCAGAGTTCTTGTGGCAGCACAATCAAGATCCGATGGCCGTTGAAAAACTCGCTGACGGGATCCGCAACTTTGCCCTTGATCAGGATAAACTTGAAGCGATGATCGCTAATCTCATATAACCCTTCCAATAATAAAGCGGCTCCTCAGTCGCTTTTTTTGCTCTATAAAAAATTTAAATAGGTACCAATATGCAACGAAAAATTCTAGCCAACGCAATCCGCGCGTTAAGTATGGATGCAGTACAAAAAGCTAATTCAGGTCACCCTGGTGCACCAATGGGGATGGCTGATATCGCTGAAGTACTGTGGCGAGACCATCTTAATCATAACCCGAATAATCCAAACTGGGCAGACCGTGACCGCTTCATACTATCAAATGGTCATGGTTCAATGCTGCTCTATTCACTCTTGCACCTAACTGGTTATGATTTACCAATCAATGAGTTAAAAAACTTCCGCCAACTACACTCTAAAACACCGGGTCACCCTGAATATGGTTACGCTCCCGGTATTGAAACAACAACGGGACCGCTTGGTCAAGGTATTGCCAATGCAGTTGGTATGGCAATGGCTGAACGTGCACTTGCTGAACAGTTTAACAAAGATGGTCATAGCATCGTTGACCATAACACCTACGTATTTATGGGTGATGGATGCATGATGGAGGGGATCTCTCACGAAGTCTGTTCACTCGCTGGTACACTTGGTCTTGGTAAACTCATTGCATTTTGGGATGACAATGGAATATCCATTGATGGTGAAGTTGAAGGTTGGTTTTCAGACGATACGCCAGCACGTTTTGCCGCCTATGGTTGGCATGTTATTCCTGCGGTAGATGGCCATGATGCAGACGCCATTAACGCGGCAATTGAAGCAGCGAAAGCAGAAACGGGTAAGCCCACACTTATCTGTACGAAAACGATTATCGGTTTTGGTTCGCCAAACAAAGCAGGTACGCACGACTGTCACGGCGCGCCATTAGGTGCCGAAGAGATTGCAGCAACACGTCAAAAATTAGATTGGCAACATGGCCCCTTTGAAATCCCTGCGGATATATACTCAAAATGGGATGCTAAAGAAGCTGGCAAAACAAAAGAAACAGCATGGGATGAGAAATTTGCCGCCTATCAAGCACAGTATCCAGAGCTAGCGGCAGAATTTAAACGCCGTGTAAATGGCGAGCTTCCTGCAAACTGGGAAGAGAAGTCAACGGCTATTATAGCGGATCTTCAAGCAACGCCAGCAAATATTGCATCACGTAAAGCATCGCAAAATGCACTTGAAGCCTTTGGTGTTATGTTACCAGAATTTATGGGTGGATCTGCCGACCTTGCACCTTCAAATTTAACCATGTGGTCAGGCTCTAAATCCTTAACAAGAGAATATTTTTCCGGTAACTACATACACTATGGTGTTCGTGAATTTGGCATGACTGCCATTATGAATGGTATTGCCTTACACGGTGGCTTTGTTGCCTATGGTGCAACCTTCTTAATGTTTATGGAATATGCGCGCAATGCAATGCGTATGGCGGCACTAATGAAAATTCAAAACATTCAAGTGTATACCCATGATTCAATTGGCCTTGGTGAAGATGGTCCGACACATCAACCCGTTGAACAAATAGCCTCATTGCGCTTAACCCCTAATATGAGCACTTGGCGACCATGTGACCAAGTAGAATCAGCGGTCGCTTGGAAACTGGCAATTGAACGTAAAAATGCGCCAACAGCATTAATTTTCTCTCGTCAGAATTTAGCTCAGCAAGAACGCACAACAAGCCAAGTTGCTAACATTGCTAAAGGTGGCTATGTATTAAAAGATTGCACTGGCACAGCACAATTAATTCTTATCGCAACGGGTTCTGAAATGGGTATCGTCGTCGATGCCTATCACGAACTCACTCGTGCTGGTTATCAAGTACGCGTGGTATCGATGCCATCGACCGATCTCTTTGATAAGCAAGATGCCTCTTACCAAGAATCCGTCTTACCAGCAGCGGTCACTGCGCGTATCGCGGTTGAAGCAGGAATCGCAGATTACTGGTATAAATATGTCGGGCTTTCTGGACGCATTATTGGCATGAATAGCTTCGGAGAGTCAGCGCCAGCCGATGAACTATTCAAGTTATTCGGCTTTACCACTGAAAATATCGTTAACACTGCAAAAACGCTACTTAACTAACTATTTGAAGTGATCCCTTCACAGCCCTTTTATTACCGTTAATAAAAGGGCTGCACAACTAGACGTTCGCCACCGGGTGAACGGCAACAATCGTTTCCCCTGCAATTGGTTGATACTCATCCCCTATTTCAAATGGCTTAAGCTTACCTGATACGCTAATAACAAAGAGTGGTACCGCACTTTTATTGGCTTGCAAATAATCTTGCCAAAGAAAAGAATCACCCAATTTAGTCGCTTTAACTTTACCTGCTTTAGTCAACAAACTACTCAACTTGGTAAACGTCACATCGCGGCGAAACAAAACTTGCCTTGAACGAAAGGTCGAACTGACTTTATTGCGCTTACTATGATGTTCACCTGAATGTAGCGAAAAAACCTTCTTTTCATCGAGTAGATGAGCAAAATGCTGAACAGCGAGGGCGTTATCATGGCGATTAGGTGAAAGGCCCAGCACCATATTGAGATCAGCAAGCGGCACAAAACGCTCTGCATGCTCAGATTGTGGATTACCGTAGTAACAAGGAAGCCCTGCCATACGCGCTAGATGACAATTTTCCCAAGCAGGATCAGACATCAGTACAGAGACACCCAAATCTTTCAGCCCAACCGCAATGCCTCTGGCAACATGATTAGCCCCGATAAATAAAACCGTTGATGGAACGGGTTTTCTTAAGCCCAACCACTGTGCTAAAGGTGTCGCCGTTACGCTCTGTAATATCACCGTCACAATGATTACAGTAAAAATAAGCGGCACAATTTTTTCTGCATCTTCAACGCCGGCTTCGGTAAGACTTAAGGCAAAGACAGATCCCACCGCCGCAGCCACAATCCCCCTTGGTGCGATCCAGGATAATAAAATTTTTGAACGATAGGAAATCTTACTGCCCAATGTTGATGAGAAAATACATAACGGGCGCGCAATAAACAGGATAACAGCCAAAAATGCGAAGACCATCGGGCCAAGTAACAACACACTATCCCACTCTAACCTAGCGGCCAGTAAGATAAATAAACTGGAAATTAATATTTGCGAGAGATCTTCTTTAAACTCTAAAATAGAGGTTAAATCAAGATCCTTCTGGTTGGCAAGCCACATGCCATAGATAGTTACCGCAAGTAACCCAGATTCATGGCTGGCAACATTAGCAATCGAATGGGTCATTAAGACTAAGGCTAAAATAGCAAATTTATGCAACTCATAGGGTAGCCATTCACGACGGATAATGAGCGTCGTAAACCAACCCGCGAAAATCCCCATTAATAAGCCCGCAGACAACATTTGCAACAGCGCAAGTAAAGTAGAAAGTACCGCATCACCTTGGCTTGTTGACGTTACCGCGCCAAAAACCAGAACAGCAAATAAAGCACCAATCGGATCAATAACAATCCCCTCCCAGCGTAAAATAGAGTCAATCTCTTTAACGGGTTTCATGGTGTTTAATATCGGCGCAATTACCGTCGGCCCTGTCACTACCAATACGGCACCGATCACCGCAGAAACACGCCAATCTATATCAAGTAGCCAGTAGCAAGCAGCACCAATTATCACAAAGGTCACCAGCATCCCGACCGAACAGAGATTACGAACAATCTTACCTAGCCCTTTTAACTCTTTGAAATGTAATGTTAATGCGCCTTCAAAGAGAATAACGGCAACGGAGAGTGAAATCACTGGAAATAATAGATCGCCGAGCAATGCATCGGGGTTTAATAGCCCCACACCCGGCCCTAAGAGTAAACCGGTGAGGAGAAGAAACAAAATAGCGGGAACTTTCAGTGACCAAGCAAGCCACTGGGCAACAACGGAGACCAAAACGATGGCAGCAAAAATAAGTGCAGTCATAAATATCCTTAACGTGACTGAGCGCTACGAATGATACGCAGCATTTTAGAAAAAATTACGTTATTTTAACGAAACTGTAAAACAGTTTTATGACAACCTCCTCGCTACATTTATAAACAATGCTTCATATTAGATGACAACAGAAACAACAACAAGCGGAAAGTAAGGAGCCAATACCATTAGGCATAATATTGTGGTCATAGCTTGTTGAGGACAAATGAGGAAGAGCAAGGCGCATGATAGCGTAATAGCTGAGTAATGCATCGATACCCATAAAAAAGCCGAATAGGATAATATTCGGCTTAATTTATTCATTGTAATACATGAGAGATTATCATTCTAACAGAGTAAACTGATAAGCGGTTTGATAACGATAGGTTTCTCCTGGCGCCAAAAGCGGACTAGGCTGCGCCCACTCAAGATGGTTAGGCGCATCGGGTAAGAACTGAGTTTCTAACGCGATACCCGCATAATCCATATATTCACCACCACTGCGGTTTGGCGTTCCAGCTAGCCAATTACCTGTGTATAATTGTATAGCAGGTTTATTAGTAAACACTTTTAATGTAATACGTTTATCTGGACTACAAAGTGTTGCAGCACACGCTCCATTCTGACTATCTTGATTCAGTAAAAAGGAGTGATCATAACCTTTCGCTAACGATTGCTGTTCGCCCTTTAAAAAGTCCGAAGCAATTGCTTTTGCTTGACGAAAATCAAAACTATTCGCCTGTACAGATACGGGATGGCCAAGTGGTATCCCGTCTCCATCTGTCGGTAAATAGTTATCTGCATTAATAGAAAGAATATGGCTTTTACAATCTAATCCAGATTCAGCGCCTAATAGATTAAAATAAGCATGATTAGTTAGATTAATTGGCGTTGCTTTATCCGTTGTCGCTTGATAACTAATTAACAATGTATTTTCATCGCTTAACTGATAACAAACTGACACCTGTAAATTGCCAGGAAACCCCTGATCACCATCCGCAGAAACAAGCGAAAAACCGACTGTGCTGGCATCTTGATGTGTAATATTCCAACGACGTTTATCAAAACCATCTCGGCCCCCATGAAGCGTATTTCCGGCTTGATTAATAGCAACCTGATAATGCAAACCATCAATATCAAACATCCCTTTGGCGATGCGGTTAGCGTAACGACCGATAGTACTCCCCAGATAAGAAGAATGCTTTTTAAAATCAGACATTGTCGCAAGCCCTAGCAAAACCTCTCGGCGTTCATTATCAATAGGAAGAGTGCAACTTAACCACGTTGCACCGATATCCATAAATGTAACGGACATGCCGTTTTTATTTTGCAACGTCACCAATTTAGCCGGAAGCCCATCAAAGGCGACCTCTTGAGTCATCGTTTGAATAAGAGAATTTTCCATCACAATAATCTAACCTTATTATTTATTAGATATTACCCGCACCATCTTGTGGCGTGCAGATATAAATCGATTCTTTAATACCTGTTTTTGCTTCATATTTAGCTTCAATGAGCGCTTTTGCCTGAGCAACCATATCAGAAGGCATTAACGCAACACAGCAGCCACCAAAGCCCCCCCCAGTCATGCGAACACCACCTTTAGAGCCGAGAAAATCAGCTAATACTTCTACAATATAGTCAATTTCTGGTACCGTAATTTCAAAGTCATCTCGCATAGAAGCGTGTGATGCGTACATATATTCACCCACTTTATGCAAATCCCCTGCGATTAAAGCATCGGCACAAGCAACTGTACGATCAATTTCAGAAATAACATGATGCGCACGTTTATAAACATCAGAACCTTTTTCAATAGTCGAGGCATCTAATTCAGCCAAGGTCGCATCACGTAAAGCAGCCTTACCAAGAATGTGAGCAGCTTCTTCACATTGTTTACGCAATGCATTATATGCTCCATCCACTAAGCTATGGGTCACATTAGAATTAATGATCATAATGCTGATATTATCTGGAATACTCACAGCTTTTGTCTCTAAGCTGCGGCAATCAAGAAGAAGAGCATGGTTCTTCTCACCACAAGCGGAGATCATCTGATCCATAATACCGCAGTTACATCCTGCAAAGTTATGTTCAGAGGCTTGACCAATAAGTGCCAACTCTGATTGCGCAACCTCTAAATCATACAATGCCTTCATTGCTTGCCCAGTTACCACTTCAAGTGCAGCGGATGAACTAAGACCAGAGCCAAGTGGAACATTACCTGTGATCGCGATATCCGCACCGCCGACAACATAGCCCTTTTCTTTTAAGAAATGGACCACACCGCGCATATAATTAGCCCAGAGTTTATCATTGGTCGGCTTAATCGGCTCATTCAGAGAAAATGAATCCTGCACATTGTCATAATCGACAGAGATCAAACGGACAATACCGTCAGAACGTTTAGCACAAGCAACAACCGCTTGGTAATTAATCGCACAAGGCATCACAAAACCATCGTTATAATCCGTATGTTCACCGATCAAGTTAACGCGACCAGGCGCCTGTACAAAGGTTGTTGCCTGATAACCACATACATCTTTAAATGCCTTTGCAGCTCGTAACTTCAATTCATTCGTTGACATGGTGTCGTTCCTCGTTATTGTTCTTTATAGTGAATATCGCTTACATCACGTAATTTTTGTGCAGCTTGCTCTGCCGTAAGATCTCGTTGAGATTCAGCAAGCATTTCATACCCCACCATAAATTTACGTACAGAGGCAGAACGCAACAATGGCGGATAGAAAATAGCATGTAATTGCCAGTGGTCAATATCAGTCCCCTGTTCAAAAAATGGTGCATAATGCCATCCCATGGAATAAGGAAATGAACAGTTAAATAAATTATCGTAACGACTCGTGAGTTTTTTAATTGCTAGCGCTAAATCATCACGCTAATCTTGGGTCAACTCACTCATACGACGAATATGCGTTTTCGGTAATAATATGGTTTCAAACGGCCAAGCGGCCCAGTAAGGAACAACTGCAAGCCAATGTTCGGTTTCAACAACCGTACGCTCTCCATCTTTTAATTCAGCCTGTACGTAATCAAGCAGCAAATTTGAACCGTGTTGTTCATAATAAGCTTTAAGAAGCTGCTCTTTACGTTCAATTTCATTAGGTAAAAAGCTATTTGCCCAAATTTGACCATGCGGATGAGGCTGTGAGCACCCCATTGTTGCACCTTTGTTTTCAAAGGCTTGTACCCATACATAGGTTTTGCCAAGCTCTTCAATTTGATCATTCCAAGTATCAATCACGCCACGGATCTTATCCAACGGTAACTCTGGCAGTGTTTTACTGTGATCTGGTGAAAAACAGATAACACGACTTAAACCACGAACACCTTGTGTTTTAAATAGTGGATTGCTCGACATGGGGGCGTCTGGCGAGTCCGGCATTAATGCACCGAAATCATTGGTAAAAACATAAGTACCTGCATAACCAGGATTTTTATCACCAGAGATACGCGTATTGGTTGGACACAAAAAACATTCAGCGTCATAACTCGGTAACTCTTCTGTCGAGGGAGTCTCGTCTTGACCACTCCAAGGGCGCTTCGCACGATGCGGTGAAACTAAAATCCATTGCCCCGTTAACGGGTTATAACGGCGGTGTGGATGATCAATCGGGTTAAACGTAACTTCAGACATAGTATTCTCTTCTATTTGCAAGCCCATATACAATGGGCTTTATTCATCATAATGTTAAAATATTATTGAGGATCGGGATAACCCTGCGGATTTCGCGACTGCCAACGCCAAGTATCAGCACTCATATCGTCAATAGTTCGGCTCGCTTTCCAACCAAGATCCTTTTCAGCTTTATCGGTACTTGCCCAACACTGTGCAATATCACCGCTTCGGCGTGGACAAATTTTATAAGGAACAGGATTACCCGACGCATTTGCAAAGGCATTCACCATCTCAAGCACGCTACTTCCTTTGCCCGTACCTAAATTGTAAATATGTAATCCTGCTTTTTGTCCCACTTTTTGTAACGCTGCAATATGACCATCGGCTAAATCCATCACGTGAATATAATCACGTACGCCAGTCCCATCGGGCGTGTTATAATCATTACCAAAAACAGCTAATGATTCACGACGACCAACCGCCACTTGAGCAATAAAAGGCATTAAGTTATTAGGGATACCTTGTGGATCTTCTCCCATAGTGCCTGATGGATGCGCACCAACCGGATTAAAGTAACGCAATAATGTAATGCTCCAATCGGGTTCAGCAACAAGCAAATCAGATAAACATTGTTCAACGATATATTTACTGCGGCCGTATGGATTTGTTGTCGCACCTGTTGGCGAGCTTTCTGTAATAGGTACTACTTCAGGGTCACCATAAACAGTGGCAGAGGAACTAAATACTAAGCTTTTTACACCAGCCTTGGCCATTGCTCGCGCTAACACCAACGAACCATTGACATTATTGTCGTAATAGGAAAGCGGCATTACCATCGATTCACCCACCGCTTTAAGACCCGCAAAATGGATCACAGACTGGATTTGATGCTGCGAAAAAATATCTGTCAAGAATGCTTCATCGCGGATGTCCCCTTGATAAAAAGCAGGCTTGACGCCTGTTAACTCCTCGATACGATCTAATACGGCTAACTTAGCATTGCATAAGTTATCGACAATAATGGGCTCAATGCCAGCTAAGATCATCTGTACACAAGTATGACTACCGATATATCCCATACCACCTGTCACTAATACTTTCATAACTCTATCACCTTGTTTTATCCGAAATAAGCACTTTGCTGCTCTACTAACAGCACGGCTACCAAGATATGACTATACATAACTGTAAACGTTTACACAATACTGTAGTGATAAAATTTTCATGTATTTATTGATGCGATAATGCATTCCTCAATAGCTAAATAAATCAACCCCTTAATTATATCAATCCAGATAATATTGGTAGTCATAGCTTGTAGAGAAAAAATAAGGGAGAGTAAGGTGCAGGATTGAGTAATAGCCGGCTATTACGATTGAATGCAACGCAGCGATGTATTGACTTCAGTAACGAGAAAATTTGCTGTAATCCTACTTTCGTAAAAAGTTACGGCTAGGGAAGGTTTTCTTATTTTCATGATTTATTGGGTTAGAAAAGTACAGCTATGGGCTATGAATATGACGCTTATTGAGGCGCGCTAAAACAGATAAACAGTGCATCATGCATGATAACAGCGTTTTTATCCTGTCGATCTCACGCAATTTTTCCCGGCCTTTTTAGCTGCATATACGCCTTTATCAGCGACCTTGATAAGATCTTCATATTGCAGCATATCGGGCGTTCGACAAGCAACCCCAACGCTCATGCTGCCATGCCAAGGTTTGCCGCCTGTTACAACGCAAAGCTTAGCAATCGCTTTACGGGCTAACTCCGCAATATGCATACCACTTTCTTTATCGGTATTGGGACAGATAATTAAAAATTCATCCCCACCGAGACGACAGACAAGATCATCAGTTCGAAAAGTATCACGCAACGTTTTAGCCAGCTCTTTCAACACTAAATCGCCAGCATCATGCCCATAGCTATCATTAACCTCTTTGAAGTGATCTGCATCGATCATAATACAGATTAAGGGGGAGTTATTTGCTAATGATTTATTCCAACAACTCGCAAGAAAACGCATCGCGTGACGGCGATTAGGTAATCCAGTTAACACATCGGTTAAGGACATTTCTTCAAGGTATTGGTTTGCCTTATAAAGCTCTTCGGTACGTAATGCTACTTTTTCTTCCAGAGACGCATTCAATTTTTTAAGCTGTTTGTTACGCATGGAGACAAGATCAAGCAAGCCATCAAGCGCCTCCATCAAAGGTTCCATGGATCTATTTTTTTCTTGCTGTAATGAATCGTATGCAGCCAGAGGAGTCACTCCTGATTTAATGGCATGGATCTGTTTAGCCATATCCTGATCCTTACCAAGGATATGGTAGACGAGCCAATGAGTCAGAAATTTAAAAAAAGATTTTGCTTGATCAAGGTCATCGATAGATATACTGGAATAAATTGAAGATACTTCCTCAAGAAAGCCTCTATGGACATCAATATGACTACTCAAGTGACGAGGATCAACATGAATTTCAGCCATTAACTTTTCTTCTTTGTGAAAATGATATACCGCGTAATCTGATAACTGATGGTATAGGCGATCAACATCATCAATATGAACTTGGTTTTCAGATAGCAGCCGGCCAAACTGATTAATTAAATTAACAAGGTGATGATGCTGTTCATCAACCTCATCTAACCCAGTTTCAAAATATTGCCCCCAATTAAATGAATCCATGATACTTATCTCTACCTTGAGTATTAAAATATTGTGCGCCTAATGTGCAGATTAATTTACGCTTGCTCGATATTCAATGAATTAATCGCTAATTGCTGATGCTGGTCAATTAATTAGATATTTCGCGCAGCCTATCTCGACAAACTCCCAGACTACGATGCTCTGCACTATGGGAGAGTGCCGACTTGGCGTTATAAGACTCAAAAGTAAATAACAATCAACTCAGCTCTGGTATACGAGCTCGCACCAGACTTGAGGTAACATGAATATAAAGCATAAAACTACAGTAAATCGAAGCGATCGGCATTCATCACTTTGACCCATGCCTTAATAAAATCCCTGGCAAATTTTTCTTGGTTATCATCCTGCGCATAACATTCAGCATAGGCACGCAGTATCGAATTTGAGCCAAAAACAAGATCAACACGTGTCGCCGTCCACTTTACTTTTCCCGTATCACGTTCACAGATTTCATAAAGGTTATTTGCAACGGGCTTCCAGCTATAGCGCATATCCGTTAAATTCACTAAAAAGTCATTGCTCAGGACGCCAACTCGATCAGTTAACACACCATGTTGGCTACCACCATAGTTAGCCCCAAGAACACGCAAACCACTAATCAACACTGTCATTTCAGGCGCAGTTAATCCCATCAATTGGGTTCGATCAAGTAGTAACTCTTCAGCACTCACGGAGTAATCCTGCTTAAGCCAATTGCGATAACCATCATGAATAGGTTCTAAATCGGCGAAAGAGACCGCATCGGTCATATCCTGTGAAGCATCACCACGTCCCGGTGAAAATGGCACGCTAATCGTAAAACCTGCCGCTTTGGCCGCCTGCTCTATAGCAACATTACCAGCTAAGACAATAATATCTGCGACACTCGCACCGACATCACTAGCTATTCCCTCACAAACAGCAAGCACCTTAGACAAACGCTCTGGTTCATTACCTAGCCAATCTTTTTGGGGAGCCAGACGAATACGCGCACCATTAGCACCGCCCCGTCTATCAGAACCGCGGAATGTTCTCGCGCTATCCCAAGCCGTCGCGACAAGTTCAGCAATACTTAAACCACTGGCGACAATTTTATCTTTGGCGACTTGAAGATCATAATTACATACTCCCTGAGGAATGGGATCTTGCCATAGTAAATCTTCCGCTGGCACATCGGGCCCGATATAACAGTTTTTTGGCCCCATATCGCGATGGGTTAATTTGAACCATGCGTGAGCAAAAGTTTGCGAAAAATAGTCGGGATCGTTATAAAAACGCTCCGCTATTTTACGATAAGCTGGATCCATCTTCATTGCCATATCAGCATCAGTCATGATCGGATTATGACGAATTGCAGGATCTTCAACATCGACCGTCTTATCTTCTTCTTTTATATCGATAGGTTCCCACTGCCATGCCCCAGCGGGACTTTTTTGCAGTTGCCATTCATAGTTAAGTAACAACGAGAAGTAACCATTATCCCACTGCGTTGGATGCGTCGTCCATGCCCCCTCTAAACCACTCGATATCGTATCCCGCCCCACGCCCCGTTTCGTTTTATTATTCCAACCTAACCCCTGCTCTGCAATATCAGCACCTTCCGGTGCACCACCTAATTGAGCGGCATCACCATTGCCGTGGCATTTACCGACAGTATGCCCACCAGCGGTCAAGGCTACGGTCTCTTCATCATTCATCGCCATACGTTGAAAAGTAACGCGTACATCATGCGCTGTTTTTAACGGATCAGGATGACCATCAACCCCTTCCGGATTAACATAAATCAACCCCATCATTACCGCCGCTAAGGGATTTTCGAGATCCCGCTCTCCAGAATAACGACTCCCTTCACTGCCGCTTGGTGCTAACCATTGTTTTTCCGAACCCCAATAAATATCTTTCTCAGGATGCCAAATATCCTCGCGTCCAAAGCCAAAACCAAAGGTTTTTAGCCCCATAGACTCATAGGCAATCGTGCCCGCATAGGCAATCAGATCTGCCCAGCTAAGTTTGTTACCATACTTTCTCTTAATCGGCCAAAGCAAGCGGCGCGCCTTATCAAGATTGACATTATCCGGCCAAGAGTTGAGCGGCGCAAAACGTTGGTTACCCGTGCTAGCACCACCTCGCCCATCGGCGGTACGATAGGTACCCGCAGCATGCCAAGACATACGAATCATTAAACCACCGTAGTGTCCCCAGTCTGCAGGCCACCACGCTTGAGTATCGGTCATTAAGGCAAGCATATCCCACTTCAGGGCAGCAACATCAAGCCTTTTAACCGCTTCCTGATAATTAAAATCGGCCTCCATTGGATTCGTTTTACGGTCATGTTGATGCAAAATATCGAGGTTTAAAGCTTTTGGCCACCACGCCATATTTGACATACTACTCTCAGTTGCACCACCGTGCATCACTGGACATTTACCAGCGCTGTTTGTGCTCTTTTCAGCCATATTTAAACTTCCTCTCATAAATTGAAATTCATACCGCAGTGAGATCGGTATATAAATTAAATATACATAACTGATATTAGTTCGCTTTACTATTAATGCGTAACTGAAGCAGAACAGCGGAACTGTATAACGTTGTACGAATGTGAAATTGCCTAGTAAAACGAGCTGGGTGAATATGAGAAAGTAATAGGCAGCGAGCGGATAGCGATGAAACTAATATCATTACAGAGAATATTATGGTCATCGCTTATTAAGGAAAGATGAAGCAGAGCAAGGCGTAACATGAGGTAATTGTTATTCACTTTTTGAATGTTACAACGCTGCACTGGTTTTCGAGGTAGTACCCAGTAGGGCAAGGAAAATAGCACCAATCTGCTTTGTTATAAAATATCTATGTAGAATCACTATACTTCTATTTTATGCCTCACATCTCGGTATGCTTTTTCTTGCTGACTTTGCATCTTGAAGTATCATGGGTTACAACGTCGCCAGCGATGATGTAAACCCACAAAATCATCCCAATCGCGTCACCAAAACCTGCTCCACACGCACCCCCTCAAGGTCTAACACTTCAAACTTATAGCCCTGATAAATAAAATTATCGGTTCGTTTGGGTAACCGTTTTAGCTGATAAATCATAAAACCGGCAATGGTTTCGTATTGATTACGATCAGGAAAATCCTCAATATCCAAACTGCGCATGACATCGTTAATTGGCGTTAGTCCCTCAATAAGCCAAGAATCAGCATCCCTTTGCACAATCTGCTCTTCATCCTGAGGAGTGATCAATTCCCCCATAAAGCTGCTCAACAAGTCTTTGACCGTCACAATGCCAACCACTGTCGCATACTCATTAACGATCACTGCAAAGGGCTGCGTTGCAATTTTAAATGCATTGAGCGCTTCAGAAAGCGTCAATGTTTCAGGTAGGTAAAATAGATCCTTATCAACTTGGGTTGGATTAATCTGCGCCAACTCCCCCTTTAGCACCAAACGTAATATCTCTTTAGACTCAATGCTCCCCTGAATTTTATCCAAACTGCCATCACAAACCAAAAAGTCATTATGTGGATGGTCAATAATTTTTTGGCTAATATCACTACTACTATCATCCAAATCAAAATAAATAATTTGGTCTCGCGGCGTCATCGCGCTAGCGATAGTCCGTGACTCTAAATCAAACACATTACCAATCAATTGGTACTCCTGCTTTTGCAGACTACCATCCTCTGCGCCCGCATCCATCATCGCAACAATATCTTCAGTCGTGACGAGCTCACTACGCTCCGTTGGTACATTAAAAATACGTAAAATAATATTAGTTAAACCATTAAAGAGAAAGACCGCCGGCATTAATAAAAAAGTGATCCAATGCATGATTGATATAACCCGCAACGCCACGGTTTCCGGCATAATAATCGCTAACCGTTTCGGCAGCAGGTCAGCAAATAGAATAAACAAAGATGTCAGGCAGAGAAATGAAAGCAAAAAACTAATTTTATCGAGTAAGGCACCGTCATAAAAAAAACTAATCAATTCGCGGGTATATGGCGTCAATGCCTGCTCACCGACAATACCACCAAGAATAGAGGTCGCATTCAAGGCAATTTGAATCATGGCAAAAAAATTACCCGGCTGCTGCTGCAGTTTAATCACCTCTAACGCTTTAAGATTACCCTCTTCAGCCATCACCCTTAGTTTAATTTTTCTGGATGCTGATATTGCGATCTCAGACATGGCAAACAGCGCGCCGGCAATGATCAGTAAACCAATACTTAATATATCACTCATTTTTTTTACCCTGTTATAACGTTCAAGTGCTTCTTTGAATACTTCACTAAGATCAATAAAATACGGCAGAAAACAGATTTGCCCTATTTTTCCCCTAAAAGCGAGCGCATTATATCTCCAGATGCTTTGTCAGCTGCTCACTCACAGACCAGACTAAAGCGTAACCGGAGGTAATTGTCAGCCTCTTTTCGGGGGGGGGGATAACATATCGATGTAGCATACGCTAATTCTATTTTATGCCTAGTATCTCGGCACGTTTTTTACTGACTTTACCTATTGAAGATAGAATGAAATAAAAATTGAAGCACACTTATTAACGTAAACAGAGTTGCTAATACCAATTCCGATAAATAGCTGATCTATTTTACTGGTTAAAACAACTTACTGCTGCGTTGTAATTTTCGCAAAGGGAATAACCATTTACGTCAAATTACGCCTTGAATTAAGCTGTTTTTCCTACGCAAAATTTGGATCACATACTTACCGGAGTTGGTATAACTAAAAATAAACGCCTAATGGTAACAATTAAGCTAAGCAAAAAAGTATCGCAACCTTTCCTTAAACTAGCTTAAATCTCATGCTGCATTACAACCCGATTACGTCCACTCTCTTTGGCTTTATACATAGCCAAATCAGCCGATTCAAACAGGGCAATAATACTATGCGATTGTTTCAGTTGAGATTCAGCAACACCAAAACTACAAGTAACGGGTTGTTCTTTAATCAGGTTCGCCTCACTCACCTTTTTACATAAATGGTTGGCAATAGCAACGGCATTATGAATTGTTGTATTAGGGCATAAAATCAAAAACTCTTCACCACCCCAGCGCGCAAAATGGTCGCTTTCTCTAATCGTGTTTTTAATTAACTGCGCTAAATTACGTAAAACGTCATCACCAACTTTATGACCATAGTTATCATTTATTTGTTTAAAATGGTCAATGTCAAATAGGATTAACGAACAATTATCCTCCGATGAATTTTGCAATTTTTGTAAAAGGTCACGCGTACCGGCTCGATTAGCGATCCCCGTTAACAGATCTGTTTTCGATAACGTTTCAAATTTATTTTTTTCGATACGTAATAATTTATTAATCTGCGTCAACTCTTTAGTCTGCAGCCGCTTTAAAGTTAAATTTTTATTTAATTGGTAAAGCCGATAAGTGGCATGAATAAAAATCATGGTTATCCAACAGATCAGCAAGCCCAAATACAAGGTGTAACTACTAATCCATTTACCGACAAATTGCGCTTTGTATAACGTAATATCAATACTACGACTTAGCGTGCTATCACCCGTTGTTATTCTGAATCCTGTCACATTACGTAAATTGCTTTGGGCATCCACCCCGGTGACTTTATTTTGTAGAATCCACCACGATGGAACAAAAAAGCTCTGCAAAGGTAAGTTATAAAGCTGCTTAGATGACGAAGGTAAAATAACCTGCATGTTGCTCTTTATACGAGAAATAGTCGAATCGTTTCCATTAAACTCGCTATTTTCTAAGTAAATTAACAAGGTATCTTGCTCACTAGATTGATGGTCAATCAAAAGCGACAAATGGTCAAACTGGCTAAGATCAATACCATGGTTAGGATCAGCTCCAATGGAAATATCTAAACTACAAAATGCAAAAGTATTAGAAGGCGTTATTTGACAATGCTGCTTTATGATATTTTCAGCGACTAATATAGCACTTTCTGACCGTCCACCATTTATATGGTCGCCTCCTGTCGCTATTTTAGCGGCAGGACTTGGATAGATATTGACCCTGTGGTTCATTCCCCAGTACTGCCACATAATTAACACGGCAGAAATGACCGCCATAGAAAAATAGAATCGTTCAATTATACGATAATTAATTTTAGAGATATCCATTTCGTTGCCCAAGTCCTAAAAATACCAACGGGCTGATGGTAATACAGTTATTGTAGAAGCACTAACAGGTAGCAAAATTACTGTGAGCCATACCCCTCTCGTATCAATTTGGACGCGTCTTACAACAGCAATCACCACGAGCGAGAGGCAAGGATGCTGAACAGGATGAGACACAAAGATGTGCCATTCCACCAACCTATATCAGCATATCTGAACTGCCTGTGGGCAGTGAACCTCAGGCGCTGTGAAAAGTAATAATTTGATGCTTCATTAACCAGATCTCTAGTTAATAAAACTATTATTGTAATTTAAATTGGTTAACGAGTTTACCTAATGCGTCATTAGTTTCAGATAGGTGTCTCATCTTACCAACCGCTGACTCACTATCATTATCTAAGCGTAAAACCATATCCTGCATAACAGACATATTCTGATCAATTTCCCCACTTACTTCACGTTGCTCATTTGCCGATTGTGATATCTGCTCGTTAAGCTCAGAGATAGTAGCAACCGATTGAATGACAACATCCAAAGACTCATGAATTTTGTTAGTATTAGATGAAGTATTAAGGCATCTTGCACGTGTTTCATCTAATGCATTAACGACTTTACTACTGCCACTTTGTAACTGATTTAACATCGCAGTGATCTCAGCAGTGCTTTTTTGCGTCCGCGCAGCCAGCGCCCTAACTTCATCCGCAACAACAGCGAAACCTCGCCCTTGCTCACCGGCACGAGCCGCTTCAATCGCTGCATTTAATGCTAATAGGTTGGTTTGCTCTGCAATAGCACCGATAACGTTAAGCACGATGCCTATTTGGTCAACATCTGTCACCATCACATTAATGGACTCGGCCATTTTATCAAACTCGGAAGTCAAGTCATCAACGCTATTGACCGCCTCTTCCACAATCTGTTTGCTGTTTTTTGTCGCATTAAGTGCTGTGCCTGTTTGTTTAACTGCATTATCTGCATTTGCAGCAACGGTACTTGCGGTCGTACTCATCTCTGTGATTGCAGTGACAGCTAATTCTATCTCTTTATTATGGCTATTTGTTAACGCTTTATTCGCCGTTGTTTGTGCTTGAAGTTCATCAATCTCCTGAGTGGATTTCAGACTTGAATCACGCACCTCTAGCATCATAGATTGTAAGCGTGCAACAAAATTATTTACTCCCTTTGATATTCTGCCAATATCGTCATTGGTTTTACTATTAAGGCGCATCGTTAGGTCCGCATCCCCTTGCCCAAGATCTTCAATTAATTCACGCAGAGCGACAATAGGTCTGTAGGTAAACATTATAATCAACAAACCCAAACACATGATAAATAAACCAAAACCAAGTGTTACTATGCTAATTTTATTATTAAGTGACGCGGTATGGTTTTCGATATAGCTATTATCAATATAACCAATTATTTGCCATTTTTTACCCGCTATATCAACCTCTCTACCGAACTTAATAACATCAGTTGCCTCTTTATTGCTATAGATAACTTGGTTTAAATTATCAAC
Source organism: Psychromonas sp. MME2 (assembly GCF_040566515.1). NCBI lineage: Bacteria > Pseudomonadati > Pseudomonadota > Gammaproteobacteria > Alteromonadales > Psychromonadaceae > Psychromonas > Psychromonas sp. MME2. The sequence continues at coordinate 576,036 of NZ_JBEWXI010000002.1, read as the reverse complement.
CAACTCTAAAAAACTACCTTCCGTTTCAATCTGTTTAAAGCCATCAATCAAAGAGGTTAAATCAACAATAAAAATATCAACACCACCGGTACTGTCTATTGACGCTTTCGCAATCGAGATAAGTGGCTTTTGTTGTTCGTAATAGACATCACTAATATAAGTTTTACTTCCTTCAATTTTATTAGCAAGTGTTAAATATTTTTGCTGTGTTTCGTCAGTGTACTGAACAAAAGTAGGAGGCTCTCCTGCGATATAATCAACGTTACGATCAGGTGTAAAAACCGAACCATATACCACTTTACTTACGCTATAAAACCCACTGATATCTAATACTTGTGCTAAATTTGCGAGGTTTAGTGGAATGCTATCAGCAAGTTTTATATTAGACGCAAGTTCACTTTCAACGCGGTTAGAGATGAGGAAAATTTGTGACTCAATCTGTTTCAAATCGGTATTAACGAGCTCCTGACCGATAAAATAGCGGGCACTTAAAAAAGAAACGGCTGTTGAACTGAGCAACAGAATAATCATAACTGAAATTATTTTAGCTTTAAAAGACAGCTGCTGTAATACATTCATTCAAAAATATCCTTACCTATATTTAGTGACTTAAATACAATAAAAAGTCCAACCAATACCATTAAATTTAACCACAACAATACCACATAGGTTAACCAATTAATCATTCATACATCTCATAATCTAAAATTTACGCCTTAAATAAAGCCAAAAAGCCCACTTTAATTTACATTAAAAGTGGGCTTTTTATCAAAAAACAGGATGAAACATTAACTCATTAAATACTCGTAAACACCATCAGCAACAGGGATACCTTCGACCAAGCATTTAGCTTTATACGCTACTTGTGGATCATTTGGCGCCATCACTTTATCTACACCAGGAACAGGTTTTACCGCACGTAATTCATTGATCATTGCACCAATTGCAAAAGAGAATAGTGGGTTACCTAATTTTTCAGGGCTGATAACAATAACAAGACTTGCTAATTTACGCATTTTCTCATAATCACCATACATACGGTTAATATGGTTACTCATGTTAGCCCCCATCAATCCGCCTGTTAACGCATCAATAGAGAGTGCGAGGCCTGATCCTTTATGGCCACCGAACGTTAATAAGTTCTCAACTTTGTGTGGATCCGTTGTGCCATTGCCATCTTTATCAATCGCAAGGCCTTCTCCAATTTGTTGCCCAGTTTCTTTAGCATGAAGTAATTTACCAAATGCAGTGGCACTTGTTGCCATATCGACAATCATCGGGTGAGAATCTTTAACTGGGAAACCAAATGCAATTGGATTAGTCCCTAAAAAGCGTTCAGCGCCACCATATGGTGCAACACAAGTATCTGTCTGCGTCATTGCTATCGCAATCATACCTTCACTTGTAGCTTGCTCCATAAAGTAAGATAACGCACCACAGTGCGAAGTGTTTTTAACACTCACAAAGCCTAAACCTGTCTCAGCAGCCATTTTAATGCCGTGTTTGGTTGCAGCAATAAGACCTGAATGCCCCATACCATCATCTGAATCAAGTACAGCAACAGAAGGTGATATTTGTTCGATTGAAAATTTAGCTTCTTTATTTAATCCGCCCATCGCAAGACGATGACAGTAATGCTCTACACGCATAACCCCATGAGAATGCACACCTGTTAAATCAGCGTGAACTAATACATCAACAACTTCAGCAGCGGTTGCTTCATCAAGTCCAGCAGCCAATAGTTTAGCTAACGAAAGTTCGCGTAGTTTTTCTTCTTTTACTAATTGAGTCGACATGAATTTATCCTTAAGAATTAAAGTTGATAACGCCTTTTACCAGCGAAAGGTTTTCGACAACATCTTCTTTGTAAGTGAGACCAAAGGTGTCAAAGTCATAGTCTTTATTTTTCATGATCGCTTCACTTATATCACCAGAAGCCATCAATTCAATAACACGTTCAAAATCTTGGCGCGTTGCATTGCGGCTACTTAATAGAGTGGTCTCTTTCTTATGGAATGTCGGATCATCAATAACCAAATCACCAATGTATAAACCGATGAATACCAATTTACCACCATGACGAATCAATTCAACAGCACGGCTCATTGAACCTTTATTACCCGTTGCATCCATTACAACACACGGTAACTCACCGCCAAATGCAGCACGAAGATCAGCAACATAAGAATCTTCTAACGGGTTTAAAGCAGGAATACCAAGTGCTTTTTCAACATGTTCACGACGAGAATCAGTTACATCAGCAACCGCAACCGTCGCCCCTTCCGCTTTAGCAATCGCAGCAGCAGCTAAGCCAATTGGACCAGAACCAACAACAAGCACGTTATTCGTAGATTTAATTTCAGCACGACGCACGGCATGTGCACTGATAGCAAAACATTCAACTAATGCTCCTTGAGAATCAGAAACTGACTCCGGTAACAAAACTAAGTTATCTTCTAGTACCGCTAAGTATTCAGAAAAACCACCATCTTGGTGTACACCATATAGAGAAACATTCTCACAGCAGTTTGTTTTGCCATCTTTACATGCACTACATTTACCACATGGGATACAAGGAATAACTGAATAACGTTTGCCCTTAGTAATTGAGGTAACTGCGCTACCTAACTCAACCACTTCACCTGCAATTTCATGACCTAGTACGCGAGGGTATGAAAAGAATGGTTGACGACCTGCATAAGCGTGAATATCTGTTCCACAAATACCTACGGCACGGGTTTTTAAAAGTACTTCGTTTGCTTCAATTGAAGGCATTTCACGTTCAATGTATTCAATCGAGTTCGGTTCATGACAAATAAGTGTTTTCATATTAAGTAAGCCTTCTATTTGGTTGCTAAAGAATTGATCACTGATTCAATTCCTTGCTCTGTTATGGCATTGAATGCTGTTGTTACCTGCTCAGCAAACAGTGAATTTTTTGCATGCTTGCCAAAGATTTTTTCAATAGCAAAAAGTGCATTGCATTTAGTTTGTAAGTCAGTATCAGCTACAACGATCTCTATAAACGTCTCAGCCATAGGATCAACTAGTGTTTCACCCTTCTGGATTAGCTTAATGACGTAATGCATCCAACCCGCGACTAATACAGGTAAACATGCAGATTTGATCTGACGTTTTTGTAGTTCAATAAACGGATCAACAGCACGCTGAGGCAGTTTTTGAGAACCGTCCATCGCGATTTGTCCAGTTTTATGTTTAATATTGGTATTACTAAAACGGGCAATTAATAAGTTGGCATACTCAGGCAGGTCAACATTTAAGCTAGGGCTCAACGATTTTGCTTGCTCTTCTAGCATCAGGCGCAGTGTTGTAGCTTTTAGAGCTTCATCTTCCATACATTGATAGATGAACTCATAACCAGCAAGGCTGCCGTTATAAGCTAAGAATGAGTGACTACCATTTAACATACGCAGTTTCATCTCTTCATAGGGCAATACATCAGCAACAAACATTGCACCAGCTTTGTCCCAATCTGGGCGACCTGCAACAAAATTATCTTCGATAACCCATTGACGGAAATCTTCAGTCACAACACCACAAGGATCGAGATAATTTGTTTCTTTTTGAATAACTTCGAATTGGTCTGGCGTCATAGCAGGTACGATACGATCCACCATGGTACTAGGAAAACTAACGTTTTCCTCAATCCATGCACCCAGTGATTTATCAACCGCTGATGCAAACGCTAATACTGCATTTTTAGTTAAATGACCGTTTTCAGGAATATTATCGCAAGAGAGGACACTAAATGGCGCTAAACCTTGCTCCTTACGGATACGTAAAGCTTCAGTAATCAAACCAATAGCAGATTGAGGCGCATTACTGTTTTCTAAATCATGTACGATAAGTGAATTCGTAAAGTCTAAAGTACCCGCTTGAGGATCAACACAATAGCCCTTCTCTGTGATAGTCAAAGAAACGATTTTCACTTGCGCTTCACACATTTTTTCTATCGCAGCATTAATACCGTCAACGGGCGTATGAATCGCTTCTGAAACGGTTCTTACTAAACGCGTATGAGTTTCTGTTGCAGATTTTTCGACAACACTAAATAGGTTATTTTGGGCTTTTAAATCATCAATAAGATCCGCAGGACCAAACATATTAATTTCACAGATACCCCATTGAGTATCTGATATATCGTTCGTTAAATCATTGTAAACAGCTTGATGCCCACGATGAAATGCACCAAACCCAATGTGCACAATGTCAGACTTTAAATTTTCTCGAACATATGATGTTTGAGAAGAATAAACAGCGGATCTCATATCCGGATAATTCATATTTACCTACCTTGATTAATTAACCAATAATCATTGTGAACAGTATGTACCAGCTGTATTACACAGCAACTCATTAACACTTTAGGTAATTGTAAACAAAGAACACCAACCAATCAATGGCAAATGGATAACCAATTAAAAGAAAAAATATTAAAAAAAAAATAGTAAAGCAACTAAATGTCAATAAAACAAAGGCTCCTAAGGGGGCAAACCCGCAAACAACCTAGCTTAAAGCAAACTCTATTTTGTGACACTGCTCTACATTCATTGCGCGTTTTGGTTGACCAAATAACATTAGCCACATACTATCTCTAATAGATAGATCTAAAATAAGTTACACATACTATATCAAGTCGTTATTATAAGGTGATAGAGCGTTATGAGCATAAAAGAAACTGTTGAAAATGAAAGTGACGTTTGCCAAATCCTAAGCTTTGGTGAACCAATGTACGAATTCAGTCAAATTAAAGAGGTCAGCGATACGGGAGCCGACTTCTTGAGTGGGTTTGGTGGAGATGCATCTAATTTTGCTATTGCAGCAGCACGCCAAGGTGCAGATGTGGGTATGCTCACTCATCTAGGTTGTGATGAATTTGGACAACGTTTTATCGACCTATGGAAAGAAGAAAAAGTTAATATTTCCAATGTAGTTAGCAATCCAAATGCACATACTGGTGTTTATTTCATTACTCATAACAGTGATGGGCACCACTTCTCTTTTTTACGTAAAGGCTCAGCGGCTAGTCTTATTACAGACAACCAACTCCCAATTGAAGCAATCAAAAAAGCGAAGTTACTGCATGTTACCGCAATCACTCAGGCAATAAGCGCATCAAGTTGCGATGCTGTTTTTGAAGCGATCAAAATTGCAAAAGCAAATGGCACATTGGTTTCATATGATACTAATTTACGATTAAAACTGTGGTCGCTTGAAAGAGCGAAAGGGATCATTAGTCAAACGGCATCAATGGTTGATATCTGCTTCCCAAGCTTAGATGAAGCACAACTATTAACGGGCTTAGAAGATGCAGATGAAATTATAGATCACTACCTAGCGTTAGGTGCAAAAATAGTGGTACTTAAACGAGGCTCTGAAGGCGCAACCGTTGCTGATGCAACACAGCGTTTTAGCATTGCACCACATAAAGTAACACCTGTTGATGCAACAGCAGCAGGCGATTCTTTCGCAGGCTCATTTTGTACTCATTACGTAAATGGTTTAAGTTTACAAGAGTGCTTAAAGCATGCTAATGCAACCGCTTCGATTACCATTACAGGTTATGGCGCAGTAGCACCGCTACCGACTCTACAACAGGTACAAGAAAGAATTAACGAACCCACTTCTAAATAGGATATAAAAATAATGAACCAGTTAAATGAAGCATTACAATCACTTAAAGTGATTCCAGTGATCGCTGTTGATGATGCACAATTGATTCTTCCACTTGGTGAACAGTTAGTTAAAAACGGTCTACCTGTAGCTGAGATCACATTCCGCTCTGATGCAGCTGTTGAAGCTATTCGCTTATTACGTAAGCAATACCCTGATATCTTAATCGGTGCAGGTACAGTTTTAAATGAAGCGCAAGTTATTGCAGCAAAAGAAGCAGGGTCTGACTTTATCGTTTCACCAGGCCTTAACCCAAATACTGTGGCTGCTTGTAAAAAACATAATATTGCCATTATTCCTGGAGTTAATAACCCATCACAAGTTGAACGAGCGATTGAACTTGGCTTAGATACCGTTAAGTTTTTCCCAGCAGAAGCATCTGGTGGCCTACCCATGCTAAAATCACTACTTGCTCCCTACGGGCAAATTAAAGTGATGCCTACGGGTGGTATTAACCCAAAAAATATTAAAGATTATTTAGCACTGCCAGCAGTACTTGCTTGTGGCGGTTCTTGGATGGTTGATCCTGCACTTGTTAAAAGCGGAAATTGGGAAGAGATTGGCCGCCTTATTAACGAAATTGTAACTGACTTAAAATAGGTAGCTAGACAGATGAATACAGCAATCAAAACGATAAAAACGCAGCTATTCAAAATTCCATTAAAAGAGATTTTATCCGATGCAAAACATGGTGATCACGACCATTTTGAACTGATCACAACAACCATCACGCTCGAAGATGGATCACAAGGCACAGGTTATACTTACACGGGTGGTAAAGGTGGTTATGCTATCAAAGCGATGCTTGAACATGATATTCAACCCGCCCTTATCGGTAAAGATGCAACTCAAATAGCTCAGATCTACGATTTCATGGAGTGGCATATTCATTATGTTGGACGTGGCGGTATCTCAAGCTTTGCGATGTCGAGCGTTGATATTGCATTGTGGGACTTAAAAGGTAAGCGCGAAGGTTTACCACTATGGAAAATGGCCGGAGGTAAAAACAATACCTGTAAAGCTTATTGTGGTGGTATTGACCTCTTATTCCCATTAGAGAAACTACTTAAAAATATCCAAGGCTATTTAGATGCTGGATTTAACGCGGTTAAAATTAAAATTGGCCGTGAAAATGCGCAAGAAGATATTGATCGCATCAAAGCGGTTAGAGAGCTAATTGGCCCAGATATTACTTTTATGATCGATGCCAACTACTCACTAACAGTTGACCAAGCAATCTCGCTATCAAAAGCGGTTGAGCAGTACGATATCACTTGGTTTGAAGAGCCAACACTACCAGATGATTATAAAGGTTTTGCAAAAATTGCTGACAACACCTCTATTCCATTAGCGATGGGTGAAAACCTGCATACCATTCACGAATTTGGTTATGCCATGGATCAAGCTAAACTAGGCTTTGCACAACCGGATGCATCAAACTGTGGCGGTATTACAGGTTGGTTACAAGCAGCTAATTTAATTACTGAAAATGAAATTCCCGTTTGTACGCATGGGATGCAAGAGTTGCATGTAAGCCTAGTATCTGCTTTTGATACAGGTTGGTTAGAGGTACATAGCTTCCCTATCGACGAATATACTAAGCGCCCATTAGTAGTAGAAAACTATCGTGCAGTCGCTTCTGACGAGCCTGGTGTTGGCGTAGAATTCGATTGGCAGAAAATAGCGCAATATGAGGTTTAAGCAACGATTTATCTTGCGTTAACAAGATAAAAAGAGCTTCTCCAAAAATCCTTAACACTATTTGGTGTTAAGGATTTTTTTTGGAATATTGAAAAACCTAAAAAATCCTCTCTTATACCAATCCGCATAAGTATCTGATCTATCTTGGTGGTTAAAATAATAGATGGCTGCGTTGCATTCAATCGCAATAGCCTGCTATTACTCAATTATGCGCCTTGCTCTCCAGCATTTTTCCTCAACAAGCCCTGATCACAATATTATGCGGAATGGGATTATTGGTAGCTTAAATATCGCGGCTTTAAACAAAAGTGATTAATTTTGGGTTTTAATGCCAACCTGCTAATATGCAAAAACAATTTAAAACGAACTAAGTAGTGATGGATAAAAAAACACAATCGGCAAGCAAATATGCAGTGCCTGCGCTTGATAAGGGGTTAGATATTCTTGAATATATCGTCACTCAAGAGCAGCCAAAATCACAAACTGAAATTGCGACTGCATTATCCCGTAGCGCGAATGAAATTTATCGAGTGTTAGTTGGACTAGAAGCGCGCGGGTATCTTATTCGGGATGAACTGTCAGGTAAATATAGTGCATCATTAAAAATCTATAACCTATCACGCAGAATATCGCCGCTACACAAAGTGGCAAAATGTGCTTTACCACATATGGAAGACTTTGCTTTTTCAACAGGTCACTCCTGCCATCTAAGCATGCTTTACCAAAGCCAAGCAATGGTCATTTTGCATGCTCGCAGCCATGGCCCTGTTTCCATTAGTATTGCAGAAGGTACGTTGTTCCCTGCCAGTGAAACCGTCTCAGGTCGTATATTACTAGCAAATAGTAATCCTGATGTGCAAGGGATGATTTTAGAGCGAGATGACAAATTTAATCAGATGAACAAAGAGGAAAAAGCAGAATTTCTAGCGCTCATTGATAGTGTTCGAGTAACGGGTATTGACTCAGCGCAAAACGAATTATCGGAAGGCATTAATAATTTTGCAGTGTTGATCGGAAAACCGAATGGATTAGTTGTCGCTTCGTTAACAGTTTCAACATTAAACTCAAATGGGGACGCCCCATCACAGGCATTAATCACTCATGCACAAACTATTGCCAACAAAATATCTGAGCAACTGCAATGTTAAATAAATATATACCAATCCGAATAAGTATCTCCTCTATCTTGTTGGTTAAACTAATAGATAGAGCAGCTATTTATTGAATTGCTATAAGCTCAAAAAAATAGGTACATAATGTAGAGAGTATACCCATGCAACTTATGCTGTAAGGCCAGCAATAAAAGATGAGATGCCGTTAACAATAGGCAAAGCAACTGGAGGTCACATGGATATATGTTTGAACGACCGAAGATTAGTTTTTCTCTCGAGTTAGTAATAGCCCCACTATGCGACTACAAATCCTTGGACAAATAACCACTACAGACGGATATTTAATACATATCTAAAGTCATTATAAAACCGTTTATTACTTAACTGAAAAATTGATAAATGAATGTATTGTTAAATAACGTGGCCAACATCAAACTCATCAACCAATTTAATTTACTATTTAACCAAATGCTATAGCATACAGAACCATATTGATGGAATAAATTAGCCCCTGCAATAAGAAAATATATTAACTCTATTTATGTGGTGTAAATTATGTTAACAAAATTAAAAATATCGACTCGAATTATAATATTAGCGCTGTTACCAACAATTGTTGCAGGCAGTTACTCTGTTAAATTTTTATTAGATTCATTAAATGAGCAGGCAAAATTAGAAAAAGTTGCAAGTGCAATGCTCTTAGCTCAAGAGGCTGGAAAAGTACTTCAGGAGCTGCAAACTGAACGTGATTTAACACAAGGCTTCATTAGTGGTACACCAGTAGGAAGTACAGGCAAAGGCTTTCAGTCTCAGTTAATTGCTCAACGTGCTACATTAGATAAGGTCCTTACTAACTATCAACACTATCAAGCTGCTAATAAGGAGGCATTAGCAGAATTGGGTATACAAAATAAATTTGATGCCTTTAATGACTACTTCTCATACCTCAAATCTGCTCGTTCCCATGCCGATAAATTAGAACTTTTTGATGCTGATAATATGCATGTTCTATGGCGTTATGGCTATATGAATACCGGATTAATTGAAACCATTGATGCGGTAGTTAAAATATCCGCAGGAAATCAGAAATTAAGTATATTAACAGGTACTTACTCCGCTTTTATCACTCTTAATAATCGTTTTTCAAGCGAACGAGGCAATGGTCTTGATGGGTTTTCCCGCGAAAATTTAGATTACAGTTCAATGGGAAACAATGTGGCTATTTTCCGTCAAATTGAAGATATGCAGCTACGTATATCAGCCTATGCACCTGAAAAAATATCAGACGCTTACTGGAATGGTTATTTACAATCAGACATCAACAAAAAACTTGATGCTATGCGCCGAGAAATGATGGGTATGGGCGGAACGGCCTACAATATGACCCCAGAACGCTGGTTTGATTTAACAACTCAAAACATGTCTGAGTTGCATAAAGTGATCGTTTTGATTGAAGATAAAATTAAAAGTGAAGTGACAACCTCCTTAAAAGCCGCTTCTGATAAAGTATTGCTTAACCTTATTATATTAATAACAACGATAATTATCATCGCACTGATATCCTTTATTATTATAAAATCTATCATTCCCCCTCTCAAAGCTCTGGTCAACACCCTAAAAGAGGTATCAATCAGTAAAAACTTAACGCATAAGTTACCAAGTGAAGGTAATGATGAATTAACACATGTTGCCTTAGCATTTAATTCATTAATGCAAAGTTTTAGCCAAGCTATTGATAATGTGCAGGATGAAGTTAAAAATATTGCAAAACAATCCACTGATGTTTCCTACTCTACCGAGCAAAACCAAAAACTAGCTCACAGCCAAAACCAATCTACAGATACAATTTCGGTCGCAATTAATGAAATGGCGGCAACTATTCAAGAGGTAGCAGCATTGTCTCAAAATACAGCTGAGGTTGTAGGAAGAGCACATAAAAGCTCCATCGATAGTGCAGAAAAAGCAAGCCTGACTAAAGATATGATGGAAAATTTATTGCAAGAGTTATCAAATACAGAAACACAAGTATATCAACTCAACGATGAAACAGCAGAAATTAGCAATGTACTTTCCGTGATTCAGAGCATTGCTGAACAAACTAATTTATTGGCACTTAATGCAGCGATTGAAGCCGCACGAGCAGGAGAGCAAGGACGAGGTTTTGCAGTTGTCGCAGATGAAGTCCGCACTCTTGCGAGCAAAACACAAGAGTCAACACAGCAGATCCGTCAACAAATAGAAACATTACAAGCAGGCTCTAAAGCAGCAGCTACAAATATGATAGCTTTAAAAGAGCAAGGTACTGCAGCTGTAAAAGAAGTCGTAAACAGTGCAAAAGGTGTTGAATGCTTGCGTGAAGAACTTGATAATATTACTGCTATGTCGCAACAAATCGCTACAGCGGCCGAAGAACAGACAGTGGTAGCCGCTGAAATTAATGAAAGAATCCATAAGATTAAAGATGATACAGAGGCGCTTTTTCGTCATTCAGAAGCATCGACGCAGGCTTGTGTAAAATTAAAAGCAAGCGGTGATAAATTGAATGAATACGCACAAGAGTTCGACATATAAAACAGAGGCATTCCAGATTCTGTGTCATGGTTATTTATTAAATATCCAGCATGTCATTTTCATTAGGGAAGAGAGCAATTACGTATATTTATACGCATGAATATCTATTTTGTAGTGTTGATTAAAAAATCAAGGAGATGTTCTACCCACGTAGTAAAGATAATTAACTTTTGCCACGTGGGTGCTACTGTTATTCCTCTAGCTCTTCCCACATTTCAGGAAAATAACGATAAACACTGTGTCCGTATTTATCTAAACGAGCTTGCGCTTCAGCTAAGTAAGCAAGGCTTTGTGCTTTTGCTGCTTGTTGATTGCCAACCAGTAGTTCATAAGCGTTTTCAGATAATACGTTGCCGTCTTCATCTTTAATCACTAACTCTACTTCAAAGCTACCAAAGGCATTGTTAGGCAGTGTCCAGCTAATCTCTGCAAATTGCTCTGAACTATCTAATGCAACATCAACCTGTTTGCTACCTGCAACACCGGTTTCTTGACCTTCGTATAAGACTTTCCACTCCAGTGTTAGGTTGCTGTATTCGTATTGGTAATCATTGACTATCCAAATACCACCTTTGAACTCGCTACCTGCATCCCAACGACGTTTGTCGAAATGTAAGCTTGGTAGTAGTGGTTGGTAAGTACGTTTTAACCAATCAAAGGATGTTTTCTTCTTACCGTAGTAATCAACCACACCCCATTTGATGTCTGGCACATGAGTAATAAAGTGACAGATAGCAACACCACTCATTTTCGGTTTGCGACGACGGTAAGTTTCAAGTGCAAATTGGATAACCGTCCCCTGTGCGATTTGTGTCGCTTCTACAAACTCTTCTAATGAGTCCATTTTGTAATCACCGAATACTTCGTAGTTCAGGTTGATTAACATGTCGATATCAGCCCAGTGATATGCCCAACTTGGCCCCATTGGCCATAACTCATCTGCCGGGATGAATTTTTTCAGACTTTCAATGTTTGGCGCAGAAGCGGCGGTTAATTCAGGGATAATGGCACAATCAAGAGAGGGGTAGTACTCTTCCATGTACTCTTTACCACCTTGGTAGTAATGCTCATTGGCATGCATCGATTCATTCGGGCCAAAGCCCATGTTCTGCGCTGATTCTGAGCTCAGTGGTGAGGCTAAACCGTAAGGGATATTGGTGTAACCTTTTAAGGTTTCACCGATCACTTGCATGAGTTGTTTGTTACCACTCTCTTCATGCGCACCTGAGAAGAATACCTCTTCACCGCCCATCCAGAAAATTTGTGATGGGTGATTGCGACGCTCTTTGACGGTTGCCACACATTCATGTAACACCCCATCTACAAAGGCTTGCTCTTTCGGGTAAGCCTGTGTTGCCAGTGTGAAGTTAGTCCAAACGGTGATACCTAATTCATCACAGATACGGTAGAAATCAGGGACTTCTGGTGGATGCCAGCCGAAGATACGCAGGTTATTGATGTTGGCTTCTTTAACCATTGCGAGGCGATCTTCATATTTTTTCAGGCTGTTACGACCGTAGAAGAATGAAGGTTGGCCACCCCAACAAGCAGAACGAAGAAGTGCTTGTTGCCATTGATGATAAATGTCCATGGGAATTCATTATCATAACCTGGGTTGAAGTCCATTGTGACTTCACGAAGGCCGATCACCTCCTGCATGTTATCTAAAATGGCATCACCCTGTTTTACTTCAAGGTCAAGGGTATAGAGATTTTGTGCGCCCATATCCCACGGCCACCAAAGTGCAGCATCTTCAACATTGATAGTGGTGCTAATTTGGCTCTCACCTGCTGGCACGTTAACTTCCACTTCAAAGTGCACAGCGGCTGTTGCACGGTTTTTACCCTGTAAAACACCAGCCAGTGTAACTTTTTGTGTGCTATCGCTATGGCTTACCATATCTACCGTTAATGCAACTTGTGCATTATCTTGGTTTTGTAAACGCTCAACCGTTACATCGGTGCGAATGCTATCGATGCGAACCTGCTCTGTTGCTTCGATGCGCACTGGACGCCAAATACCAAATGGCACAAGACCTGAGAAGTAATCACCAGAGAAATTAACTTTTGTACCGCCACAGTTACGGTAGTTTTTAGGTGGCGGATCTAATTTCACCATCAACATGTTGGAGCCACCGCGCCAGTCTGCCCAGCTCGCAATGTCAGTAATATCAAATTCAAACGCTGAGAACATCCCTTCATGACGCCCTAAATGCGTGCCGTTTAACCAAACGTCACAGCTGTAATCAACACCTTCAAAGATAAGGCGAATTTTTTTGCCTTTCATCTCTGCAGGTACTTCAAAACGGTGACAGTACCAGAACTCATATTCTGCCGCCCATTTAGCACGGTGCATATTACGACCAAACAGGGGATCCGCAATTTCGTTCGCGCGGTGTAAATCTGTGTAGACATCACCCGGCACGCTGCCGAAGTTCCAGCTAAAGTGAGTACCTTGGTACTCGGCTGGCAGTAGGTGTAACCCCTCTTTTTCACCTTGGCCTGGGCGCATGCGCTCCATCTGCCAACGGCAACCACTTAGATCAACTGTTTTTCTTGTCATACCACCCTCACTTAAACATCAAAATAGATTCATATAGAAATAACACATTCTTATATGAATATTTTATTCCTATGTAACTTAAAGTAAATCGTTGTTATTGCATAAAATAGAGAGGGGACACACTTTTTAATGAATATTATTAGAGTCTATGTAATACCATTGCGCATAAGAAAATTCTTGTCGCTTTTATTTACCTACAAAAAAAGCACTAAACGCTTTCGCGTGTAGTGCTTCATATGACGTTTATGCCTTTATATAAAAGCAGTTGTCAACTTATCATTAGACTATTTTACATCACCGTAACGTCTTTCATAAAGCGAGACATTAACCTCTTTCGCTGCATTAATGAGTGGCAAATAAGGCGTATCTGTAATGCTGACAAAACCGACATTGTAGTTTTCCCCATCCCAAGCACGCCCTGTTACTGGCGAATCAACATATTGGAACCAATGCGCACCAACGAAGTATGGGTTATCAATAATACTCTGCATATATTTAGCGTAAGCTTTACCACGATCTGCTTGGCTATCCACACTTAACAAACCTGGATGGAACATACCAGAATCAAGTGAACCAAAGTGGAATTCACCGATGATACTTGGCTTATCTAATTCAGGTAAACGACTCCAATCCCCTTTTGACTCAAGATCCGTTGCATATAAGTTGTAGCTCATCACATCAACATATTTTGCCGCCGCTTTTGCCGCTTCAGGCGTAATACCCCAATCTGAGAATCGTGAACCAAGGTTCATATGATTCGGCATCACTTTTTCCATCTCAATACTTACAACTTTGAAGTATTGATCAGCAAATAGGTACAGCAGATCACTTAAATCCGCTTTAACGTTTTCAGTGAACTCTCCTTGGTAGTTAAAGCCCTTAGCAAATGTTTCCCAAGAAGCAATATCGGTTCCCCAAGCACTATTTAGCTTAGCGATAGAGCCATATTTACCTTTTAAGAATTTATCAAATGCAGCTTTAGTTGGACTATCAGCAGCCGATCCACGCAAGCCAGACAAAGCTAAAGCAAAATGGTTTGCATCAAAGACGGTGTTACCCCAGCTCAGCTCATTATCAACAAAGTAACCGATACAGAATGGGTCATTTTTCACCTCTCCTGATACTTTCTTAGCCATTGTTGCGACAGACTGGCGGAAGTTTGCATCAAAGGGATCATGCATTGGTCCCCAATAATCATTACCAGTATCAATACGCTTATGGTTACCAATAATCCAACCATGTGCAGTGTAAGGAATTTTACCATTACCGTAAAAACTTGGATCCGACCAGTTACCTAATGATGTAAAGCCCCAATCAGTCATACGAGCAAGGGTACTGTCCTGCCAAATATCCAATGCTTTAGCACGATCATCTGTCTCATATTTACGCATTAAATTAGCGCCATAGAAACTAAATATTTCACCATGATCAAGTGGCCCAGTATGAATCATCTCAGTGTAATTATAATTTTGCGCTAGTGGAGCATCATAATCAGGCAACCATGTAAACATACCATGACGTAATGGAGAAAGCTCAGTACGCGGCTCGGTATTTTCGTTATAAGGTTGATCTGAAACTTCACTCGGGCGTAAGTTATCCGTTGAAACTTCAGCAATACTGGCTAGCCCCATCCCCGTTGTTGTGTACAGATCATCCATACGGATATTATCAAGACCTGTCGCAAAATAGAGGTAACCCTCGGGATCAACGATTGACCATTTATCGCCAACTTTTTCAGTGCGGAAATAGCCTGTTCCCTTTAATTTCGGACCTTTAGCCCAACCACCAAAGCGTGAACGGTCACTGAGCGGTTTCGCAGAATCAATCAGTTTGAGAGCCGTTTTACCCTGCTCTACTAACTGTGCTTCTGAGGTTACTTTTGTAGGCCATGTTTCATCAATATACTGACCAAATTGATCAATTAACCCTACATAACGTGCAGTGTCATTACTTAAATTAGGAATCAAGCGTAGATTATCATAAACAATAGTTGCTTCATTTTGCGGGTTCATCATATACAGCTGTATACTACTGATATTAGAGATATCAAGGCCGCTTTCACCCCAACCAAATACCACCTGTGTAGCACTAAACTCTTTCTTAGGTGGCTCACCACGCATACCTGAGTTCATCGCTTCAGCAACATCTTTCAAGGTGAAATAGTAGGTATCTGAAGAGTTAGGAGGTAGTTGCACATAACCGGTACGACTGTGCACAACACCCGTCGCCTTGCCACCTAATTTTTCATCAGCATCATCATCTACACGTAAAAATACTTGCGCACCTTTATCGCCTATATTTTTAGCATCAAATGCAAAAGCGACATCCCCATATTTTGACCAATCCCATACTTTGCCAACACCAGGAGAAAACTTGATCGTTGGGTAGGATTCTTCAATACCGTATGCAACTTGAACCGCATGATCACCACCATCCGTTACCTCTGTAACAGTTGTACCAAGGGATAATTCAACCAGATCATCTGCTGAATTTTCAAAATCGGTTAAACTCAATACGGTTGCAATGGAGGTTTCTTTTACAACATCTGTTCTTGCCTCAGAAACAACAAAATCACCCGTTCTGTCAATATAATCGATAGCGTGAACAATCACCTCTTGCTTGCCCGTTGGCCCTACAGAATAAAACTGAAATTCAACAATATTTTTTAAATCAAGCTCACTACCACCACGGTAGCCTTCGATATTCATCTCTAACCCATTGAACAAGAAATCAACAGTTTTTGTTTTTCCAGCATCAATATAGATAGGAAGATCCAACTGATGCGTCGCCGCTCCCATTGAACCAATTGCATCAACTACTTTCATCTCGATGCGAACCTGCTCATTACCAGGGTTTTCTAATTTTAGCTTTAACCCACCTTTAGTATTCCAATCATAGCTACCAGCAACAGGGCGGAACTTCATATTAGGCCACTTTGAATTTTTCTCCGCTTCGGTGATCTCATCAAATGTAATTTTGAGTGCTTCTCCTACAACTTCATAGGAAGTATGAGTATTCTCCGTTTTTGCTAAAAAAGCCGCTTCAGATAAAACAATATCAACGGCTGCACTGGTCATATCCGTCTCAGCAGTTTGGGCTGCATTCGATGGTTCCTTCCCATTATCAGTATTAATAGAACAGCCGACAATTAAGGTGGCAGATATCATAGCAAGTACGATTGCATTCTTTTTTAAATACACAGGTGTCTCCTTTTAATCACAAAAAAAGTCAACCAAAAATAACAACAGGTTGACGTATTCAGGCAATTCTACATACCAATACGAAAAATTTAGTGATCAATACAGAAAATTTAACGTTCATTTTGTTATCTAGACTAATAAATAGAGAAAACAGCAAAATAAACACTTTAAAAACAGCAAGATAGATAATAAGAAAAATAAAGTGATCTTGATAGCAATTTATAACATTGGTAGGGACAACAGTCATTATGATGAGAAATAAGCGAGGATAAGCAAACTATTATTAACTAAAAAGGGGCAACAATTGAGTGTAATAAAGTAGATTATAACACTCAATTAGGCACTGAAAATCAATCGAATAGCACTTTAGGAATTTTAATGATTGCTTTCTTTACTTTCTCAGGTTTATCAATAGCGCAGAGCGGTCTATGCAGCTGATTTGGATAAAATATAGCAAAATCACCCGCATATAGATTAACAAATTGTTCATTTTCGACATCATCAAAAAATGTTACATCATTCTCTAAGGAGGTTAATGCAGCGCTGTTTTCGTCAAGTGAATAAGAGTAACCAATCGCTTCACTCCCCTGTAAAACCACCTGCACATCAATATAAGCCTTATGGATTTCAGAGCGACGTTGTTCACGTAACTCAGTTTCACCATGGGCAACGATCACAAAGGCGTTTGCCGCAGATAGTGGGTATTTACCATCACTTTTACCTTCAACTAGCGCCAGCGCCTCTTTAATCAAAGCGACCAATTCATTGCTTGCATAGCTAAGCATGCTTAGCTTTTGAACATTACCAAATAACATATAATTACATCCTTAATTTCAATTATAAAAAACCTTACCCTTAGCACATCACATTAAACATTATATTTAATGGTGACAACACAGCAAACACCATCTGGTTTACCAAAATAGGCGCGAAGCAGTACTTTCAATGCTAACAGGAAAACCAATTACAACCAATAGATTCAATAGCGGAAAATGATAAATACTCAACAAAAAACAGAAAAATCACACAAACAGTTACAAATCAGCAACATAAGAGCAACGACTAGTGTTATTTCGTTCATGTGACAATATTTATTTGTGCGACAAATCACTATCTGCACAACTTCTTTCTGTAAAAATGCACTCTTCAATTGCCTTAAAGGCAATATTGGTTTACCTTTCCTCCTAATGTCAATTTTTATATTGGAGAAAAGCATGACAACAGAAAAAAAGCTCAGTCTTGCAAGCTTACGTGCAATAGAGCGAGGTTACGATAACCGTGGCCCAGATTGGATGGTAGAGTTTGATGTAGTTGAGCTTAAAGGTGACTTTGCTTATCAAGAGGGCGTTATTCGTCGCGATCCGACTGCTGTTATCAAAGTTGATGGCTTATATCACTGCTGGTACACAAAAGGAGAGGGTGAAACAAAAGGCTTTACCGGTAATATAGAGGATAAAGTCTTTCCATGGGATAAAACGGAAGTTTGGCATGCAACCTCTGAAGATAAAATAACATGGAAAGAGCAAGGCCCTGCCGTGCAAGCAGGTGAAGCAGGTAGTTACGATGACCGCGCAGTATTTACCCCCGAGGTGTTAGAGCATGAAGGTAAGTTTTACCTGGTTTATCAAACGGTAAAATCTCCTTACACCAATCGTCAGTATGAAGAGATTGCAATGGCATGGTCTGATTCGCCATTTGGCCCATGGGAAAAATCACCAGAGCCTATTCTGAGCCCAGCAAGAGATGGTCAATGGGACGGGGATGAAGATAATCGTTTCCACGTAAAATCAAAGGGTAGCTTTGATAGCCATAAAGTACACGATCCTTGCTTAATGTTTTTTAATAACCAGTTTTTCCTTTATTACAAGGGAGAAACAATGGGTGAAGAGATGAACATGGGCGGCCGTGAAATAAAACATGGTGTGGCAATCGCTGATAATATCCATGGACCATATATAAAATCAGAATATAACCCTATCTCTAATTCAGGACATGAAGTTGCTGTATGGCACCAAAATGGGGGTATCGCTTCATTAATTACTACCGATGGACCTGAAAAAAATACAATCCAATGGGCAAAAGATGGCATAAACTTTGAAATCATGTCGCACATAAAAGGTGCGCCAGAAGCACTCGGTATTTTTAGAGAGGCAGATGAAGGAAGTTTTGCAAATCCAGGGTTAAACTGGGGTGTTTGTCATAAATATGACCCTTCATGGAACTGGAACTATATTTGTCTATACACCATAAAACGTCAGATTCTTAGTTCAGGCACTTTCCAAAATAGTAATTAAATAAACCACACTACCCTGCTGGTATAGCCCCGACAAATGTTTGCTTGGGGCTATTATTTTTAGCGAATACATTCTATTACTAACACAACTCAGCTTTAAAAGGTTATATAATGAATACGCCTATCTCCCCAAGAATAACAACACTATTTAATAAAAACTGGCAATTTCAGTTAGCGCGAGATGAACAGCGTTCTGACTGGCACACTGTCACCCTACCGCATGACTGGAGTATTTTAGAGCAGTTTTCTGAGCAATGGGATGGCGCGACAGGATACCTTCCTGGTGGAATGGGGACTTATAAAAAAGAGTTTACAAATCCTCTATCAGCAGATAATCAACACGCGTACCTTGAGTTCGATGGCATATACAACAATGCAACCATTTATCTCAACGACCAAAAAATACATTTTCAGGCGAATGGTTATGCCCCCTTTGTGCTTGATATTACCCCTTTTTTAAGTGCAGAGAATACCCTAACAATAGAGGTTGACCGTCGCCGTTATGTTGACTCGCGTTGGTATACCGGTTCAGGTATCTACCGTGATGTCCACCTACATATCACCAACCAGATTCATGTGCCTATTTGGGGGAGCGTGATCACCACTCAGCTGAATGAAGATAATACAGCGGAGGTAACAGTAGACTTATCACTGACCGGTTTACCTTGCAATCAAGAAACAGCTGCTCAGGTAGCAACAACTATCTCTTCTGTCGACTCTGGTGCATTAATACAAGAAAATATTTACAACACAACGCTCAGTGGAAATAAAGCACAAGTCACAATAGAGCATACAATCAATGAAGCTAAAAAATGGCACCCTGACACACCGCATCTGTATCAGCTTAACGCAAAGGTCATCGTTGATAATCAAGTTGTCGACTGTGTAACAGATACTTTTGGGGTTAGAAAAATAGCTTTTTGCAAAGACAATGGCTTTAGTATTAATGATCAACTGACACCAATAAAAGGGGTCTGCCTCCACCATGATGGTGGCTTGGTTGGGGCAGCAGTGCCCGATGAAGTTTGGGTGCGACGCCTCAATAAACTTAAAGCTTGTGGTGTAAACGCTGTACGTATCGCACATAATCCAGCCTCTAAACGCTTATTAAATTTATGTGATAGGCTTGGTGTATTAGTACAAGATGAATTTTTTGATGAATGGGATTTCCCTAAAGATAAGCGTTTAAATATGAATGACCAACACGATGATTTCATCAGTCGTGGCTATACTGAGCATTTTCAAACAGACGCCGAGAAAGATCTCAAAAACACACTAAAAAGCCATATTAACCACCCCTCTATCTTTATGTGGAGTATCGGTAATGAGATTGAGTGGACCTACCCACGTAACGTTGAAGCAACAGGATTCTTTGATGTCAGCTGGGATGGTAACTACTTCTGGAGCCAGCCACCTCACTCCCCCAAGAAAATTAAAAACCTGCTGGACACGTTACCTGAACATCAGTACAACATTGGTAAAACCGCGCAAAAACTAGCTAAATGGGTTAAGGAGCTAGATACAACACGCCCTGTTACCGCGAACTGTATCTTGCCCTCAACAAGTTATCTGTCGGGATATGCAGATGCATTAGACGTTATTGGTTTTAGCTACCGACGAGTTATTTATGATTATGCACACCAACACTATCCGAATCTGCCCATTATTGGTAATGAAAATTTATCGCAATGGCATGAATGGAAAGCGGTCAGTGAACGCCCATTTGTCAGCGGATTATTTTTATGGACTGGCGTTAATTACATGGGTGAAACACATGGGCAGTGGCCAACAAGAACAACGGATAGTGGGTTACTTGATGCGGCTGGATTTGAAAAATCTTCATTTTATCTGTTCCAATCACTTTGGTCAGATGAGCCGATAGTTCATATGACCACCATCCCAGCAAAAGAGCGCGAGATCGATTTTGATATTAAAACCTATCATGCGCAGGAGAGCGATCCAGACGCATGGGAGCAAAAATTATGGGTATGGCCAGAGTCAAATCAGCATTGGAACTATCAAAAGGATGAATTAATTCTTATTGAAGCGGTCAGCAATTGTGAAACGTTAACGCTATTTATTAATGGACAAAGTTATGGCTCACGTTTATTAACTGAACAAAAAGATCGTACTTTCCGCTGGGTGGTTCCATTCGTAGAAGGGAAAATTGAGCTGATAGGTTATGATCAAGATAAAATAAGAGCCACACAATCACTCACCACTTCAGGTGCGATCAGTGATATATCAGTTAAAGATGAATCAGCGAACAATGAGCAATACAAGCAACTTGTAATACAGCTCATGGACTTTAATGGTGTGCCGATAAAACATCAACAGCAGAGATTAACTTTCCAACTAAGTGGCGATATCACCTGGGTTGGTGCCGATAATGGTTCAATTAAAAACAGTGCTGCACATGGCAATCATTGGATCCAAACAAAGGAGGGGAGAGCTCTCGCTATTGTCAAGGTTTTACCTGGACAAAAGGGAGAATTAACAGTTTCACTTGAGGACACTCAAAACTCTATGTCAGGGCAATATAGCCAAACTATCTCCCTTTCCACCTCACTTTAAGTTTATTGGACACAACAAGCGAGCCATCCCTTAAAAAGGGGATAGCTCGCTTGATATTATCTCCTCCGCTGAAAAAGTTTCCTCTGCGTAAGCCACTGTTTGATTAAAAGACTGGCTGGCAGTATGGAGTAAGAATAGAAGGTAGTAATTTGAAATAGCGCGCTATATTCAATCGCAATACTATGGTAATACCAATCCGCATAAGTATCTGATTTCTTGTTGGTTAAAAATAATAGAAAGCTGCGTTGCATTCAATCGCAATAGCCTACTATTACTCAATCATGCGCCTTGCTCTCCATCATTTTTCCTCAACAAGCCCTGATACAATATTATGTGGAATGGCATAAAACAAAAAAACCGAGAATAATCTCGGTTTTTTTACTTAAATAGAAAGTCTATTATGCGTAGTTAACGTAGAATGTTTTCTTCTCTAAATACTGTTCAAAACCGTATTTACCATCTTCACCACCCGTACCACTTAGTTTATAACCGTTGTGGAAGCCTTGGTGCTGCTCTCCATGGCCTCTATTTACATAGATTTCGCCACTTTCAAGCTCATGCGTTAAACGGTAAACATATTTCATGTTTTTCGTGCAGATCATTGTCGCTAGGCCATACTCACTATCATTAGCATACCCAATCACTTCTTCAAATGTCGCAAACTTAACAACAGGCAAAATTGGACCAAACGCTTCCTCATGAACAATTGTCATATCTTGCGTTACATCTGTTAAGATAGTTGGTTCAAACCAGAAACCTTTATCAAACTCACCACCAGTGATGCGGTTACCGCCAAATAGAACTGTAGCGCCCTCTTTTTTAGCTTGTTCAACTAACTCGACCATATGTTCAAGTTCACGTTTGTTCACTTTCGGGCCCATATCAGACTCAGCATCCATTGGGTTACCCACTTTAAGCGCCTTCACTTTAGCCATGAAGATTTCCATGAACTGGTCATAGACAGAAGCGTGTACATACATGCGCTCATTACAAGTACAAACTTGACCACAGTTATCAAAACGAGAATGTAATGCAGCCGCAGCAGCTTGCTCTAAATCCGCATCTTCCATAACAATAAACGGTGCTTTACCACCTAACTCAAGCTGTACGTGAGCCATGTTATTCGCTGTTGATTTAATGATTTGTTGACCAACAGGTGTTGAACCCGTCATTGTCACCATATTCGTGTATTTATGACCTGTTAATGCACCACCTAAACTAGCACCACCACCTGTTACAATGTTTAAAACACCTGCAGGGATACCTACTTTTTCAGCGATATAACCAAGTTCAAGTGTTGCTAAAGGTGTTTCAGAAGTTGGTTTTACAACAATCGTATTACCCGCTACCAGCGCAGGTCCAATTTTACGACCCGCTAACGCAAATGGGAAATTCCATGCTGTAATTGCAACAACAACACCACGTGGAATTTTTTGAATCCAGATATGCTCATCTTCATTATCAGATTGAACAATATCACCATCCATTTGCCGCGCCCAATCACATGCATACTCAATAAATGATGCCGCAACGTCCACCTCACCAAGTGCAACTCGGAGTAGTTTACCTTGCTCTGTAACGAGTAACTCAGCTAAGCGTTCTCTGTTGTTACGGATCTCTTGTGCAAATTTACGCATTAACTCCGCACGGTAGCGAGCAGTCGTTCGTTTCCACTCAGATTGAGCACGTTTAGCCACGCTCAATACATGATCAGCATCTAAAGCATCACCGTCTTGAATTTCAGCAACAACCTCTTCAGTAGACGGGCTTATTACTGTGTCAATTTTTCCATTTTTAGCATCGATCCACTTTCCATCGACATACATCTGATAACGTTTCATTTTTACTCCATCATAATCGCTGTTAATTTAAGTTTATAAACCATTTAAATCTATCAAACGGCAATTGGTTTACCGCATTGTAGCAAACATTAAACCAATTACTATGTGATAAGCATCAAATAAAAACCATATGTAGTAAAAAATCCACTATATATTACTCGATTTTTCATCACTAAATATCTGAAGCAAAAAACAGATCATCTAAATCCACATCTTCATCATAGGCACTGGCTATTTTCATCAGCTCTTGCCTACTATTTTCTATATGCTGCCATACCGCTTGTTTCGCATCTTCAGGAGAGCGCCTTTGTAAGGCAACTAATATTCTTTTATGATCATTAATCCATTGTGCTTGCAACTTCTCTTCATGCAGATACTTTGTATTAAGCTGTAACCACAAAGGATTTGTTACCCGTACATTTTTCCACATTTCTGCGGCTTGTTGAATAAGCACTCGATTCTGAGTCGATTCTGATATTAACTGGTGAAATTTTTGATCTAATTTTTCAAACTTTTTGCTATCACCATTAATCTCATTTTGTTGTAAGGTCAATACCTCCTTCAATTCTCTAAGCTCAGTTGGTTTAATTTGAGTCGCAGCAAAAGAGGCAATATTACTTTCAACTATCTGCCTTGCTTGTAATAATTCAAATGGTCCAATATCATTTTCAAGCGAGCCTAATCTCGGTATACTCGACTGAATGTTTTCTTTGAAGAAAATGCCCGAGCCCTGTTTAACCGAAACCAGTCCCTTCAGCTCCAACATAATAATCGCTTCTCGAATTGTTGCACGGCTAGTATCAAACCTTTCACTCAGTTCTCGCTCGGATTGCAACCTCTGCCCCACTTTGAAGACACCAGAGTAGAGCAGCTCTTCTATCTGTGTGCCAATCTCAAAGTAACGTCTTTTTGAACTTAAATTTCCCATAAATACCTCTATTACCAATCATCAACCAATATACCGTAAAAAGGGGTTAATTGCCGACCAAAATTGATGTTTTTGCGTTATGAAGCGCTGAAACAGCTATTTTGTTGATCTTAAATAAAATACAAACATAAAAAATAGGTCAAAAAAACAAAATAAAAAGGGGTGAAAGAGCAGTGGACAGCGGTAAATAACAAAAGCCACTAATTATTAGAGGCGTTAATCACGATTTAAGAGGAAATTAAATTCAAAAGACACCCATACCAATTTAGGCGATTAATTGACCTATGTTGATTGATATATTAATACATCCATACTTAAATACCATTCCGCATAATACTGTGGTCAGGCTTGTTGAAGAAAAAGGATGCAGTGCAAGGCGCATGATTGAGTAATAGCGAGATCAGATACTTATGCAAATTAGTATTAATGGTTATGATTACAATAAATAGTTATTCTATTTTACTGGTTAAAACAGCATTAAATTTAATGTGGTTGAATAGTTACTTACCGATTGCATTAATTGATGTAGTCGATATAAAACACGAACAAAAATAGGTTGCATAAAAAAACCTCGCGATTGCGAGGTTTTTAGTGGTAGATAAAAAGAGGTTAAGCAACCGCTAATAAATTAACCATTGCTAATACATAAACCATCTTCACTAAATACATAAAAATCGTTAACACTTAAGGTCAATTCAATCTCTTCAAATTCAACGACCTCTTTATCACCGGGGTGATGTACAACAAATCCAGATTGTTTTGCAAACTGACCGAACAGATAAGTGCTGTTACCTAAACGTTCAACAACCTCACTTTGGAATTTAATAGTAATTTCACCTTCACCGTCCATATAAATATGCTCAGGACGAATACCAATTTTCACTTTTTCGCCGAGAGTAATGTTTTCAAGGTTTTTGATAGTAATCGGGATAATCTGATCATCCCCTAGTTTAACTGTTAACGTTTCCCCCTCTTTGTAACAACATCAACATCAATAAAGTTCATTCGTGGTGAACCAATAAAGCCAGCAACAAAGGTATTAACGGGTTTATTGTATAACTCAAGTGGCGAGCCATATTGCTCAATTCTACCATCTCGTAGTACCACAATTTTATCAGCAAGCGTCATCGCTTCTACTTGATCATGTGTTACATAAACCATTGTTGTATCGATTTCGTGGTGCAAACGTGCGATTTGTAGACGCATCTCAACACGCAGCTCAGCATCAAGGTTAGAAAGTGGCTCATCGAATAAGAAAGCGCTTGGTTTTCTTACGATTGAACGTCCGATTGCAACACGTTGCCTCTGGCCACCAGACAACTCTTTAGGGCGACGATCTAACAAAGCTTCAAGTTGTAACGTCTTAGCAGCAAGCTGAACCTGTTTTTTAACTTCGGCTTTTGACATACCATTCATGCGTAAACCAAATCCCATATTCTCTTCTACCGTCATATGAGGGTATAACGCGTAGGATTGGAATACCATAGAGACACCACGCTCCGATGGCTCAACATTATTAACTAGCTTGTCGCCAATATAAATTTCACCATCAGAAATTGTTTCTAAGCCTGCAATCAAACGTAGTAAAGTAGACTTACCACAACCAGAAGGACCAACAAAAACAACAAATTCACCGTGTTTGATATCTAAATCAACTCCATGGATAGTCTGAACTTTTCCAAATCTCTTCTTTACGTCTCTGAGTGTTATATCTGCCATTTCATTTAGCCTTAATATTTGAGGGAACCTATTTATCAACCAAACTACCTCAAAAAATCATTATTGGTAAATGAATTTTAACTGTTTGAGTAAGGAATGTGATTTAATTCATAATTTAAGTTTATTTCATTCACTTTTAATACGTCGAGTCACTTAATTTGAGCCCAATCACATTCTCTTTCGCGGAAAGTTGTTAACCTTAGCAAAAATTTGGTAAGCCAATTTTTATAGTGACACTCACAACAACCAAAAACTTCCAGCGCCACTATTTGGTTCTGGGTTAATAAAGGATGGTAAAAATGAAACTCAATAAATTAGCTATGTTCACTGCTTTAGCACTCTCCACTTCTGCATTTGCTGCAAAAGTAGAACTTGAGGTGGCAAGTTGGAAAGGAGCCGGTACTGAAGTTGCTAACTTCCCAGTACTCATTAAAAAATTCGAACAAGAAAACCCAGATATCAAAGTTAAATTAAACTATATGTCACGTAATGATATGGTAACAAGTATCCCTGCACGCTTCCAAGCAGGAACTCCTCCAGATGTGATCATGGTTGACCAAGATTTCATCACTCACTGGGGTGGTAATGGCCAGCTGATGGATATTGGTGACCAATCTTTTGTATCACGCATCCAACCTGATTTACGCCCTTACTTAGGTCTTGATGATAAAACTTATTATGCAATGCTGCAAATATCAGGAATGGGTGTATATGTAAATGATGACCTGTTCGCTAAAGCTGGTATAAAAGCTTATCCAGAAACGATTGCTGACTTCACAGCTGCTTGTGATACGTTAAATGCTAAAGGCATTCAACCTTTGGTACTACCAGCGAACAATGGCGGTTGGACTCCATATATCTTTTTCTTAGCAATGGGTCTTGCTGATGGTGACGTGCCAAGCCAAGATCGCCTAGCTAAATTCAACAACGGTGATATCAAATTTGCAGATGACGCAGCAATGAAAGCGGCATTTGAATCATTCCGTAAATTGATTGACGCAAAATGTTTTGATCCTAAAATCTCTGCTGGTACGGATCCATGGTCTGTTGGTCTAACGACATTCCAATCAGGTCGAGTTGCGATGTTACCACAAGGTCTATGGAATATAACTCCATTTATGAACGACTCTTTACCAGAGAATTTTTCTGTTCACCCATTCCCATCGGCAACAGGCTCATCGGGCGTTACATTAGATTACATTGGTCCAGGTTGGGCAATTCCAACAGCTGCTAAAGATGTTGATGCAGCTAAAAAATGGATTGATTTCTGGACTCACAATCAAAATCTTAAAGTATTCTTAGAAGCAGATACAGGCCTAACGTCACTTGCAGGTGGTACTTCTGGTTTACCTGAATCTGTAGCGGGTGATTACCTTAAAGCTCGTGATGGATTACATTATGTCACCTTCCCTGTTGGCGCTTTACCTGTAGATTTAACACGAGACATGGTAAATGATATCGTATCGTTCATGTTGGACCCGAAACAAGATTACAATGTAATCTTAAAACGTTGGGATGAGATAGTGAAAAAAGATATAGCTAAACGCTAAATCTGTCGGCAGCTAAGCACGCTTAGCTGCCTTTAACTTAGTTATTATTATTAAAAAGGTAAATGGTTGTGAAAATTGATAAAAGACTCTATCTGCTAATTCCAGCGCTATTAATGTATGTTATCTTCATGATATACCCAGTTATGAATGGCTTCTCTCTCTCGATGACAGAGTATGCAGGGGTTGGTGAAGCTAAATGGATAGGCTTCGAAAATTATAAAGAGATTTTCCAAGACCAACGTTATATTCAAGTCCTTAAAAACACATTAGTTTATGGCGTAGTAGTCGTTGTTTTCCAAAATGGTATAGGGCTTGTTTTCGCTGCCATTTTGAACAGCTTACCCGTTGTCCGTAATTTTTTACGAACAGCTCTTCTTGTGCCATCAATGCTCTCTTTAGTTATTGCGGGTTATATATGGCAATATTTATACGCCCCAATAGGCGGTGGCCTAAATGAAGCCCTTGTTGCTTTAGGTATGGACAACCTACAACAGGTCTGGCTTGGTGATTCTTCAATTGCAATCTTTTCAGTTGCAGCAGTACATGTTTGGATGTTTGTTGGTTACTCTACTGCAATATTTTTAGCGGGTTATGCAGGTATCTCTTCAGAAATTAAAGATGCAGCAAAGCTAGATGGTGTATCTGCGGTGAAATCGTTCTGGCACATCGATATCCCTTTACTGGCTCCAGCAATCACGGTTAACTTAACACTCGCAACGATTGGTACACTTAAATCATTCGAATTCCCGTTTATCATGACAGCCGGTGGTCCTGATTACGCAACAATGACGCTAGGATTACAAATTTTCCACTTAATTTTCCAAGACTTTAAATATGGTATGGCTGCCGCCCTTTCAGTTGTTATGATCGGCTTCGTTGGCATCATCACATTAGTTCAAAACAGTTACCTACGTGCAAGAGAGGATCGTATCTAATGAACACTACAATCACTAACCCAGCTACATCTAGCACAGACACTGGTCAAAAAATAAAAGACCTATTTACAACGCGTCGCTTAAAAATCGGTGGTTTAACTGCATTAATGGGTCTTTTTACATTTGTTATCGTATCACCCGTTTTATACATGCTCTTCATGTCTTTCCGTACACGTAAAGAGATTATGATGGACCCGCTTGGTCTGCCTAATACTCTACAGTGGGAAAACTACGTTAACGTCATTGGCGAAATGAACTACTTTGGTGCTGTTTTTAATACCATCGTTATTACCGTATCGACCATTGTTGTGGTTGCTATTTTGTCTTCACTAGCGGCGTACCCGTTAGCACGACTACGTGGCAAAATATCAAACTTTGCTTACATATTTTTTATGTTAGGTATGATTATTCCACCCTTTGCAGCACTAACACCACTTTACCTATTTATGCGTGATTTAGGGCTACTTGATTCAACTATTGGTCTAATTATTGTTTATAGTGTAGGTAACTTACCATTAGGTGTTTTCTTCTATACCAGCTTTATCAAAGCGATTCCGGTTGAGTTAGAAGAAGCGGCACGCCTTGACGGTGCTAGTTTCCTACAAACATACTGGTTTATCATTTTCCCAATGCTTAAACCAATCACGGGTACCCTTGCAATATTTGTGACTTTATCTTGTTGGAATGATGTTATTAACCCACTTATCTACATCACCACTGAGACTAAACTAACAATTATGCCAGCTGTATTAAGACTGTTAGGAACTTACTCGGTTGATCCGACACAGTTATTCCCAGCAGCGGTACTTGCATCGTTACCGTTACTAATACTATTCTTCGCATTGTCGAAACAGATTGTTAATGGTATGACAGCAGGCGCTGTTAAATAATCCCCTCTATTCAATGCCTCTCTATGTGAGAGGCATTTTCAATACAATACCACTGCGCTATTCACAACCACACAACAGTAATCCCACAACCTTTTTAATCACTCTGATCAGGAGAAGATAATGTTATCGATCACTGAAAATAAACCTGCAATTATTTCTGAATTTTGTTATCAACTCACAGGTGTTGGCCGTATTTTAGAAGATAAAGATAATAATGTATGGGGATGCTCTCCGATATATGGCCCTGATGGCAAAGTTCATCTTTTTTATTCACGCTGGAAAAATGAAGCAACCCACCTTGGTTGGCTTTCCTGTTGTGAAATAGCACATGCTATTGCCGACAAACCCGAAGGTCCTTATGAAACCGTAGATA
The DNA here is from genome assembly GCF_040566515.1 of Psychromonas sp. MME2. Classification (NCBI taxonomy): domain Bacteria; kingdom Pseudomonadati; phylum Pseudomonadota; class Gammaproteobacteria; order Alteromonadales; family Psychromonadaceae; genus Psychromonas; species Psychromonas sp. MME2. Next base: position 546,093 of record NZ_JBEWXI010000002.1, on the reverse strand, counting down.
TCGCACTTACAGGGCGAGGCGGTGACTGGTGGGATTCAATGACTTGCCATAACCCAACCATTCATAAAATTGGTGATAAATATGCACTGTTTTATATCGGCACCACTGAGGGCAGCGTTTACAGTAAGCGTATTGGTATGGCAACCTCAGATTCACTTTATGGCCCATGGAAGCGCTGTGACACCCCTATTATTGAAACGAACCCAGATTGTAATGCATGGGATTCAATATGTACATCTAACCCCGCTTTACTGCAACACCCTAATGGGGAGTTATGGCTCTATTATAAGAGTTGGTCAATTAGCGATTGGGAAAAAGACCTCCAGGAGGGAGATTGGAAACGCTCAAATAGACAATATGGATTAGCTGTTGCAAATAGTTTAGCGGGTCCTTGGATTAAAAGAGAGCAGCCTATCATTGATTTACGCGCACAAGGAGGCTATGCACAAAGTGAAGATGCTTATGTTTGGTCAGAAGATGGAAAATTCAAAATGATTATGCGCGACATGGGTGTTTGGAATCACCAATATGGGCTCTATTTTGAATCACAAGATGGAATATATTGGTCTGAACCGACGATATCATTTATGAACTCTCACCACTATTTCGATGAACAACTAACCGGTTTATCATGAAGGACGCTTTGAACGTCCACAATTGCTGATGCGTGATGGTAAACCAGAATATCTTTTCTGTGCACTTCGTGGCGGGAAATATAAAACCTCATCGGGTGCCGTGCTTAAAATAGGCTAACCTTTAGCTATAAAAGCAAGTATTCACTTACTTTTATAGCTGTGATTGAATAATTGCGATTGGATGCAACGTGGCTATCTAATAGCAAAAAATGGACCTAATATCTCTCCAGATTAGTATCACATTTCAATGTCAAGATCTAAGCTAAAGAAGTAATCCTCTAAATCTACATTCTCTACATCACTACCTGCTATTTTCATTAACTGTTGTTTACTATTTTCTATATGTTGCCATACCGCTTGACGTACTTCTTCAGAAGATCTTTTTTGTAATGCTAAAAGAATACGCTTATGATCATTGAGCCACATCTTTTTTAATTCAATATTATGGAGAAACTGATTATTAAGTTCACGCCAAAGAGGATTGTTAGTTCTAACCGATTTCCACATCTCATTAGCTTGATTAATCAACATTCTGTTTTGTGTTGATTCAGCAATCAAACTATGAAACTGACGGTCTAACTCTTCAAATTTTTCGCTGTCACCATCGAGTTCATTAATTTGAGCGTCGAGTACTCTCTTTAATTCACGCAGTTCATTAATTTTAATCTGGCTTGCCGCAAACGCAGCTATATTACTTTCAATGATTTGTCGCGCTTGCAACAATTCAAAGGGGCCAATGTCACTATGGGGAATAAAAGAACGGTTAGTGATTTTATCTGGCGAATCAATAAAATAAATTCCTGCCCCCTGACGCACAACAACGAGCCCTTTCAATTCAAGCATAATAATTGCTTCTCGAATGGTTGCACGACTAGTCTCAAATCTTTCACTTAATTCGCGCTCTGATGGCAGTCGCTCGCCAGCTTGAAAAACACCAGAATAGAGCAACCCTTCAATTTGTAAACCAATATCGTAATAACGTCTTTTAGTATTTACTTTATCCATGCATCAACCACCATTTATAATTTTTAATAAACGTAAACTGTTTTCATAATGCCAGTCTACCCCATTGTTAATAGAGCGCAATAGGTGAGTTATTGTCAGCACACAAAACAAAAAATTATTCCTTTATTTCAGGGTTAAAATAGTGAATTTTCCAACATTATTTTTATTACAAACTATGCCAATGGCAAAGTGATAACAATTTCAAAAATATGGATAAAAATGTTAACAGCATTACAGGGTGATTAATCCGTCATGATGCGAGTCAGATCATATATTAGCCTTTAAAATTGGTTAACACCCACACTCAATTGGTCTAGAATCAATAAAGGATAAGACAATTAATCATAGGTAAATAAATAATGGTAATCTCAACCCAAGATGCAATCAAAAGATCAGAGTTTGACACGTCAGTCACTCTGTTTGATTTTAACGATGCAAAACTGCCCAACGAATTTTCATTTTCAAATGTAGATGCAGAAATCACGCCGATTGTTTCTCAACATGATGAGCAGCAGTATGGTTTAAAAATACATACTCAAAGTAAAGAAAACTTTAAAACCTCTGTTTTTTTAAAGCCTCAAAACGATATTTTATGGAACTGGAGCCAATTAACAAACTTCTGTTTTGCCTTCGATGCAAACAATCTCGGAGCACGCTCTACACAGGTGTTTATCAATATATTCGATAAAAATGGCACCATGCATAGCCGTAGTATTAATATAAAAGGGTCAACAAAAAATACTTACCTTGTTGAATTAAAAGGTGAATATTTAACAGGCCGCACTAACTATTATTCAGGTTTTCGTTCCAACCCTGCACCATGGTCTAGCCCCTTTGAATATGCAACCTGGATGTGGGGGTCAATGAATATTGACCTGACAGCAATTGCGTCTATTGAACTGAGTATCCACGGAACGTTGATTGATCATGACCTTATTTTCAGCCAATTTCGCTTAATGCTAAGCCCTGATGTTAACCCTGAGTTTCTCACCAATATCATCGATGAGTTTGGTCAAAATGCACAGTTTGAATATCCTGAAAAAGTACACGATGAAGCACAATTAACTCGCTTCATGAACGAGGAGTTAGCAGAGCTAAAAGAGGGAGCGCTCACTAACCGCTCACGCTTTGGTGGTTATACCGGTGCGAAAAAATTTACAGCAACAGGCTATTTTAGAACAGAAAAATTTGATGGCCAATGGTCGTTGATCGACCCAGAGGGCTACCCTTACTTTGCAACCGGTATTGATGTTATTCGCCTTGCGAACGCATACACCATTACCGGCATCGATTATGATCAAGCGCTTATCGAACAACGTCATCCGGATGATTTAACACCTGAAGATTCGATTGAAAAAATCACTGCTTCTGATGCAGCTAAAGAAACGGCATTTGTAGGCAGTGCAGTGCGCCGTGACTGTTTTAATTGGTTGCCTAAATACGATGAGCCATTAGGTCAACATTATGGTTATATGCGTGAACTTTTTGATGGCGCACTAGACCACGGCGAAACCTTCAGCTTCTACTCCGCCAATTTAGAGCGCAAATATGGCACTGAAAATTACCTGCAAAAATGGCGTGACGTCACCATTGACCGTATGATCAACTGGGGCTTTACCTCTTTGGGCAACTGGGCTGCACCTGAGTTTTACCGCAATGAAAAAGTCGCCTTTTTTGCTAATGGTTGGATAATTGGTAACTTTAAAACCGTCAGTAGTGGCGATGATTTTTGGTCGCCACTGCCTGATCCCTTTGACCCATTATTTAGAGAGCGCGCTGAAGTGACCGTTGCTCAAATTAAGGAGGAGATCCAAGATTCTCCTTGGTGTGTGGGGATATTCATCGATAATGAAAAATCGTGGGGGCGCATGGGCACTATCGAAGGCCAGCACGGTATTGCCATTCACACCTTAAGCCTTGATGATGAAACTTCACCAACTAAAACGGTATTTACACAACAGCTGAAAGAGAAATACCACACCATTGAGCAATTAAATAGTAGTTGGTCAACGGCATTTTCAAGCTGGCAAGTGATAGAAAAAGGGGTCTCAGGATTAGCCCATAACGAAGCACAATTAGAAGATTACGGCATGCTATTAGAGATCTACGCTGCAGAGTATTTCAAAGTGGTTAACGAGTCATTAAAAGCACAGCTACCAAACCACCTCTATTTAGGTGCACGATTTGCAGATTGGGGTATGACCCCCGATGTGGTGAGAGCCGCTGCAAAACATTGTGATGTGATTAGTTACAACTACTACAAAGAGGGCTTACATCCACAGCAGTGGACCTTTTTAGAAGAGGTCGATATGCCCAGCATTATTGGCGAGTTCCATATTGGCTCTAAAGATACTGGCTTATATCATCCAGGGTTAGTGAGTGCAGACAACCAAGTAGAGCGTAGTAAAATGTATGAAGATTATATGCATACTGTCATCGATAACCCCTACTTTGTCGGTGCTCACTGGTTTCAATACATTGACTCTCCTATAACAGGCCGTTCTTACGATGGGGAAAACTATAATGTTGGCTTTGTTTCTATTGCAGATGTACCCTATAAACCTATGGTAGCAGCAGCAAAACGCCTACATAATGAGATGTACCCTCGCCGTTATAAATAACATATTATCAATAAAGAGTGTGGGTAAATATACTCACACTCTTTAAATGCAAACAGTTCAACCAATTACAAGGACATAGGGCAACATAAAAACAAGCTCAACTTCAACAACTTACAGAAAACGAAGGAAAAATAACCATCCATTCAACTACCAACAAGAGAGTGGCAAACTACCAACAAACAACAATCATTTACCAATTCGTGATTCATAGCACAATTATGAATATTAACACTTAACAAACAAAAGTATAAAAACCCAACAAAACGCCCTAAACAACTGATAAACAATGCTTTATTGCACAAGAACAACAAAAGCCAATATATACCTACAAATAATAAGGGTTAATAATATAACCAAAGTGTTAAACCTATCACTGTAAATTGGTTGTCCATTCCTTAAAATACCCCCATAAATAAACACCTATTTTAGGAAATCGATTATTTATAACTTTACTTCATCATTTATCTAAGGACGAAAAATGAAAAACAACCTTTTAAAATACTCAGCATTGTTTTCCGGAATAATGCTTGCCTTTTCGGCTCAAGCAATTGACAAAGGCTTTAGTTACCATGGTTACGCAAAAGGAGGCATGGCTACTACGAGTGATGATATCTTAAATAAATCGGGTTATGACTGGGCGAATAATGGTATGAATATCTTCCGTTTACCAGGCAATACCTACACTAACTCATCAGGTGGCCGCCTTGGTAATGAAGCAAACTGGTTAGAGATGCATATCGCTCATGGTTGGGAAACAACAAATGATATGGATTGGGGCATAAAAGCCAATGTTGTGTATGGAACAGACCTTGATCTGGATGAGCTTTATACACAAGGTTCAGGCCTTATTCCTTCAAACCCTAGTGCAACGGTCTGGGCTGGTAAGCGTTACTTCAACCGTGTAGAAACCTTTTTAACAGATTCACAATCAATGTCTAATGATGGTTCTGGTTTTGGTATTGAAAACGTCGATTTCGGTTTTGCTAAATTTCATTTTGGTGTTACACGCAACCTTTATGCTGAAGCGCCTGCAGATGGTGCTGGTGAGTTAATGGCATTTAGTTCTTCATTATCAGACATCAAACTACTTGATGACTTATCAATGAATCTATATGCAAACTTTGGTACTCCATCAGGTCCAGATAGTGAAAACAAACAGAAAAATAAGCGTGATGCTTATCAAGGTGCTGTAAAATTCCGCTTAGGAGATTGGGGCTCTTATAACGAATTATTCATTCGTTATTCAAATAACGCATCAGGTTCAATGACACGTAGTTGGGAGCCTTTACCAGAGTATCAAATCGGTGGTTTCTGGCAAGGTTACCATGCATTCAACCAAGCTTTCAGTGTTTCATATATTTGGCAACATGAATCAGCAAGATACGACCAACAATCTCGCGATGAATCAGGTATGAAAGTAATCGATTCTGATTGGGATACATTTGTAGTTCGAAATACTTATAACTGGAATACACGCACTTCTACACAGCTTGAACTTGGCTATGAAATGATTGATTTTACTGCTGTAAACTCCGGTGATGATGGGAAAAACAAAGGCCATAAAGTTACACTTAGTCAAGACTTACACATAGGTGGTGGCTTCTGGGATCGTCCTGTTATTCACTTCTTTGTAACCTATGCAAAACAAGATGTCGAAACTAAAGTTTATGACCGCTGGGGATTAGATGGCGATGTGAAAATGGGTAAACACGATGCCGTAACCTATGGCGCTCAATTTGAAGCTTGGTGGTAAGAGTTACGCTATGGTAAATCCTAAAATAATAGTGACTTACCCTTAGTTAAAACCTTAAAGCCCTATAAACACTTTTATCGGGCTTTTTCCTCAACTTCAAGGCGCTTATTAAATGAGTGGCAAAGTGTTTTAGCAAAAAGCTAACGTTAATAGGTTTCTTCAATTTCATTAACGTACATGCTGTAACAATTAAGAAGATAAATCATGATTAAAAATAAACTTTCGTTGGTTATACCAGCAATTTTACTTGGTGTAGTTGGTTGTCAATCAACAGACACCAAAAATACGGCAATAGATGCGTCAAGCAATACTGCAACTTCACTGCCAGACTTTGAAACAGCATCCTTTTTGTCAAATGCTCAAACATCACATGCTAGTGCGGAATTGGTCTCTAAATCGGGGGTAACAGCAGGCAAAAATGCGGTTCAAATTAATTTTGAAGCGGTGTCTGAAGCGAATAAATTTAAATACTGGCCAAATGCAAAATTTTTCCCACAAGGTGAACCTTGGAATTGGAACAACAAAGGCAGTTTTAAAGTTGATGTCACAAATCCAACAGATACAGAAGCTTATATCATTTTCAAATTAGTCGATAACGTTGGTCAAATGGGTGCTGCAACAAATCAACTAAACTATGCGACACAGATTCCTGCGGGTGAAACAAGAACAGTAGAAATGCTATTCAACGGTGGTAAACGCAACCTACCTGGTTACTGGGATGGGCAAAACCTCAACTTACGTAAACTTGCTGAACTGCAAGTCTTTGTACAAGGGCCAATAGACGCTCAAACAGTGATCCTTGATAATTTCGAACTTATCGATGCGACTGGTGACTTTATCTCTGCTGAAGAAAAAGTAATTGAAGCGGGCTCTATTCCAACGCTACAAATGATCACTGAATTTGATGATGGTGAACTCAGTTTCGTAGACACAGAACGAAGTGTTGCTACAAATATCAATAAAGTAAAAACACAAGAAGGTCAGGGATTACACATAAAATTCACGGCTACTGATGACTACCCTAATGTTACCTTCAAAGCACAAGAACCTTGGGACTGGTCTGTCGTAGATAACTTTAGCCTAGCCTTTGAAATTGAAAATCCAACCGATGATGCAGTACAAATGTTTCTACGCGTGGATCAAGCTGAGAACAAAAACTGGGGCGGCACAGCAGATGGTGTTAAAGATAGTATCTCTAGCTATATGACACTACAACCACATGAGAAAGCAACCTACTACATGCCACTTAGTCAATTAGACGGAAAAATTGTTTCAGGCATGCGTAGTGAACCGCCAAAAAAATCATACAATGCACAAGCAATTAGTTACGGTTGGGGTGAAAAATCATTAGATCTATCAAACATTGTTTCGATTCAGCTCTATCTTCAAAACCCAACAAAAGACGCTGAAATTATAGTCGATTCTATTCGTTTAATTACAAATATTGATGCAGATACAAGCCGTTATGAAGGCCTTGTGGATAAATTTGGTCAATTTAGAGGTGATGATTGGAACGAAAAAATCAAGTCAGTTGAAGAGTTACGTACACAAGGTCAAGAAGAGCTCGCCAATATTGGTAAATCGCAGCCAATGCAAGGCAGATGTAAATTTGGAGGTTGGGCTGATGGGCCTCGCTTAAAGGCAACCGGTCACTTCCGTACAGAAAAAACCGATGGTCAATGGAATTTAGTTGATCCTGAAGGCTGCTTATTCTTTATGACTGGTCTTGATAACATCCGTATGGATGACACGGTTACAATAACTGGTATTGATTTTACTAATCCTGAAAAACGCGAAGGCGCTGAGTTGAAATCTGAACTACGTCGTTCAATGTTTGAATGGTTACCTGAATATTCAGATCCTCTAGCAGAAAGCTATGACTATGCTGGCTATGTCCATTCAGGAGCGGTACAAAAAGGTGAAGTATTCAGTTTTTATCGTGCAAATCTAATGCGTAAATATGATACCAACAAAGAAAAAGCGATGAAAATATGGCGCGAAGTAACGCTAGATCGTATGCAAGAATGGGGCTTTACAACGCTAGGAAACTGGATTGATCCTGCCTTTTATGGCACAACAAAAGTTGCTTATGAAGCACACGGTTGGATCAACGGCAAGCATGCGCGAATTAGTACCGGTAACGACTACTGGGGACCGATTCATGATCCATTCGACCCTGAGTTTAAAGTAAGTGCGCGCGATATGGCAGAAGGACTTGCTAAACAACTTGATAAAAACGACCCGTGGTTAGTAGGTATCTTTGTCGACAATGAGATCAGCTGGGGTAACGTACTTAATGAAGCCAACCACTTTGGTTTAATCATTAATGCCCTATCTTATAATGTAAAAGAGAGCCCTGCAAAAGCGGCATTTTCAAGCTATCTAAAAGGTAAATATACAACAATCAAAGCATTGAACAATGCATGGAATACCAACGTTAGTTCATGGAAGGAGTTTGATACTTCGTTTGATCATCGCGAAAAGTTAAACAAAGGTATGAAAAATGATTACTCTGCAATGTTAACACTATTATCAGAGAAATATTTTTCAACTGTTGACGCTGAGTTAAATCGTGTTTTACCTAATCATATGTATTTAGGGGCTCGCTTTGCAGACTGGGGTGTAACGCCAGAGATTGCAGCAGGGGCGGCAAAATACGTCGATGTGATGAGTTATAACCTCTATGCAAACGACCTCAACAATCCTAAAAAAGCGCACTTTAAAAAGTGGTTAGCAAAAATTGATAAACCAAGCGTGATTGGTGAGTTCCACTTTGGTTCGACAGATACCGGTCTTTTCCATGGTGGTATTGTAAGTGCTTCAAACCAAGCAAACGTGCTGAGATGTATACCAAGTACATGCAAAGTGTAGTGGATAACCCTTACTTTGTTGGTGCACATTGGTTCCAATACTTAGATTCACCCGCAACTGGCCGAGCGTGGGATGGCGAAAACTACAACGTAGGTTTTGTCACCATTGCTGACCAACCCTATACAAAACTAATTGAAGCGGCAAAAGCATTCAATAAAGGTTTATACCAAAATCGATTTTCTAAATAGTAAAAACAAATGTCGTCTAGCTGTTAGGCGGCATATCAACAATGCATATATAAGGATATACAAATGAAAAAAACATTATTAACCTCAGCAATATCGCTAGCAATGTTATCTACATCAGCAATGGCTGCAACCACTGTAATTAATACATTTGAAGGAACAATTGCTGAACCTGTTGATGAGGTTGCTTATGTAAATAATGGGGCTGCATATGATCTTACTGCTGCAAATGCAGGATTTACTTCGGCAGATGGTCAGGTTTGGGATATTGAGTTCAATGCAGCTAATAGTACTGACTACCAAAAAGTAGGATTTAGTGGATTAGGTGGAACAAGCTTTGATTTAAGTAAATATAACGAAATTAAGTTTGATGTTTACAACACATCTGGTGCAGCAATTGATTTTGCTTTGCGACTTGAAGATGTAAATGCAGCAGTTTGTAATTTAGAGCAATATGGTTTTGCCGTTGCTAAAATGGATACTATGACCTTAGATTTAACAACTTGTACAGATGTAAATCTTAGTAAAATTCAATATATCCAATTTTACGGAATGCCATGGGCAACATTAGCAGCTTCATTCCAAATCGATAACATGGTTGCTGTAGGTGACGATCCGACTGATCCAGTTGATCCAGTTGATCCAGTTGATCCAGTTGACCCAGTTGATCCAACTGAACCAACTATCCGTACAGGTGGGGCTTTCGGTACTTTTGGTATCATGCTAATGGGAGCTTTTTTATTCTTCAAACGCTCACGAAAATAAGATAAAAGAGAGTGTCAAATCGGCACTCTCTTTTATTATGCAGTTAATTAAAAGAGAAAAAATCATGAATAAAATAATTTTATTTCCTTTGCTGGCAATTGGTTTAACAGGTTGTGGCTCTAGCTCTACCGAAACCCCAGCTCCTCAGCCTCCACCGGTAGAGGAACCTAATACACCGATTACTGATATCGCACGCAATGGTTATAAAGCATTAAGTTATGACCCTAGTGACGTCCAACAATTACCCGTTCCTGCAGCGATTGGTGAAGGTAAAAACTGGGTTGAAGTAACAGCAATGTCTGATGACTTTACCTATGACTTTTCGCCTAGAACTGAAAAAACCTATTTTGGCGAAAATGATAAATGGTATAACTTTTACCATGCCGATTGGGATGGCCCAGGTTCGACCTATTGGAAACATGATCACGTTTCAGTTAAGGATGGAAATCTAGCTTTTAAAGTATCACGAAGCGCAAGCAGTGGTAAGCAAGATAAACCAGGAGTTGATGCAGGTGTTATTAGCTCCGCAAGACAGGTTGTCTACCCAGCTTATGTCGAAGCAAGTGTAAGCTTACCTGATGTATCATTAGCGGCAGCAGTATGGTTATTAAGTCCAGATGATACGCAAGAAATCGATATTATAGAAGCTTACCCTGGTGCAGAAAATGGTAATGATTATTTCTCTGAATTGATTCATTTAAGCCATCATTCATTTATTCGAAAGCCCTTTACTGATTACCAACCACGCGATATCAACAGTTGGTGGAAAAGTGATATTCATGGATTTGCCAGCTGGGGTGATTTTGGCTGGAATAGTGGTGATAGACAGTATATCCAAGTGGGTACATACTGGATAAGCCCTTTTCACTTTGAATATTACATTGATGGCGAGTTAGTGCGTGTACTTTACAAAAATGCCTTCGCTAGTAAAATCAACGATCAGTGGCACTATACTTACCCAGCAGCTGATAATGGCCACATAATTATTGACAAAGGCTACCAAGTTACTGAAGAGTATGCTGTGAGCGATGAAGACTTTAGCTTTGCAACATTAAAAGCAGCCAGTGCTAAATCAACGCTATCGGTTATCGATCCCTACAGCTATCAATCAGGTAAAGGTTTTTACAAACCCGCTGATATTATTATTAACATGGAGCTACAAAGTTGGTGGGAAGCAGATCCTACAGATCAACAACTTGCTAATGAATCGGGTAAAACAACAATGTTAGTTGATTGGATCCGAGTTTATAAACCCAAATAGTTAAGCTCAATAGCGAGTCACTAACAAGCAATACTAGCCGTGTTCGAATCGAGCGCGGCTTTTTAATTTTCAACTTAAACACCTAATAATAGTATGAAGCACTAGTTCGCTATCAATTACTCCCCCCCCCACCAAAAATAGGTTAAACACTCACACAAACTGGTGTAATTCTTATACATTTTTGAAATGATTTGCAAAGAAAAGTGAAGTAAAAACCAAAAAAAACAACTTAAAGACAACGTAAAGTAGCTAATATCATCTCAATAATGTGATTGAAACTCATCAAATAACACACAATTATAAACTGATCACAAAAAATATATATATTGGTATGTATACTTATCAAAATTGGTTATCCAACGTGTTGTTGGAAATTTTAAAGGAGATAAACCATGTCAATGATGAAAAAAAAACTTACCATTGCCCTAATGACAGCAGGAATGATGGTTGGTTGTGCAAATACCAGTTCAGACAATAGCAATATAATTGAAACCGACAGAATGGCAGAAGAAAATGTTGAATCAGTGCAGATCAACGTTACTGAAGGCGAATTCCTTGCTAAAACTGCAAAGTTATATACAAGTTATAAAGTTGTAGACGACTCATTAGAAATCATCTTTGATAGAGTATCGCAGTCAGAAGCTAACTCAAAATGGCCAAGTATCAAGTTTCATCCTGTCAGTGGAAACTATGACTGGAGCCATAAAAAAGGGTTAGTGCTTGAGTTAGAAAACAAAGGCACAGAAGAAGCACGTATTGAGTTGAAAGTTTCCGACAACATAGGAATAATGGGCGCTGCGAAGCATCAACTAGATCTTCCTATCTATCTGCCACCAGGTGTATCAACGGTTAATTACCTATTTGATGGCGCTAAAAAAGGCCTTGAAGGTTACCGTGGAGGTAGCGATTTATCACTCAATACGATCGCAGAATTTACACTCTATTCGGTTGGTCCAATTTCAGAGCAAACTATTGTAGTTCACTCAATAGATTATATTGACTAAACAGTATCAACCAGGTTGAATTTTTCAGCCTGGTTTATCTCCCCCTCTTTAAGTATCTATTTTAGCTATTCATGCGTTATTCCACATCAAAACTGACACAACATTTCAATATAGAAACAACGGTCTCAACACTAAATAGTATAGAGCCCCTAAGTAAACAATGCATTTATATTTAAGCTAAATAAATTCATTACTTTTCAAGCACCCCATACCAAAAATAAAATTGAACAACCAAAAGATAACGCCATCACAGTTTTGGAAAACCAATTGCAATCAAACTCACCAAATTGGATAACCACGATTGAATAAAAGTTAGGCGAATTGTTTAATCTACCACCTAATTGTGATGCTTTAGCAAACGATATCGCTCGAGCTCATTTCTGCACGCTAATATGTAAAGGATTATATTGATGATGAACCATCTTTCTAAATTCAAATTAAAATATCTGGCTTTATCGCTTTCAGTCGCGTTAGTCGCAGGCTGTAATTCCTCTAGTTCCGATACACCTAACACACCACCAAGTGACTTAACGCCACTCCCAGCTCAGTTTAAAGTAAGTATCTATGAACCTTTCGAAGCCCTACAAACTTTTACCGAAGAGGGCACACAGCAACTAACACTGACGATTAACGCATTAACTGAATATGCTCACCTAAGTGTATTTATAGATGATCAGATAGTGCTAGATAATGTCAATATCCCGCAAAAGGGTGAGAACACCATCAACATGTTACTAAACCTGCCAGAAGCAAGCGCAGCAAAAACGGCAGATAATGGCCTTAGCCGTGTGGTAAAATTTGTGGCACGTGATGGCGATATTGAAGTTAAGAAAATCGAATTTACGGCTGTCGATGCTAATATCCCAATGTTCAAAGATATCGCCGAAGAGCGCGGTATGACAACCGCAGTAACCTATAAATATAGTGGCCCCGCTGTCGCCGATTTCGATAACGATGGCGATTATGATTTTGCACTAAACAACCACAACTTCGTCTCTACAATAGTGGTGACCAATAACGATGGTGACCTTTCCGATATGAATCCTATCTATGGAGAAGGCACTGTACCCGATCTACATGGCTCTGCATGGGGTGATTACGATAATGATGGTGATTTAGACCTTATGCAATCGGTAGGTGGCGCAAACGGTACCAGTGATAGTTCCTATGAATTATTAAAAAATAATGGCGATGGTACCTTCACTAATGTTTCTAAAGAAACAGGCATATTAACCCCTGCCCGTGGTCGTGCGCCTCGTTGGGCTGACTTTGATAACGATGGCCATTTAGATCTGTTATTAGTCAATGCTAAAACACCAAATTCAACTTCACCTCAACAACTATTTTACCGTAATAATGGTGACCAGACCTTTACCGCTGTGCGTGTTTCGGGCTTAGAAGAGATTGATGCAGAACGCGTACTGATGCTTGATTATAACCGCGATGGTAAAGAAGATATCTTATTAGTATCTAGCTACTCCCCTATCAGTTTATGGAAAGGTAATGGCGATTTTACTTTTACAAATGTAAGTGCAGAACTACTACCGGATTCAGTATTAAACGGTAGTAATACCTTTGGCGCAGCCAGCGTTGATGTTGATAATGATGGTCGTCCAGACCTCTATTTAGCCCGCGGCCTGCCGCTCTACCAGCTGTCGAATAAATCTATCGACTATAATCCATTAACTCAGTCTGTCGATTTCCGTGACAAAGCAGAAAAAGGGACAACGTTAATCAATTTTACCAGTGAAGGTGATATTAAATTTTCTGAAATGGATATGGTTTACCGTAGTACTTATAACGGTACTTTCCCAATTTTCCTAGGTAAAAACAAAGTTCGCACTCCCATTAAAGCGACTGGTTTCCAAGAGAACCAATACCCTGATGAGATGCGAGATGCACCTGATTCAGTGGTCATTAGCCAAACAGGTGATGCAGAAGGATGGCCTGAAGAGCGCACTGAAAATGGTTTATATATCGGCTTTAAAGATGGAAAATGGACTGCTGAAACAGTACGTGATGGCGACCTATTCTGGAATATCGCCTTTAAACTAGATAATGTCGCAACACTTGATTACGATTGGGAACCAAATAACCACAACCGTCGAGATATATTATTACTCAATACAGAGGAAGGTTTTGTTGATGCAACCGAAGAGTGGAATATTCCACTAGGTGGCAACGCGTGGGGGGTAACCTCTGGCGACTTTAATAATAATGGTTTCAATGACCTGTTTGTTTATCGCTACGGATACCTAAAAGAGCGTGTTTCAGACGTATTATTACTTAATACAGGTAAAGGAAGCTTCCAAGCGGTGACACAGCATGGTGCGCGCGATCCTGAAGATAAAGGCCATGGTGACATGGGACAAGCCTTTGACTTTGATCTCGATGGCAAGGTAGATATGTTAAACGGCTCAGATGAGTTAGGAAAATGGTACCTCTACCAAAATCAAATTGAAAACGCAGGTCATTATCTCTTAATCGATGTTAAATACAGCCCACTTAAAGGTATTGACTCATATGGAGCAGAGGTAATTGTAACCACTGAAAATGGCAAAGAGTATGTAAAACGTGTCGCTTCTGCTGGTGAAGTGTTCTCACAAAGTATGCTTAACATTATGCACTTTGGTTTAGGTGATGAAACAGCGATAAAAAGCGTTAAAATCACATGGCGTAATGGCGAAACCGTCACCTTTAATGATATTGCTGCGGACACACTTTATAAATCTAACAGCCAAGATACTGTAAGCCCAACACCCGAAGCGATTACATTATCGCGCACAAGCAAACGTATTAATACCGATTCAACTTATCAAATTGAACCCATCTTTACTCCGTTTAATGCGATTAATTCGGTTAGCTATACATCATCAGATGTTACCATTGCTTCGGTAGATGCAGAGGGGCTTATTACATCAAGCGCTACAAAAACCGGTACAGCGACAATTACAATTACATCACTTGAACGCCGCTGCAACGGCCTCTTTTGAAGTGACTGTCTCTGATGATCCGATTTACGTATCGGCTATTGCTGTTACAGGATCAGATCAACCACTATACAAAAGCGAGTCTATCCAGTTGGCAGCAGAGCTGACAACAACAGTTTTTGACACCGATGCTGATGATATGTCAGTTACTTGGAGCAGTAGTGATACTAGCGTTGCAACAGTGCGTGATAATGGCGAAGTAACGGGTGTCGCCGCGGGTGATGTGACGATTACAGCAACAGCGAATGGATCTGAACCAGGACAAGCAATAGTAGAAAAAGTAGTGAGCTTAAAGGTAATGGTTCGTGAAGAGAAAAGTGGTGTATTTGATGATAATAGCAAATACATGACCACTCACTATACAGATACGAAGATGGTTGTAACCTTTAACTATAACGCTGGTTAGGTGACCTGGTGAATGACAGTGGTATCAGTTATAGACTTCGTGAAATGACCTCTAGCTGGGGGCTAGCAAAAGATTACATTCCTGCAACCGACATAGGCTTAATAGCTGCAGGTACACAATCAGGTACAATTGAAGTTGAGTTTGACTTGTCTGATGCAAATGTAACCCCTACTGCCAATCTACCAGATGGTAACTTCCACTTTCTATTCTTTGAATTTAATACTGAAAATGGAGAGCATCAGGAGAGAGGTATTGGTTGGGCACCTGGTGACATCACCATCATAAAACGTTAATAATTAGACAGTTTTTATCGTTTAACACAAGCCGATTACTGATGTAATCGGCTTGTTTATATAATAGCGATTGCAATAACTATGTGCTCTAAGTTCTGCGCAGAAAACCCCACACGCTTTTAGGCTAACTTACCTTACATAACTTGTTCCAAACAAATATCAAACAGAAGTCATCAACCTATTGACCACTTTGAATTTCCAATCTATGATTTAAACCACAAACTGGTCTACAGAGTTTAGGTTTGTTAATATTTATCCTGCAATTAAATTATTAAGTACAACATCAACAATCAGAGCGTTATAAACATAGAACAATAACCTCTATTTAAATACATATAAGGAAATATTTTATGACAAGCAACCTTTCAAACGCCGAAATGGCCAACGCACTCGTCGCCTCCTTTGGTGGCAAACAAAACATGAACAGCTTGATGCATGCTTAACTCGCCTAAGAGTTACAGTGAAAGACACAACAAGTGTTGATAAAGCTCAGTTAAAAGCACTGGGTGCAAAAGGGGTTATTATCATTGACCGTGTTGCCCAAGCAATATTTGGCATTAATTCCGATAAGTATCGCCAAGATATGACAAATTGGATTGATACGAATGTTGATCTTGCAAAGGATCTCGTCACAGCTTTTGGAGGAAAAAACAATATTCAAGAACTTGATGCTTGCCTTACTCGACTCAGAGTAAAAGTTAATAATGTAAAAGTGATAGATGAATTGCAATTAAAAAAACTAGGCGCAGTTGGCGTTGTATATGCCCAAGATCACAGCATCCACGCTATTTTTGGTAGTAAATCAGATAATCTTAAAATGGCAATGAATCGTTACCTTAATCTATAATTATCTTTTGATAACCTTAAAAAAGAATCGACGCTGAGTAAACATAAATACCAGATGTCGTGAGGTGATGTAGAAAATTTTATATAGGGGATTTTCGAGAATTTTTAATTTAATAATAAACAGGTTAAATTATATTATCTAACTTGTTTTAAATTATGATTACTTTATTTTTTATAAATAAAGTGAGCTGCTCTTAGTAGAATGCGTTAAGGCAATTATCTACTGAGCAGCATATTCCTACTTTTATACAGCACAGTGCTATTATGCACCTCATTAAGCTGCATATTTACCAACTTCATGTGGGTATACGCGTAATCCGTTTACTGTGTTCTCATAAACAGCTTGCTCTTTAAGATATGACCAAACATGCGCTGGTGTACCTGAATTAACCGCTAAACTAGCAATCACTTTATCGATATCTCGACCAGCATAATCTTCAGTACGAGTAAATAAACGTTTAATTGAATATAACATAGTAAATCTCCTTTTAAAGTTGTTATAAGCTCTGTTCTTTAACAGCAAAGCAATTATAAAACTTTCAAAAGATGTGATCAAGATCTATTTTACAAAAATAAATGACTATCATTTTGTGATATACAACTTAAAACCATTATTATTTCAGGTTGTACTGGTGTGGTGTGTAGAAGCATCTAAAATGAAAAGATAAGATTATCCCAACAACTTTATAAATTTCATGTCATTGGGATCCTGAAAATTATATTTTCCTATGGTTATTTATTGGTATTTTTCATCGCTTCAAACATTGCATCACGCGCTTTCGTTGAACCTGCTTTTTCTGCTTCTTCAACAAACCGCAGTGCTTTTTTGTAGTCCTCTTCTTTTACCGATTTTTCAATTAAAAGAATATACATATTTTCACTTTCTGGTTGAATCGAGTTATTACTGACCTGAGATGTGGCCACTGGTTCTTTAATAGCAGTTGCTTTCGGTTTAATGTTTTCCATTTCATTTGTGGTAACGATTGCTTGAGCTTTGTGGCTGTCATTGAGCTCTTTTGCTATTGTCTTTTTCATCGAGCTGGCTGTATATGGTGTGTAATCAAAGGTAAGTCTAACAACACCTGTTGCAGTATGTCGAAATGGTTCGAGCATATTCGCTTTGATCATTAACGCTTCGCGATCAATTTTTGTCGATGTCGGTTCAGGTGGGACAAGCTTTGTCGTTTCCTTCATTGCTTTTTCGGTGGTCA
This sequence comes from Psychromonas sp. MME2, assembly GCF_040566515.1. Lineage (NCBI taxonomy): Bacteria > Pseudomonadati > Pseudomonadota > Gammaproteobacteria > Alteromonadales > Psychromonadaceae > Psychromonas > Psychromonas sp. MME2. The sequence continues at coordinate 528,247 of NZ_JBEWXI010000002.1, read as the reverse complement.
GGATAACTAAATGTTTTGCATGGCGACCATTATTAAATATAGGCGGGATTTCAATATTGGCAAAGAACCTATCAATCCTTAACACAGACCCACTTTCGTAGTGAATACTTTCTTCTCCGTACAATCTTAGTGGTTTATATTGCTCATCTAATATGACTATTGTTGGAACAAAAACACTTGATACCATAGGAGCAGATACACTAATTTTAATTGTCCCTTCTGCTGCAGGGAGCGTAATACCTTGGACGAATGATTTACCCGTAGTAAAATTAAACGCGTCATTTTTGTCCGTAATAATATAATCAAACGCACCAGGAGTAGAGATTGTAGTATAATTAAGTTCACTCAATGACGTGCAGCATATAGGAGCATTCTTGAGTGCTTCATAGCCAATCGAGGCATCTGTATCTTGTATCTTTTGTGTATCCTCATCACCGTAGTCGATGAACGCGCTAGTATTACTACATCCAGCCACTAATATTATTAAAACCATAGAGAGTATTCTTTTCATTATTATTCCTTTCTGAGCAGAGCCTAAGATACTCATAGCATATGTTTCTTATAATATTTAAGCAACCCTTAGGCTGATTTGGTTAATAATTTTACCAAATTGGTTACCATCAACTTATCTACTTGGATGATATTGTCAACTTATGTACGAAGGGCGATTAAAGGGCTATTGTCAACTTATGTGACCGAGACGATTTAAGGCCATTAAATCAGCCTTATTCTAAATTTTGGACACAACTAACCTGCACCCATTCAGAAAATGAGCGAGCGCGGAATGCTCGATAATGTTTTGCTTGCATTAAATGACGGCCAAAACGAAATAGGTTATTGACCACACCATGACAACTTAAAAACAGTTGAGCTTGACCCTGTGATTTGAAGCGTCGCATCTGTCTTTCTTGTTGCCGAGTGGGCTGATGTGATAGTTCACACCCATTATTCTCAATATTCAATGAAAATAATTTGTAAATAAACCACACTCCATGTTCGGTTTTGCTCTGCGCCGGATAATATTTTATTAGAAAAGTATTTTCCAGTCATAAACGTCATTCACTGATAATTTAAGAAACGACTAAAGCAAAATGGTCACCACGATGAAGAACATTTTTATTGCCAACAAACACAACAACTAAGCAGGTAAATCAACATTGCCCCTCTATTGTTAAACACTCCTGCTATATTGCTTCTCGATTCTTTTTCAGTAGCATGATAATGTTACTGTAACATTTTAAACTTATGCCACATCATCGGGATAGCCAATGCAGAAACAACAAAAAAACAGGCCTACTCTGCAAGATATTGCAGATAAAGTGGGCATTACTAAAATGACCGTTTCTAGGTACTTGCGTGATCCTAACTCTGTTGCGTTAAAAACCAGAGAAAAAATAATGGTGGTGATGGAAGAAGTTGGCTACATTGCCAATAGAGCACCAGCGATGCTCTCTAAGTCATCTAGCAAAGCGATCGGAATTCTTATTCCTTCTTTATCAAACCAAGTATTTGCTAGTTTTATTCAAGGCATTGAAAGTGTCTGCAGAGCGAATGGTTATGAAACATTAATTGCTCATTTTGGTTACGATGAGCTCGAAGAGGAAGCCAAAGTCGCTTCGTTACTTTCCTATCAAGTAGACGGCTTAATACTCACCGAGACAAAGCATACAAAACGCACATTACAGATGATTAAAACTGCTGGAGTGCCCGTTGTCGAAGCGATGGAGCTACCCAAACAACCGATAGATATGGTGGTTGGTGTCGACCATGAAGCAGCGGGATATTTTGCTACAAAGGCGTTACTCGAATCAGGCAAATCAAACATCGCTTACTTTGGTGCTCGCTTAGATTCGCGCACACAATTACGCATGTCGGGTTACGATCGCGCGCTGATTGAGCAAGGCATGAAAAGCATACACATTTTAACTCAAGCGCACTCTTCATTTACATTAGGCGGAGAGTTACTTGATATGGCGTTACGGCAAAACCCTAATATTGATGGAGTACTGTGCACCAATGATGATATTGCGATTGGTACAATCATGGCGGCGCAAAAGAAAGGCATCCAGATCCCAAAACAATTAGGGGTTGTTGGGTACAACGCACTTAATATCGGCATGGCATTAACCCCGCAATTAAACAGTATTGAAATCCCCATCGAGCAGATTGGCGAAACAAGCGCGAGGTTATTATTACAAGCGCTGCGCGGTGAAGATATCCAACAAAAAGTGGTGGATGTTGGATTTTCAATGCGCCTTGGGCAAAGCCTTTGACGCATTGATATAACAAACTAGACGATAAAACTCGCACCTAACTCTGCACTTGATACACAGCTGCGCATGTTTTTAAACATATCACGCCCCCATGTTTGCTGTGCGGCTTCAGTATCCGGTGTTGGCGGTGTTCGCCCTGTGACATCACTGAGGTTATCCAACGTACCCGTCGTACAATCTAAGCGGATAATATCGCCATCACAGATCAACCCAATGGCGCCGCCATGCAGGGCTTCTGGTGATAAGTGGATAGCCGCAGGAATTTTCCCAGACGCCCCTGATAATCGACCATCAGTGACTAATGCAACGTTATAGCCAGCCTTTTGCAAATTACCTAAGATAGGCATTAATTTATGTAACTCAGGCATGCCGTTGGCGGCCGGGCCATTAAAGGCGACCACCACGACACAATGTTTATTGAGTAACCCTACCTGATAAGCTTTTTCAACCTCATGCTGACAATGGAAAACCTTCGCGGGCGCCTCAATGATATGAAACTGCTCCGCAACGGCAGACACTTTCACGACACATCTACCAATATTACCAGTGAGCATTTTTGTGCCTCCGGTTTTTTGGAAGTAACTATCATTTGCCGCTAATACTTGCGTATTGACAGACTCTCCAAGCGCTTGCCAAGCCAACTTTCCATCCACTAAGTTAGGTGACAATAACTGATCTTCAAAACAACCAAACGTTGGCGTGACATCGATATGCAAAAGACCACTGGCATGCAAGCGTTTCATTAAGGCAGGCACACCACCTAAACGCTGAAACTCATTCACATCGGCAGGGCCATTGGGGTAAAGCTTTAATAACAGCGGAATAACATCAGATAAATCACTCATATCTTGCCATGTTAAAATGATCCCTGCAGCGCGCGCAACCGCCACCATATGAATGGTATGGTTTGAGCTACCGCCCGATGCTAACAAGGCGATAACACCGTTGACCAAGCTTTTCTCGGTCACAACTTCGCTTAGCGGGCGGTAACAAGATGAGCCATAACTCATTGCTGCTATTTTTTTGGCTGCATCGTCAGTTAACGCTCTACGCAAATCGGATTGCGGATGCACAAATGCCGAACCGGGTAACATTAAGCCCATCGCTTCAAAAACTAATTGGTTGGTATTGGCCGTACCAAAAAAAGTACAAGTCCCCGGTGAGTGGTAGGCACCACACTCCATCTCTAATAACGCATCTTTACCCACATTCCCAGCCGCATATTTTTGCCTTACATCGACTTTTTCTTCATTCGAAATACCCGTTGCCATTGGACCTGCTGGGATAAAAGCGGTCGGTAAATGAGCAAATGTCAATGCCCCCATCAACTGCCCTGGTGCAATTTTGTCACAAATGCCTAACAATAACGTACCATCAAATAGATTATGGCTTAATGAAAAAGCGGTTGCTTGCGCGATTAAATCACGTGAAAAAAGCGACATATCCATTCCTGCTTGACCTTGTGTGACACCGTCACACATTGCCGGTACACCGCCCGCTATTTGCGCGGTATGGCCAAGCTCTGAAAGCGCCAGCTTAATTTGATCTGGGTAAGTTTTATAAGGCTGGTGCGCGCTAAGCATATCGTTATATGCGGTAATAATGGCAAGGTTTGAACGCGTAAAATCGAGGATCTGATTTTTTTCACTTTGACAAGATGCTGCCACCGCGTGTGCTAAGTTGCCACAGGACAGTGATGCGCGCGATTTTCCGATAGCAGCTTGTTGCTCTGTTTTTGCTAAAAATGCACTACGTGAAGCTTCACTACGACGTATAATTCGCTCAGTCACAGCGAGAATTACAGAATGTGTCATGCTACTTCCTTAATAATATTTAATTGGGTTAATGCGCTTATTGCACGCTCAATCACTTGTTCTCGCGTACCATCAATATCAACGACTGCGACATTAGGTTCATTTTCGGGACGCTCTAAAGTAGCAAATTGGCCATTCACCATACTTTCTTGCATAAAGTGACCTTTACGCGCACGCATTCTCTGCATGATCAATTCAATCGATGCTTCTAGGTAGAGAAAATGAACGTGTTGGTTGCCATTGCGAATTTTATCTCTATAGCTTTTTTTCAGTGCCGAGCAAACAATAATACCCGTTTCATTTTTACTCTCTAAACTAAACGCTGCATCACGAATGCGCTCTAACCATGGTGCTCTGTCATCATCATTCAGTGCTTCTCCACCCGCCATTTTAATAATGTTTGCCTTAGGGTGTAAATCATCACCATCGATAAACTTGTACCCCATTAACTTTGATACTTTATCACCAATCGTGCTTTTACCTGAGCCACATACTCCCATTACAACAATACTTTTACCTGCCATTTTTCTCTCCCAGCTCTACTTTGAAGTAGATCGCATTTTTAAACGAAACCAAAAATATGTGTTTACCTTACAAGAGTTACGGGTAACATGTTACCCGTAACTTAGCGGTTTGTGAAGTTTCTCACAAAATATTCATCATGAAAATTAATCTTAAATAAGGTATAAACATGGAACAGATAGCTCAACAAGCAGACCCAATATTCCTATTAACAATAGCAGGATTAGCCGTTCTTTCACTGCTAGTCCTGATAATCAAATTAAAAGTACATGCGTTTATCTCACTGACATTAGTAAGCTTAGGCACTGCGATTGCCACGGGCGTATCATCATCTCAAGTGGTACCGACAATGATGGGCGGATTCGGAGGCACATTAGCTTCGGTAGCCCTATTGGTCGGATTAGGATCAATGATTGGTAAGATCCTTGAAATCACTGGTGGTGCCAAAGTACTGGCTGATACCCTAATTGGTCGATTTGGTGAGAAAAAAGCGCCACTTGCATTGGGTGTCGCTTCTCTACTGTTTGGTTTTCCGATCTTTTTTGATGCGGGTCTAATTGTCATGATGCCGATTATTTTTAGTGTGGCAAAACGGTTTGGTGGCTCAGTATTAAAGTACGCACTTCCTTCTGCAGGTGCCTTTGCGGTCATGCATGCCTTTGTTCCCCGCATCCGGGCCCAGTTGCAGCAGCTGAATTATTAGGTGCGAACATTGGTTTACTATTGTTTGTCGGTCTTTTAGTCGCGATCCCGACTTGGTACTTCGGCGCGTACCTATTTGGTCTCTATGCAGGTAAAAAATTCGATATCCCTCTTTCAAAAGCCTTTTTTGGCGAAGAAGCAATTATTAATGAGAAAAAACTACCAACATTCTCAACTGTATTAGCGATTCTAATCCTACCTATCATCTTAATCTCTTTAGATACAGGGTTAAATACATTAGCGGTTTCTGGTGTTATTGACGGTGCTTCACCGGTCGTGGATTTCCTGCGCATGCTAGGTAAAACCCCCGTAGCGCTCCTTATCACACTATTAGTTTGTCTTGCGGTATTTGCGAAAGAGTACGGCATGGCCAAATTAGAGTCACTATGTACTCAATCATTAGCGCCAATTTGTGCCGTTATCTTAGTAACGGGTGCGGGGGGCATGTTTGGTGGCGTATTACGTGCAAGCGGTATTGGCGAAGCGTTATCAGGTGCATTATCCGATACTGGCATGCCACTTATTCTCGCCGCCTTCCTTATTTCAACATGCTTACGTGTTGCGCAAGGCTCAGCAACGGTTGCACTCACAACAACAGCTGCACTAATTGCCCCAATGGTTGCTTCAACTATTGGACTAAGTGAATTAGATCTTTGTTTCATTGTTATCGCGATCGCTTCTGGCGCAACGGTACTATCACACTTTAATGATTCAGGATTTTGGTTAGTATCTCGTTTGATGGATATGGATGAGAAAACCACATTAAAAACGTGGACTGTGATGGAAACACTGCTTGGTGGTATCGCATTCATTATTGTTGCTGTACTTAGTTACATTATTTAAGGTTTTAATATGCAAACACTTGAACAAAAATTACAAACGATTCGTATCGTACCAGTCATTGCCATTAAAGATGCAGCGCATGCCGTGCCTTTAGCGAAAGTCTTAGTCGAAAATGGTTTACCTTGTGCTGAAGTGACATTCAGAACAGAAGCGGCAGCAGAGTCAATTCGCTTAATGCGGGCAGCTTATCCTGAGCTTTTAATTGGCGCGGGCACAGTGCTTAACAAAGAGCAAGTTGATCAAGCGGTTGAAGCGGGTGCTGATTTTATTGTTAGCCCAGGATTAAATCCTAATACGGTAAAATATTGCCAGCAGATTGGGGTCGCCATTGTGCCGGGCATTAACAACCCGAGTTTGGTTGAACAAGCGATGGAGTTCGGCTTAAAAACGGTTAAGTTTTTCCCCGCTGAACCTTCGGGTGGAATTGCGATGCTAAAATCGTTAGCAGCCGTTTATCCGGTGCAATTTATGCCAACGGGAGGCATTACAGTCGCTAATGTAGAGGATTACTTAGCGCTAGATGCGGTTGTAGCCTGTGGAGGAACTTGGATGGTACCAACGCCCCTGATTGACCAAGGCAACTGGCCTGAAATCGCTAAACTCATCCAAGCACTTTAAAGCTCGATGTCGCCATTGCACATTAAAATGGTGTTCAGTGAAATGGGGTCAGTCAACATTTTGACCCCGTTATACGAAATACAACGTCTCTGGACGACACCTCTTTTGCTTACTTTTCTCTTGCTGTTGAGAAAAGCATGATAGTGTAGTGATAGTGTAGGATAGTGTAGGACACCCACACCTTTTTGACTAAACAGAATACTGCACCTACTATATAAACAGTGTTTTTGTTTACAGTTGTGGGGTTTGGTATGACACAATCACGTGCTTCGTTAATTTCTCTTGTGGACACACCTTATTATCATTGCATTTCTCGATGTGTTCGCCGTGCATTTTTGTGTGGCGAAGATAATTACAGCGGTAAAAACTATTCACATCGCCGGCAATGGATGGTCGATCGCATTCGGCAATTAAGTGATATCTTTGCCATTGATGTTTGCGCTTATTCGATTATGTCTAATCACTATCACCTTGTTTTACATGCTAATGAAGCCGAGATTAGCGCCTGTAGCGATGAAGAAGTTTGCCGACGTTGGTATCAACTTTATTCTGGCTCAGAAATAGTTTCGCGATGGCGTAAAGGGGAACTGACTTGCGCAGGTCAAATAGAGGTGGCGCTTGAGATAATCAGCAAATGGCGTCATCGCTTGCTTGATATCTCTTGGTTCATGCGCGCATTAAATGAATTTATTGCCCGCAAAGCGAACGCCGAAGATAACTGTAAAGGACGCTTTTGGGAAGGGCGCTTTAAGTCGCAAGCATTGCTTGATGAAAAAGCACTATTAACTTGTATGGCTTATGTTGATTTAAACCCCGTGCGAGCAAAAATGTCAGTAAGTGTGGAAACATCGGAGTTTACGTCCATATTTGAGCGTATCCACAGTAAATGTAGTCACGATGAAGCCTTGCATCACCATGATAACAGTAAACCCTTATTTGGTTTTTTAGCGGCAGAATGTGATGCGCCCCACGAAGGTATTCCCTATGCCTTACTCGATTATTTAGAGCTTGTTGATTGGACTGGACGAGCGATTCGAGAGGATAAGCGCGGCGTGATTTCGAGCGAACTGCCAAGCTTATTAAGCAGCCTTGGCTTAGAGAGTGACACATGGTTAGCCTTAGCCGTGAGTTTTGGTAAAGGTTACCATGGTGCAGTGGGCTCACTCGAAGAACTGGCACTATTTGCCGAACACACAGGCCGATGTTGGGTATCTGGGCAAAACAAACTGAGTTGTATGCTGCATTAACTCCCAATCATTTGTTTTTTTTATTAACTATTAGCGCTTCGTTAAGGAGGCTCTGTGCGTTGATTTTAATAAAACTTGTTTAAACATATTGGATTGAGTCTCAAGTGCGGGAATTTAACTATTTAATTACAGCAAAGCGCTGATTAAGATTATTTTTAAAAAGAATGGCTATTATATTTTTATAAATGAAAAGATATGGATGCTGAGATGGACGCTCCAAGTATCGGCATCGCAATGTGCCATGCTTAAAGCGTCTAACTAAAGCAAAAGGAGCGTCCAATATGAATACTAGTGTAATTAGCATCGATTTAGCAAAGAACGTATTTCAAGTTTGCGCACTTAACCAAGCGCACAAGGTTATCTCCAATAAAAAAGTGAAACGAGATCTATTACTTGATGTTTTACGACAATATAAAGCAACACACGTTGTTATGGAGGCCTACTATTCAGCTAACTTTTGGGGCAGAGAAATCGCTAAGTTAGGTCATACCGTTAACTTGATCCCTGCCATTAAAGTAAAGCCTTTTGTGCAAGGCAATAAGAATGATGCAAACGATGCTTTAGCAATCGCAGAAGCAAGCTTCCGACCTAACATAAAGTTTGTTAAACCTAAGTCACTTGAGCAACAAGATATGCAATGCTTGCAGCGGATACGAGAAAGACACGTCAAACAACGTACTGCTATCTGCAATCAAATAAGAGGCTTTCTTGCAGACTATGGGATCATAATCGGTAAGAACATCGTCAAGCTACGGGCAGAGTTACCTGAAATCCTCGAAGATGCTACGCAGCCCTTAACAGTCATATCAAGACAGTTTCTACAACAGCTACATCACGAAGTAAAAGGTAAAGATCTCGCTGTTAATGAAATTGAAATACAGCTGCAAGCTCTGCTCGCTGATAACCCACATTATAAACGTGCGCAGCAAGTTCCTGGCATTGGTCCTATTATCGCAGCAGGCACTATCGCAGCCATAGGCAATGGAAAACAATTTAAAAATGGGCGTCAATTCGCAGCTTGGATAGGTGTGACGCCGAGGCAACACGCTAGTGGCGACAATAGCTATATGAGCGGCATTACCAAACGCGGGAATCGACAACTACGGACTCTATTTATTCATGGAGCAAGAGCGTTAATGAATTGGTGCCACAAACATAATGACAGTTTTAACTTGTGGATACAGTCATTTATGGAAACTAAACCGACGTGTAAAGTTATTGTAGCTGTCGCAAATAAACTAGCTCGAATGACATGGGCCGTGATTGCCAAAGAGCAAGATTTTAAGTTACCAAGTTATACGATTTAAAAAGATGTTAAAACAAGTTTAACCAAGAAGGACTCACCGCAAACGGTGCTATGCACATTGTGAATTAAACTGGTTTCGCGCTAATGAAAACCTGCTCGTGGACATCGGCCGTAATAGGCCACTTGGGTGCAAAGGACATTAGCGCATTTGAATCTCATTAAGGCTCGGCCACGGATGGTCATGAAAGAAGCCGGATATATGTCGATAACCGTTTAACTTATAATGACCAGCAGTTTGCAACGAAACAGAGTACTTAAATTGTATTATCTAACTCAATTTATTTGACAGATGGGGAGCATCCATATATGTCCCCGATAGTGTGGATGTCCCCGATAGTGTTGTCGAAGTTGGCCTCCCGGATTATATCCAGAGCACACATCTCGAATGTTAGCAAGTCAACATGTAATTCGCGTTTTGAATTGTAAATTTTACCTTCAAAATCAACCAACTGCCTAAAACACTGCTTACTTGCAAGTCTTTCAAAATTATTGATACATTCATCTGTTATTCCGAAAGTATCTCCACCATTTTCTTCACAAATATCAATAACGTTCCCCTTAAAAACAGCTTTTGCCTCTTGATCTGAAACGGGCGTTAAAGCCACTTTATCGAATAACTTTTTTACCGCTAATTGTTTATCGGTTAGCGTTAGATTTTTTTCGGAGAGCGAAAAATGTTCATCATATATATAATATCCAGCGGCTATTAAAGCGGCTAACAGTAGTATTTTTTTCATTTTTTATTCCATTAGTTATATAAAGTGGCAAAGCTGGCTCTTCCGTCATCCTGCCTATCTCCGTTGTAGTTCAAGTAAACTCCACTGACAACCGGACTTGCTTATTTGCCCGTCATCATAAAACGCAGTGATAGGCTAAGAAGCGATTAAATCACAATTTTTCGAGATAGATGATATCAGATGCACATGCTTGGTATGTTTCAATGTCAGTTATTAGCACGCTGAGTGAATTGTAAATTTTACCATCAAAATCAGTGAGTTGCTCGAAGCACTGCTCACTTGCCAGTCTTTCGAAATTATGAGTACATTCAACAGCCGTTCCGTAAACATTTTCATTAATACGAGCCATTCTTTCGCAAATATCAATCATTGCCCCCTTAAAAACCGGTCTTGCCTCTTGGGCTGACACAGGTGTTGAAGACACTTTCTCAAACAGCATTTTTATCCTTAAATCTTGACCAGATCGCGTTGTGTTTTTATCAGGTGGCGATAAAAAATCGCTATAGATATAATATCCGACGGCTATTAAAGCGATCCAAAGTAGTATTTTTTTCATTTTTTATTCCATTAGTTATACATAAAGTGACAAGGCAGGCTCAACCATCATCCTGCCTATTTCTGTTACTACTCAAGCAAGGCTTGGTGACTAGCCGACTCGCTTATTTGTCCCGCCTCTTTCGCCCGTTCAAGATTTCATCGTAAAGCGCGTTAATAGATCAAAAAACAACCTAAATTACAATGCGGCGTCCCTGACTATAGCCGATGCACAGCTATTGAACACTAGAAAGTCAGCCATTAGAGCACGTTTTGAAGCGTAAACTTTACCTTCAAAATCAGCAAGTTGACCAAAACAACGGTCACTTGCCAGCGTTTCGAAATTATTGATACATTCAGCAGTGGTTCCGAAACCATTCTCTGTATTAGCACCATTGAGTTTGCAATTACTAATCATGGAATCCTTAAAAACAGGTTTTACCTCTTGAGCTGAAACAGGTGTTGAAGACAGTTTATCAAACAGCTTTTTTGCCCTTAAATCTTTCTCGGATAGCGTTGTATCTTTATCGGGTGGCGATAAATAATCGCTATAGATATAATATCCAACGGCTATTAAGGCTACCAACAGTAGTATTTTTTTCATTTGCTTTTCCTCTTCTTTTTAAAATCTAGCATTATTTTTATACATAAAACCTAGCCAACCTGACTCGCCCATAATCTTGCGTACTTTTCTTGACGTTCGAGCAAATCCTGATGACATCCCGACTCGCTTATCTGTCCGCTTTCGATCACAAAAATACGGTCGCAGTGTCTGATGGTATTTAATCGATGGGCAATGCTTATCACGGTACGTCCTTTGGTTATCTCCGGTAAACGGCTGATAATCGAAGCTTCCGATTCGTAATCCAGCGCACTGGTGGCTTCATCTAAGACCAGTATTTTCGGGTTGGTAATGCTCTAGCCAAGGTTAAACGCTGTTTTTGGCCGCCCGACAGACTGCCGCCACGCTCCCCAATTTGCGTGTTATAACCTTGCGGTAGCTGCTCGATAAACTGATCTGCCCCTGCCAGTTTTGCAGCATTCATAACCTGCTCATCGCTGGCCTGCGGCAGGCACTGGCGAATATTGTCACTTACCGTGCCGGAAAAAAGATGGCTCTCCTGCAGTACAATGCTCATGTTGCGGCGCAGTTCCACGGGATCGGCTATCGCCAAATCTAATCCATCGACATAGACCTCGCCCGAGGAGGGGCTGTATAAACGTTGTAGCAGTTTAGTGACGGTGCTTTTACCCGAGCCAGAGCTACCTGTTATGCCAATAAATTCACCTGACTTTATATCAAAACTTAAATTACTGATGACTTCTGGAGCATCACTTTGATAACGAAAACGTACCTGTTTAAAGCTGATTTCACCATTCACCTCAGGACTTGATGCAAGCCCCTCTGCACAAGCCACTAAAAAACAACTTAAGCAGTGGTCACTGAGCTTTGCTGTTGGAAAAACTCAATATTTGAAGCTTGATTTATAATTTTTTAAGCTGTTTTAACATTCCTGAAAATATACTTTCTGATATTTTTTTTGGAAAATTGACTGGCAAGCTAGCTTGAGTTTCAATAATTATTTGCTCTGTACTCGCTTTAATATCACTGAGTATTCCCTCCATTTTAACCGTTTCAAATCCAACTTGCTTTGCTGTTTCAATAAAATGTCGAGGGTAAATTTTATTAATATGATACTTTTTACCTTTCGTCGCTTTCAAGCCCATCGCCAGTTTTACCTGACGAATATTTAGCCCTTTTTTATTCACGACAGGGAAAACAGACAACACATCATAAAACGGTGTTAATTGAAATTGTCCATCTGGTAATATGTAAATTGAAAAGTTTTTAGCGTGACCATCTGAAGCGCCCATCAGCCAAAACAGCACTTGTGCCTTCATAAAGTCGCATCTATCTTTTGCTGCATTCTTTGAGCCTAATAGATGACTCATGATTTGCTCAATGCCAGGGCCACCTTGGTTTTCATACTTCAAGGCTGAAGGTACATTAAATACTTGGCAGTAATCTTCTTGAGGCCTTCTCATTAACCATTTTTTATCACTTGAATATTGGCGATCAAAACGTTCAACAGAAAGTACATTCATCTCCTCTAATGTTAATATTTCACAGCCAGCAGCAGATAAGCCGTAAGCTTGTAGTAATTGCATACATAAGAATTCGTTCTCTACGCTATCAGACATATCTAGTGAATAAGAGTGACTTTGAATCTGCCCAATAGGCAGTTTGATAATGTGAGAAGTAGGTGTGGAATTTAAGGGTAAGCACCAAGTTTGATCGATATTCAATAGCGCTGTTTTTTCTTGTGCTCCCGCAATGGATATGCGGAAATCTTGCAGCTCTGCAATCATACCAAGTGGTATATCGGCACGATATCCCATTATTATTTTATTTAACTCTTCATGATCTAGCGCTCTATATTCTATATTTTTAACGTTTAAAGGGACTTCCCCTTTTGGTAATAGCTGCAGCGCACCTATGCAGTCTCTACCGATCATGGATAACAAATCAAAGGGTAGAGAAGAGCCAGCTTGATAACGCGCAACAATACGCTGTCTGACCTCTGAGTTGTCAGGCAATAAATTATCAAAGTAGTTATACACAACATCGCCACGATATTCAGACTTAGCGAGCGGCATTGATAATGAAACCGGTCGGCTTCCACTCAATGCTAACCAACCTGCTGAGTAACGAAAAGAGTGAGCACCGTTACTAGACTTTTTAAACTCACCAACAAGATAACCATTGAGGTAAACATCTAAAACAGCCATTACCACTCCTCTTTCCAGCCTGATTCATCATCGCTATTTTTGCCATTACGAGGTGTAATTTCAAAATCTAACTCAAGCGCAGAAAGTAGTTTAAAAAAGGTATCCATCTTGGTCGTTCCAGACCTTAACTCAAAGTTTGAAACAGTGTCTTGGCGAATCCCTACTTTTTTAGCGATATCTGCTTGAGATAATTCATTATCTAAACGAACATCCTTTAAATATGCACTGAGTTGTTTTGTTGTGGATATTTTCATATTACACCTTACACGCTATAACAAGTAAACAAAGTATTACACGCCTTAACAGGTAAATCAAACTTTACACGCTAAAACCAGTAAACACTAGTGACTGAATTAGTAAGAAAATGCTGCTAGAGGATTAGTATTAGTACTTCCTTGGGATGAGTTATGACGCTATTGAAAACACAACTAGAGAAGATATAAGCAGTATTACAAAACGGGTAACTGTCAGATTAAGTCTGAGCTAGTACACTTCACCTGCATTCTGGTTAGAATGAATCACCATCGCCACTCAATATATCGCGCAAAACACTCTTACTCTTAGGAACCAAGCTAAGCTCAAGACCAAAAGGCTTAAATACCTTATTGATAACATCTGCACTTGGCATTTTGCTACCATTCTCTATATCAGAAATCGTCTTACGAGATACGCTTACCATATTTGCATAATCTTGTTGCTTCATATTAAGCACCTCTAAACGCAACTGCCTTAAAGCATCACCATAAGTAATTTCTCCTAGCAACAAGCTTCCCATAATTGCCCGAGTGATGAGCTTAAGCACATCCTTATGAGTTACTCTACCTGCTACGACCTTTTTAGCCACCCTACGCTTGGTAGGAGCAAGCAGGGGATCATAATCGCGACTCGTGTCTATCTCCACCTGCTTACCAGTCGAACTCACCTTTATGTTCCGCTTGCCCGAATCACTAGGCAACTTTTTCACAGCTTGCTCTCTTTCAGTCACTTGATTAACCAACATCATTGTATGTTTGCTTCTCATAACAGCCCCCATCTTTTCAATTTATCTTCAATATAGTCAAAGCCAATATTAGAATGATTTAAAATAGCTAGTGGCACTCCACGAACAGCAAGACGAGCCTTAAGAGTAAGTAAATCTTTAGCAGTATTTTGTAATTCCGCCATTAACTCTGCCGGTTCAACATAAACCTCCAAAGACTTAGTGATAGCCCCAAAATCATATTCCCCCCCCTTTTCCATAGGAGAAGCCCACTTCGTTACCCGTGTAATTCCCTCGGGATCAGCTTTCATAGGCGCAAAATCATATATAGGTGCGAACCTAATACCATTTTCATCCCTCAAGAAAGAAGTGTTACGCCCATGGTTATCACTATTGCCAAACACAATGTTTAGTAAGTCCCGCTTTACCCACTCTGCCACAAACGCGGAAGCATCAAAATGAAAGTCTGGATTCTGAAGAAGCAGGTCACTCCCTTTAATCTTACGAATCACATCATCAATAGCATGATTATGATCAACGTAAGCTCCAGAACGCTGCTTAAGCATTGAGTAAAGAGACTCCATGCCATAGCGTTTAGCCACTCCGTTACTATCCATCTCTATATCAAAACGAGGTAGCCATAAAGAAGGTACGTTTTCCCCTTCTTCAAGCCTCATATCTGCAATAGGGATAGTATCAAAGCCCATGGCATGTAGCTCATGGTAGAAATGGTATTCAGCCCTTAAAATATCGCTATCAATGTTCGCTTTCCCTCTAGGGAACTTTACCAAGTAATGAATATCTGTAGAGTTGTTTAATTGAAGGTTATCAATCCATACCTGATTCGCATCGTTTAAACGCACAAGCAACTTAGGTGCAGCACCTCCAGCGCCAGTGGCACCACCACAGGCGGCCCCCCTTTCTTGAGCATACTCTAAAAAATCAACTGACTTATCTATCACATGCTCAATAGTAAAATGCTGGCCAACTGATTCTTCATCACCACCTGAGTTATGCAATAAAGACTCCTTGATCCTTAAGTTACCAATAGGGGCATTAGTGCTAGTGCTAAGAAGTATAAAATGCTGTGCATCAATCGAGTGGTCTAAAATACCTAAATGACGAACCAAAAAGTCACGGCTTGATCCACTAGGTATAATGTCATCTATAAATGTAAGCAAGCCATTAGCATCAATGTACTTTTCCATCATTATCACTGGGTGATTAATAGAAACCGCACGGTGATCATCACTATTCGGATTCAGAATGGTGTGATCAAAATCATACTCAAGCTGTGTCCCCTTAAATAGAACACCATTTGTATTTCTAAACGAAAGTTTCGCAATATCAACCCATTCTCTATCCAAGAAAGCTTGGATTGTTAGTTCATCTTGCTTCATGCTGTCACCATTAGTTAGTCACTAACTTTAATTGATAATGTATATAACTTTACTCATTAACAGAAATTTAATCAATTAATGTAACCAAAATTGACACATTACCCTAAATTAATAAGATTAATGTAACTGAATTTGATACGTTAACTTAAATTAACAAGGTTAATACAAAAATTAGCAACCTCAAAGTCCTAGTGAGCCGCTGGAGTGCGTTGTTCTGCCCATTTTAATCGCCAGATGAATAATATCACCTCTACTTAAGTCGCCAAAATCAATGTACCACTACACCCTTTCCCTCTTTTGAATATGCAGCCTCCTACAAAGAGTATCAGCAACTTCATAGGTGGACTTTAATAGCGCCTTAGTCAGCGATATTTTTTGTACTTGCAACTCAGATAAACGCGCTTCGCGATGTGCAATTTCGTTATCAATCTGCTGTACTAGGGGATGGTCGTGCACACCGGGCACCATCAGAAGAATATTTAATGAAACAGAGACAAGAGTTGAATTAAATGTTGTTGAAACTTTATGTGAGTATTTAAAAATTGAAGTTGGCGATCTTTACGAACTTCCAAAGAAAGATTTAGAAGGTGAGTCTGAAGAAACAGTTTGAAGACGCTAAGGGATTATTAACCTAGCTAGTACTAAAAAATCAGTTTGGGCAGCAGATGGTCACCGTTTGGTCACCTCATCAGCTTGGAAGGCTTACCCCCTAGTTTTTGTTTTTAACTTAAAAATACCAACTAAAATAATAACTTCTTTTAAAACATGCAATTAAAGACAGTTTAACTAAAAATATTTAACACCATTTAAGATCACAAAACACCTATTATCACGGCATTTTCTTTGTTTTTGGCCACAACCAATCGTATAGTATTTATACTAAAATGGCAATTTGAGTGGTGTTATATGGTCAAAATTTTGAGTGCAAACAAGAAGAAAAATCTAACTTTTGAGATTCATGAAAGTGCAAAAATTGCATTTGAATTTTGTATTTCAGTTGAAAAATTATTCAACATTGAAAAGCTCCCGACCTCATCTGTTGATTTTTTTGCTAAGTCGATGACCCTACATGCAATCGAAAATAACAAATCTATTCAAATAATTTCAGGCTTCGAACACATCGCTTTCGATTTAACAAAAGCTGATTTTTCTTCTATTAACACCCTCATCTATTCACCTGAATTATCTGAATCTGACATTACAGAAATGGCTTAGTCTGGGGTCATTGAAAAAATTCACTCGTCAATTGACATGAAATCACTCGGCCATTTTATGAATCAAAGCAATAAAAATATACCAACAGATTCTCATGAAAATACTTTATGGATCAGGCCATTTGTCTGAGCCTAAATTAGCAGAATTAGCATCGATATGTCGTGGTACTATTGCTAACCAGAGAACTGCAATTAGAGGAGAGAATGAAGCTAATGAAAGCATTAGCAAAGATGATATTTTAAGTGAGATGAGGCTGGAATTGCTTTGATAATATTCAGAACTGAGTGCAATTATCAACAGGTGAAACCGATAATAGATATGTACTTACGCCAAAGTTAGCCAGTTAAATTTACTATCGTTATTTTTCAATTTCTTCTCTAGTTCACAAATCGATTCACCAGTTTCAATTGCTGTAGAATCTAGCAACGGTACGATAAATTTGATTTTTTAAATCGGTATTTTCTTTTTTACGCTTTGTCATTTTTACCCAAATTAAATTTTCAACAACATAGTATTTCAGACTGAAGGTATAGTAACAAGGCTAACTAATTGGCATTACGGTTTAATTACCGCTAACCAAGCTAGATACTGACTCTTATATCAGCAATTGTTATAAACAGTTTATTATTTGCATCTTTAAAGGGCGTGAAGCCATATTTTTCATAGAAATGCCCCGCACCATCTTTCGCATCAACAATCACAACTGGAAATGCGACCGTTTCACTGGCTGCTAATAATTTTCTAAGCGCATCAATTAAAAGCCACTCTCCAAAACCTTTACCCTTGTATCTTTGGTCAACAGCTAATCTAGCGATTAAGCCACCAGACGTAACATTGTAATGTTTCTTTTGTAATTTTGCTGGCAAGCCATCAGCATCAATAGGCGTCATCGTTAATGTATAATAACCAATAATATGTTCAGGACAGCGTTCATCCTCAAGTACAAAAGTACGAGTATTGTCTTTTTTAGCTTGTTGACTTGCCATTATTTTTAGGTAATTGTTTAGTGCAGTTATACCACAATCAAAGCGATTCCGATCGTGCTTAGCTTTTTCTAATTGGACAGTGTTCATTATTGTTTTTTGTCCATGTAGCGTAAGGCTGCTTGTTGTAGTTTATCATTTGATTTTGCAGGTTTATCTAAGGCATTCATTAATGCCGTTGTATCTTTCTGACTTAATTTAAGGGATCTTTCACGTTCCATAATTGTGTTTGCTTTTTCTAAAGCAGCACTAAGTACAAATGAGTTAATGCTAGACATGCCAGCAATAGCTGCAGCTTGTGAAAGTAGCTCTTGCGTATCAACGTCTACACGAGCAGTAATACGAGGTAGTGCAGTAGCCATAATAATCTCCAGGTTGTGTTAAAGTGGCACATCAAAAGTATATTACAATTACAGACTTCTTACAAACAAAAGTGTCAAAGTGGCACGTTTAATCAATATATCAGCACAAGTAATTACCTCTGTAAACATGACTGTATAAGAAGTTACAGCGAACCACTTGAGTTAGGATTATCAATGACAGAAGATGACGTTAAAGCAAGATTTGAAAAAGAGAATATTAAAATATTCTTTATGACGGTATTGTCAACTTATATGAACAGGACGATTAAAGACTCTAAAATTAGCTTTAATCTGATTTTTGGACACAACTCACCTGCATCCATTCTGAAAAGGAGCGCTCTCGGAATGCTCGATAATGTTTTGCTTGCATTAAATGACGACCAAAACGAAACAGGTTATTGACCACACCATGACAACTTAAAAACAGTTGAGCTTGACCCTGTGATTTGAAGCGTCGCATCTGTCTTTCTTGTTGCCGAGTGGGCTGATGAGAGAGCTCGCAACCATTATTTGCATACTGAACAGTTGAGTGCTCTACGCTTGGTATTAATTCTTTTTTGCAGCAGAATAACTTGCTAATTTATCCGTCACAATCTTTAACGGCGTACATCCCTGCCCTTTTAATAATCGTTTAAAGAAGCGCATCGCAGCCGCCATATTCTTTCGTTTCTGAACCCAAAGATCTATCTCGTCACCATCTTGATCAACGGTTCTTTTTGATCTGGTTACAGTAGATATTGCCGTATTTTTTACACCACTGCCGAATCGTTTCATAACTGACGATGATACCTCTCGCTGCTAGTAATTATTCAATATCACGAAAGCTCAGCGTAAATCGATGATAAAGCCAAACAGCATGGCTGATTATTTGTGCAGGATAACGATAACCTGCGTAGATATTAGAATTATGCATCAACAGATTATCGCACAATTGGCTTGGAGGTTGTTAAGTTGACAATACCGTGGAAAACTAACAATAAAAATGTAATAAGCAGTGTGTGCCACAAGTTGGCCACAAATCTGCCACAAATTTATTTTTACTGGATGCCAGAAACAAAAAAATCAACCGTAAGAGGTTGATTTTATGAAGATAAAACTTGGAGCGGGCAGCGGGAATCGAACCCGCATCATCAGCTTGGAAGGCTTACCCCCTAGTTTTTGTTTTTAATCTGAAAATGCCTATTAAAACAACAACTTCATTTAAAACATATAGTTAAATATAAATTTAAAAAAATAATTAACACCGTTTAACATCACAAAACACCTATTATTACGGCACTTTCTTTGTTTTTGGTCACAATAGATTGTATAGTATTTATACTGAAATGGCAATTTAAGCGGTGCTATATGGTCAAAATTCTAGGTGCAAACAAGAAGAAAAATCTAACTTTTGATATTCATGAAAGAGCAAAAACTGCATTTGAATTTTTTATTTCCATGGAAAAATTATTCAACATTGAAAAGCTCCCCACCTCATCGACTGAGTTTTTTACTAAGTCGATGACCCTACATGCAATTGAAAATCACAGCTCTATTCAAATAATTTCAGGTTTCGAACATGCAGCTTTTGACTTAACAAAAACTAATTTTTCTTCCATCAACATACTCATTTATTCACCTGAATTATCTAAAAATGACATTTCTGAAATGGCTTGGTCTGGTGTCGCGGAAAAAATTCACTCATCAATTGATATGAAATCACTCGGCCATTTTATGAATACAACTAACGAAAAAATGCCAAAAGATTTCATAAAAACACTTTATGGCTCAAGTCATTTATCTGAGCCAAAACTGGCAGAACTAGCATCAATATGTCGTGGCACGATTGCTAATCAGAGAACTGCAATTAGAGAAGAAAAGGAAGTAGATAAAAAAATTAACAAAGATGATATTTTAAATGAAATGAGAGCAGAGCTACTTTTAAGCAAAGCCTAACATTTAAACGAATTAACCAATCAGACCGATAAATCGTTCATAAGGAATCATTTCTGAAGCCGAGATCAATGAAGCTGAAAGTCTTCTGCTTGTTCAGCTATATCAGTATTTATTCGATGGCTCAAACCCCGCATTAAGTTCATTAACGGTCGCAGACATTAGCGAATGGCACCGAAAATGGTTAGGTAATATCTATGAATGGGCAGGTACCGCAAGGTCTGTAAATATGAGAAAAGGAAGCTTTGATTTTTCGGCTGCGAGACAAATCCCTAGTCTTTTAGATAACTTTGAAAAATCACTACTCAATAAGTTCGATGACTTACCTAATATAAGCGAAGAATCTCTTATTCATTTTTTAGCAAAGGTGCATGTAGAGTTTATTTTGATCCATCCTTTTAGGGAAGGTAACGATAGGATTGCACGATTATTACTGGATGTTATTGCAGATAAGGCAGGCTTTTCGCTTTTGAATTACAACCTTTGGGACGAGCATAAAGCGTTTTATTTTAAAGCGATTCAAGCGGGTGTTGCAGGTGATTATCAACACATGGAAAGGTTAATAGGTGATGTACTTACGCCAAAGTCAGCCAATTAAATTTACTTTCTTTATTTTTCAACTTTTTCTCGAGTTCAGGAATAGACTCACCCGTTTCAATTGCAGTAGAGCTAGCAACGGCACGATAAATCTAGATTTTCTTTTTTACGCTTAATCATTTTTTCACCTAAATTAGATTTTCAACAATATTAGCACTTCTAATTGAAAAGATATCACATGAATGAGGATTATCAATGACAGAAGATGACGTTAAAGCAAGATTTGAAAAAGAGAATATTGAAATATTCTTTATGACGCTATTTCCTGCTTCATTCGAAAAAGATGCCCTCTCTTGTATTTCACAAGAAGTAAAACGACTGACTCAGCTTCTTTCTCCTACTTTAAAGGTAAGTTTTGATGAAGATATCCTACTACAAGAAAAACTAAGAGAATATTCACAGTGTACGCCCTGCACAAAAAAAACGTTATTGATTCGCTGCAAAGATCATTTAGGTACGTATTATTTACCGGCAATGCTAGCTTCTGAGCCTATCAGAAAATCATACAACCTAGAGCAATTTGATCAATACAAAGCATTGATGCTTTCTGTCGCTATTAAATTGATTTTTATGGGAAGCACTCAAGGTTTAATTAAAAGAGCTTGCGATGAGATAAGGCTATACGCAGAAGGGAAAAGAGAAAACCTTACTCCATACTTGCCTAGGCTTAATAAAGTCGGCAATCGCTATCTACAAAGCCTAATTAGTGACTTTGAAACTGCACGAGAAGATTTACCTAACAGTGACTTATCGAAAAAGCTCACTAAAGCAATCGATGCTCAATTAGCACACTATCATACTCCCTTAAGTAATTGCGCCGAAGGTAAGCAAGGCATAGAAAAGAGCGGTGGTACTCGAGAGTTTACGAGTAAACACGCGATGGTTGAAACAATTTATGAAGATGCTGAATTGGAAGATGAAAATAACATCGAGGTTAAAGTACTTGCAAGCCAAAAAAAAGCGACCGAGAAATACCAACAAGAAGAAAATATTGGTAATACTAAAGAGTTTGTTGTTGTAACGATAAAGGAAGCTTCCTCTGAGCACACACTCTCTCATTATGGTGCTCAAGCGTTACAAGCAAAAGCTATTTCAGACCATATCATCCAAAATAAAATTTCCGCTTCCTGTAGCATAAACCAAGCAACTGAATTTGAGATACAGCAATTATTAGCTTATTGTGAAACCCATTATTACTCTGCAGCTGAAGAGCAAAAACCAGTCGTTAACTGCTTAATATTGATGCTATTTTTAGGGAATGCTCTACCGCAAATTATTAACACCAAATTTAGTATTAAAAACGGGAACAGCTCCCTCACTAGAAAACATGTAATTCCATCTCAAAAACAACGCCCTGAAGTCGCGCTTTATTTACCCCATGTCAGCCAACACTTTGATATTACCTTTCCTTCTTCATTAAAAAATGCAACGCTTTTACGAAGAGTAACGAAAGAAGATCTTTCCGGTGCTTTATCAACAATTAATAAGCAACACCATACACATTTAACGTTAAATAAAATCAGTGGGTTTTTAAGCCATTTTCATAAACAGGTAGGCATTGATCCTGTATTAACACAGCTAATATCTGATCCTGATGTACAAAAATTACCAGCCCTTTCATATACACATATTAATATTGAAGACCTGATCGATACCTTTGATAATTTTGTCCGTTATATTTATAACATAGCACCAACTATTTCAATTTCACGCCCCTATATTTCCGTGAAAAAAAAAACCAAAAAGCAAGGTGCGATCGACAATAAACAGATCGGCTCTGCTTTATATGTATCTGATGAGATCCTTTCTAGTTTAATGAATAAGTTAATTGAACGTCTTAATAAAAGCGCAGCAAACAAGAGCTATTGGTTTACAGAAGATCACCATGATTTGATCACATCATATTCGCAGATGGTTTTAGGGCTATCTTCTGGTTATCGACCAGTAACGGGATGGTTAGGTAAAAAGTCTGATTTAAACCTTTTTTCAGGTGAGTATTACATTTCAGATAAAGATTCATTAGCGATCGGATCTGGCCGCGTTGTTATTATCCCCCCTATTACATTAAAAATAATTAAACAATACTTAGAGTTTGTGTCACAGGCTGCGCGTTATTTTAAAAATATAGATCCTCAATTAAGTAAGCGTTATCAAAAAATATTAAATAGTCGAGAACACCTCTTTTTTTATCGCAATACTCAAGATCCTGATAACCTATTTGATGAATCAACACCAAGCACCATTATTTTACAATTTGATTATTTTCCACTCCCTCCTAATTGGCATCGCCACCAATTGAGAACACTTTTACATAAACATAAAGTAGCGCCTGACCTAATGGATGCTTGGATGGGGCATACAGGCATTAGCCAAACGGCTTTCTCACAATTCAGTAGCATTGGCATTAAAGATTTAAGAGGGATATCAATCTTTATTGAGAACTTACTGAATAGAATCGGCGTAAAGGAGGTTGCGTATGTCTAATGAGATTGGCGCGAAGGCAAGACGGAAAAACAGAAACGATGAGATACGATGCGTATTAGAAAGAGCAAGCAAAGTCGTGAATGATTTCCTACCTGTCGAGCGTCCGCTTCAACAACCCGAGTTTCTGCCACAGTGGGATAAAATGGAAGAAAGGCTACGTGACACATTTGGAGAATCTCGCGACTTTAAATTAGCGTTTAATCGCGCAGTTAATACCGTTGAAAATTATCGCAAAAAACATAACTGGCAAGTGAGTGCCCCTGCTTACTTATTTACCGCTAAGCCAGAGAAACAAACTAAAAATATAAACTGGTTACACACTGCTTGGGCATTTGAACAGGAATACCGTGGCTGGTATGACGATTTTATTAAACAACCACCAGCAAAAAGGTCCATTGAACAGCATTTTCAAGCACTATTACTTTCCTTCATGTGCCATTCTGGCCATTGCAGTTACCCGCTGATTATTGCCTTCTCAAAACGACTTACATCGCCTTTAACCATCGTTAAAGCGGGTGGCTTACCTTTAATCACATTAAGCTATAAAGCCTCTGGGTTTAATACAAATGTGTACGATGAGGAAGGGAATAGTTCAACGCAAAGCCAGTGCTATTTATCCCCTTTCACACTAGGACTGATCAAGCAGTGGCAATCATTGGACAAGTTAAATTGGAAGTCCCCTACATCTCACTTAGCCCTGTATAACCAAATTATATTGGGCATGGATAAGGAACTAGAATATTTCCCTGACTCATTAAAAAAACTAAGCAGAGTAGCGACCTATATTGTGGAGCGAACTGAGGGTGTTAACATTAATCAGGCACTTTCTGAATATATATCTGGGCGAACCAAATCCTACTCTTTACCATCGAGCAATCTAGCTAGAATCAATACCACTTTAGTTGCTCAGGGTAGATTTGAACCAAATGCAAACAAAATAGATGCCAATGGTATATCTACTAACAGCCCAACTTCTATCGGTAACCATTCAAGTCCAAATAGCGAATCTGTTTCATCGATTAAAAGCAGCATTAAAGAAAGCAGAGCCAAAACAAAAACGTTCGGAAAAAGCACTCGAAAAAGCATTATTAAACATTGCGCAGCTACCTCTACCAACTGCTCCCAAAGCACTACTGCATTGGTTTATTCATAAACTAGCCACAACATGTAAACCAAAAACAATTGCTAACTACCATTCATTATTAACGCGTCGATGGCTGTTTGCTTTTGAAGGTGAAAATATTCGAGATATGTCGCACAGTCAGATAGCTGAAATATATAGAGAGTTGATTGAAAAAGCACCGACTGAAAAAATTAAACAAAGCCTAATAAAGCGTATTAGCGACTTACATTCATTTTGCGTATCACAATTTGGCTTTCCAGCTTTACTTGAACCTATCAATAGTAATGCAGAACAACCTAATCACACTCGTGCAGGCTTTGTAGATGAAGCGCTCTTCAGTGCAACCTTAGAGGAAATAAATAACTTAACCGATTTAAGTGATGACAATAAAGACATATTAAAATGTATTGCCATTATCAGCTTCCGTTGCAACCTGCGCATTGGTGAAATAAGAAAATTAACACTCAATCAAATTGAAAAATCAGAGATTGGCTGGATGCAAATCCGCACTAATAAAATTGGCAACAATAAGAAACCCGCCTCTTTAAGAAAAGTACCACTGTATCCATTACTCACCAAAAATGAAAATGAACTCATTCGAGAGTATATCAGTCGCAAGCGAATATTATCAATGGCAGATAACAACCTTGCATTTACATTAGGCAGTGACATTTACACGCCCTTTTCTGAGCTCTATGTTTCAAGCACAATTTCAGGCATCTTACGCCATCTCTCACAGCTAGATATTTTTGTGTTTCATCACCTAAGACATAGCTGCATTAGCCGGATACAGCTAATGGTCGAAATCGATGATGCCTACGCCCTACTGCCTAATGCAGTACCTTATTCAAAAGAACAAAGCGAAGCAATCACACAACTCATTTGTGGCCAATCATTACGTAACAAGTACTATGGCATTGCACGTTTTGATGGCCACGCGACACCAGTTACCTGCTTTAGTAATTACTTTCATTTTTCTGATTGGATTGTCGCCTACAAACTATCTAAAACAACGCATAGCATCACCCCACAAGAGAATCGAGCTTTTGGCTTAACAAATCGCCGTCATTTCTCCGAATTACAAGCCACACACTCAAATTCAGTGCAAATAGCGCACTGCCATGAGGAGTTGAATAAAAAATTAAAGATAAATAGATTAGAGCCTCAGTTGCTTGGTGCAACAGAATTTAAAGATAAACAGCATAAAGAAGCTCAAAAAAAGCGAATAAGTATCATGCTTTGTTACGATATTCTAAAGAAAATAGAACAGGGTTATGCTGCAGAGTTACCGGCAATTGAATTTAATATCAACATTAAAACGATTAATCACTGGATAGACAACGCTAGTTATATTCAAACATTCATTACCAAAAGAAGTAACCCTGCTCCTCGCCATTCAAGACCTTCATCATTACTTCAAGGTAAGCCGCCAAGCAGTAAAGAACTCGCTTTTCTCGATAAGATAACAACCCAAATGCGCACGGAATTTCCTGAAAATAAAGAGCACATTACCAATATGATAAAGCATGCATTACAAAACCAATGCATGAATCAATCAGGCATCAATTTCAATTGGCCAGAAGACTTGGAATACTTTTTAAAAGCATTTGAAAATATCATCCCCAAAAGTAATTGGCGCGTGATCACTTACACTATCGAAGAAGGCTCATTAGTTAACGAGTGGGAGCTCGCTTATAAAAATATTCGAACGAGAAAGGGGGCGAGAGCGAAATCTACAGGTTCACCAGGCAGAGGACATGTACGCTTAGAGCTTATTCATCCAGATGAAGCGTCAATTAAAGCAATCCATAGAGAAAGCCATGCTGAAAAACTAGAAAAGTTTAATACATTGAGCACTTCCCCAGTAAAAAAATCCTCTAGCGGAAAAGTAATAAGAAAATACTCATCAAATGCCCTTAGTTTTTTAATTCACATGATGGGAATTATGATGTTAAATAAGAATGCATAAACGATGACTTTGCTTAAAGTGTGTAAGTTGGCAAATAAACTCCTAAATTTTTTAACCAAAATAATAAATACTTGGAATTTTTCATCAACAGATTATCGCACAATGCGAAGTACCAGAAAATACTAACGAAAGTAAAAATGCTGAGAAATAACTTCGCCCCTTTAGCAAGTTCCAAATTGCCGAGAATTGCTGAAAATAGAAAGCAAAACTTGAATTTTTATAAAAACAATGAGATCGTGCTGTATATTTTAAATATTATTTATGGAGAATTGCTAATGCAAAATTTATCTAATGATGAATTATTTCATTTTGCGCTGGATGCCAATAAAAATGAGCGTCACGATACAGCGATTGGTTACCTAAAGCAGCTAATTGAAAACGTACCAGAATCACGAACAAGGATTGTTCCTTCTTGGCGCTGAATACGCCCAAGTCGGGCTTTTTTCAGAAGCTATAAAGTATATGGAAAAGACCATCGAATTAGGTACTACTTTAACTGCGGCTAATTTTCAATTAGGGCTGTTATATATGGCAACAGAAGAATACGACAACGCACAAGAGTCATGGAAAACGATTCAACAAGAAGGAGAAAATGATTATATTTATATTTTTTCCCAAGCCTTAATTCACCTCGTCAATAATCAAGAAGAAAAAGCTAAATCACTGTTAGCGGAAGGCATTGAGTTAAATAAAGACAATACAGCACTTAATAATGACATGAAAAATGTATTAAACTCAATCGGAAAGATCAATATGTTTCCCTTCCAACAACCAAAGGAAAAAAACGTTAATTTAGCTGAGGAAAATGTCCAAGAAGAAGAGGACGATAACTCTACAAATCAATTGTTTCTTTCTGCTTATCAAACAACACACTAAATCCGATAAGACTGCAATAGAATGGCCAATGCGTCTATTACAGTTTATTGATCGTGAATTAATACAAACTGATTCTAAAATTTACTTATTACAACGTATCATTCTGTGCTATTAAAGGCTTTCTTTTATTACTTAGGTTCAAATAATAAGTGCATAACTTGAATTGGTAGACAAAGTGGTCTGCTGAATATATGCTAAGCGTTTTTGCTCCGGCAAGAGATGCAACAATGAAAACATATAAACAACTGACCTATGAAGAACGATGCCAGATTTATGCACTAAATAAAAGCGGTATGAGTTGTTAACGATTCTTTGTCTGATGTTAGCCTTTTCTCTTATCGACCAATAGTGGCGCTCGGTATAGTTGACACCAGCGCAGGCACACTTCATCATCGCTAAGAGCTTGATTCTCATCGATATCGGCATACAAAACCAAATGATAATGATTGGACATAATGGCATAAGCGCAGATGTTGATATTAAACACGTCCGCCAAAAAATGCATACGCTCCGCCAGCCATTGCCGACGGTGACTGAAACTCTGCCCGGTAAATTTATCTTCACCGCACAAAAACGCGCGGCGAACACACGGGAAATACAGTGATAATAAGGGGTGTCGATAAGAGAAATTTGCGATTGGCGAGACTAAGTCATAACTACCTCCTATCAATGCAAAATCGATGCATAACTAAAAGGTAAAGCACGCTTTTAAACAAGTCAAAGTTTATGGATGTCCAGCCTTTTATTATTAAAAGGCAAGATCTGCCCCATTATTTTTCTACTTTACGGTACTTTGTAATGCTCTATCTCTAGCTAAAAATTGAGCTGCATTTGATCCTGGCATCAGTTTCCCTCCGGCTTCTAAGCGCTCTAATGTTGCCCTATATTTTTCAGTTAAACGCATTTTTTTAGCTCTACGAGGAGGGTAATACACTCGCATTATTTTTAATTTTTCTATGACTTTATTTCTCCATTGCCATTGCGGGGTATTTATTGGCACAGGGTTATCTTCTACCCAAAGAGCAAATTCAACAGTGTTCTCACAATAGCCTTTTTCAAGCTGCCCAAATAATTTATCATATTCAAGCTTAGCCTGATAGTTGGCTTGTTTTTCCAGTTCACGATCATCATCAAGCCTCTTTTGACCTCTAGATGTTGACGGTAACTTACCGTCTCTTTCAGCCTGTTCAAGACGCACTCTTTCACTGGGTTTTAAGCGCATATAAGTAAGCTCAGGTCCTGTATAGAGGACTGGCGGATAGCTTACTCCCATCTGTTTTAACTTGCCGATCACTTTTTTACGCCATTGCCATTGTGGCGCTGTTTCAGACACCTGACTATTGGCGACTCGACGTGCAAGATAATCAAGATCATAATGATAACCACTTTCTAGTAGCCCCAACAGTTTCTCATAATAAGCCAACGCTTCATACCAAGTTGCCAATGTATTCCCAACTATATCAGCACTATTGATATCAGCGCCATATTCTATGAGTAATTCATAATGAGCAGTGCGATCTTGCAGAGCGGCTAAGACTAGCGGACTTTTACCTTCCGCCCATATATCAACATCCCCTCCGTACTGTAATAGCAATTTCAATAGCTTAATATCATCACCGCCGGCAGCAAACCACATCGGGGTATAACCTTGGTCAAAGCGTTGATTCGGATTAGCACCCAATTTAAGAAGAGCTTCAACGCCCTGATAATTTTTAGCCAACATTACCCATATTAAAGGTGTTGATCCATGCTCACCCATAGCATTAACATCAGCACCGGCGCTAACTAACTGCTCTAGCTTCTTTATATTGCCACTGCAAGCCGCTTTTATCAAAGCCACAACTTGTTGATCAGTATAACTTTGCTGGTATGTCTTACCTTTAATTTCCATATCTTTACACCCTGAAATAAGTAGCAACGACAAAAGTAAAAACCCCCTTGCCATACTTAACTTAACTAACTCCTTTAACATATTTTCTCTCACTATAATTACTTTTAGTTAAAAGCCCATGGCCTGAGCAAAATAAGTCATGCCATGCTTATCGATCATTGATGGCGATGATTGATGACTAAAATTCTGCACCGACAAAGGATTTCGGTGCCCGATAGCATCTGGTGCAACACCTGATAACCAGCTTGATTCTTGTACCCAAGTTAATACTTCCCCATTTAATGCATATGACTCAATCTGTGTTGATGCATTATCAAACGATTTAACCCCATAATCTTGAACTGTTTTCAGGTTGAGTCCTGCTGAATTAAAGGTAATTGCAGAATGACCAGTTACCATGGATTGTGCTGAAGCCAAGCCACCGCCTAAAGAATGACCAACAAATCTAACATTTTCCCCTTCAGTTGTGCCAGAAATTGTTTTCGCTACCGCTATTGCTTCCTGATATTGATCAACCTCAAAACCCATTGCTTGTCCGACATTTGTTGCCCAATCCCTGATAGATCCCATTTCAGTGCCACGATTAACGAGAATAGGCGACTTTGCAAAGTCGTCCGAATAGACGCGTGCATAGTAACCTGAACTCGTATTTAACTGGTTAGATTTTATGCCAAATAGGTTAAGTTGGCTATCAGTGGTTAATGCTTTAATACTTGCAGGTAGTAATAGATTAATTGATTTATCAAAATACACATCAGTTGCCACCAGCGCGGCAACTCCTAGATTACGTTCGGCAAGCAGTGCAGCGTATTCAGAACTGGTTACATCAGAAAATTCATCAAGTTGGGTAGTTATAATATCCACCTTTTTCCTCACATCTACCATATATGTTAATTCAAGCGCCTGTGCTTGACTGACTGATTTCCCATAATCATTTGCTGCTATCGCCTGATTATAAACCTCTAAATATTCACCCTTTAATTGGCCAACTTCTTTCTGGATTATTGCAGCGCTCTTCTCAGCGGTATTCTTACTCCCCCCCCCTGCACCCGAGATTTCATCCCCGCCGCCATGGTACTCCCCAAGGCATTGGCAAACGCATCGGCCACAAACATCTCTGCGTTAAACTCCCCCTGCACACCAAAGCCCTGACGAATTAACATGCTGGCCGTACTGCCTGCGATACTGTTAACGAAAATATTGCTATTACTCACATTGGTCAAGCCACTCTCACTAGCCATCCCTCCCGCAACTCCAGCTGCCATTGAACGCCAGCTAAATGACTCATTATTCATCGCCTTATTGACCAGATAGTTACCCGCAGTACGTCCCACACTCTTCAAGGCTATAGTTCCTATATCAGGATTAGTCTTTGGCTGCATAATTCCATTTGCATCAACACCATTGAGACCACCATTAATGCCTCCTGCGACAGCCCCTAATGCAGCCCCTTGTGCAACCTGCTTCCAGTCAAAACCATCGACATTACCGGTTATATTGCCCACCGCCTGACTGGCAATTGAGCCGGCAGCGCCACCAACAGCACCACCAATAGCGCCAGCCACAGCACCACCAACCGTTGACGCACCGGTGGCAACACCTGCACTATTAAGCGCAGTCGCTACAAGGCCAGTTGCCGCTCCCGCAGTATAAATAGTGACCACAATAGCCACCACAATCATTATGATCATACCAACCATACCACATCCAGAAGGGGACGGCGGCGCTATCGCCTCGGGCGTGGTATCGCCTATAATCGCAGCGGCATTATAGGGTTTAAAGGTGCTGGCGTTGTTATGCACATTGCTGTTTACTGTCGGCACGGTTAATGTGCGCCCTGCCGCTAACGCACCGTCATCACTTATGCCGTTGGCGTCTGCCAGCATATACCAAAGACTCGCATCGCCCCATAGACGTTGAGCGATACTTTTTAAACTGTCTCCACCTTGTACCGTGTAGGTACTCGCAGATGATTGCATATCGGCAACACTGTTATAATTCGCATCAAAATTGGTATCTGATAGGTCGCCCGTCTCTCCCAGCATATTGCCATTGGCGTAATAATAATCTTGGATTTTAGCCCCGTCTCGGCGGGATAATATTTGCCCTTCCCGGTTATTAACAATATAACGGTCGTGACCTTTTGCACCTTTATTACTGCCGCGCACATAAAGCAGTTGCCACGCGCATCATAATATTGTTTAATACTACTCGAGCGCCAACCATCTCGCGCCGTGCTCACATTGTTTTCCAGTAACTGGGCACTGTTGCCTAACTGGTACACCATGCTATAAGTATCTGTGTACAACGTGGCGCCAGTGTCTTTATAAGCGGTTAATGTATTACCTTTTTGTAACCCAGCACTGTCATAGGTGTAGTTTAATGCCGCCTGTTTGACTTGAGAGTAACCACTATAAGTGACGGAGGTGCCACCATACGTGCTGCTGGTTGTGGTGAAATTATCTTTGCGCGCATAATTAGTTTGACTTCTAAGCTCAGAGCCAACATAACTATTGGTCATGCTAGAAAGGTAACTCCCACGCGCCCCCTTATTTTTATCGTTATAGTCGTTATAACGTGTTTCACTGGTTAAATTGCCAAGGCTATCATAAGCTCGGCTGCTGAGATCAGCCAAACCGCTGAAACTCGTTTCACTGCTATTTTCTACTGCTTTAGTCACCAACACACGCGCTGAATCATATTGATAACTGTAGGTTTCATGGCGGTACTTGTCACCATCCTTCCAACTATCTTGAATGCGCCAGTAGGCATTATCATACAAAATCTGATGCGCGCCTTCTTGAGCGATATCTATTGTGCCATTATATAATCGCCCCTGGCTGATTAACATGCGATTAGCCGAATCATAGGTGTAATACAAATCTTTCGTTTCAACGATGCCGCTGGAGCCCAGCTTATACACTTCAGACTTAATATGGCGACGATTACCCAGCTCATCATAATGATAAGCCAATGATTTTAAACC
The DNA here is from genome assembly GCF_040566515.1 of Psychromonas sp. MME2. NCBI lineage: Bacteria > Pseudomonadati > Pseudomonadota > Gammaproteobacteria > Alteromonadales > Psychromonadaceae > Psychromonas > Psychromonas sp. MME2. The sequence continues at coordinate 496,064 of NZ_JBEWXI010000002.1, read as the reverse complement.
AGATGTTTCATTGACAGATTGCTCCGGAACAGAGCTGCCATAAGCTACCGACGCTGCCACAAGCAATGCTTTGGGTGTAAAGATACTTTGAGGAGAGGTAACCTGAGTTAAACGCCCCTGAGCATCGTAACTATTATTAACCGTTCGCGCATAATGGTAACTCAGCCCAGACTGAAAAACGCCATCAGATTGCCAAGAAGAGGAGCCATATTGCGAGGTAACATATACCTCCTTTGCGGCACTCATAGAGAAACTGCGTTCGCTGCTGCTTATCTCTTGGCTACGATTACCGTTAAGATCATAATAATATTCAGTGCTTTCAGTACGACTCAGATTGGAGACACTAAAAGCACTGCTTATGCGATGCGTTGAGCCCAGCTTAGCAAACTGCCAGCTGGCCATATCAGTGGCTAACTGGGTAAAGCCACTGTCTATACCTGTGGTGGTGATTTTTCTTAACCAGCCATTTTCCCAGTAGCTGTAACTGTTATTGATACCACCTTTACTCTCATTGCTCAGTTGCCCAAGGCCATTGTAACTGTAGCTGGTTACCACGCCCGCCATATCTGAGTGGGTTTTCAGGTGGTAAGCATCGTAACTCCAGATTTGAGCAACCGCCCCCGTGTGAGCGCGATAACTATAGATTTTTCTGTCTTGATGATCATAATGACTGCTGGTTTCCCGTCCAGCCAAGTCGCGAGTGCGGATAACATTGCCTCGCGCATCATATTGGCTATAAAGCGCATAACCTGCCGCTTCGGCTGTACTGGTACCACTTAGGGTGATATCGGCTATGCGTTGTCCCAACGCATTATATTGATAGGATTTACTGCCCCAGCTGTAACTGCCCGCGCTGTTAATATACCCCTGTCGCGTTACTTGTCCTAAATTATCAAACGTCGTTTTAGTAACACGCCCAAGGGCATCTTTTTTACCTATTTGCTGTCCAAAAGCATCATAACGGTAATAGGTATAACGATTTATTTGATCTTTAGACCATTGCATTAACCCTGCACTGTCGTAAGACCATTGTTGCGTGTGACCGCCAGCATCGCTTATGTTTGTTAAATTACCTAAGCTGTCGTATTGATAAGTGGTGATTGGCGCAAGGCTGTAAGTCGAGCCATTACTGCGCATCACCGTGGTGGATGGCAACTGTTGACGGGTCATTTTATCAAACTTGTCAAAACGCATATAAGTCGAGTAACCACGCGCATCTTTACTGGTAATAACATTACCCCAGCGATCGCTTGTTTGGTAGATATTGGGAACGGCGCCGTTTATCCTGGGCTGCTGCTGGCGAGTAATATGCCCAAGTTTATCCATGTAATTAAAGGTTTGACGTCCGCCTTTGTTAGAATAAGTAAGGCTACCATGCAGATCGTAATAGTTGGAGGTGTAAACACTGTCCGCACCTTTAGCACGAGTTAGATTACCTGCTTTATCATAACTGTAGGTGAACTGCCAGCCGGTATTTGCACTGCTGTTATAACTGCCTTTTTCTGTCACCTCACCAAAGGCATTGTAAGCAGCGCGTTCGTACTTGTCATCACTATAACCACTTTGACCATTGTGGGTTGATAATACTAATTGCCCCACTTTGTCATAAGTGTAGGTTTTAGTGCTGGTTAAAGAGAGACTTGACCAGTAGTTATAGCCACTATATATTTGACGTGACTCTTTAGTCACCTGCCCTTTTTGGTTATATGCCATCTCGACTAAACTGCCATTCGCATTGCGTATGCCAATTTTACGACTACGATAATCATAATAATTATCCGTAACCACGTTACCCTCTCGGCCACTCAGCGAGACATTGCTTTGTTTTTTCAAATTACCATGACTGTCATAACTAAAGTCGGTGACTTGTCGATCATACTTAGCAGCTCCGTTAAATAGATCGCCGCCATTAAATACTTGATGGCTGACGCCAGATGCGCGCGTCACTCTATCTAACCCATCAAACTCACTCTCTTCACGACCTCCTGCCGCATTCACAGTTGCGGTAATATTACCTTTGGCATCATATTCAAAGCGAGTTACACGACCGGAATGGTTTTCTGATATTTTGCGGCCCAGCTCATCATAGCTAAAAGTAGTGATACGATTATAACCAATAGTGGCACTGCCTGCTGCGGGGGAGCCGTAGCTTGAGGTTGATATACTGCTCACTGTTCCTGCATATTCAGTTTGCGTCTCAAGCAGGCCAAAGCTGTTATAAGCAAAGGTGGTTAAATACAGCCCTGCATCCACCGTTGCTGTTTTTTGGCCATTACTATTATAAAAGTGGTAGGTATCAGCCCAATCAAGGCTATTGATTTTAACATGCTCTTTTATCACCTCGCCAAACCGATTGTATTCATATTGAGTTTCAGGGCTTAGGCTATCCCACCGCCAATGAATTGGGTCAAATATGCTAATGGCATCTTGTTTAACGCTGCTGACCCGCCCAAGTTCATCATAAGTTTTAGTAATACTGCGATCTAAACTACTATTTTTACTTAAGCGGCTGATAACAACGGCTTCGCTCAGCTCTGTGTTTTCATACCCACTGATATTAAAGCGATTGTTATAACGGGTCGTTTTTATCTGATTGCCCTTGGCATCATACTGATATTCAGTTACATAACGTTCGCTATCGAGTTCGAAGCGCAACTGCCCCTGTTTATTATAAACTTTATGGCTAGAATTACCGGCCTCATCGATACCGACAACCGCTTGCCCTCTGGCATTATAAATAGTTTGACTGGTGGTTTGAGTGCCGCCTGCTGAGCTGCCGTTTACCAGCCCGGTAGAAGCATGATAATAACCTGGCAAGGTAGTTTTTACCTGACGCCCCATAATATCGTAGCTAAAGTAGGTCGTTAAGACGTCATGCTCGGCGTTAGCGGTATCTCTAAATAGCTCTGTGCGCGCCGTCACCGCGCCCTGATGGTTATAAGCAAATTTAGTGACCACAGAGCCTGTTTTGTAGCTACCATTACTACTGGGTGATCCCAAAGAGTCAACATAAGCGCCTACCTGAGGACTTATTTCTTCCAGCAAGCGCCTATTTTTATCGTAACTGTATTGCCAAACATTACCGCGTTTGTCTGTGAAACTGGTTTTATTACCTAACGCATCGTAAGCATAGATTTCTATTTTACCTTCAGCATCCGTGGTGCTGGTTAGCTGGCCAATTTTATTATATACGTATTGGGTATGGCGGTCTTCTGCCCGTACCGCGCCCAACCAACTACTCACACTGCTAATTGAAGTAAAACTGTCTACGGGGAATTGGCGCGCATAGGTGATTGCATCTGTTTTATGCCCCGCTGCATCATATTTAAATTCTGTAATATAACCCAGTGCATCGAGTGTATAACGTGTTTGCCCATTTTTATCGGCTAAAAAATTCACCACACGAGCGCCGTCAACAACACTGGTGACATTACCAAAAGCATCGTAATTATTGCTCATGGTTTGATATAACGTATTGGCGCTGGTTGTTGCACGTCCCACTGCATCATAGCTTTGAGAGGTAATATGATTTAATGAATCGGAATATTTTCTGCCCAGCAAGTCATAGGTATAGTTCGCTGTGCTGGTATCACCCGAAACTTGAGTGACTTGCCCTAATTGATTGACCGCATAGTTAATGGTATGGCTGTGGCTAGTGTCACTGCCGACTAAGCCACTGACTTCTTGAGTGAGGTGACCATCTTTATTGTAACTATAAGTTGTACTGACGCCCTCGCCGTTAATGGTTTTTTCTAACTGACCAAGGTTGTTGTAATAATGTTCAGAGTAAGAGACAACAACAGCCCCTTTGGTGCGTAAAGTTGTTAGCGTGGTACCGCTATTGATACCCGTTGCTGGGGTTTTATAATTGATTTCTCGTTTTTTATTATTGTTATTATCAAATACAAATTCCGTTAAATAACCCTCTGGGTCAACCGTTGCCACCAAGTGCCCAGCACCATCATAGTAGTTGTAGCTATGCTGGTCTTTTGTATTAGCCGTTGCTGTGCCGCTGGTATCACCTTTGTTATAGTAACGAATGGTCTCAACCAACTGCCCTTGGGCGTTATAGGTGAATTTAGTTAGGTTGTTTTCACCGTCTAATACACCCGTTTTCAAACCATCTTTATCATAGAAGAAACACGTAATTACCCCGGCTTGAGTTTGTGCGGTAACCCGTGATGCATCGTCATAATTGGTCATTGCAGCTATGCCCAATGCATCAACAGAGCTGGTCAAACGACCGCTATCATCATAATTAAATTGTGTTGTTCTGTCGTTACCATGCAGCGCAGGGCGAATTTGTGCGAGTGAGGCTTTAACCACCACGCTGCCATTAAACCAACCCGATGTATTGACCAAATTCGCATAAGCAAGCGTTTTCGTTAACTGCCCTGTTTTACTGTATATGTTTTCGGTGACCGCACCTGTGCCGTCGACACTGCCACTCACCCGACCCGCGGCATCATAAAATGTATAACTGCGTTGCCCTAGCGCATTTTCAGTCATACTTAATCGCCCCGCGCTGTCATATACATACTTACTGGTAGCAGTGCTACCAGCGCCTGTCACAGTGCTGCTGCTTAACTTACCTGCAGCATCAAAGGTTTGTATACTAACCTTACCTTCGGCAGAGGTGGTGGTGATTTTATTGCCTGCATAACTGCTAAAAACGGCCTGTGTTTTAGGATTGGTGGTTGCAAGCAAACGCCCCATGCCATCATAAGCATAACTGGTTATATAAGTTGCGTTGCCTTTGACGGTAATAGATTGACGCAGCTTACCATGCTCATCATAAGCAAAACGACTCTCTTCCATTGCGCTGTTGATGATGCCGACACCACTGCTATTGACTGCACTGAAATTTTTGCTCTTTACTAATTGGTCACGACCATCATATTCATAATCGCTGCGACTGGTCAGGATTTTATTTTGGCTGGCAACCCAACTATTAAGCTGACCTTCAGATAACGAGGCTGTAGAATTTCTCATTTTCAGCCTGATTATTTTAAATAAAAAACACAATAATTCATAATTTATTGATATTCAATTAAATATTCTGTTTTTAATAACTGACTGATTAAATTGAGTGATATATCGCTGAATTGGCTTAATTAGGCGGGGGTATTCGATGTTAAGGCATCGCCCTTGGGTTAATGCAGGCTGTTTTTTAACTTCTCAATATTATGCACTAAACAGTACATCTGCCATTGCGCATTCACTTTCTCTTGCCCGCGCAGCGTGAATTTATTCATCCCTTTATTGACCGTAATATTGCCAAATACCGGCTCTATTGCACCTAACCGTTTACTGTATTGTCGCCGTCCGGGGCTACTGTCTATTTTCACCCGCATTTTATCGCTATAAGATATAGGTTTGGTGCTTTTATTGATTTCAAACTGGACTTGTCTGCCTTGTTTAGTCGGCGCGTTGCGCATGCATTGCTTTTGTAGTACGCAGGCCCGGCAATCCTTTAAATAACCTGAGAAACGAACGTATTGCCGACCTGCCGTTTCAACATTTTTAACACTTAACCACATTTCATTACCTGCTGGGCAGCGGCAACTTGAGACCGTTTCATCAAAGTAAAAATCGTGACTAGTAAATAGTCGCGCTCTGCCTTTACTGCGTTTTAATCGCCGTTTTTCTTGTTCTGTTTGATAGGTTTGACTGGTTTGGAATAAAGGATTGCGGCTTCTAAATGCGGTATCTGCTATATAAGTATCTAACCCTGTCGTGGCCATGAACTCAAGGTTCACTTCACTGTGGAAACCACTGTCAGCACTGAACTTGGCATCTTTAAAGGTATCGGGTGTACCTAGCTTCGTAAGTTGTTCTTGCAACTGCTTAACCGCGGGCTTCAATGTCTGCTGCTCACCTACCGAGCCCCATGCCTGCGCTTGCACTATGATTTGGTGTTTATCATCATTGATAGCAATACCGTTATAACCTTGAATCGTCCCTTTACTGGTGGTCATCTTGGCGCTATCTGGGTCGGTGATATTGCTTTTTACTGGTTTATTTCGACTACCTATTTTCTCTTTATTACTCGCAAGGAACGCACTAATTTTATTGGCACTTTCATCTAATTTTTGTTTCTGTTTTAGGTCATGTTGGCGTTCATCTTCATTAAGACCGTCTTGTGCCTGATGTCTTGCAATAATGCGTTGGCTAGCACGTTGCAACTTGCGTTGTTTGCGTTCAAGCTCTGCAAATGTACCACTCCACTCTTTACTCGCATTGCTGCTTATCTTGCAACCATCAATCGCAAACATGTGACGACCTATCAACCCTTCTTTATCGCATATCATTAAGACTTGGGTAAAAAGCGGCTCGATTTTATCTTTCATTTTGGAGATAAAGTTGGCGATTGACGTGTAATGTGGCTGTACATCACCCGATAAACTCATGAAGGTGATATTACGCTCACACGCGTCTGCGATACGGCGACTACTAACAAGGCCACGAGAGTAACCGAACAAGATGATTTTTAGCATAACAGAAGGTGGATAAGCAGCTGCACCGCCATTGTCATTATTGTACCAATCATCAAAGGTGCTTAAATCAAGGTGCTTATCAACGATATGGGAAAGTGCGTACTCAAATGTACCGGGGAGAATTTGCTGTGCAAAGTCAATCGGGATGAATTTACTTTGACAAGATAGGTCTGGTTTGTAATTAGCCATGACGTTTCACTCTGAGCGAATAATAACTATTAGATCACAGCCGATCAGCGCATGCAAGTACATTTTTTATACAATTTTCATTAAATGAAAAACAACGTAAAAACGGTCTTTTTGGAGAAATTCTACAGCCTCAACTGCGTAGTCACCGCTAAGCTACCTGCCGGATATTGGCCGCCGTTATAAGTTATTGCAGCTACACGCTGACCAACACTGTTATAACGTTGCTCGCTGACCCGCCCTTCGGCGCTAATAGTAAAACGTAAATGCCCGACTCCATCATAGACGAAACGGTTAGTAGCAGGAGTGCTCGCATTAATATAATGCGTTTCACTGACAAGCTTTTTACCCACATAGCGCCACTCGGTTTTATGGCCAAGCGGATCGATTTGGCTGGTTTTATTACCCACTCCATCGTAAGTGAAACTGGTGGTCTTACCATTTGCATCAATGGATTTAATAATGTTGTCATTCGCATCATACTGAAACTGCGTGACCATCACTTGCCCGTCTGCATTGGGACTGGTCGTTTTTACTAGCCGTTTTTCACTATCAAAATCATAACGCCAACTGTTACCCAAATCATCACTGACACTGGTGTAACTGCTGCCATAGCTGTAAGTCTGCTTATGCCCGGTGCCATCGGTAACAGTGTGGACCTTGTATTTGCCATCATGATACAGGTAAGTAAAACTGACTTTACTACCATCACTTTGGCTAATTTCGCGCACTCGGAGGCTGGCACCATCATAAAGATACGTTGAGGTGTAAACGTGCCCATCACTAATGCTGTTATCATCTGAGCTTAAATCACTTTTAACCTGATACAAACGATGACTACTATCGTAATTATAATAAACCTCAGTTGAGGTCACGCCATTGGCATAGGTTTTTAAACTTGCTAATTTACCACTACCATAACCACTGCTATGGTAATCAAACAACATCTTTTCGTTATTGCCAAATTTGATTTCAGTGAGCTTGATTCCGCTATAACTGTAACTACGGGTGTTGCCGTCTTTATCCGCCGAAAAATGAGATAACCAGCACTATTGTATGTATCGGATGCGCCAGAGCTTTGATTTTTCCAGATATAATTCGCGCCCGATTTCCAGATGCGGTCAAAATTGCCTTCACCATTACGGCTTTCATATTGACCGCTGCCGATATAGGCATAGGTCACTTCATGACCATCTCCAAGCGTACGGATAATACTGCTTCCGCTGCTATTAAGTGAGCCGACTAATTTAACCGTGCGCTCAAAACCGAAACGCCAGCCATTTTGGTCGCTATCGTTCCACTCACCTAGACTGTTGTAGGTTTGCTCAGCAACAATATCGACGCCACGCCCGACCAATATTTCATCACGGTCATTAAGAACCAAGTTACCTGTCGCTGCATTAACATAATTTTTTATATCGCCTTGGCCAATGCTTGCTTGCCCGCCAACATAAGAGGGGTTGAACAAACCTAAGCCTTCATTAACAATTAATGCAGTCATACATCATCCTTGATTTTTAAATTGAAAAGTATTGTAAACAGAGAAAGGGGGCCTAGCCCCAGACAACAAATGAACATTATAAAATCCAAAGATTTTACACGCCTATCTTATTGAAAAAAAGATATTTTGATTTTTAATTTTTGTTTGTAGGACTATTTTTCTACCATTTATTTTTGTTTGCGAGACGTGTAACACAAAGTCAATAGGGGCTGATTTATAGTTAAACTTATTGATTTAAACACATGAATAGCATAGAAATTGTTTTTACTTAACCTCAGCCAGGAATGGCGGAAGTACAAAACCCTTTAATATCAAAATGTTAATATCTCACAGCGTACGGTGTAAGCAACTAGTAAACATCCAAATCACTCAACAAGAGAAGGAAAGAGCAAAACCACAAACTGTGCCCCAAGACTCAATCATTAAAAAACGGTATATAGCGACATAATTACTGAATAGTTCGTATTGATGATGGACTTGGTAAATTTTAGGAAGGTTATCCTCTTAGCTGCAGCTAATGAGGTAGATTTTGAAGTGCTTACTTGATTAAAGCAGAGCTGTTAATGCAAACATCGGCGCAGTGCATTTTTTTTGGCTATCCAACATTTGCCAGTATGGTCAGCAAATAAGGCCAACTCGTCTAATGAGCCTACTGCCCCCTGATAATTTTTACCGAAACCACTGGCAAGCTCAAGCCAAGCAGCATCTTCCAGCCCAAGAATATTAAGTAATCTCGGATGCTGTGCATAAATAGCACCACGCTTATCTGCGCGGAGAATTCGCCCCGTCCAGTCTAGCAGTTCAAGATAATCAATCAGGGAATAAGGTATTCCTTTGGGGCTTGCCTGATGCTCATCACCGACAAAACCGAAAAGCGGCTTTTTATCAACATTATTTTCATTCACGCCTCCATTACTGGCAACACCATGAATACGCTCATAACCTGATGTGTATTCTGACGCTTCCACGCTATCAGCCATTTTGGCACGCACTGGATTTAAATCCACATAAGCCATACACGCGAGCAAAGCTTCTTCATCTAATAGGGCTTGTGATTTAAAACGTCCTTCCCAGAATCTACCTTTACATTTATCCTCTTTATTGGCTTTACGCGCTATAAACTCATTCAAGCAACGCATAAACCAAGAGATATCAACTAATCGCATACGCCAGTTATTAATTATCTGCAAAGCAACGTCTTTTTCTGCCTGTGTCTTCAATTGCTGTTTTATCCACCTATCGACCAATAGTGGCGCTCGGTATAGCTGACACCAGCGCAGGCACACTTCATCATCGCTAAGAGCTTGATTCTCATCAATATCGGCATGTAAAACTAAATGATAATGATTGGACATAATCGCATAGGCGCAAATATTGATATTAAACACGTCCGTCAAAAAATGCATACGTTCCGCCAGCCATTGCCGGCGGTGACTGAAACTCTGCCCGGTAAGTTTATCTTCACCACACAAAAACGCGCGGCGAACGCAACGGGAAATACAGTGATAATAAGGGGTGTCGATAAGGGAAATTTGCGATTGGCGCGACTGGGTCATAACTACCTCCTAGCAATGCAAAATCGATGCATAACTAAAAGGTAGAGCACGCTTTTAAACAAGTCAAAGTTTATGGATGTCCATCCTTTTTCAGCCGACGGTGACTGAAACTCTGCCCAGTAAATTTATCTTCACCGCACAAAAATGCACGGCGAACACAGCGGGAAATACAGTGATAATAAGGGGTGTCGATAAGGGAAATTTGCGATTGGCGAGACTGGGTCATAACTACCTCCTAGCAATGCAAAATGCATGCATAACTAAAAGGTAGAGCTCGCTTTTAAACAAGTCAAAGTTTATGGATGTCCAGCCTCTTTCATTTGCCAGCCTCCTCTTTTGCTCATATACTTATCAAGCCATTTTGAAAATTTTATATCTTTTGTCTGACCACGAATATCCCACAAGATCGGCCGTAATTCTCTTCTATCAGGAATAATACGATTGATTGATGTAACGGCTACAGAACCAGCGCCATCTTGGTTTTCAATTGCTAGACGTATCAGAACATCTAAATAGCTTCTTTTACCCAAATCACCCAAAATATAAATAGAATCGTATCTAATATAGGTTGGTGTATTCATAAGTTGCTTAAACGCCAACTTTTCAAGCTCTTCATTTGTAAGATAGCCCCTCTGCTCTTCAGGGAGTTTAGCGATGGATGCTGCCAGCCTTGTTCTAAATAATCTATTTTCTGCTAATAAAGCGGAATTAGAATGCCACAGACGCTCAAGCAATTTAGCTTTTTGCTGTGAATCCCACTGTATTGTCGAAACTCCAATGCTGTTTTTAAACGCAAAATAAAGATTTTGACAGTCAGCATAATCTGGTGCATACCATTCGCCATAGTAACCCTCACAATCTCTCTTTTGATAATCATTCAGAAGATTATCAATATGCTTTATCACATCACTTTCACTCCCAATAGCAACAGGGAGTAAAAACAAACAAAAGACAAAAGTAATTAATTTTTTAAACATTAAAATTTCCAGGGCATAACTAACTCAATCGGGGAAGGCATTCCCAACTTCATCTGACCAAAATTGTAATTAATACGCACATTTTCGCCTGTTGTAGGTGAGCCAACGTTGTTTATTTTTAGATCATAGGAAATACATTGCGATGGCAATGTAGAACCATCAGAATATCTAGTCGTACGGCTAAAGGTATTTATTGTTCCTTCAACAGCTAACTCCTGTTGTTGCCATCGACTTAAATCAATCCCCTTAGCATCCCCTATAAGATCAACTCCAACCCCAAGTTTAGGGGTGCCTGCACCTTTCCCTTGATACAATCCTACCGTATCAAGTTCATTAAACATCGGCCCTGCAAATTCGCTTCGCCAGTTATCTATTGCAAAAACATCATTATATTGACGAACATTGTATTTAGCAAACACGCGGCTGGTAAAATCTTCTGAGTTTTTAGGTACATAGAGAACATCGGAAGTTCCATCTTCAAATAAAACTTGGAGCGGGCAGCGGGAATCGAACCCGCATCATCAGCTTGGAAGGCTGAGGTAATAGCCATTATACGATGCCCGCGTAAGATGCATCTTATAGCAAAAAACAATGCATCGGCATTGTTAGTTACTAAACTCACTGTGGCAAGTGAGAGAAAATATGGTGGAGGGGGACGGATTCGAACCATCGAAGCTTTCGCGGCAGATTTACAATCTGCTCCCTTTGGCCACTCGGGAACCCCTCCTAGACTTAAATGGTGCCGACTACCGGAATCGAACTGGTGACCTACTGATTACAAGTCAGTTGCTCTACCGACTGAGCTAAGTCGGCGCCGTCTAAGTGGTGCGAATAATAGAGAAATTGATTTCACCTTGCAAGTGTTTATTAAGAAAAAAAGCAATTTATTGTTTGATTGCTCAAAAACAAAACAAGTTGCTGTTTTTTTGTTTGCTTGATGGCTTTAGTGACACCTAATCCGCTAAACGTAATGATATTTCACCACCAATGAAAGGTTCAATTTCTCCATTATGCTCTAACAATAAGGCACCACTCGGGTTAATTCCTCGACAAATTCCCGTTTTTACCTGTTCACCAATAAGTAAATTGACACTTTTGTTTAAAAAACAATCTAACTCAAACCAACGTTTAATATAGGGCGTTAAGCCGCTTTGCTCATAATCACTCAATAGCTGCTGTAATTCATTGATCAGGGTAGCACTCAACTGATCTCTATCGATTGCTTGCGCACTTATGCTGGTTAAATCGATCCAAGGTTGATCAATCAGCTTGGCTTGCTCTGGAGGCATACGCACGTTAATGCCAATCCCAATTACACAGTGGCAAGCAGCGGTAGCCTGTGCCTTTAGCTCAATTAGGATGCCTGCTAATTTTTTGCCTTGATAATAGAGATCATTGGGCCATTTCAAACTAACGCCATGTATACCCATTTTCTCTAAGGCATTAACGGTTGCAATGCCCACCAGCAAACTGAGACCCGAAATTTTTTCGATTCCGGCATCAAAGCGCCAATATAGAGAGAAATAGAGATGCGATGCAAAGGGAGATACCCAAGTGCGTCCACGTCGGCCTCGTCCGGCAAGTTGATATTCACTGATGCACGTTTGTCCATTGTCGATCTTGTCAATACGATCTAACAGCCATTGATTCGTCGAGTCTAAAATCTGCTCGACATGCACATGATTCGTATTGCTAAGCTGCTTGATTTTTTGCTCATCTAACAATTCAATCGCCACGGCACTACGATAGCCCTTTCCTGTAACTTTATAAATATCTAAGCCAATCTCTTGTAGCGCCTTGATATAGTTATTTACGGATGTGCGGGAAACACCCAATAACGCACCGATTTTTTCTCCAGAATGAAACTCGCCATCGGCCAATAATTTTAGCAGTGCATTACCTTGCTCGTTAAGCTCAGACATGATTGAGTACCTGCTGTAGATTTGTCTCGCCCCGCTTACCAATAAAACGCACCTCATGCTGTAAACTAACATTGAATAAGTCTTCAACCTTTGCACGTACCAACTCCGCCAGCTGGATAACATCCTGCGCCGATGCGTTATCTTTATTAATAAGCACTAATGCTTGTAACTGATGAACGGCAGCCCCTCCTACCTGCGTTCCTTTCAAACCGGCCTGTTCAATCAACCACCCTGCAGCGAGTTTCACTTCTCCGTTTGCTTGTGGATAATGGGGCATGGCGGGATATATACTGAGTAAATGGTTGGCTTGCTGTTGAGTGACGACGGGGTTTTTAAAGAAACTGCCAGCATTACCTAGTAACTCAGGATCGGGTAATTTTTGATTGCGCGCATCGCAAACTGACTGAAAAATCTGCTTTGCAGTCACTGGAGTATTGGCATCTAAATCGTTTAAAACGCCATAACGGCTATGTGCATACCACGCTTTGTTTAATTTCATCGTGACTTGGGTGATCAACGCATTGTGCATTGCCGCGCTTTTAAAGATGCTATCACGATAAGCAAATAGACATTGCGCTGCTGACAATGTGATAAACTCACCAGAATCCAAATCAAGGTATTCAACAGACTCACAAAAATCTTTAAACTCCACGCCATAGGCACCAATATTTTGTACGGGTGCCGCACCGACCACGCCGGGAATGAGCGCTAAATTTTCCAGTCCATCGATCCCCTGCTCAATGCAGTTACTCACTAATTGATGCCAATTTTCACCGGCTGCGACTTGTAAGTAATAGGCATCTTCAGATTCACGAATCGCAATACCTTTTAATTCGACTTTAATGACTAAACCGTCAAAATCATCACAGAACAAAATATTACTACCCGCGCCTAAAATTAAAATGGGTTGGTTGCTTTGTTGTGCTGCTTTAACAAGCGATAATAACTCATTGACCTGTCCACTATTGTAAAAATGAAATAGCGTCTGCGTTTGCGCTTCAACAGCGAAGGTGTTAAAAGCCTTCAGAGAGGTATTGCGTTCAATCATAATGATGCCCTATATTTTTGATAGCAATAGTTTACCTGATTCATATGATGAAACAAAAAATAAAGGAGTTTCTGTGGATAGAAGCGAATTACAGTTTGTTATTGTGGATAAAATTAAATACCCTTGGGTTAACCTTTTTTATAAACAATTTTATAAAAAAGGGGTCGCCAGCAACAATGAGTCTGTGTTTGTTTTACAATTTAAAGAGATTATTTGTAGTGCCAAGGTCGTGCCGATTGATAGCTATTTATTATTAACCGGCGTAGTTTGTCATCACGATTATCAAAGACAAGGCTATGCAACACAATTACTTAAGCTCGTATTAGCATTACAAACGCAGCCCATTTACTGTTTTTCATACACCCATCTCACCCCTTTTTACAATAAGCTTGGTTTTACTCTTGTAACCAAAGAGAGATTGCCACAGCAAGTTCGTGATAAGTTTGCCATCTATAATAAGAAAAACAGGTTGCAATTATTGGTCAAAAATAACTAATAGATCTTGATACCCTTGCTCCTCCATTTCAGCGAATGGTATAAAACGTAAAGCGGCTGAGTTAATACAGTAACGTAATCCTGTCGGCGCGGGGCCATCATTAAAAACATGCCCTAAATGAGAATCTGCATGCAAACTACGCACTTCTGTGCGGGTAGAAAATAGTTTATTGTCGACTTTTTCAATTAAATGCGTTTTTGGCAATGGCTGACTAAAACTCGGCCAACCACAATGGGCATCGAATTTATCAAGGGAGCTAAATAATGGCTCGCCAGAAACAATATCGACATAAATTCCTTTTCCATGATGGTCCCAGTAACTATTGCGAAATGGTGGCTCTGTGCCCTCTTCTTGAGTAACCGAAAATTGCAATTCCGTTAACTGCTCGCGTAACGCTTCAGGCTGTGGCTTTTTATAATCCTTCATTAATCCCTCTTTTCAATTAGCAACAATTAATACTCGCAACCTTACTCAATAAACTGACGAGTAAGATGCCTAGCTACCATGTTATCAATTTGTATGAACAATGTAACCACCTAGCAATAAAGGCAACTATTGCTTGACGCATTTGTTAAAAAACGGTATTAATTTAAGCACAAATAAATATTTTGAGATTAATTGATGAAAACGATATTTTTACGCCTGCCAACGATACTGCTGATGCTCAATGCATGCGGGTGGCGGGAGTCTGAATAAGATCAATTAGAACTCCAAAACCCGTGCCTTGCGCGGGTTTTTTTATACCTACGTATAAATTTTACAGCTAAACAAGAGAGATTTCCTATGTCCAATCAAGTTCTTATTTTTGACACGACGTTGCGCGATGGCGAACAAGCATTAAGCGCGAGCCTTACCGTAAAAGAAAAACTACAAATTGCATTTGCTCTCGAACGTTTAGGTGTAGATATTATGGAAGTCGGTTTCCCGATCTCTTCACCTGGTGATTTTAAATCGGTACAAACCATTGCCAAAGAGATCAAAAATAGTCGCGTTTGTGCATTATCACGCGCACTTACTAAGGATATCGATGCAGCCGCACAAGCATTAAGCGTCGCTGAAGCATTCCGTATTCATACTTTTATTTCTACCTCAACGATACACGTAGAGAGCAAATTAAAACGGTCCTTTGATGATGTCCTAGAGATGGCCGTGAATGCAGTAAAGTATGCACGAAAATTTACCGATGATGTTGAGTTTTCCTGTGAAGATGCAGGGCGTACACCGATTGATAATTTATGCCGCATGGTGGAAGCGGCAATCAATGCTGGCGCAAAGACAGTGAATATTCCCGATACCGTTGGCTACACTATTCCTAGTGAGTTTGGCGGGATCATTGAAACCTTATTTAATCGCGTACCAAACATTGATAAAGCAGTTATCTCGGTCCATTGTCACGATGATTTAGGTCTCTCCGTTGCCAACTCGATTACCGCCGTAGAAAAAGGCGCTCGACAAATTGAATGTACAATGAATGGCATTGGCGAACGTGCAGGTAACTGTTCACTTGAAGAAGTGGCAATGATTTTAGCAACACGTAAAAGTAAACTCGGTTTAACGACCAATATTAAACCCATTGAAATTTCACGTACCAGCCAATTAGTCAGCCAATTATGTAATATGCCGATTCAAGCGAATAAAGCGATTGTAGGGGCGAATGCCTTTGCACACTCTTCAGGTATCCATCAAGATGGCGTCCTAAAATCTCAAAACACCTATGAGATCATCACCCCAGAGAGTGTTGGCTTGCTAACCAATAAATTAAATTTAACTTCACGCTCTGGGCGTCATGTCATTCAACATCGCATGCAGGCACTTGGATATCGAGATAGCGATTATGATTTAGAAGAGCTATATAATAGCTTTTTAGCGCTTGCCGATAAAAAAGGACAAGTATTTGACTACGACTTGGAAGCGTTACTCTTTTTCAGTAAGGTAAATATTGAGCCTGAATATTACAAATTAAACCATATTAGCGTCTTATCTGGCAGTGATGCAACGGCGACAGCCACCGTAAAAATGACCATTGGCGATCAAAAACAAGTTATCGAAGCGGCGACGGGCAATGGCCCAATCGATGCGGCTTACCAGTGTTTGATGCGCATTTCTGATTTAGATATTCACATGTTAGATTACCACATCAGCTCAAAGGGTGATGGTGAAGATGCGCTTGGGCAAGTGGATATTGTGGCAACTTATAATGGGCAGAAATTCCATGGTATCGGTTTATCGACGGATATTATTGAATCATCAGCGAAAGCCATGGTGCATGTGATGAATCATATTCATTTAGCGAAAGCTGTCGAAGATAAAAAACAACGTTTACAAACAGAGCAAGTTTAGAAGCTTGTGCTATTTAGAGTGATAAATTATGAAAATCATTGTGATCCCCGTTACCCCCTATGAACAAAACTGTAGTTTGGTGATTTGTGAAGAGACAAAGCAAGCTGCCATTGTTGACCCAGGAGGCGATCAACAACATATTTTGGATATTGTAGCCGCACAGGGCGTGACCGTAACCAAAGTCATCTTAACTCATGGTCATTTAGACCATGTTGGTGGCACACAAGCGGTTGCTAAATCGCTTAATATTCCAGTTATTGGCCCACAAAAGGAAGATGCCTTCTGGTTGGATCAATTAGAAGCACAAAGTCAGCGCTTCGGTTTTCCCAATACGGCTAGCTTCACTCCCGACCAATGGCTAGCAGAGAATGACCTCGTCGAAGTCGGTAATATCAAATTAAAAGTCCTGCACATACCCGGACATACACCCGGTCATATCGCCCTATTAGATCAACAAAGTGGACAGATCATTGTTGGTGATATCCTCTTTAACGGCGGTATTGGACGTTTTGATTTCCCACGTGGCAATCAATTCCAACTGATTACGGGCATCAAAGAAAAGTTACTCACACTGCCATCAGAAACCATTGTTTATCCAGGGCATGGTCCAACAACAACGATAGGAAAAGAGAAGGCGTTGAACCCTTTTTTACGCTAAAGCCATTAGCCGCCTAATGGCGGCCAATAACTGCTAGAGGGGAATATTATGGCCATTAACGGTTAATTCACCTAGCTGCAACTGCGTCTGAAAATGCAGTGATTGCCCCTCTTCTCGCAAGAAACCTGCCTGTAAAGCTGCTCGTAGCAGTGGCTTTAAGTCACTCTGTTGCAAGATCTTTTCGGGTAATTGTAGATTTATAGATCCCGTAACATAATCTAATAGCATAAAGGGATTACCTAGCACTTCCGTTAATACAGCCCCCTCTTGCAAGGTTAGATCTAAACCACCATCAATCGCTCCCCACGGGGTCTGCGAGGATAAGTCTGCGATTGTTAACTGCACCCCATAGGCAAATAGATCAGAAAGGGTTCGCGCAATGTCCTGCTCACTGACTCGGTCATGAGTTAAGCGCTCAAAGGCAGCAGCAGATAAACCTTTTACATTTATTTTTATACGGCTATCGGTAAATAAATGTGAATTATCTTGCCCTATTTGATAGCGTCCCATAGACAATTCATTGTCGCTATTTATATTTTCACCCTTGTCACTCAGATAACTCTTTCCTTGCCATTTAATCTCTTCAACACGAATCACTCGATGCGCCTGTTTAGCAGTCATCTTAGCGATTTCCACAAGGTATTCATATTCATCATCTTTCTCTAATAGGTTGAAATTAGAATGGAATTTAACTTCACTGAACGTAACACCTGTATCTTGACCGCGCGACTCCAGCCCCTCTAATATCACATCAACCGTGCCCGAATAATCGTCTAGGTTAAACTGATAATCAAGCTGTAATGGTTGGCTTAAAAACAGCTCGGAGGTACTCTCAAAACGTCCAGAAGGGACCATTAAGCGACCACTTAACTGTCCAAAAAGGTCAATTTCATCCTCTGACACCAACCAATCTTCACGACCAAAGTAACTAACCACTTTATTATTTAACAGTTCATCTTTAACCACTAGCTTGTTTTTTATCAACGCCTTATAGGGGTAGTGCTGAATACTGCTGAAAATATGAAATACAATATCTTGACCATCATCAAGGACCATTTTCACTTCACTTTCAGAGGTTGCCGTAAAAAAACCTCGATGGTAACGAATTAACTTACTTTCGCTGCCCGGTTGCTGCTTCAACGCAAACATTTTCACGGTTTCTCTTTCCGCGACAACGCCGACCCAGTAGATGCCCGTGAGAAGCAATAAAAAAATGGCAGCAATACCCAATATTAACTTTTTCATAGCATTTCCAAATGATGAGCTCAAAAAAACAACAAATATACCCAGTTCAATCTCTATTGCTATAACATATCTATACTTTAACGTTATGCCTAGCACACTGACACGCTTTTCTTGCTGACTTTGCATCTCAAAATTGCAAGAGTATAAAACACCAAAATGCATTACATAACTATAATACTTTACAAGGCAAAATAATATAACGACTTAAAATGTCACGATTTTGCTTCTTTTTTAAGAAAAAACCTTGTAGATTATAAATGAGAAGCAGTTCACGATTTTGTTTTTCTATCTATTATTTTACATAGAAAGAACATTTTTTATTTTTAGGAGCATCAATGAGTTCACATAAATGGCACTGGTTACATAGTCCAATAACTGGCGGTGTATTATTAGTTATCGCGGCCTCTATCGCTCTTTTTTGGGCGAATATAGCACCACAGAATTATCATCACTTTTGGCACAACACCCTATGGGAAGTATCAACGGGTTTCAGTGATAAAGTACACGCGATCAATCTGCATAAAATTGCCAATGAATTTTTAATGGCCATTTTCTTCTTTTTTATTGGCTTAGAGATCAAACGAGAATTATTAGATGGTGAGCTTTCTAGCTTTCAAAAAGCAGCGCTACCTTTATTTGCAGCAGTGGGCGGCGTACTTCTTCCTGCAGGCATCTACTACTTTTTCAACGCAGGTCTCCCTTCTGCTAATGGTTGGGGTGTACCAATGGCAACCGATATTGCTTTTGCACTGGGTGTATTAGCGATCGTTGGTAGTCGTGTCCCATTAACTTTAAAGCTGTTTTTATCTGCCCTTGCTATCGGGGATGATTTAATGGCGGTGTTAGTGATTGCCGCCTTTTACACCGAGCAAATATTCGTTAACGAATTACTCGTCGGTTTAGTCGGGATCATTATTTTAGGGATCGCAAATCGTATTGGTGTACGTAGCCCTATTTTCTACTACACAATCGGTTTGTCGATTGTATGGATAAGCTTTTTAGCCTCAGGTGTTCATGCAACAGTGGCAGGCGTGGCCGTCGCATTCACTATACCTTCTCGCCGAGAAATATCGATGGATAGCTATCTCTCGCAAACTAAAAAGTTATTACAAGATTTAGAAACTGAGCGCCATCATAAAGATGACACCTTATCTAAACATGCGATCCAATCCCTTAAAAAAATCAAGTTATTAAGTTTTCAAGCCGCGAATCCTTTACAACTTAAAGAGGAAGCCCTACATCCATTATCAACATTAATTATCGTGCCATTTTTTGCCTTAGGTAATGCAGGTGTTATCATCGATAGCAGCATGCTCGATCAGTTATCAAATCCAATTGTGCTCGGTATCGCAGCAGGTTTAATCGTTGGTAAGCCTTTAGGTATACTGATATTTACTAAATTATTGACGATACTCAATTGGGGACAACTGCCTAAAGGCGTAACCTGGACACATGTTATTGGTGCCGGATTCCTAGCGGGGATGGGCTTTACTATGTCGCTATTTATTACCGACCTTGCCTTTTCTGATCCTGAATCACAAATTATTGCCAAGGTTGCAGTACTAATCGCCTCTATTATTTCAGGCCTTATCGGCTACACTATTTTAATGCGTAGCAAACCAGCAAATAGTTAATCCTTTCCGAATTCATCAGCCTACTTAACATCGCCATTAGTTCATGGCTATGTTAAGTAGGCTTTTTATTATAAAAAGGTGTAGTTATAAATGAGTGATGATAAATATCTTAAAAAGATGCAAGCGGTAAAAGAGAAACAGGATCAGAAAATTGCGGCAGCCAACGAAGAGCGAGGCGTCACTATTTTACTGGCTGGGCCAGGTAAAGGCAAAAGCAGCTCGGCCTTTGGCATGTTAGCACGCTCTCTTGGTCATGGTCATAAAGTGGCCGTGGTACAATTTTTAAAGGGTGCAATGTCAACGGGTGAAGAGCTTTTTTTCAGCCAACAGAAAAATGTGGATTGGTACGCCATGGGTGATGGCTTTACCTGGGAGACACAAAACCAACAACAGGATATTGCCAGTGCCAAAAGAGCATGGCAAAAGGCGGAGCAGCTATTAGCTGATCCGCAATATCAACTGGTTATTCTCGATGAAATTACTTATATGTTTAAATATCGCTATCTCGATATTGAACCAACGCTATTGGCATTAAAAAATCGCCCTGAAAAAATGAATGTCATTTTAACTGGCCGTGGACCAACACCAGAATTAATCGCCGCAGTCGATACTTACAGTTTAATCTTAAATGAAAAACACGCATTTAAGGCGGGTGTAAAAGCACAGCCCGGTATTGAGTGGTAATACCAATTCTGATAAATAGCTGATCTATTTTACTGGTTAAAACAACTTACTGCTGCGTTGTAATTTTCGCAAAGGGAATAACCATTTACATCAAATTACGCCTTGAATTAAGCTGTTTTTCCTGCGCAAAATCTAAATCACATACTTACCGGAATTGGTATAAAAAGTAGAGCGGCTTGATCGATTAAACCATCAAGCCTTTACCCCTGTTTATTCTATTCCCGAGTGACGCAGCAATGCGTCTATATTCGGTTCACGCCCCATAAAGTGCTTGAATAATACCATCGGCTCTTCACTTCCTCCTTTTTCAAGAATAGCTTGCATGAACCCCTGTCCGGTTTGTTCATTAAAAATACCTAACTCTTCAAAACGTGAAAACGCATCGGCAGATAATACTTCAGCCCATTTATAACTATAATATCCTGCAGCATAACCACCGGCAAAAATATGGCTAAAGCTATGCTGAAAACGGTTAAACTTAGGCGGAATGATCACCGCTATTTTTTCACGAACATTGGCTAAAACTTGCTCTATTTGCCCCCCTTTTTCTGGGATATATTGATGGTGTAACACAAAATCAAAGAGCGAGAATTCCAATTGACGTAACATCATCAATGCGCTGTTGTAATTTTTACTGGCCAACATCTTCTCAAGCAGTGCTTTAGGAAGCGTTTCACCCGTTTCAACGTGACCTGAAATAAAGGCTAAAGCCTGTGGTTGCCAACACCAATTTTCTAAAAACTGACTAGGTAATTCAACCGCATCCCAAGGCACGCCGTTGATACCAGATACGCCCGCAGATTCAATTTTACTGAGCATGTGATGTAAACCATGACCAAATTCATGAAATAGCGTGATCACTTCGTTATGTGTAAATAGCGCCTCTTTACCACCAACGGGTTTATTAAAATTACAGGTTAAGTAAGCAACGGGTAGCTGTAGCTCGCCATTAACTAAACGACGGCGCACCCGGCAATCATTCATCCAAGCGCCACCACGTTTAAATTCACGAGCGTAGAGATCTAAATAAAAACTACCAAGGTGCACCTGTTGTTGATCATAGATATCAAAAAAGCGCACATCTTTATGCCAAATGTCTACATCAATGCGCTCTTTAATCGTTAAACCGAATAAACGTTTGACCACCTCAAAAAGACCTTCAAGCACCCTGTTTTCAGGAAAATAAGGTCGTAAAACTTCATCTGAAATTGAATATTTATGCTGCTTTAACAGCTCAGAGTAATAACTTAGGTCCCATGCCTGTAACTCTTCAATGCCATCCATTTGCTTTGCAAAAGCCAAGACTTGATCGCGTTCATTGAGTGCTTGAGGATATGATTTTTCAGCTAACTGAGTTAAGAAGTCAATAACCTGCTCTGGATTTTCAGCCATTTTTGTCGCTAGGCTATACTCACCGTAATCAGCAAAATCCAATAACAACGCAAGCTCATGACGCAATGCCAATAACTGTTCAATAATATCGCTGTTATCAAACTCACCAGCATTCGGACCTTGATCCGATGCGCGCGTAGAAAATGCTTGGTATACCTCTGCACGTAACTCGCGATTTTTTGCATAGGTCATAACAGGTAAGTAGCTTGGGAATTCCAGAGTCAGCAAATAACCCTCTTTGCCTTTTTCCTGTGCAGCTTGCTGTGCGGCTGCTAATGCGCTTTCGGGCAATCCAGCTAACATATCTACATCGGTAATTAATTTGCTCCAAGCTAAGGTCGCATCCATTACGTTGTTACTAAATTGTGACTGTAACTGCGCCAACTGCTGCTTAATCTCACCATAACGCTGTTTTTTATCATCACTGAGTGCAATACCTGCCAATTTAAAATCACGCAGCGCATCCTTAATGACTTTTTGCTGTTCAGTTTTTAATTGAATAAATTCGTCGCTATTAGCAATACTTAAGTACGCTTGATACAACCCTTGATGCTGGCCAACATAGGTGCCATATTCAGCAAACAAAGGGAGACATGCATCGTGTTGTTTACGTAATGCATCATTGCTTACTACGGCATTCATATGTGAAATAGGTGACCAGAATTTTGATAAATTATCATCTGCCTCATCAAGCACATTGACAAAGTTATCCCACGTATAGTGAGTAAGTGTGCGCAATTTCTCTTCTATTAATGCTTTATTGTCGGCAATTGCCTTTTGCAGCGCAGGGACTATCTCCTCTACGTTAATTTGTGTGAATAGCGGTAAATCAGATGTTCTAGTCATGGATGATATTTCTGCTTGAGTCATAGTCTTCTCTAATTTAAAAAGTTGATTAATGTCTGATATATGGGCGATAAGATAAAAAAACAACCGTTACATGTTATACCCAAATCACAGAATAGAATCATAACAGCAAAAAGTTTAACAATATCTGTAAAATAAAAACTCTATGGATAATTGATACCAATCGACATAAGTATCTGATCTATCTTGTTAGTTAAAATAATAGAAAACAGCGTTGCATTCAATCGTAATAGCCAGCTATTACTCAATCATGCGCCTTGCTCTCTATTATTTTTCCTCAACAAGCGATGACCATAATATTATGCAAATAGGTATGATGAGATCGCTTTAATAAATTTAAAGGACAGTTTTTTACAATGTTTTTATTATTAAAGTACATTTAAACAACGCAAGTCTAGTGAGAATCTATTCACTATGGCAAACTAACGATTATTATGTCGTTTAACTTGGTTCTTTGTGGATAACAATGAAAAAAAATAATTTCCCTCTCATTTTCGAACAGTTAAAAATAAAAAGGAGTTTATCTGTTCGCCTGCTTGCTTATATCTTACTTTGCAGTAGTAGCCTTGCCATTATTATCACCTTGGTACAATTGACATGGGATTTTAAACAAGATGTCAATAAGATAGAAGAGAGTATTGCGCAGATAGAATCCAGCTTTTTACAACCAATTGCGGCCAGTTTATGGAACCTTGATGAAGAACAAATTCAAATTCAACTTGAAGGGATCATGCAACTTTCTGATATGCAATATGTTAGTGTGCATGAAGTACTTGGTCAGAGTGCAATCCCGTTAATTGAGCTCGGTGAAAAGAAAAATAAATTTGATATCCAAAATACATTTGACCTCGTTTATCAAAATGAAACAATAGGCCGTTTATTTATAGCGGCTTCATTAAATAAAGTTTATGACCGCTTAATTGCCAAATCGGTACTCATATTAGTCACCCAAACCATCAAAACGATGCTCGTTTCAATCTGTATTTTATTAATTATCTATTACATGGTGATCCGTCACATTAATAAAATCGCACTCTATACACGTAATATTCACCTCACTACTCATCAAAATGAATTACAACTCGATGGGCGAACATCAGAAATCCTCCGATGAATTAGATGAATTAGTCTTCTTACTCAATAAAATGCAAAATCGCATTGTTTCTGAGTTTACCGATAAAAAAGTAGCCATTGAGGAACTACAGCAGGAACGCGATTTTTCAGCCACCGTCATCAACTCATCGAGCACCATTATTTGCTGTCTAGATCAAGAATTTAAAATTTCCACCATCAATCCAGCTGCAGTTATTATCACAGGCTATAGCCAAGAGGAGTTAATAGGTAAGAGATGGCTAGATATATTTACCACGAACGAACAAAAAAACAGTCTCCTGAAAAAACTACAACGCAATGAAACCATTAACAGCATTGAAATTCCCATGCATGATCAAACGGGCGAGACAAATACACTGCTGTGGACCTTTTCTGCCTTTTATGAGGGGATGAGTATCAAATATTTAATTGGTTTTGGGCATGACATTACCGCACAGAAAAAAATAGAACTAGAAATTAAACAGCTAAATGACAAGCTAGAAGAAAAAGTAAATATTCGTACTGCAGCGCTCACTGAAAGCAACAAACAGATTAACAAAGCCTTAGAGCAGCTTAAAAATACTCAGCTTACATTAGTTGAATCAGAAAAAATGGCCTCTTTAGGTGGCTTAGTTGCAGGCGTTGCCCACGAAATAAATACGCCGATTGGGATCAGCGTAACAGCGGCTTCATTCCTACTTGATGAAATCAACGATTTAAAACAAAAACTCGACAACAATACATTATCTCGATCCTTTTTAGATAACTTTATCGACCGTTTATCAGAGTCAGGTCGCCTGCTAAACAGCAATCTTAACCGTGCTGCAGAATTAGTTCGCAGCTTTAAACAGGTAGCAGTGGACCAATCAAGTGAAGCCTGTTATTCCTTTAAAGTAAATGAAAATATTCATCAAGTGGTGACTTCATTAAAACACAAACTAAAACAAGGTCGCTGTCAGGTTAATGTGAATTGCCCTGAAGAGCTATCCATCTACAGCTTTTCCGGTAGTTTCATGCAAATTTATTCTAATCTGATCCTTAATTCGTTAATTCATGGCTTTGATGATTGGGATGGCAAACGCGAAATTTTTATCGATGTAACACAGCACGATGATCTATTAACGATTGATTACCGAGATACAGGAAAAGGTATTCCAAAGGATATTGCAAATCGCATATTTGAGCCCTTTGTGACATCCAAACGTGGAGCGGGAGGAAGTGGACTAGGTACTCATATTGTCTACAATATTGTTAAACAATTGTTAAAGGGTGATATCCACTATATTCCAGAAACAGAAGGTGCTCATTTTATAATAGATGTTCCCTATCAAGCCCAAAAAGCTTAGCAACAGATATACCCATGATGCATGGGTATAATACCAATAGTGCTCAATTAATTTTACTGAGCACTATTTTCTTCACTCTCTTGCTGAACTTGCGATTGCAACGCGTCTACCGCGTACCAGGAAGCAATTTTTTTCTCCAACGTATCCACACCCAAACCGCTTAATGAAGAAAACAGTTCAACTTGCACCTCACCTTCAAAACGCAATGCCTCTTCACGCATCTTTAATAGCGTTGTCTTGCGCGCGCCCTGCTTTAACTTATCTGCTTTGGTCAATAACACTAAAACCGGAATATC
Source organism: Psychromonas sp. MME2 (assembly GCF_040566515.1). Lineage (NCBI taxonomy): Bacteria > Pseudomonadati > Pseudomonadota > Gammaproteobacteria > Alteromonadales > Psychromonadaceae > Psychromonas > Psychromonas sp. MME2. Next base: position 470,327 of record NZ_JBEWXI010000002.1, on the reverse strand, counting down.
GGCATCAATAGCCCAGTAAATAAGCTGCTGGTCTAAATCTTTAAAGGGATGGCGAATATCCATCAAAACAACAAGCCCTTTTAAAGATTCGCGCTGTTGTAAGTACTCCCCTAATGAACGTTGCCATTTTAGCTTCATCTGCAGAGGAACTTTTGCAAATCCATAACCGGGTAGATCAACCAAGCGCTGACCCGGATCAACTTCAAAAACATTGATTAACTGTGTCCGTCCAGGCGTTTTACTGGTACGCGCTAAGTTTTTTTGTCTCGTTAAACGATTTAGTGCGCTAGATTTGCCGGCATTAGACCGTCCAGCAAAAGCAATTTCAATGCCGCTCTCCGTTGGCAGATGCTTGTCTAAATGACGAATATCTGGTGCACTAATAAGAAAATGCGCTTTTTGAAAATGTATTTTTGGAAATTCCAAGATATGCCTCGCTTTACCGTGTAGCAAAATTGTTAATTTATTAAATTTGTGTAAACTAGAGAAGTTTTATTTTAGCCACATTGTACATACATTAAGAACAAAATGGATAGTTATGAATAAATTATTAATGGCATTGATGATTACAATTTCTTTCTCTGGCGCAACACAAGCACAGGGAAATATTGAAGAGGGTAAAACTAAGTCAGCGACTTGTGCTGCGTGTCATGGCACAGATGGAAATAGTCCGACCGATATGTACCCTAAATTAGCAGGACAACATGCTGATTATTTAACAAAACAACTGCAAGAATTCAAAACGGGGATTCGTAATAACGCGATCATGATGGGAATGTCTACACCATTATCAGAACAAGATATGCAAGATATTTCAGCCTATTTTGAAACGCAAACCATGACCCCTGAAACCGTCACGGCAGAATTGGCTGAACCCGGACGCAATCTCTATATGGGCGGTGACCCACAACGCGGAATCCCTTCATGCAGTGCCTGTCACGGGCCTCGCGGCAATGGTCTTGCACTGGCAAAATTTCCAAAAATATCAGGCCAATATCCTGCTTATTTAAAAGCACAATTAGAAAGCTTCCGCAGCAAAGCACGTAATAATGACCAGAACGGAATGATGAGTGATATTGCAGCTAAGCTCACCGATAACGATATTGAATTACTTTCTAAGTACATATCGGCACTACATTAGGCTATCAAAATTAATCATGGCGTTTCAAATTAAGAAACGCCATTTATCTGTGCTTTTTAAAAAATCTAAGATTTGCTATTCTGCGCTAATTAACCCCCAATATATAAGCATGCTCTTATAGAAGGTAAACAACCATGTCTCGTACTAAAAAAAATCGCAATGCAGGTAATTCAGAAAGTAAATTAGCTCCCAAGCGCAAAGAAACGTCATCACAGGCAAAAGAGTCTCGTGAGCGTAAACGCAAAGAGAAATTAAAAGGTAACAAGGCAGGCGCGCGTAATGCGGTGCAGTCTAAACAGACGCAACAGCAAAATGCTAGACAAGCGGCAAATGATAAACGTATTGGCAGCCAAAAAGCAGTCCCTCTGCTTATCGAAGAAAAACAACCCGAACAACAGATTAAACCGGTTCTTAAACCACAGGTAAAAGTCGTCAAAGCAGCAGCTCCCGTGAAACTATCACCAGAGAAAGAACTGGCATTAATTGAAAATGATGATCGCCTTAACGACTTGCTTGAACAACTTGATAATGGCGAAACACTATCACAGGTAGATCAATCGTGGGTTAATAAGCAAACGCAACGTCACCAACAATTAATGCAGCAACTCGGCTGGCTCGATGATGATGGCGAAGAAGATCTGTTACAACAGTTTGAAGATGCAAGCTCTGCATTAGATGAATTTAAATAAATACGAGTAAGTGATGGATTTTAAGATTATATTGGCCATTATTGCCGTTGTTATCATTATCTCTTTGGCCTTTTATATAGGAGTACTCACTCGTAGAATACAAACATTAAAAGCGATCCAACAACAGGCGATACAGCAGCAACAGATACAGAGGCAATTAAAAAGACAGCAGCGTAATGCTAATATTTGTGAAAGCATCCGCCTGATTGCCCATGCCACAACACAAAAGCAATGTAATCTCTCAGAAGCCGCGATCCGTTTAACCGTATTGCTAGAAACATTAGATATTGATAATAAAATAGATATAGAAAAAGAATATCCCGCTTTATCGACCCTTTTTAATAAAGTTAAAGATATGCCAACACATGATGCACGTAAAAAAATAGTCGGGAAAAAACTGAAAATGTTAGATAGGCAGCGCAACGTGTTTGAAAATGAGTTAGAAGAATCGATCGTTGCAGAGGCAATACAGTTAAAGACCTTTTCTGTTTAACAAACAATAATAATATAAGAGCGGGAAATTATAATGGAAAAGCTTCTCTGGGATCAGGCTATCATCGAAAAGTATAACTACAGCGGCCCTCGTTATACCTCCTATCCAACGGCACTTGAGTTCGATGAGCGCTTTACTTATTCACAGATGCTTGAGGCGACTCAGAGCTACCCGAAGCGCCCTCTTTCCATCTATATTCACATTCCATTCTGCCACAAGATTTGTTATTTTTGTGGGTGCAATAAAGTGATCACTCGTCATCAAGAGAAAGCAGATAAATACTTAGATCACCTTGAAATTGAGATAAAAAATCAAGCGCAACATTTTACAAACGCACCGTGACACAACTGCATTGGGGTGGCGGCACACCGACGTTTTTACTACCGGCACAAATTAGCCGTTTAATGACGTTACTACGTGATAACTTTAATTTTAGTGATAATGCTGAATTAAGCATTGAGGTCGACCCACGCGAAATTGAATTGACGACCATCGATCACCTTGCCAATGAAGGCTTTAATCGCCTTAGCTTAGGTATTCAAGATTTTAACAAAGCAGTACAAAAGGCAGTCAACCGAGAACAAGATGAAGCCTTTATCGTCAAGCTATTAGCACGCGCAAAAGCGCAGGGATTTCAATCAACCAATCTCGATATGATCTATGGTTTACCCTTGCAAAATAAAGCAAGTTTTGCCCATACACTAGAAAAAGTGGTCGAGCTCGATCCTGCTCGCTTATCCATTTTCAATTATGCACATATGCCATCCCTTTTTGCCGCTCAGCGTAAAATTAATGAAGATGATATGCCCAAGCCCGCTGAGAAATTAGCTATGTTGCAACACACCATTGAATTTTTAACCCAATCAGGCTATCAATTCATTGGCATGGATCATTTTGCTAAACCTAATGACGAGTTAGCCATTGCCCAGCAACAAGGGGTTTTACACCGAAATTTCCAAGGTTATACCACGCAAGAGGATACCGATTTACTGGGCATGGGGGTTTCGGCCATCAGCCAAATTGGTCATACCTATTCACAGAATCAAAAAAAATTAGCCGATTATTATCAGCAAGTTAACGAATTAGGACATGCACAGTGGCGTGGTGTTAGCCTCAATCAAGATGATTTAATTCGCCGAGAAGTGATCAAAAAGCTGATTTGTAATTTTAAGTTAGATATCTCTGCGATTGAGAAAAGCTTCGCGTTAGATTTTGCGCACTATTTTGCTGAAGATATTAAGTTATTGCAGTGTTTTATTGATGATCAACTGGTTTCAGTGTCAGCACAGGAAATTACCGTTGAACCTAAGGGGCGTTTGCTCATTCGCAATATTTGTATGTGCTTTGATATCTACCTGCGTAATAAAGCACGTCAACAACAGTTTTCCAGAGTCATTTAAGCCAATGCAAAGCTTGCCCGAATCAGCGCTTGGTCAATACTACATCGGTTTGATGTCCGGCACTAGTTTAGATGGTATTGACGTGGTGATCGCACAACGCGACCGTTGTGGCTTTAAGCAGATAGCCGCCTGTTGCATTGATTTACCGCCGTCGCTGCGTTTGCAATTGTTACAAATTTGCCAAGATAAAAAAGTAGATTTACAAACCCTCGGCGAAGTGGATCATCAATTTGCTATCGCCTGTGCCACGGCTGTTAATCAATTACTCAAAGATAGCCATATCCGTGCAGAGCAAATCTGCGCAATAGGTAGCCATGGGCAAACTATTTTTCACAGTCCACAAGGCCCACTCCCCTTTAGCCAACAAATTGGAGACGCGAATCTCATTGCTGCACGAACGGGCATCACCTGCGTTGCAGACTTTAGACGCATGGACATGGCCTATGGTGGACAAGGTGCACCACTAGTACCCGCTTTTCATCAAGCACTATTTGCCAAACAGGGCTGTAATCGCGTCATTCTAAACATTGGGGGGATTGCCAATATCAGCATACTGCATTCAGATACAAAGGTACTCGGCTATGATACTGGCCCGGGCAATATGTTGATGGATGCGTGGATCAATCTACATCATGATAAACACTTTGATAAAGATGCTAAATTTGCCCAACAGGGAAAAGTTGCCCCGGCACTGCTAGCACCATTATTAAGCGATCCCTATTTCGCCCAAGCTGCCCCCAAAAGCACCGGGCGAGAAAAATTTAATCTCTCTTGGTTGCAGCAGCAACTGCATGCATTAACACCCCATTATTTCACTCCTCACGATGTGCAACGCACATTACTCGAATTCAGTGCAATAACGATTACTGAACAAATAAAATTACAAACCAGTCCCTGTGCGGTTTACGTCTGTGGTGGCGGTGCACTTAACCCGTTATTAATGCAGCGTTTACAAGCGCTGCTACCCGACCACACCGTTCTCGATACACAAATATTGAATATTGATCCAATGTTTGTTGAAGCAGTTGCCTTTGCATGGCTTGCAGAACAACGTTTGTATGAAATTCCTATTGCCTTAAAAGAGGTCACTGGCGCCTATAAAAATGCTATTTTAGGCGCTATCTACAAACCTTAATCTTGCCCCATTAATTGATAATATAAATAGGCGCTAAGATGTAAAACCATTAAGACTCCACTGCCTATCAGTGCAAATAATAGGGCAATAGTTGTCACTTGCGATGGGGATGATTGATAGCAAAAATACCAACCTATCGCGCTACTTAGCAACAACACAAAATTAAGTAGCATACAACTGCGACAACGGCCTAACTTTTCTTTAAAGAAATGGTTATTACAGCCACTACAAGACATGATTTTGGCCTCCTTTTTAAAAAAATTATATTGTTATTGCGAACAAAATAAATACAATGTCAACCACTTAATTTTTATGAGTCTACCCTATGCGCGCTCTTTTAACATTATTAACCGTTTCATTTTTTACGACATCAGCTATCTCTGCAGAAATTTATACTTGGACAGACAAAGATGGCATCACCCATTTTTCAGAGAGCAAGCCGGCCTATCAAGCAGAGATAAACGAAGTGACGCTATTACCGATCAGTGCCACTATTTCAGCAAGTGAAAAAACAACCGCCGCACCTCTAGCCGTTAAAAAAGAGGAAGTGACTAGGCAAAATGAAAGTAAAAAACAAGGCGAATACCAACGCCCGGAAACAGCAACGGATAAAAATATCCTCTCAGAACGAATGGTTGATCAAACCGATGTTAGCCTTAAAAACGATGAAGAAAATGATGCGCTGATCGACACAATCGACAGACCGCTTTTACGCCAAGCGATAGTCGATGGAACAACTATCAGTATCAACGGTGCTGTAAAAAAATAAATATAAATCCGCCAAATTAAATATACGCAAAGCAAGATGATTAACGTTGCTTTGCGTTTACCGCCTAACTGTACAATCACCCGTTCATCTTCTAAAATAACCGCTCAATAACAATAATTTACTATCGGAAATGAACTATGAAATATATTGGGGCGCATGTCAGCGCTGCTGGTGGCGTATTTAATGCCCCTAAAAATGCCCATAATTTAGGCGCAACCGCCTTCGCACTATTTACCAAAAATCAACGTCAATGGAATGCTAAGCCGCTTGATGAGGAAACAATTCGTAAGTTCAAAGCAGCATGCAGCCGTTATAATTACAGTAGCGACCAGATATTACCCCATGACTCCTACCTTATTAATTTAGGACACCCAGAAGCTGAGCCACTGCAAAAATCACGTCTCGCATTTTTAGACGAATTACAGCGCTGCCAACAACTCGGTTTATCCATGCTCAACTTTCATCCCGGTAGCCACCTTAATAAAATCGACAGCCATGATTGCCTACTACGTGTGGCAGAATCGATTAATTGGGCCCTGCAACAAACGACATCGGTTAAAGCCGTGATTGAAAATACTGCCGGACAGGGCACTAATCTCGGTTTCTGTTTTGAACAGCTTGCCACTATCATTGAACATGTTGATGATAAATCACGTGTCGGCACCTGCCTCGACACCTGTCATACTTTTGTTTCTGGTTATGATCTCCGCACCATCGAAGCCTGTGAAGAAACCTTTAAAGCATTTTCAGATTGTGTCGGTTTTGAATTTTTAAGTGCCATGCATATCAACGACAGTAAAGTTCCCCTCGCTAGTCGTGTGGACCGCCATGCGCCATTGGGGGCGGGTGAAATAGGGTGGCCCTGTTTTAAATACATTATGCAAGATGTGCGTTTTAATAATATCCCCATGGTTTTAGAGACAACGAATCCTGATATTTGGGCGGCTGAAATCGCGCAATTAAAAAAATGGGCAGAATAAACAAATTAAGTCGATATTTAGACTTCCCAAGCAAACAAACTGGCTTTACTATTAGAGCTATTCTGTTTCTCTATAACAGCCGTTAATAAAGGTAGCAAATGTCGATTTTTCAAACTCTTAATGACATCATTCAATCTTATCTGTCTCCCGAGCAGTGTCGGTTTATTGAACGAGCCTACGAGTTTGCGGACAACGCGCACGAAGGTGTTACCCGCGCCAGTGGTGAACCCTATATCACTCACCCGGTCGCAGTGGCAGAAATTCTTGCATCAATGAAACTGGATCACGAAGCCATTGCGGCAGCATTGCTGCATGATGTGCTCGAAGATACCGACGTCATTCATCAGGAGCTCTCCGAAGCCTTTAATCCGAGCGTTGCAGAATTAGTCGAAGGAGTTACCAAACTTGATAAAGTTAACTTCGAAAATAGAGAGCAAGCACAGGCCGAAAATATCCGCAAAATGTTAATCGCGATGTCTAAAGATTTCCGAGTGATGCTGATAAAAATAGCGGATCGCGTCCATAATATGCGTACGCTAGACTCCTTACGTCTTGATAAACGCCAACGCATTGCCCGCGAAACCTTTGAAATATTTACCCCAATCGCGGATAGACTCGGCCTCCACCACCTTAAAAACGAATTGGAAAAGCTTGCCTTTAAAGCACAACATCCCGCTCGTTATCGCGTTTTAGAAAAGGCGATTAGTCAAGCTCGAGGCAATCGTAAGGATTTTATCCAGAGTATTTGCGATGAAATATCGACGACATTAACCAATATGTCTATTCAAGCAAATGTCATTGGGCGAGAGAAACATCTCTTTAGCTTATATCAAAAAATGCATAAAAAAGGGTGTCAGTTTCACGATGTAATGGACGTTTACGCCTTTCGTATTATTGTAAAAGATCTGGACACTTGTTACCGCGTATTAGGGCAAATGCACCACCTTTATCAACCTAAGTTAGAGTTTTTTAAAGATTACATCGCAATTCCTAAATCCAATAGTTACCAGTCCTTACACACGACATTAGTCACCCATCATGGTGTTAATATTGAAATTCAAATTCGCACAGAAGATATGGACGAGGTGGCCAAGCAAGGAATAGCTGCGCATTGGAGTTATAAAGAGGGTAAAGGCAACTCCAACATCACAGCGCAATTACAAACCCGCAATTGGCTACAAGGCATTACAGAGCAAGAAGATACAACCAGTAATCCGTTAGTATTGTTAGAGAACATTAAGCAAGAACTAGGCAAAAACGAAATCCATGTATTAACACCACAGGGAGAAATTATTGTTCTACCCGCGCAGGCAACCCCTGTCGATTTTGCCTATGCTTTACACACCAAAATTGGACATCGCTGTGTCAGCGCAAAGGTGGATAAAGAGTTTGTGCTATTAAGTGATAAATTAGAAAGCGGTCAAACCATCCAAATAATCACCGGTAAACAGCCTAACCCTAGCGCCAATTGGCTAAATTTTGTTGCCACCCATAAGGCACGTAATAGTATTCGCCAATACCTAAAACAGCAGCCAAAATCCTTTACCATCCCAGAGGGGCGCCGTTTATTAAAACAAGCATTAAACAAAACCAACTTAACGGATATAAGCCAAGAAAATATCGATAAAGTAATGGCTGATCACCATCTAGAAGATTTTGACTCATTATTACACAAGATAGGCAGCGGTCAGTTACTCAGTATTGTTATTGCAAGAAGATTGCGTGGTAATATCGATCAACTCACTGAATCTGAATTCAAACAAGTGAGTCGACAAAGTGCAATTTTAGGTACTGAAAATATGATGGTATCCTATGCAAACTGCTGCAAACCTCTACCGGGCGATGCGATCGTCGCGCATACTAGCCATGGAAAAGGCTTAGTGGTTCACCTTAAGCAGTGCCATAATGTCAGTGGTTTTAAAAATGAATTAGATAAATATATCTCCGTTGAATGGGATATGAACTTTATTAATCAATATGAGTATTCAACCGACCTTAGGGTTGTCATGGTTAACCATAAAGCGGGACTTGCCAAGCTGTTTAATGTTATTGCTAAAAACAATGCCAATGTCCTCGATATACAAACACTAGAGTTACCGAATCACTTCTATACCATTAATTTAACCTTAAGCGTTCTTAACCGCATTCATTTATCACGCGTGATGAGACAAATCAAAAAATTAACTAATGTGAAAAGCGTCAGACGTATAACACAAAAAAGAGCCACAAAAGAGGAGCAATAAATGAAGAAACGACTGATTATCTCACTATTTACCCTGTTTTTAGCCGCCTGTAGCGCGCCAACGGATAAAGTGGTTAGCCTCGCTGAATGCAACAGACATGGCAATTGGTTAGTATTGATAAGCAAGCTGTAGATAAATCAATTACTAGCACCCTAAACATTGCCAAAAATGGCAAAGCGACGGGAAATTTAGCCTGTAATAATTTTTTTGGTACATTCGAACTACAGGAAAAGACGGCAAAAATAGTGGCAATGGGCAGCACCAGAAAAATCTGTCTAGATTTACAAAATACGGTTGAACAACAAGTGACAACGGTATTTACAGATTGGTCAGAAGTGCAGCTTAAAGATGATAGCTTAACGTTTATCGGGCAAGCGCATCAACTAACCTATAAACTTATAGCTAAGTGATCTTAGCCAGACTGCGATCGGGCTAACCCGGCCAAACGAGCAAATAGCCGCTTTAAGAGGGGAGGAATCGAATCGACTCCCCGTTGCTCAACGGCACTGGCAATCGCCAACCCCAACCCCGGTTTTGAATACTTGTGCACCGCCTTCTCAATGATTTTCGCTGCCGACAACTTGGCTAACTCTTTTTCACTGTAATTAGCCGCTTCAAGGTATACATCGGCAAAACCATTTTCAAAAAACAGATGTTCAATATCCAAAGCAGGCACAACAGATAAACGATTTGATAAAAACTCTTTACCTAAAAGCATTTCTTGAACTCGTGCCGCATATTTTTGCCCAGCTGCATCACCGTCCGTTAACACATGCCACTCAATATGCAACTCTTGAGCTAGCTTAATTAAAGGGGTCAATCCACATTGAGCAAACTCAATCATTTGCACCCCCTCGACCACTAACTGATAGCCACAAGAGTGCGCTAGTTCGGTTAAAAGCCAAGTCTCGGTCTCTCCTTCCACTAATAGCCATGCCCGAGCAAAAAGGCTTTGTGGGTGATTCATGCGCACATGAAAGGCGATGCGCCGTAAATCGTTAATAGAAAAATGATCCACTGTCAGTGAATAACTTTGTATTAAATCAGGATGACGTACTAACCGCTGGATACGACTCAATGGCACAAAGGAGAGTAATTGACTGGAATTAGTAGAGATTAATTTCTGCATTGGTAAAAGCGAGAAAAAACGCCAAGTAATCGCTAAATTAACCGGATGTAAGCTATTCTCAGGTTCCTCCAATAACAAAATGGGACTAGCCCCTCGACGCAGCAAATGCTCGCCACGCACTTCAAGAAATTCACCAAAAAGTAGCAGTAACATGGCGCGATCATTTTTGTTGCCCGTCTTTAACAGCTCGTTAAAATGGGTCAACGCTTGAAATGAGAAAGGACGCTGGCTAGGCACTTCATGTTCCGTCTCTATCATTTGCGTATGAAAATTACCATAACGCTTAAATAAATAGTGGTCAAAAAGATAGTTTAACGCTTCATAACCACGCGCTATTTCATCCTTAGATAGCTGCTGGGATGAACCCGTTAAACGTTTAAATATACGCTTGATTCGCGCTTCACAATATGCACGCTTTCCGCTAATCTCAAGTGCTTCTTCCTCTTCTATTTTGCAAAACTCGCCGCCCATCCGTAATACCGGCACAAAAGAGGTAAACTCGCTTACTAATTCTGCTAACTTCTCCTTTGTAAAAACTTTTTTCTGGCCGTTATTATCTAAAAAATAACGATAGGTTTTAATATTTCCAACCTCTGAACGCTCACCATCGACTTGCATATAAATATATTTTAGACCGTGAGATGATGGGCTCCAGAGTTCATTGATTGATCTATATTGGCGTAATTGAGCTTCACCTTGCCACTGCTCTTTAAAGGCAAAAACAAGCTGAATATGCTTACTACTGGTGATATCGGGATCGGGCGATTGATGAAAGTCTGAATGGACAAATTTATAGCTCTTACGCGTACCACAAAAAATCAATGATAAGGCATCAAATAGGCTCGATTTACCCCAGCTATTTTCACCGACAAAGGCACTCAACTCTTTAACATTGATTGATAAACGATTTATTCCACGAAATCCAACTACTTCAATTTGATCGAGTAACATCTGCATCCTTAAAAACAACGCCTTCTGCGAATAAAAAATAGCAGAAGTGAGTGAAAATATAAAAATGAGCAGGTAATACCAATTTCGATAAATAGCTGATCTATTTTACTGGTTAAAACAACTTACTGCTGCGTTGTAATTTTCGCAAAGGGAATAACCATTTACGTCAAATTACGCCTTGAATTAAGCTGTTTTTCCTGCGCAAAATATAGATCACATACTTACCGGAATTGGTATAAGTAAAATAGCCGTTATTGTTCGAAATAGTCCTGTTAATCAATAACAAGTATAAGTTATAAATTATAAGTCGCTACAATACTCTTTAATTAATTGCATAAATTCACGACCATATTTTTTTAATTTGATATGCCCAACGCCACTAATATTTAAAAACTCTCGGTCGTTAACTGGCAAGTTTTCACTCATCTCAGCCAATGAGACGTCACTAAAAATAATATAGGGAGGCAGGTCTTCGCGATCCGCTATCTGTTTACGCAACTGCCGCAAACGAGCAAAGAGTCGGTTGTCTGCAACATTTGACATTGCACTGCGTCGCTTTTTAGCTTTAACCATTTGCAAACGCGGCACCGCTAAAAATAGCGCTTCTTCTGACCTTAAAACAGGTCGAGCAGCGGCGGTCAATTGCAATGCGGAACCACGCGTTAAATTTTGCATTAATAAACCGCAATGGATAAGTTGACGTAACACACTTAACCAATATTCGGCGGACTGCTCTTTGCCGATGGCAAAGGTGGATAACTTATCATGACCTAAACTTTTCACGCGCGCCGTTTGCGCCCCCTTTAAGACTTCGACGATATAGCCCATACCAAACTGCTGCCCTGTACGGTAGACGCAGGAAAGCACCTTTTGGGCATCTTCGGTGGCATCATAACTCTTTGGAGGATCTAAACAGATATCACAGTTGCCACAGGCCTTATGGCTATATTCACCAAAATAATTAAGCAACACCTGACGACGGCAGGTTTGCGCTTCTGCGAAGGCAACCATGGTGTTGAGTTTATGCAATTCAACACGTAGTTGCGTCTCATTATCATTTTTTTCCAACATACTGCGGATCCGTGCTGGATCGGCGGGATCGTAGAACAACATCGCTTGCGCAGGTAAACCATCTCTTCCTGCTCGCCCAGTCTCTTGATAATAGGATTCGATATTCTTGGGGATTTCATAGTGCACCACAAAACGTACATCGGGTTTATCTATCCCCATCCCAAATGCGACTGTAGCAACAACAATATCCACCCCATCTTTAATAAATTGTTCCTGCACACTTTGCCGCTCCTCGAGCGCCAACCCGGCATGATAACAGCGAGCAACAAACCCTTTTTCACGCAGTTTTTGCGTCAACTCCTCGGTTCTACGGCGACTGGTACAATAAATAATACCGCTTTCATCTTTATGCTCTGCAAGGTAGTTAAACAGCTGTACCAAGGGGCGATACTTTTCAATTAACAGGTACTCAATATTCGGACGGTCAAAGCTATGAATGGCGACAAGTGGATCATGCAATTGCAAGCGCGCCAAAATATCTCGTTGTGTGGCATGGTCTGCGGTTGCCGTTAAGGCGACTAAAGGGATGGTTGGAAAGCGTTGCTTGAGTTCACCAAGTAAAGCGTACTCAGGACGAAAATCATGCCCCCATTGCGAGATACAATGCGCCTCATCAATGGCAAAAAGATTAATCGGCAAGTTCTCTAATCGTTGCATAAAATCGGCACGGAGTAAGCGCTCAGGGGCGATATAAACAAGCTTTAACAGACCACGATGCATATCATTAATGATTTGATTTTGCTCGCTATAGGATAGGCTAGAGTTTAGGTAAGCAGCAGTAACCCCACAGGCGCGCAGCGTGTCAACTTGATCTTTCATTAATGAAATAAGTGGCGAGATAACAAAACAGATACCCTCTCGTGCCAATGCGGGTATTTGAAAACAGAGACTTTTACCCCCCCCGTAGGCATCACCACCAAGGCGTCCTGACCATTGCAGAGATGTTCAATAACCGCCTGCTGCCCTTCACGAAACTGACTGTAACCAAAAACATCAAATAAAATTTGCGAGATGGTGGGCTCTGCTTGCATTTGCACTATCACTCAGCCTAGTTAAGAAGCATTAAAGGGCGCGTATTGTATACCCGTTAGCCAACAAAATGCAAAAACCTACATGCTAAACAGTGAGCCGATGAAGCTTGTAAGGTGCATATTAAATAGCGTATAAAACAGATTATAAAGCAGAAAAGTCTTTACTAAACGCCTTTACTTTTGCCCAGTCAGTTAATTCGATATCTTGGCGCTTATCGGTGCTGCCACCTGTCATTTTCATAATCAATTGAATCAGCAGGGTTTGCCACCAATTATAACGGGAATAGAGCAACGCCCCTGCAAAAACGCCCTTCAAACGCGGTTGCCAATGGGACTGCTGGGTGAATTTAATCATATAGGTATTATTAGCAGGCGTCGCTTTTTCAGGCTTACGCGCCGTTAAACAGACTAAAAAAAAGGCATTGGGTAATAAATCTAATTGTGCTTTATGTTGGTTAACAAAATCGATTATATTTTTACGCAAATTACCATAACGAATAGATGCACCAATGAGCACTTTATGATACTGACTAAAATCAATTTCGGGGTTATTATCGATATTGATGATTACAAATTCATCATCAACCAAGGTATTGATATGATTTACTATTTTTAATGTTTGCCCATCCACCGATGAGTATAAAACAAGGGTTTTCATCGTCATTGTTAATTTTTCCAAAAAACGGGCGTAAATAAGACTAGCAAAGTGAATATCTCTAAACGCCCAAAGAGCATTGCTAAAATCATGATCCATTTAGAAGAGTCAGCTACTTCATTAAAATGAAGAGCGACTACCCCCAGCCCCGGCCCTAAATTATTCAGCATCGCAGCCGTTGCAGAAAAAGAACTTAGTTCATCCATTCCAGTCATGAGCAGGGCTAGCATACACACAATAAAAACCAATGCATAGGTTGAGAAGAACCCCCAGACAGCTTCCACGACGCGATCTGGCAACGCCTTATCACCAATTTTTATTTTGTAGACCGCTTTGGGGTGTACTAATCGTTTTAATTCACGCAGTCCCTGCAAATTAAGTAATAATACGCGTATAACTTTCAACCCCCCGCCCGTTGACCCCGCACAACCACCAATAAAGCTAGAAATAACCAGTAACACCGGTAAAAACAGAGGCCAATCAGCAAAAGAGGTCGTCGTAAATCCCGCCGTTGTCGAGATAGAAACGGCCTGAAATAGCGCCTGTGAAAAGGCAGTTTCAATGGAATCATAGACATGATGATTCATTAACATCGTAAAACAGATGGTGGTTAAGAGCACTTGAATAAAGATAAAGGCGCGGACTTCAGGATCCTCTCTGTAGATATCGAGCGAGAATTTTTTAGCAGAGAAAGCGGTAAAATGTAACGCGTAGTTAATGCCTGAAATAAGTAAAAAGATCACCGTAATAAAATTAATTAAATGGCTATCGAAGTAGCCAATGCTAGCATCATGGGTAGAAAAACCGCCAATAGAAACCGTTGAAAAACTATGCCCCAACGCATCAAACAAACTCATCCCCGCTAACCAGAATGCCAACATACAAGCAACCGTTAAGCAGAGGTAAACATACCAAAGCGCTTTCGCCGTTTCAGCAATGCGCGGGGTCATCTTTGAGTCTTTAACAGGTCCCGGTGTTTCTGCACGATATAGCTGCATACCACCAATGCCAAGCATCGGTAACACGGCAACAGCCAAGACAATGATCCCCATGCCTCCAAACCATTGCAGCATTTGTCGATAAAAAATAATCGATTTAGGCAACCCATCAAGATTTTCAATAACCGTCGCCCCGGTCGTTGTTAAGCCTGAAAAGGACTCAAAAAAGGCGGCGGCCATGTTCATATCAATGCTCGAACTCATTAAAAATGGAATCGCCCCAACACTGCCTAGCGTAGCCCAAAAAAGCACAACAATAACAAAGCCTTCTCGTACTTTTAGCTCTTTTTTCCAACCTCTATTGGGAGCCCATAACAAAAGACCAATCAATAGCGTAACAATAAATGCAGCAAGAAAATCACCGCCACCCTTGCCATCATATAATGAAGCGACAAATACAGGTGGTAACATCGTTAAACTAAACAGGGCAATCAACATGCCGACAATACGAATAATAGAACGAAAAGCCACTCTACTCTCTCATAGCATTTGGCGGTGATATAATTTTTACTGGCATAACTTTTCCTTGTGTTAATGCAATCAACTGCTCTATGAATTGTTGCTCATATTGTATATCAATTTCAATAATCGCCTTTACCGATTGTAAATAGTTAATCTCAACAATGCGAGCGCTACCCGCGGTTAGCAAACTCTCAATAGTTGCCATTTGAGCATAATCACACTCTACTTGATATTGCTGATAAAAACGCTTTTCAATTGTCTCTAGCTGCATCCCTAATTGTTGCAAGCCATTAGAGTAGGCTCGCACTAAACCGCCCGTCCCTAGCTTTATGCCCCCAGAATAACGGACCACCACTGCAACGATTTCGCCGACATTATACCCCTGCAAAACCGCCAACATCGGTTTACCGGCTGTGCCCTTGGGCTCACCATCATCACTACAGCCCATGATCGTGCTATTTTGAGGAGACGCGCCAATATAAGCCCAACAGTGATGACGCGCCTCTCTATGTTGCTCTTTTATCGATTGCAGATATTCAAGCGCCTGTTGTTTCCCTTGAGCAGCAGCTAAATAGGTAATAAAACGGCTTTTCTTGATCTCCTCTTGAAAAGACAAATCACATTTTAAAATATTATAGGGGGTCATCATCTCAATTTATTGGCTGTCTACTGCACATGGGTACTTAGCCGCTTGCCACGCCAAAAAACCACCAGCAACCGAATAAACATCGCTAAACCCCATCTGCTGTAGTGAATGAGCGGCCAATACTGAGCGTGCGCCAGAGCGACAAATTAAATAAATAGGCTGCAGAGCAGTTAATGTAAGCGAGGCGATTCGTTCGTTGATAATCGCGTTGTTATTAAGTTGCATCTCTAACACGCCACGGGGTATTAAGATAGCATCACGGGCATAACCTACATCCGTTTCATGCTTTTCACGTATATCTATCAATAATGTTTGCGGATCATCTTGGATAATGATGTTCAGCTTATCTACGGAAATTTCGTGCACTTTTCCTTGTAAAGATGCGACTAATTCTTGCCCCGTCATCAACATAGTTATTACTCCCTGTTATTCATGAATCGCGTTATTTTATCACAGTAAATAGATACTAATCCGCATAACTATCTTGTTGGTTAAAATAATAGATAACAGCGTTGCATCATTTTACTAGACCATAATGATGCCAATTAGTAGACTGCCCATCACCTGCATTCGCGCTAAAAAAATCCATTAACGCCTGCGCTTGCTGTTGATTAATAAATTTAGGGTAACATTTTTGTAAGGTCTGTAAAAATGGTGCGACCGATTTTTTATCAAAGGGCTCAAAACTGATGCCCTGTAACCTTTCTTGGCAAGATAAAGCGACATCATCAGCATCAACCTTCTGCCAGTTTGACGATAAGGATAACAGCTGCCGTAAACATTGTTGATAACGTAAAAAGGTCTCTTGCAAGTGATTGGCTAGTAAGCGCAGCAATTTATCATCTTCAATTTGATAATCATCTCCCTTTAAGGCGACAACGCCAATGCCTTGCAGTTGAATTAGCCCCTTCTCTACTATTTCACTCCAAGGTTGCCGCTTATCTAAAAAATACTCATTCTGCAAAAGATGAATCACGTTTTTACCCGCATCAGCTATCGTCATCGCGTTGATCCACTTTCCCTGTTTTTGCAAAAAAATAATACAGTGGCACAACAAACTAGAGAGCGCAAAGAGGTGCACTATATTATTACGATAATAACTCAACATTGCCGCTTCTGAGCGTGAACAAGTAACCAGCCCCCCTGTTCGCTAAATTTACCTAGGGCTAACGCTTGTTGATAGATATGGTTGGCACTTCCCATTACATGGGTGATTTGCTTGTTCTCTTTTTTAAACAGCATTAACAAATGCTGATGCACACTAATATAGTGAAGAAATACCGCCTTGGGCACTGATAACGTTTTATTGGCAAGCAAAAGTAGTGCACATAATGGCAGACCATTAACCGCTGCCGCAGCATTGATCGCAACCATCACCCGATCCGCAACATGAGCAACTTGTCCCGTCAATTGCGCTGTCGTTAAGCCTGAACGTTGCCAATTTGGGACGCTTTCATCTAAACATTGTTTAAGGTTTATTGGTTCTCCGAAATTAACAAAAACGCGCCCAAAGTTGCTTAGATTTTTGATGCTTTTTATTATTTGCAATAGACTCTCTGTCCGTTTTCGCGCCCCTAAAAGCTCTTTATTGTAAGTATTCACTTCCATGATATGATCATATCCGATATACACAGGAACGATACAGACATTGCGTTTTGGTTGATTAACATAGGTTTGCAAAGCAATCGCTAACAGTCCCTTTTTTGCAGGCAATAAACGCCCAGTACGGCTACGTCCCCCCTCGGTAAAAAACTCGATGGGATAGCCCTGTTTAAATAACATCGCAAAATAGGATTTAAAGACCTCTCCATAAAGAGGCTGACCTTTAAAGGAGCGACGTATAAAAAAGGCACCAGAACGCCTAAAAATAGCCCCCGCAGGAAAAAAGTTAAGATTCACTCCTGCCGCTACATGGGGAGGTACTAGCCCCTGCTCGAATAAAATATATGAAAGCAGGAGATAATCCATATGGCTACGATGGCATGGCATATAGATTATCTCAGCACCACTTTGGCAAGCATCGCGCACATTTTGCGCATGATGCACCTCAATACCATGGTAAATATGGTTCCAGAATGTACTCAATATTCCTCTAAATAGGCGCAACCAAGTATAGGAAAAATGCGCACTTATCTCCTTTAAATAGAGTCGACATTGCGCTGCCACTTTCGCTTCACTGCATTGCTCAAGCAGAGCGGTTTGCTGGATCACGCGGCGCATATTTTTATTCTCTAAAATAGCGTTTATCATGGCATCCCGATTTGCTAACCGCGGCCCGACACTGGTGCGTTTTTGCTGAGCAAAATAACGCATTGCCACTCTAGCTAATTTATCAGCAAAATGTGGCGCAGACTTTTCTCGCTGACAAAGTGCCGCCATTGAGATGGGCGGATTAAAACGTATGAAATGATCTTTGCCATTTTTTAAAACAATTAGCGATTTATGCAACGCACCAAGGTGCGCTTTATCGACTGAATTTAGCCAAGATTTTTTGTTCTGCTTACCGGGATGCCGCCCCCAATAGAGCGTGATTGGCACTAATTGAATATCTAAGTCAGGATCCTGTTGATGAAGCCTTAATAGCTGTTCATATTGTCTTAAATAGGGAGCATCTTGCGCACTATTTTTAGCCTGTCCAGCGCGCGATGAAAAGAGATACCAATCATCGATAAAGACAATTGCACTGATACGTTCCCCATTAACATCAATAGATTGATAAGGGTCTGCTAACCCGGCTTGTAAACAACTCGCCTGTAGCCGCAAGAGATCATTGGCACAATTCTGCGCGAGCACATAAATAATGGGGCGCTTGAGATCCAACTTCAACTCATCGACCACCCGCAGCGGCACATACTGATTAGTTACCCAATATTTATTGATGAAACGAGAAATAAATGAACCTTTGGCAAACACAACCTAACCTTAACAATTAAGAAAACGATTATTTGTCATCACTTTAGCATAGCCGCGTAACAAGGTGTTGTAATTAAAGTGGTCAATAATGTAGTCAATGTGCGAATAGTTGACCACCTCAAACCGATACGCATCTTTACTCAATATTTACATAGCTTGACACTACGCGTGGTTTGCAGCGCTATAATTAATATAAACCCACAATGGACATTGAACATGCGTAAGCTTTATTATTTTCTTGTATTGTTATTAATTTTTCTAACTTGTTTCTGGCTACAAGCTGAAACAGATTTCTTGCCCTATCACAATTTCTTTCAACTGCGCAGCGCACTAATACAAATCACAGGGCTCATTTCTGTCACCTTAATGAGCATCGCTATGCTACTAGCAATGCGTTTAAGATTTATTGAACGTCAAACCCATGGTTTAGATAAATCTTTTCGCTTACATAAACACCTTGGTATAGCCTCAGTCACTATGGCCATCGTGCACTGGTTATTAGCTATTATTCCCAAATATTTAGTACAATGGCAACTATTAGCGCGGCCAGAAAAAGGCAATGGGCCTTTTAATGAGCAATCTTTATATTCCCTGATCAAACCACTTAGGGGGATTGCAGAATCAATCGGTGAATATAGCTTCTACGGCTTTGTTATATTAGTGGCAATCTCGCTACTCAGCGCCATCAAATACAAAAACTTTAAAATAACTCACCGTCTGATATCGATCTGTTTTCTCGCGATTGCCTTTCATTCAGCGATCCTCATAAAACATGCCTATTGGCCCTATCCTATCACCTATATTGCATTGACATTTATCACTCTAGGGTCATGCGCCGCTCTCTGGAGTTTATTCGGTCAAATAGGCAAAAGTAAGCAACATTCAGCCACCATTGTTAGCGCTACTTATAACGCCATCAATAAAGTGCTGGATTTAACACTACAGACGCCCAACTGGCATGGCCATAAAAGCGGACAATTTGCATTTATTCAATTCCCCGGTGAGGAGGCGCACCCTTTTACGATTGCATCGGCAGACCATCAACAGGGAAAACTTTCTTTTTTAATTAAAGAATTGGGAGATTTCACCAGTAAACTTAAAGAGCATGTCAGTGTTGGTCAACAAGTTAAGGTCGAAGGCCCCTACGGCTGTTTTAATTTTGCAGAAGCTGGCCCGCAATTATGGATAGCAGGCGGCATTGGTATCGCCGCTTTCAAGGCTATTTTACAAGAGAGAGGAAAGATTAGTAGCTATCAAAAAGTGGTACTCTATTATTGTACTGAAACACCTGATAACGACTTTTTACACACACTGCAAGCACAGGCGACACAAGCCAACGTCACACTAAAGGTTATTAATAATAGACTTGATCCATTTTTAACTGTTACCCAATTAAATAAAGAGTTGGGCAATATTACTCAATACAAAATTTGGTTTTGTGGGCCCACTAAATTCTCCCACGCACTCAAATGTGATCTAAAAACCTTAAATTATGATCTTCACCATTTTCATGAAGAGTTGTTTGAGATGCGTTAATCAGTAGAAGCGAAACCAACCGATAGCACAACAATATTTGCTTTCATCATGAGTAAATCAACAAGTGACCTTAGTGCTACCTTTTGCTAAAGTAACAGCCCTTATAACATGATCAACAGGTTACCATTTTGAAACATAAAAATACTGGGCTAAAACGCATTATTCTAGCGAGTGGCTACTCAATAAAAGGGTTAAAAAGTGCCTTTAAACATGAGGCTGCATTTCGCCAAGAGTTACTATTAGCCGCTATTTTAATTCCCCTTGCCTGTTATTTGGACGTAACACAGATGGAACGCCTGTTGATGATCACCAGTGTGGTTATCATTGTCATTTTTGAAATTTTCAATTCAGCCATAGAAGCTGTCGTTGACCGAATTGGCACTGACCACCATGAACTGTCTGGGCGAGCCAAAGATATGGCCTCCGCGACGGTCTTTATTGCACTTTTTTTATGTGCCTACATTTGGATTGAAATCCTCTTTTTATAGATATTGTTGAAAAACCTAGGATCTAACCATGGCAGATAAACCACGCGATTTCGCTAATAAAAATAAAACCACCTCCTCCATAAAAAGCGTTCCGCACTCCTTTGAAGCAGAGCAGGCAATTATCGGTGGATTATTGCTTAACAATGAAGCATGGAATGATGTCGCAGAGCGTGTCGTTGAGCGCGATTTTTATCATCGAGCTCACCGCCAAATCTTTGCCACTATTGAAAAACTCAGTAGTGAAGATATTCCCGTTGATTTAGTAACCCTTTCCGAGCACCTTGACAATAAACAGGAGTTAGAGGGTGTTGGTGGTATCGCCTATCTTGCCGAGCTATTACAAAACACGCCCAGTGCGGCCAATATCAATAACTACTCTGACATTGTCCGAGAAAGAGCCGTCGTTCGAGAGTTAATTGGTGTCGCTAATGAGATTGCCGAAGCGGGTTATGAAACAGAGGGGCGAGATAGCTCCGAACTACTCGACTTTGCGGAAACAAAAATTTTTCAAATCGCCGAAGCGCGCAGTGATAAAAGCGAAGGCCCGCAAGCCATAAAAGATATTTTAAAGGCAACGGTCGCTAAAATTGATGATCTCTGCAAAAACCCTCGCGATGGTATTACTGGTTTATCATCGGGTTATAGTGACCTTGATAAAATGACCACAGGTTTCCAACCGGGCGATCTGATCATTGTCGCGGCGCGTCCATCTATGGGTAAAACAACCTTTGCTATGAATTTAGCTGAGCACTCTGCACTCAATGCCGATAAAGCGACACTTATCTTTTCCTTAGAGATGCCCGCCGATCAAATCATGAATCGTATGTTGGCATCCTTAGGTCGAATTGACCAAGGTAAAATTCGTACTGGTCAACTTGATGAAAATGATTGGGCATCGCTTTCATCGACCATGTCGATACTGCTCAACCAAGGTAAAATGTTTATCGATGATAGTTCTGGTCTAACGCCAACTGAATTACGTTCACGTGCGCGACGCGTTGCACGGGATAACGGTGGCATCAGTATGATCATGGTCGATTACCTACAATTAATGCGCGTTCCTTCATTAAGTGAAAACCGAACATTAGAAATATCCGAAATTTCTCGCTCACTAAAGGCCTTGGCAAAAGAGCTACGCTGCCCCGTTATCGCCCTTTCACAGCTCAACCGTGGTCTAGAACAACGTGCCGATAAACGCCCCATCAACTCTGATTTACGTGAATCAGGGGCGATTGAGCAAGACGCCGATTTAATTATGTTCATCTACCGCGATGAGGTTTATCACGAGGACAGTAACGATAAAGGGATTGCTGAAATTATTATCGGTAAACAGCGTAATGGACCGATTGGTAAAGTGCGTTTAACCTTCCAAGGGCGTTATTCGCGCTTTGATGATTATACTGGAGCCAGTTACCATGATGACGAATAACCAATTAGCATTTTTAGATAGAGCAAATTAATGGATAGCACCTACGCAGTCATTGACCTTGTGGCCTTACGGTCAAATTTACAGGTATTACAGCAAAAAGCACCGCAAAGCCAAATACTGGCGGTGATAAAAGCAGATGCCTATGGTCATGGAATGGTAAAAATAGCGCAAGCCTTAACGGGTGTGTATGCCTTTGGTGTTGCACGCCTTAATGAGGCGATCAGATTGCGTAACGCTGGAATTGATAAACCCATTTTATTGCTTGAAGGCTTTTTTGAAGATGATGATCTAGAGGTGATTGTCGAACATAATTTAGAAACCGTCATCCACTCGCCAGAACAGGTGCAAGCGCTCTTAAAAGCTAATTTACACAAACCAATACACGCTTGGTTAAAGCTCGATACGGGAATGCACAGATTAGGCTTCACAAAGGACGCTTTCAGCCTTGCCTATGAGCAGTTAAAAAACAGCCCCAATGTGCAAAAACCGATTAATCTCATGACCCATTTTAGCTGTTCCGATGAGCTAGATAATGCCATGACCAAACTACAAATTGACCTTTTTAATAGGCAAACTAATACACTTATCGAAGGCAATGGTGGCCTACGATCACTAGCAAATTCTGCTGCGATTCTGGCGTGGCCAAAAGCCCATGCAGAGGTTATTCGCCCCGGCATTGCTTTATATGGCGTTTCTCCCTTTGCCGAAGAGTCAGCACAGACAGAGCAATTAAAACCCGTCATGACATTAAAATCACGGGTGATTGCGCTCAAACAATTAAAGGCCGGTGATCATGTTGGTTATGGTGCAAATTGGACGGCAGCAGAAGATACCACAATTGCCGTTATTGCAATCGGCTATGGGGATGGTTATCCACGCATGGCACCAGCAGGCACTCCTGTATTGATTAATGGCCGGATTGTACCGATTGTCGGACGCGTCTCCATGGATATGCTGACGGTCGATTTAGGCCAAGCCTGTAAGGATAAGGTCGGCGATCAAGTGACACTATGGGGAGAGGGTTTACCCGCAACGGAGGTGGCTCAACATATTGGTACCATTGCCTATGAGTTAATCACTAAATTAACCTCACGCGTTGCCCTGCATTACCGAGAGTAGCCAACCATCTCTATGAACCATATAGCCCAAGCGAAGCTATTTATTTACCAACTCCCCTTTAAAGTCCCCCTTAACTTTAAAGGGCAACTGCTAACCTACCGAAGTGGTCTCATCCTGCAACTGCAGGATGAACAAGGGCGCTACGGATTGGGTGAAATAGCCCCTTTAGCAGGCTTTAGCAGGGAAACCTTAGTAGAGGCAAGGGATCAGATAATCGCGCATTTAAGCACTGCAACTCACCCTTTAAATAAATTACAAAATGGTTACCCCAGTGTGCAATTCGGCTTAGAAAATGCGTTGAATTACACCCCTTTTTCAAGGGTCGCCTCTTGCACAGAGAGCATCCCGCTTATACAGGGTAGTGCGGATCAAGTGATCGAACACTATTTAGCATTACAGAAACCCAACCTTATCAAACTTAAGGTCGCTCGCCACAGGGTTAGCGACGAGGTACAACTCTTTAATCAATTAGCCCGTTTAAATCGTCATTTAAAAATACGTTGCGATGCCAATCAGGCATGGGATTTTCAACAAGCCGATGATTTTTTTAGTCAAATAGAGATTGAACAATTAGATTATATTGAAGAGCCTACGGCCTCGCACCTACATAATATTAGACTCGCGCAGCGCCATCGGTTTTTCTTAGCACTTGATGAAAGTTTACAAGATAAAGATTTTGTCTATCAACACCACCCGGCGATTAAGGCGTTCGTGTTAAAACCGATGTTAATTGGCACACGGCAGAGAATTGACTATTTTATCGCGATTGCCAAACAACATCATTTACAAGTAAGCTTCAGCTCAAGCTTTGAGTCGGTGCTTGGTTTGAGCCAAATAACGCACCTTGCCGACCGTTATCGGGGAGTCGATATCAACCTTGGTCTAGATACATTAAAATATTTTCAAGCGCAGCAGTTAACCAAGAGCAATCAAATAGTGACAGATATAGAAACATTGGAGTGTCTATGGACCAGTCGATGAACGATTGTCCCGTGCGTATGCAAGCGATAATGCAGCCGGATGCGATAGCGATTACTAGCGACAAGCAGCAGTTAACATTCGCACAACTTGATCAACAAATCTGCGACTTATCAGAACAGTTATTCAAACTAGGGTTAACCTCGGGAGATCGCTTAATTTGTATCGCGACCAACTCGCTGCAGTTACTCTTATTACAACTCACTTGCCTGCGTCATGCCATTATTTTCAGCCCAATTAACCCACACTTCAGCAGACAGGAGATAGAGACGCGCATCAATCTATTAGCTAGCGAATTTATCTGGCATCAACAAACCGACTCTGCACTTGGTTATCCTAGTTTGCCTTTAGATTTCAGCCGTCGATGCGAACCAGTAAGCGGCCTTTCCCCTACCTGCTAGATGCCAGCAAAGCTGTTAATATTATCTTTACTTCCGGTAGTAGCGGAACACCTAAAGCGGCCATGCACTGCTTTAGTAATCACTTTTATAGTGCCATCGCCTCACAGGAGCGGATATCGCTAAATCGTGGCGATATCAATTTACTCTCCTTACCATTATTTCATATTAGTGGGTATGCCACCGTTATACGCACCATTATGGCGGGTGCAACCCTTTTAATCGACACGCAAAAATTATCGGTTAATTTATTAAAAGAAAAGCAAATAACTCACCTTTCTCTGGTCGCGAAACAGTTATATGAGCTATTACAACATGACCAATTTCAACACCAAGCGTTAGCGATTAAACATTTGCTACTCGGTGGTAGCGCTTTTTCACAGGCCTTACTACAGCAAACTGCTGAACGCGGTTTTTGCTACCACTTAAGCTATGGCTTAACCGAGATGAGCTCGCAAGTGGCAACATCAACCAATACAAGTGAGTTACAAATACTTAAATATGCGCAGATAAAAATTGTCGAAGGTGAAATTTATCTACGTGGCAAAACACGCTTTATGGGCTATTTTAACAACGCCGTCGATGCCCCTCTGATCGCAGCAGAAAGTTGGTTTGCAACAAAAGACTTAGGGAGATTAGATAATGGTTTATTACAAATAGTCGGGCGCAAAGATCGCCAATTTATCTGCGCGGGTGAAAATATCCAACCCGAAGAAATTGAACGTCTGTTAATTGAGCATCCCGCTATCAATCAGGCCCATGTCGTAAGCCTTGAACATCCCAGTTTCGGACAACAACCAGTCGCCTTCATCGCTGCACAAAGGCTTCCGTCACATCAACAATTAAACGATTATTTAACGCCTAAATTAAGCCGTTACAAACGCCCGCTATATTATTTTCCGATGCCAGAACAGAGCGGTTTGAAAATATCGTATCAGCAGTTACAACAAATTGCACAGCAAACGGTCATCACGACGCAAGAACCATAGTAAAGAAAATAGGCATTTAAGTTATAATTAGTTAGAATATTTGACTCTTATAGAAAAGATAAAGTGATTATGAATGCAAATAAACTAAAAATACGCTACTGCCACCCTCGTTACTGGTTAACTTGGATGGGTATTTTGGCACTATTTTTAAGCTCGTTACTGCCTTTTTCTCTCTTACTACTGATGGGCAAGCTACTGGGTCGTTGTGGCTATTATATTGCCAAGAGCCGACGCCGAATTGCCCATCGCAACATCGAATTATGCTTTCCTGATTTTTCCACCTTAGAAGTTGAACAGAAAGTGATGCATAACTTTGAAAATGCAGGCATTGCGCTATTTGAAATGGCAATGGCATGGTTTTGGCCAAGCTGGCGTATCCGCAGCATCCTCAAAGTACGCGGACTAGAACATCTACAACAAGCCAAACAAAATGGCAAAGGCATTATATTTTTAGGTGCACATTTTTTAACCTTAGAGATGGGTGGGCGTGGCTTAGGGCTAACCAATCCTACCTTTGCCGTATATCGTAAGCACTCAAACCCCGTTTTAGATTACTATTTTCATTGGGGGAGAATGCGCAATCAAAAAGGCATGGTAGATCGCAAGGATTTAAAAGGAATGATACGCATACTTAAAGAAGGTGAATCTCTCTGGTATGCCCCAGACCATGATTATGGTCGCCATAAAAGCAGTGTTTTTGCACCCTTTTTTAACGTAGAAAACGCTAACACGGTTGCCGGAACAAGCACCCTTGCTCGGGTAAAAAACAGCTGTGTTATTCCTGCTTTTTTAAGACGTTTACCGGAAAGTCGCTGGCTATGAGTTGGTTTTTTATCCTGCACTTGAAAACTTTCCAAGCAAAGATTTACAGGCCGATGCCAAAACAACCAATCAACAAATAGAGATGATGATTGGTGAAGCCGATGAACAATATATGTGGATGCATCGCCGTTTTAAAACGCGTCCAGAGGGTGAACCCTCTTTATACCCATGATACTTCAAGATGCAAAGTCAGCAAGAAAAAGAGCACCGAGATGCGAGGCATAAAATAGAAGTATAGTGATTCTACATCGATATTTTATAACAAAGCAGATAGGTGCTATTTTTCTTGCCCTACGGGGCGCTAGCTCGAAAACCAGCCCTGCTTTGTAACACTCAAAAAGTGAATAACAATTACCTCATGTTACGCCTTGCTCTGGTATCCAAGCTAGCGCCTGACAAAGCATATTGAGGTGACATGGATATATTAATCAAATAAATTATTCCAGATTCGCTGAACCGCCTGCCTATCCTCTTTAAACAGCGTATCACTAACGATACGACTTTGTTTATTCAGTGTCAGTCGATGAGCACTATCACGGATGTCACAGTAGGCTGTGATCAATGCCTTTTCATCTGCGGCGCTTAATAACCCAAGCGCTTTACAGCTAGCGAAAATTCGTAAGTTATCAGACCACTGACAGAGGGCTTGCGGATGGGCGTAGGCATTAACCAACACTAAATATTGGGCAATAAATTCAATATCGACCATCCCGCCAAGGGACTGTTTAAGATCAAACTCCCCTTGCTTTGCGCGATGTAAGTGATTACGCATTTTATCACGCATCTCAGTGATATCATTTGCCAACTGTTGACTTTGCCGCGGCAATATTAATATCGCTTCTCGGATCAGCTTAAACTCTTGCACAATATCGTCATCACCAAAAACAGCCCGTGAGCGAACTAACGCTTGATGCTCCCATGTCCAAGCATCATTTTCTAAATATTTTTTGTAAGCATCGATGCTGACCACTAATGGCCCAGATTCACCTGACGGGCGTAAGCGCATATCTATTTCATATAAAATACCCGAGTTAGTACGGGTGCTGAATAAATGAATAATGCGCTGTCCGAAACGTAAATAAAATAGTTGGTTATCAATACAACGTGGCCCCATTGTGTGGCCTGCAATATTATTTTCATGTAAAAAAATCAGATCTAAATCAGAGCCATACCCCAATTCATATCCGCCCATCTTGCCATAGCCGATAACGGCAAATCCCCTTCTCTGAGACCCTTGCACATTACTTGGTAGACCATATTTTTCCACCAACTGCGTCCACGCTAAGCGGACGACATGATCTAACAAGGCCTCGCTTAAATAGGTAAGATGGTCGCTAACTTGAGGTAATTCAATGGCACCGACTATATCAGCAGCGGTGATATACAGTAGCTGGATCTGTTTAAACTGACGCAGCGCCTCCATCTGTTGCTCCATATCCTCCTCAGGAATACGTAGCATAAATTGCTGTAAATCACGTTTATAATCAGTCAGCGGTGTTGGGTTATAAAGCTCAGCAGGATCTAATAACTCATCTAATAAGATAGGGTAACGTGCCAACTGCTCACTCAAAAGCGGGCTGGCACTGCATAATTTAAGTAATTGATTCAACGCCCCTTCATTCTCATTTAAGAGCTCCAAATAGGCTGTACGACGCATGATTTGCAAAAGTAGTACACGCAGACGCTCAATTAACGCAACGGGGTCGGCAAATGTGGCCACTTTGTCCACTATTTTAGGCAGCAGTTTCTCTAAGGTTTCTTGACCGCGAGTGCCAATTGGTCGCTTATGTATCTCCTCTTTAAAGCTCATCAATTGCAGTGCATAATCACCAAGTAATGGGGCTTGCAACCCTTTTTCTTGTAATAAATTAAGGGTATCTTGTAAGCTAAAAGTAAGATCCCACAGCGCAGCGCCATGGTCATCGCTCTCTTTCTTTTCGTTGTCACCAATGATCCAATTGAACTCCTCGTGAACATTGTCCATCATACGTTGCAAATGCAGCTTAAAATCATCCCAACTAGCAAAGCCTAACACCGACATTAAGCGTAATTTATCCAACGCATTATCGGGCAATGTTTGCGTCTGCTTATCCGCAATCTGCTGTAATATATTTTCCACACGTCGTAAAAATTGGTATGACACTAATAAATTTTGCGCCCTCTGTTTAGGCAGCTCACCAATTGCAGATAAAGTAATTAGCGTTTGCTGTAACCCTTTGCACTGTAATTGCAGCACTCTTCCACCTCGGATTAGCTGAAAAGCCTGTGCAACAAACTCTACCTCTCGGATCCCCCCCATGCCTAACTTAATATTATCCTTTAACCCTTTGCGCCGAACTTCTGCGCTAATCATCGCTTTCATTTTACGCAGAGATTCAATCGCACTAAAATCGATATATCGGCGATAAACAAAAGGTTTCAGCATCGCTTCTAACTCATCTTTATAATGCCCAGACTCCCCCAAAATACGAGCTTTAACCATTGCATAACGCTCCCATTCACGTCCATGGCTTTGGTAATAATCTTCAAGTGCAGCAAAGTGGCTCACTATCGGGCCAGAGTCACCAAACGGACGTAAACGCATATCAACGCGATAGACAAAGCCATCCACGGTAATTTGATGCAAAGCGGCAATAATGCGCTGTGATAATTTGATAAAGAAGGTTTGGTTATCAATATGTCGACGCCCCCCCTCTGTTTGACCACGCTCAGGATAAGCAAAAATCAGGTCTATATCGGAAGAAAAATTTAACTCCTGGCCGCCTAATTTACCCATTGCGAAAATATATAACGGTTGAGAAACACCCGCTTTACTCTTCGGTGTGCCCAACTCATTACACTGCTTTACGTATAACCACTGCATCGTTTGCAGAATCAATTGATCAGCCAAAAACGATAGATGCTCAAAACTTTCCTCTAAACTCGCTTTACCAAGCAACTCTCGCCAAGCAATAATAAGCATATGTTTACGGCGAAATAGACGTAATACACGATGTAATTCCATTTCATCGGTAACGCTTAATAACTGTTGCTGTAGATCCTGAAGGATTATTTGAGTACGCTGAGATGATTGCAATATATCACTAGAAAATAGCGATGAGATTAGCAAGGGCTGCTTACATAAAGCATCACTAATAAAATCACTTAAACCCAATACAGCTATTAATTCACTCTTTTGTGATGCCGTGATAAATGATAAATCAACCTGTTGTTGGAGGTTTTCAAACTGTCGTAAAGCATGATCATTTAACAAAGACATATAGAGTTACCTATTGATTATTAAGATAAAAGAAATAATTTATCAGTTGTACGAAAAATGGTCATCTAAAATTGGAATTTATTGCTTGAATAGTAGAGCCTTATCTACAATATTACGAATAGTAAAATATGGATAAAAAATAAACACAATAAACCTTGACATATAATGACAAGACAACTAAATTAACTAAGACGATGACATTAAATGTCTATTGCAATTAAGGAGTATTATGAATATTCACAAAATAGCTACCTACTTGAATCAACTAGAAGGTAATACTGAAACAGGTTTCTGTTTTGATTGCACACCGATAAATGGTGAAATTGATGTACTACAAGTTGAAATCGTAGGTCGTGAAGAGATCCCAATTTTTATCTCCATCAGTGATAACCAGATCCTCTGCATCGCTTACCTATGGGGCGAAGAAGAGGTCAAGCAAGGCCTTAAGGCCGAAATGATGGAAACGATGTTAGAAATGAACATTCCTATGCCACTTTCAGCATTTGCCAAGGTCGAAGATAAATATGTGGTATTTGGTGCCCTATCAATAAACTCAAGCATAGAAGATATTGAGTTAGAGATAATCACGTTAAGTGATAACAGCCTTGAAGTCATTGCCGAAATGGGTAATTACTTAGTTTAATATTGGAGTTTATTATGAGTATATTTAAAAAAATCATCACCGCCGTACGTGGTGGAGCACGTGAAGCGGGCGAAGCAATTATTGATGCCAACTCAACACGTATTTTTGAACAAGAGATCCGTGATTCTGAAAAACATATCACCATTGCTAAACGTGATTTAACTGAAGTAATGGCTAAACAGATGCAAGCAGCACGTGAACTAACTCAGTTAGAAGCAAGCGTTAAAGAGCATGAAGGCTATGCAGTACAAGCACTTAATAAAGGCAATGAAGCGTTAGCCATTGAAGTAGCCGAAAAAATTGCCGAACTCGAAAATCGTGTCGCTGAACAGCATCAGGCCAATGAAAGTTATCTTAAAAATGCAGATAGATTAAAAGAGTTAATTAGAAAAAGTGAGCGCCAACTAGCGGATTATAAACGCCAACTGAGCATGGTTAAAACCACTGAGAGCGTTCAAAAAGCAACATCAGCCATTACCGATAACTTTACAGCGAGCAACTCGAAACTGCTCAGTGCAAAGGATTCCTTAGAGCGCATTAAAGAAAAACAAGCGCTTTATGATGATAAATTAAAAGCGGCAGAGCAACTTGCTAGTGAAAACACCGATACATCACTACAAAATAAATTAAAAGAAGCCGGTATCGGTGCACAACAATCGAATGCACAATCGATTCTAAATCGCCTAAAAGCGAAATAAAAAATGATAGTTGCATAACAAAAACACGGTAGAATTACTTTTCTACCGTGTTTTCATTTTTTATAAATAGGGAATAATAATGAGTTTTTTTAAATCTTTATTCGCCAAAAAACAGCCGCTACCAACACGCACGTTAACAGTCCCGAATGAACTGCAAACCCATGATATATTTACCTTTGGTGACAGCTTCGCACTCCCACAAATAATGCGCAAACAACAATTTCAAGTTATCGACTGTCATACCATCGAGTTTAAATATGATCATTATGCACAGATAATAGCGCAAGGCAGTGCTGAAGAGTTGGTCTATGTCAGCTTTTCCTGATAATCCGCAAAAATTAATAAAAGTAAGCTTATTACTCACCCGTGACGAAGTCCAAAACTTATTCGATCTCGAAACCTTTGCTGAGATATTTGAAGAGCCTGGCAATGTCAACCTGATGCCACTAACAAATGATCATCACTATGCCGATATGGTTGCAGATAACTATATCCAACAAAACTTTATGATCACTGGCTACAAGCATAGAAAAGATTACCGCGGTCAAAAACCACCTCAGCATAACGAAGAGGAGCATGGGCGCGAATTTGAGTACTATTCATTAGAAGGCGCACATGGGAAACGCATGGTCGAGATATATATCTTTGAAAATGGCGATACCGATGTTTATCTATCGTTTTTAAGGCCAGCAAATGACATTGCTGAATTATGGATAAAAGGAGAGTAATTCAATGAATAAAAAAGAATTACCGAAAAAGTGGCAACAATCTGCAAAAGTAGTTAAAGCGGTACAGATAGCCTTTGATATGGATGCAAAGCTCCAATACAGCATACGACGCAGTGCGCTTGATAAAGGCATTAGCCCATCGGAACAGATACGTTACTTGTTAGATTTGCCGACTCATACAAAGCCTAAACGCCCACGTTTAACCGTTAGCCTGAGTAATGAAGATTATCAACAGCTTGGCGAACGTTATAACATTGCAGCCGATCAACAATTAGAAATAAAAAAACATGTTATTGATGAATTAACACAATTTGCCTTAAGCAGCAATTTACATAAAGGTTAATTGAAAAAACCGTCACCACTCAAGTTTTATCATGCTTGGTGACGGGAATAATAAATTAACTATCTACTGGTTAGCATTTAAATCAACGATATTTTTACCGATCATCTCCGCTAATTCAGAGACCTCTTTTAGCACAGTCACAGAGCCTTCAACAATCTCTTTAACTTCATCTAGATTTTTATTGATATCGCCCGCAACGACGGTTTGTTCAGCTGCTGCCGATGATATTTGATAATTCATATCAGAAATATGGGCAATTTTTTCAACAATCCCGGCCAATTTCTGACCCGCTTTAGTCACTTGATCAACACCGACATCCGCTTCATGAACACTTTTACCCATCAGCCCAACGGCATCTTGAGCACTATTTTGTAGCTGTTCGATCATCCCTTGAATTTGCACCGTTGCATCTTGAGTACGTTTTGCCAGATTTCTCACTTCATCGGCAACAACGGCAAAACCACGTCCAGCTTCCCCTGCGCGAGCAGCCTCGATTGCCGCATTTAAAGCAAGTAAATTAGTTTGCTCAGAAATACTGCGGATAGTGTCTACGACACTACCAATGCCATCGACTTTTAGCTCAACATTGTTAACGGCATCCGCTGATGCACCAATATTATTTGATAAGGAATTGATCGTCGCAATTGTCGCATCAACAAACTGGCTTCCCTCTTGGGCCACTTCGGAAGCCTCTGCTGTCGATGAGGATGCGCTATCGGTATTATTCGCCACTTCAGTGACTGTCGCGGTCATTTCATTCATGGCGGTTGCCAACTGCGCAATTTGAGCAAATTCCTCGTCCATTGAATCGGTAATAATTTCCATACAAGTCGACAAACTTTCCGTAATCGCGATCAATTCTTGGGTGCTTTTCTTTTGTGAGTGCGCGTGTTTCTGCATATTGCCCGCTTTGTCTCCAACCACATTAAGCAACAGCCCTAACTCGTCTTTTCTGGTCGATGCGCAATATTCAACAACATCACCCTGCACAAAAGCTTGCTCAAGACCATCCCTGACAGACAGTATGTTTTTTTTCGTGGCTAACATAAACCAATAGATGAAAGCCAAAAAAAGTGCGACAGAGATGAAGTCTGCAAATAAATAGTATTGATTACTTTGCGCTGATGCGATATCAGATGAAAAAAGGTTGACGATAACTAGCTTAGCAAGAAATAACAAAAGGCCTATGCCAGCGATAAACGCCCATTTTTTATTCATTGATAAACTAACTAATTTTTCATCGAATTTATTGCATTTTAATCGCGACATGTAGCTACCTATATTATAAGAGGGACCGGATATTTTCACCATTAAGACCATAGGAGATCCCCATCTTATCTCAAGCTATGTTGCCTGGCGTTAGTTAAGTAGGGGGAGTTCAATTATCTATACTTCTATTTTATGCCTAGCATTTCAGCACTCTTTTTCTTGCTAACTTTGCACCTGAAGTAATAAATAGGCTAACAGTAACCATCGAGTATAACGACTCAGCTACTGCTATACACAGATAATTAATAACAAACTGTGATCTAAAAATGAAAGCTTTCTCTGTATTGATAAAATAAAGATACTAATTATTTTAATCACTCAGTTTTTCATTCCAAAAACTCTCTTTTAATAAGGCTTGTTGTTTTGATTGCTCAAGCGCGTGGGATAATGACTCTTGCTTGCGTTTTATCCACCTAAAATAGTCTAGCTGACGTGCTTTATCTGTTTCTATCTCGGCAAAATCATCGACAATTTTAATCATGGATAACTCTTTTAACCCTTGTTTAATATCTAACCACGGCGCATAAAAATTAAAATAGTCATCGTGAGAAAACAAATTAGCGACACTTAATCCCATTAATAGATTACCTTCAAGCAAGCCTTGATAGGCAAGCAATTGGTTATCTCCATGATTCTGCAAAACTTCTCGAAATGATTGCCATACTTCACTTAACCGCTGACAGGCAAACTCCTTTATTTCGTGGCTTTTTTCGCTCGCAAAGGTATTTTTCTCGAGCTGTATAAGCCATTGGGTGAGCGATAAAACAAACTGGCAGTAACGAGAAGAGTGCAACAGTGCACAAATACTCTCTTGACTTGGCAAGCTGTTATCCTGCTGCTCTATCTGCTTAAGTAATTTTTTATACTTGGTTATTTTACGTAAATAGTATCCTTTATTATTTAATAAATTTTGATTGTCAGAGTGGAGTTCTAGCCAAGAGAATGAACGCGCTAGCCAATGTAATCCTTCAATCCATGGCGCTTTTAAAAGCATTGGCGAATGGTCTTTGAATAAAGATAAATTTTGATGCACAAATTTAATCCCCACGACCAATTCATTTAATGCCGCATCTTGGTATGATTCTAAGTAGCAATTTTCATGGTATTGGATGTGTCGTAGGCCATGTTGTATGTTCGTCATCAACGCTTGTGCGATAGACATTGATGGTAAAAGCGGAGACTCAAGCAACGGTTTTACAACAAATTCCGTTTGATCACCAAGCATATAGCCACGCTGCGCCTTGCTAACGTTACTTAAACGTACCTGTGGCAATAGTGCAATTTGCTCTGCGAGTATAAATAGTTGTTTTTCATCGCCCTTGATAAGTTCAAGTTCTATTTCACAAATATCTTTTTTATCTTGTTTCGCTTCGATAAAACCACGATCATAGGCCACTTCGATTAAGGTCGCTTCACTCATCTCGAGTAACCATGTTTGTCGTGTAAAGTCCGTGCTGAAAATAGGCACCAACTCATTTTCAAGTGCTTTAATGTCGCACTCATCTGGCCATATCTTACTATTAAAGCGCGCCAATTCAGGGCGTCCACCTTCAATTGGCTCATTATATTCTGGCCGTTGATGTAGCCCGCCAATAACACGCCCAGAGGTTTTGATAGTTTGTACTGAGCGATTATCACAACTCCGTACACGCAACCCCATATCCATCTTTCTCAAAGAACGATCACTTGTATCAAAATAAACATTATGCAAAAGCTGCTCTTTTGTGGAGATAACCTGCTGTGATTTGATGGTATTAAACAATTCCTGTTCAAAATCAGCACTAAAAAGAAATTTTATCTCTATTTCTGTTTCCATAATATTTACCAAATTACCTTTTAATCGAAGATGCGGGATACTGAATATAGTAATAATATCGTAAAAAATTAGCAATTATACAAAATTCAAGTTCAATTGTATGGAAAAGAACGTTAACATGCGCCGGATATTTACTATGCTATGTATTTATAAAAATGATCGTCAAACTTAAAAATAGGATCAATTATGCCAGTTAACTCTATATTTGGGGTATTTGCAAAATCTCCAATCAAGCCTATTCAGCTGCATATCGATAAAGTAGCAGAATGTAGCCAGTTGCTAATTCCTTTCTTTAAAGCCAGCCATCAACAAGATTGGGTTGAAGCTGAAAAAATTAGAAAAGAAATTTCCAAGTTGGAAAAAGAAGCAGATGTGCTAAAACGTGAGTTACGTTTAACACTACCGAAGGGCTTATTTATGCCTATCTCGCGTGCTGATTTTATTGAGCTTGTTAATCGCCAAGATAAAATAGCCAATACAGCAAAAGATATTGCAGGCCGAGTCGTTGGTCGTCAATTACAATTGCCGGCTGAAATAAAAGTAGACTTTATCGCCTATGTACAACGCTGTATCGATGCCGTCCTACAAGCCAATAAAGCCATCAATGAACTCGATGAATTGCTGGAAACAGGTTTCAGAGGACGCGAAGTTGATGTAGTAACAAAAATGATCTCTGAGCTAGCAGCAATTGAAGATGATACTGATACCTTACAAATAAAACTTCGTAAAGGGTTATTAGTCGTAGAGCAGCACCACAATGCCGTTGATATTATGTTTCTTTATCAAATTCTAGAATGGGTAGGACAACTAGCAGATCATTCAGAATTAATTGGCACACAACTTGAACTTATCCTGATTCGCTAGAAAATTTAAGGATTCACCATGGAAATTATATCGTCTTACGGCAGCATACTGGTTATATTTGCAGCAGTTGTTGGTTTTTTGATGGCCTGGGGCATTGGCGCCAATGATGTCGCTAATGCAATGGGAACTTCTGTTGGTTCAAAAGCATTAACTATTAAACAAGCAATCATTATTGCAATGATTTTTGAATTTGCTGGCGCCTATTTGGCGGGAGGAGAAGTAACATCAACGATCCGTAATGGTATCATTGATGCAGGCTTCTATACCGACAGCCCTGAACTATTAGTCTTTGGTATGATCGCAGCCTTATTAGCGGCCTGGCTTATGGCTAGTTATCGCCTCTTACTTTGGTTGGCCTGTCTCAACAACACATTCTATCATCGGTGCTATCATCGGCTTCTCAGCCGTTGGTGTAGGTGTTGATAGTGTGACTTGGAGTAAAGTAACAGGTATTGTCGGTAGCTGGATTATTACCCCTTTAATATCTGGGCTTATTGCCTACTTTATTTTTATGAGCTCACAACGATTGATCTTTGATACCAGTGATCCTATTAAAAATGCTAAACGTTATGTACCGCTTTATATGTTTTTAGCAGGGTTCATCCTTTCATTAGTTACTATCATGAAAGGACTTAAGCATGTTGGCTTACACCTTTCAAATGGCCAAGGCTTCCTACTGGCATTAGGCATGGGATGCGCAGTGGCTGTGATCGGAAAATACTTTGTTAATCGTGTAAAAATAGATCCCAATGCAGATAAAGACATGCACTTTGCAAATGTTGAAAAAATCTTTGCTGTATTAATGATAGTAACAGCCTGTGCAATGGCATTTGCACATGGTTCTAATGACGTGGCCAATGCAATAGGTCCTCTAGCGGCAGTAGCAAGCATTGTTCAACAGGATGGCATAATCGTGGGTAAGGCTGTCTTAGCACCATGGATCCTACCATTAGGCGGTATCGGTATCGTGTTAGGCTTAGCAATCTTCGGTAAACGCGTAATGGCAACCATTGGTCAAGGTATCACCCACCTTACACCAAGCCGTGGTTTTGCTGCTGAGCTTGCTGCTGCATCAACCGTTGTTATTGCCTCTGGTACAGGACTACCAATTTCCACCACGCAAACCTTGGTTGGAGCGGTATTAGGCGTAGGTATGGCTCGTGGTATTGCTGCACTTAATCTAGGTGTCGTACGTAATATCGTTATCTCATGGATTGTTACCCTACCTATTGGGGCGGCTTTATCTATTGTATTCTTCTATATGATACAGGCGATTTTTAACTAAAAATCACCTAACTCGGCGAGATGAGAAAAGCGATTTTTAACTAAAAATCACGTTACATAAAAATAAAAGAGAGCATTCGCTCTCTTTTTTACATCTAAGGCTTCTCCTCGGACACAATTACTTTTAGAATAAGGTTTCTGCTCATTTAGCTAATAGGTACCGCCTTGAAAATATTTAAATATCTCACTGTAATACTCCCGCTCTCCCTATCCATGAACCTATTTGCGGCAACCCGCTATGTTAGTGACGATGTTTCTATCTACGAGCACTCAGGCCCTAGTTTACAATATCGCATTATTGGCACGCTTAATGTTGGCACCCCCGTTGAAACGCTGCAGTATGATGAAAAAACCAAATTTATGCAGATAAAAAAGGCAAATGGCAAGACCTCTTGGGTACAAAATCGAGAGTTACAAGAAACACAACCAGCAAAGGTTTTATTGCCTAAAGTGCAACTTGAGCTACAACAAGCGCAGCAGAAATTAGCCAATATCGCGCAAGAAAATGAGCAAGAAATGCAAAATACGGTGCAATCTCTTAACGAAAAAGAGGAATTAATTGCTAACTTAATGGATGAGAAACAAACTCTCTTACAAACTATCGATGAGTTAAAAGCGCGTAACTTAGAACTTGATTTACTACAAGACACTAAAGATGAGCGCATTAAGATGGAGTGGATGATGTATGGTGGCAGCGTACTCTTTTTCGGCTTATTAATCGGCTTAATTATTCCGTTTTTACCTCGTCGTAAAAAACGCAACAATAATTGGTAATAATGGCGTCAGGCGTTGTCTAATTAACAGCGCCTGCCGTAATATAATAATTATACCAATTCCGATAAATAGCTGATCTATTTTACTGGTTAAAACAACTTACTGCTGCGTTGTAATTTTCGCAAAGGGAATAACCATTTACGTCAAATTACGCCTTGAATTAAGCTGTTTTTCCTGCGCAAAATCTAAATCACATACTTACCGGAATTGGTATTACTTATCAAACACCCGAATTCACCAGACTACTTGCCTTTAAGCATTACAGCGACCTTTGCAACTCGCTCACCATACAAACGAGCCGTCTCTAAATCGCCTTCTGGTATCGCATCTTCAGCAGCGTCTGATGGCGATTGTACTAACACCCCCGCAGATCCTCCCATCGCATTGATATCATTACGTGTTGATGCTAGTTTGTTGCTTGGAAGCAACCCTAAACTCACCCAAATACCACCATGTTGAGAAGCGAGCGTTTGTAAGTAAATTAAGCTAATTTGCTTATCACCATTCAAGCTCGCACTATTGGTAAATCCACCAAATACTTTGTCCTTCCACCCCTGAGTAAACCATACTTTCGATGTACTATCGGCAAATTTTTTAAATTGCCAAGGCACCGACCCCATATAGGTAGGCGCCCCAAAGATGATGGCATCAGCATCACTCAGAGTATCCCAATCACTCTCTGTAATTTCCCCCGTCGCATCAACTTCAATGCAATGTGCTTGTGCACCTTTAGCGACATATTCTGCAACTCGACGTGTATGACCATATCCAGAATAATAAATAACCACGGTATTACTCATAAACTCCCCCTGTTTAAATAAAAAGATACAACTGTTAAATTCAACCATTTTCAGTATAGCTCTGAAATATTATGGTCATAGCTTGTTGAGGAAAAATATGGCGCATGATGAGTTTACACATGGCGATGTATTATTTAAATCGAACAATCTGCTGTTTAGCGTAACACAGCGGTCACGCTAAAATAGATCAACCCTATGTTCAAAAACCATCCCAGTTTTCTAAAGATTCAAGGCTAAAACTACGCGGCCCAAAACGAAAGATAGTACGATTGGGTTGGATCTCCACAACCTCTATATTGGTTGAATGGCTAAATTGCCCCTCTTTTAAATCTTCCCCATTAATACGCACCCAGCGATCTTGCTGCTTTGATGAATACATATGAGAATCGTACTGTAAAGGTGGTATTTTCCTTTGCAATTCGCTATCCATTTGGTGAATATCTCTACCATCATTATTAATAGGCGGAGTGTTACTGGACTCGACTTTACCCAACTCATCGACCATAAGCAGCGCTGTTTGAAAGCGCTTCTGCAAATCTGAAGGGGTATCTCCATAATCAATTTCTTGTGTTGTATCATCAGCTAACAGATCACTTCCCTTCTCTGCTGCTGCGACTGGCGCTGTCACCGCTGGCAGTAATGGTGCCGTAACCACTTTCACCTCCGGCTCTTTCTTTATTACCGGTAACGGCTTCACTGAAAAGGTAATTTTTTCGACTCGATTGCGATCTTTTGGCGGCACACTCTTTGCTACTTCTGGCTGAGATTCTGTTTTTTCAATAACTATTTCAGGGCTAATTTGTATAGCATCAACTCTTGCATCCCGTGGCTTAATTAATAAAAAAAGGACCGTGATGAGTAAACAAAGTACAACGAGTAGGGAGACAACAAGCGCTCTTTTTAATTTCGTATGCCTATTATCTTTATTATATAATTCAGTACCATAGGGTAGTTGATGTGCTCTGCTCTTTTGTAATGCTCGTGAAATAGTGGACATTAATTTCGCTCTTCTACTAAATTAGGTAAATCGGGATGATTTAATCGCATTAATGCCATCAGTGTTCGAGCCGACGATACCGTCATCTTCGAGACCCTGCTCCCTCTGAAAATCAACAACTTGTTGTAACAATGATAAATCAAAGCGATCTTTATTCTGGGTGGGTAATCCCGCAATGCTATTTAACTGGGAGGACAACCAAGCAACCTTCGCGTTTTTTTGCCCAAACTGTAAGGCACTTTCTAGTATAAAGGGCGCTTGCCAAAGCAATGTCACCTCGCCTTGCCAATATTTACTTAACCAAGAGGCAGAAACGTTAATGACTTGATCTGCAATTAATAGTTGGTAATTGTCGTTAACTTTATAGAGGACAACGTAAGCATATTGATCTTCATTTTCTAATTTAATAATCGCTGGGTAATTGGCTTGTTTAACCTGTTCAAGGGACATATATTCACTAAAACAGCTTAATAGGATACTTCCCCCGAGCTCACAATTTACCGTTTGCGCTTCGGTTTGATACCCCCACAGAGCATAGAGTGTCACTAATGCATCGGCGAATTCATTGTCTGTTAAGTCCAGTGTTGGATAATTATCAAACCAGTTTCCGTCCTCTGCAACATGCCTGTCCTCCTTTGCTTCGCTTGTTTTTTGCGCAGGCGGCTCACTTACCTCTATAACTTGAATTGCTTGAGTGGCTAATAGTGGCTCGATTGTCACTTTTTTAGTTTCTACAAATAGGTTATCACTATAAAGCTTGGCCCCCTGAATCATTATAATGACGACAAATATTGTTAATAATGCAAACCGCCCCCATTGCGATAGGAACGATGATGATTTATGACGCCCATCAACCCCAATCTCATGAGCGGCAAGGCGTACCATTTTCGGTGTTACCTTAGCGGCATGCTCACTATAAGCACAGAGTAAACTTCTATCACATAATAAATTAATGATACGTGGGATACCTTGGCTTATTTTAAAAATTAAAGCGATGGTATTGCGATCAAAAAGAGGAGAGCGTGCGCCTGCTACATGTAAACGATGCTGAATATAATATTCACTTTCTAGGCGATTCAGTGGCAATAAGTGGTAACGAGCCGTTATCCTCTGTGCTAATTGACGAAATTCAGTCTGTTTTAATTTTTGTTGTAATTCAGTTTGTCCAATTAAAATTACCTGTAATGGTTTTTTATTATTCGACTCGATATTGGTCAATAAGCGTAGCTGCTCTAAGGATGAAAAACTTAAATGTTGCGCTTCATCAATTAAGACAATGGCACTGCGGCCTGCACGTAAATTATCCATCATCCAGGCTTTGATGGCATCAAATAACGATTTTAGATTTAGTTCATAGGCAATCTTAAATTCATCACAAATGGTCGCTAGGAGTTCAATTTCCGATAAGGCAGGATTTAAAATATAGGCAATATCGGTCTCTTCAGAAATATCCTGCAGTAATGCTCGACATACCGTGGTTTTCCCCGTCCCCACTTCCCCCGTTAGTAAAACAAAACCACCGTTATCCTGTAACCCGTAGGTTAAATGCGCCAATGCCTCTTTATGACGTTCACTTAAAAAAATGAAATCAGGATCTGGAGAGATAGAGAAAGGCTGTTTGTTTAAAGAAAAAAAATCTTGATACATGAGACAATCCAAACAATATAATTAAGCTTATATACGCAAAGTCAGCAAGAAAAAGAGTACCGAGATGCGAGCCATAAAATAGAAGTATAGTGATTCTACATCGATATTTTATAACAAAGCAGATTGGTGCTATTTTTCTT
Organism: Psychromonas sp. MME2; assembly: GCF_040566515.1. NCBI lineage: Bacteria > Pseudomonadati > Pseudomonadota > Gammaproteobacteria > Alteromonadales > Psychromonadaceae > Psychromonas > Psychromonas sp. MME2. Next base: position 428,600 of record NZ_JBEWXI010000002.1, on the reverse strand, counting down.
GCCCTACGGAGATTAACCATTTTTAGTAGTAGAGCGTATAATAACTAAATAAAAGGTAAAGAGGAAAAACAATGCAGGTATATTTAGTCGGTGGAGCCGTTAGAATCAACTATTACAACTTAAAATCAAAGATCGTGACTATGTCGTCGTTGGCAGCACCCCTGAACAACTTTTACAGTTAGGATATCAGCAGGTAGGTAAAGATTTTCCCGTTTTTTTAGACCCCAAGAGCAAAGAAGAGTACGCCTTAGCACGTCGCGAACGCAAAGTAGCAAGTGGTTACAATGGATTTGAATGCTATGCGGGTAAAGATGTCACCTTAGAAGAGGATTTATTACGCCGCGATTTAACCATTAATGCGATTGCACTCTCTGAACAAGGCCAATATATTGACCCCTACCATGGCCGCGAGGATATAAAAAATAAACTCTTACGCCATATATCTCCCGCATTTTCTGAAGATCCCCTGCGCGTGTTACGCGTTGCCCGTTTTGCAGCTCGCTTTCACAAACTGGGTTTTGGCATTGCTCAAGAAACATTAATATTGATGCAACAGCTCAGTGAAAGTGGTGAATTAAGCCACTTAACCGCAGAACGGGTATGGTTAGAGACAGCACAAGCTTTGCAAACAGATAGCCCACATATTTATTTTCACGTTCTGCGTGAATGCGGTGCGCTAGCAATTTTGTTTCCTGAAATAGACCGCCTATTTGGTATTCCCGGCCCTAAACGTTGGCATCCTGAAATAGATACCGGAATCCACACCTTAATGGTCGTTGAACAAGCAGCCAAACTATCTGACTCCCTCCCATTTCGCTTTGCTTGCCTGGTTCATGATCTTGGCAAGGCATTAACTCCAAAAGCACTTTGGCCGAGTCACAAAGGGCATGGCACTCTAGGCCTGAAAACGATAAAAGCACTCTGTTTACGCCTAAAAGTTCCCAATGAGTGTCGTGATTTAGCGCTATTAGTGAGTGAACACCACACGCTAGTACATAGCGCTTTTGAGCTTCGCTCAGCAACTTTAGTCAAGCTAATGGATCAATGCGATGCGTGGCGTAAAGCTGATCGTTTTCAACAAATGCTACAGTGCTGCGTAGCCGACTCTAAGGGCAGAACAGGATTCGAAGATAAACCCTATCCAAGTGCAGACTATATTTGGCAAGCTTTTTTAGTTGCAGCAAAAGTCGATGTGCAAGCGATCATTCAACAGGGTATAAGTGGTGGCGAAATCAAAAATGCATTGCGACAAGCACGCATTGATGCAGTTAGCGAGTATAAGCAACAACATAGCGAATCACTATGATTACACAGCCAATACAGACTATTTCACTGAGCAATCTTGCCTTTGCATTTATTCCCGTGGCGGTAGTGTTATTTATTCTCTTTAAATGGTCATTAGATATCCGCCGAGCGATACATGCACTAGTACGGATGCTCGTTCAGCTACTTTTAATTGGCTATGTGCTCAATTATATTTTTGCAGATAACAACAGTTTAATGATTGTTTCGATTCTACTCATGATGGTCTTTTTTTCTAGTTGGATTGCATTAAGCAACATTAAAGATCGCCGCTTACCACTATTAAAATCAACCATCATATCGATTGCATTACCGGGTAGTTTCACCCTATGGCTTATCACACAGGGCGTGTTAGAGGTACAACCTTGGTATCATGCGCAAACGATTATCCCACTCGGCGGAATGATTTTTGCGAACTGTATGAACAGTGTCAGCCTCTGCGGTGAACGCTTTTATGCTGAATTTGAACGCGATAATGATTATTTAAAGGCACGGAAAATGGCCTTTCAAGCGTCGATTATCCCCAATGTAAATGCGCTTTTTGCCGTGGGAGTGGTGTCATTACCAGGCATGATGACCGGGCAAATTTTATCGGGTATCTCACCTTTCATCGCTGCAAGATACCAAATAATGGTGATGTGTATGATTTTCGCCTCGGCAGGAATGGCATCAGCCTGCTTCCTGCTCTTACAAAGGCGAGTAATATCTAGCCCATAGATAACACATAAAAAAGTGCCACACCAAGTAACAAACGATAAATAACAAAGGGCAGCATGCCAACTTTATTGAGCAGTATAAGAAAGGCATGAATACATAAAATAGCACTCATAAAAGAGATACCGGCGCCTAAAAATAACGCCCCCCAATCTACATATTCATCGGATAATATAAATTTTAGTAAGTCATAGCCTGAAGCCATAGAGATAATGGGAATTGACATTAAGAATGAAAAACGGGCTGCCCCATTGCGCGTTAACCCCAGCATTAATCCCGCCGTAATCGTAATACCGGAACGAGAAGTACCCGGGATTAAAGCAAGCGTTTGAGCGAGACCAAATATAATCGCCCCCTTTAGCCCGGTTTGATACTCGTCTTTAAGTTGCTTAGCATGGGAGTCCGCCCACCATAGCAACAGGCCAAAAACGATGGTCGTTATAGCAATCACATAGCCACTGCGTAGGTATGTTTCTACCAAGGATTTACCGAAAAAGCCAACCAATGCAGCAGGAATAGTGGCATAAATAATCCACCAAGCAAGGCGACTATCTGCGGTTTTGGGTTGCCCACGCAATGAACCAACCCAAGCGCGACTCATGTTCACCACTTCACTGCGGAAGTAGATAAAAACAGCGGCTAAGGTACCTATATTTAAGATCAAATCAAAAGCTAACCCTTAATCTTGCCAACCTAACAGTTGTGATGGCAAGATAAGATGTGCAGAGCTAGAAATAGGTAAAAATTCAGTTAATCCCTGAATCAAAGCCAACACAACAATTTCAAGTAACGACATAGTATTGATAGTCCATATAAATTAAAAAATGAAGTTAAAGCCCAGCTTCAATCTTCCATAAGTTTTGTTTTTCTTTAGGGTACTTAGCCCATAAATTTTGGTATGTTTCACCTGAGAGAGGGTCTGTTAGACGTGGAGCCAAATCTGCTAATGGCTTTAATACAAAGGCATTTTTTGTAATTTCTGCGCGAGGCAAATCAAATTCCGGCGCTATTTCTTGATCATATAAAAGCAAATCTAAATCTATTGTTCTTGGTGCAAATTTAATCGCAAACTCAGGGCGACCATTTGCTAATTCAATCTTTTTTAACTGCTTTATAACATCTACGATAGCTAGGTTAGTGGTAAATTTTGCGACTAAGTTATAAAAATTAGCACCGCTAAATCCGACGGCTTCACTTTCATAGACCGGAGATATCTGTACATCTGAAAATAAAGCCTGTAACGCAGCAACGCCTAACTGAACATTTTCACTTCGATTAATACTTGAACCAATACCAACAAAAACCTCAGCCACTAACGTATACCACGCTCGATTTGTACACCTAAACTTTGTGCTTTTGGCAAAGCGCCGGGTTTATGCAGAGTCAACTTAATCCAAGGCACGGAAAAATCGGCCATGATAAGTGCTGCCACACGTTCGGCCATGGTTTCTAATAATTCAAATCGGTGAATTTGTGCAAACTGATTGACCTTTTCGGAAACACTAAAATAATTAAGGGCTAAATTAATATCATCACTAGCCGCGGCGGGTTTATTATCAAAAGCCATTTCGAGATCAAAATAGAGCTTTTGCTGAACCTCTTTTTCCAGTCATACACACCGATTGTTGTAATAACCTCTAACTGTTTAATAAAAATAATATCCATTTACACCCTTTAAAATGCTATCGCTGATCAAAAAATCCACGTACTATTAGTCACTAATTAGTATTGGATACTAAGTATTTTACCTGATCAAGAAGAAATAAATACAAATGATTATCCTGACAACCGCATTTTTTATGTTTTGCTCCTACCTCTTAGGTGGATTGAACGGCGCAATATTACTTTGCCGCCTTAAAGGCTGGGCCGACCCTCGCTCACAGGGGTCAAAAAATCCAGGTGCAACCAACATGTTGCGACTACACCATCCGCAAGCTGCAATTAGTGTGCTGTTATTCGACCTAATAAAGGGCTGCATCCCCGTTTATCTTGCTTATTTTTTAGGTTACCCCCCTGTACTAATAGGCTTTATTGGCATCGCAGCTTGCCTCGGACACATTTTCCCTCCTTTCTTCCAATTTAAAGGGGGTAAAGCGGTGGCCACCGGCCTTGGTACTTTGTTACCTTTAGGTATGGATATGACAGGTTTAGTACTATTAACTTGGTTACTATCTGTTGCCGTGACAGGATATGCTTCATTAGCTGCTATCATCACCGTCATTGCAGCACCGATTTTCGTTTCGCAAATAAAACCAGAATACACCATCCCGGTTATCATGCTCTCAATATTAATTATTCTGCGCCATAGTGGAAATATAAAACGCTTATTACAGGGTAAAGAGAAAAAAATAGTGAACTGGAGGCAATAATGTGGATAAAGACATTGGTTGTTATTGGTAAGCTCGTTATAATTAACATTTTTACAACATATACATTAATCTGGAGTTTACTGTGCAGCTAATTAGACGCATCCCATTACTACTAACTGTAGCAATTAGCTTGGTTAGCCTCTCAAGTTTGGCACAAAATCAATCTGAAGGTGAAATAGCCGCGCGAATAGCACCTGTCGGCGATGTTTATTTACAGGGTGATATAGCAACAGCTGAACAAAGTACAGCGTCAAGTGAGCCAGCAGAACCGCGCTCCGGCGAAAAAATCTATAATACCTATTGTGTCGCCTGTCATGCCACAGGAGCGGCAGGCGCCCCAATTACAGGCGATGCAAAAGCATGGAGTCCACGTATAGCACAGGGTCAAGAGACATTACTAAAACATGCAATAAATGGCTTAAATGCCATGCCACCAAGGGGCACATGTGCTAATTGTAGCGATCAAGAAATGGCCTCAGCGGTTGCATTCTTAACCAAAGGTCTGTAATGATCTAACAATATCTGTGACGATTTACAAAACCACCGATAGGTGGTTTTTTTATATCCTTTTTTTCAACAATCTATGAGGTCATTATGCGTTTATTACACACCATGTTACGTGTCGGTGATTTACAAAAGTCGATCGACTTTTATACCACTATTTTAGAAATGAAATTACTACGTCAATCTGAAAACAATGAATACAAATACACCCTCGCCTTTTTAGGTTATGGCGATGAAACTGATAACACGGTACTTGAGTTAACCTATAACTGGGGCACAACAGAGTATGACCTGGGCAATGCCTATGGACACATTGCCATAGAAAGCGATGATATCTATGCAACCTGCGAAAAAATCAAAGCAATGGGCGGGCAAGTTACCCGCAACCGGGGCCCGGTTAAAGGCGGCACAACCGTCATTGCCTTTGTCAAAGATCCCGATGGCTATATGATCGAACTAATTAATAAAAAAGATGCGGGTAAGGGGCTAGGTTTATAGCAATTTCTTTAACAATGGCTATAAGTAAAGAAGCCTAGCCCACAAAGCAAAAAGCCTAACGAGTTCAATGTTAGGCTTTTTGCTTTTTCAGATAAAGATTTTCTATTTTATTTTGGTAAGAAACCAACCCGGTCATATACCTTAGCTAACGTCTCTGCGGCACGCTCACGTGCTTTTTCAGCCCCAATCCGAGCAATTGACTGTAGCGCTTGTTCATCGGCTCTTAACTCTTTAAAACGCGCTTGTATCGGAGTTAATAACTCAACAACCGCCTCTGCGGTATCCTTTTTAAGGTGACCATACATTTTATCTTCATATTCAGGAACAAGCTGTTCAATCGATTTACCCGTAGAGCATGACAATAGGGTTAATAAATTCGATACACCAGCTTTTTCTTCTGTGTCAAAGTAGATGCGTGCTTGTTCATCAGAATCGGTTGCCGCACTTTTTATTTTTTTCGCTATCTGCTTTGGATCTTCTAATAATTGGATAATGTTTTTCACATTATCATCGGATTTAGACATTTTCTTGGTCGGTTCTTGCAAACTCATAATGCGCGCACCAAACTTTGGAATCGCTGGCTCTGGCACCACAAAGGTATCACCATAGGCGTTATTAAAACGGATCGCGATATCGCGGGCTAATTCTAAATGCTGTTTTTGATCGCTACCAACGGGAATACTAATCGGGTTATAAAGCAAAATATCTGCTGCCATCAATACGGGATAGCTAAATAACCCGGCATTAATATTAGTCACGTTTTTTTGCGATTTATCTTTAAATTGAGTCATACGATTTAATTCACCCATTTGTGTATGACAATTTAAAATCCATGCTAGCTCGGCATGCTCAGGCACTTGTGATTGAATGAACATGGTGCTTTTATTGGCATCAATACCAACCGCTTGATACATCGCTAAACCATCATAAATTGCACGGCGCAGAGCAGAGGGATCTTGACGTACTGTAATCGCATGAAGATCAACCAAACAGAAAAGGCAATCATGGCTCTCTTGCATCGCTACCCATTGACGCAGCGCCCCCATGTAATTACCTATAGTTAATGCGCCAGAGGGTTGGCAGCCACTTAGTACAATTGGTTTAGTCATCTTCTTTCCTTGCACTGCTTAGAGCAGATCTAATAATTCATTAAATTGATCAATAATATAATCGGGATTCAATCGGTCAACGGGTTCACCATAGTTATACCCATATGTTAATGCGATTGTCTGCACATCTGCATTTTGTCCCGCCAGAATATCGTTACGCGAGTCACCGACCATCACGGTTTGTTGTTTTGTAGCTTGTAATTTCTCACGGGCAAAATCAACTTGCATTGGATCAGGTTTATTTTTACTAAGGCTATCGCCCCCCAATAGCAAATCAAAGTAATCCAATATCGCAAAGTGACTCAGTAAAGGTGGTAAAAATTTTTCTCCTTTATTGGTGATCAAAGCGATTTGATAGCCACGACTTTTTAAGTCGCATAAGGTTTGCGCAACCCCATCGTATAATCCAGAAGCGCTATTTATAAACTGCGCATAATACTTTTCAAATAAACTGACTGCATGGTCAAAAAAAGCGCTATCAATATCATTTTTACCGACATGAATTAATGCGCGTTCAACCATTTTAGGAATACCATTGCCCACCCAGTTTCTAATATCTTGATCATGGCAATGGGGAAGCTGTAAATCATCCATCATTGCATTAAGTGCTAAACGCAAATCAGGCACGCTATTGACCAGCGTGCCATCTAAATCAAAACAGATGAGTTTAATATTCGCTATTTTTGCCATGGCGTCTACCCTTGAACAGCTGCTAATTCTGCACGCATCTGATCAATCACAGCTTTATAATCAGGTTCATTAAAAATGGCCGAGCCTGCAACAAACATATCTGCCCCCGCTTCAGCAATCTCTTTGATGTTATCAACTTTCACTCCCCCATCAACCTGTAAGCGAATATCTCGACCACTGGCTGTAATTAACGCACGCACTTGACGTAACTTTTCTAAGGTATGAGGAATAAAGGATTGCCCACCAAATCCGGGATTAACAGACATTAATAAAATAACATCTAACTTATCCATGACATGGGTTAACACCTCTAAAGAGGTTGCCGGATTTAAAACTAATCCCGCTTTACAACCATGATCTTTAATTAATTGTAGAGAGCGATCCACATGGTCGGAGGCTTCTGGATGAAAAGTAATAATGGATGCCCCCGCTTTAGCAAACTCAACAATCATCGTATCGACAGGTTTGACCATTAAATGGACATCAATCGGCGCAGTGATGCCATAGTCACGCAGTGCTTTACAGACCATCGGCCCAATCGTTAGGTTGGGTACATAATGGTTATCCATTACATCAAAATGTACTACATCGGCACCATCGTTAAGCACTTTTTCAACGTCTTCACCTAAACGGGCAAAATCAGCAGAAAGGATTGAAGGGGCAATTAAATAGTCGGTCATGGTCAGCTTCCAGTGTTAAATTGAGCGCTTATTCTACCGAAGCAAAGCGCAACAGACCATTTTTTATTGCATCTATTGTGAGGTTTTACAACCTGCAAACAGAGCAAAAAGCTCACCAACAGGCAGACGTGTTGATGACTTACTGCTGATGGTTCGCGCCACTTGCACCTTATCGCATATCGCATCACGATAAAGCTCTTGTGTTAACGTTGTATCGTGGTTACTCAGCAAGACGCTGCACTTCGATTCTCTGGCTAACTTAGCTAAATTTGCTTGATCATCTAAATTAAAGCCATCACTTGCATAACAGGTAAATGATGCACTTTTACTCAATGGCACATAGGGTGGATCGCAGTAGAGCACATCATCATCGCGTAAATACTGGAATAGCTTGTGATATGGCTTACAGGTAAAGGTCGCTTTTTTTGCTTTTTTAGCAAAAAAAAGGATCTCTTTTTCAGGGAAATAGGGCTTTTTATAACGCCCAAAGGGGACATTAAAACCACCACTTTGATTATAACGACAAAGCCCATTATAACCATGGCGATTCATATAAAGAAAAAGTAATGAACGCTGATAACTATCACTACTACAATTGAACTCATTGCGCAGTTGATAATAAACAGTTTCATTATTAAATTTATCTTGAAAATAATGTTTCGCATCAATCACAAACTGCTTCGGTTTGCGCTTAATAATTTTATACATCTCAATTAAATCAGGGTTAATATCATTGAGTAGGTATTCATCAAAGTCACTATTTAAAAACACTGAACCAGCACCAACAAAGGGCTCAATTAATCTCCGCCCCTTCGGTAAACGTTGATTAATTTGTTCAGTAAGAGTGTATTTACCACCTGCCCATTTCAGGAATGCTCTATTTTTTTTAATCATTATTTTGTTGTAAATCCTGATGAACTAACCTGTATTTTTTAATCCATCCATCCATTTTAGCTAGTGAACCCGGCAACTTTTTAGCGCCTTGCTGGGCTAATTTGCGCGTCGCATAATCGCCAAAAATTACCATATAACGGGGTTTATTATTATGTTTGGTTTGATATACAAAAACATTCTTTTGCGGTAAATTATGCACACGAATAAATCGTTGCAATGAATCCTTAGAGTCCATCGCCAATAGTTGTAGGGTATAGTGGTCAGGATTGATTGCTAATAACTTTTCCCTTGCTGTAAAAATAGGATCGGCACTGTTCTTACGTACACTTTCTTGGACTTCCTTGACCAGCACTTCAACCTGAGTTAGCCCCTCTGCATCGGAGACTTTATCAAAGCTAGCGTCAGGCTCTTCTATCACCTCTATTTTCTCATCTTCTATTAGCACCGCTAAAGGCGTTGTTTGCAGAGCACCACTAGGTGATTCAAATTGCTCTTTTAACTCAGTTTCAGAAGGAGAAACTTGCATTTCAAGCTCAACAATAGCGAGCTCACTACCGCCTATGCTATTAGCGATTTCCTGTTCAGAAATAACAACACGCGTAACACTATCATCACTGATACCAACCATTAATTTATTCTCAGCAATCTGATCATGGTGTTGATCTTTCCAGTTTCCTGCCAATGCTTCACCTGCAAATGTAGGCTCACCCTGAGAAATTTGACTATCCGCCACTAAATTAGTCGCTGCAATCTCTTCTATAGCAAATGGTTGTGGCACTAAAAGCGTCTCAGTTACTTGTTCGCTTTGTGGTTCCTCAAAAAACTTATCCTTAAGCTGAATTGCAATGACAATCACAATCAATAATAGCAAACACATAAATAAAAATGCCGGTAGACGGGCTCGAAATTTAGAGACTTCGGTATTTTCTAATTTACCTGCAATAATTTCTTCTGCTAATACGATTATTTTTTTAGGGTTACCCGCACAACCATTCAATTTTTGACTAAGCGCATCTTGATGCTGAACCTCTGATTGATAGCCATTTTGACTAAACATATGGTCTAAAAGTGCGCTTGTTTCTTCACCATTTAACGGCTCAATTTTAAATTCCAAGCAAGTGCAATTAGGATCGTGCTTCGGCATTGAGTCGCTAATATATGCAAGTTGCTTGTTGATAATTTCATCATTACCTAGCAACAAAACGTTAATTTCACTCTCACTCACCTGCGTTTTTAAGGTCATTAACTGGGCTAATTCTGAGAGTAACTGATTGGATAAATAGTCGCTGTTGTCGATGATAATAACCTGAGGAATATCGACATTAAATTTTTCTTGCAACTGCACAAAAGTGGTGAATAAAGTGTCATTTGCATCAAATAAGGGATGTTCGAATAACTGGGTTATAATTTGTTGACGAATCTGCTCATCTGGCACTGTCTCATTAAGGTTAATAAACGCTTCTTGAACATTAGAAGGCAATTGATTGGAAAGTTGCTCCATCAATGCCGTTTTACCCGAGCCATTTCTTCCTGCAATAAAAATAAGTGAAGAGGAGAGATAAATGAGATGCTGCAGCCAATGAATCAACTGCAACTGGGATGGAAGCGCTATTAACACTCTTTCAACCATATGAATTACTGTTCAATAACGCGACGCAATGTTGCTTCGCTAACATTATCAAATAATTCACAATGACCAATTGCGGTCGGCAAAACTAAACGTAACTTGCCATTTAATACTTTCTTATCTAATTGCATATGCTCCGCATATTGGTCGTAGCCCATATCCTGAGGTGATACAACGGGCAAATCGAAGCGTTCAATTAAAGCCATTATTTTTTCTACTTGTGGTTGCTTAAGAAGCGATAAATGTAACGACGTTTGCGCTGCTAACACCATACCGACAGCGACAGCTTCACCGTGTAGCCAATTACCATAACCCTGTTCAGCTTCAATCGCATGCCCAAAGGTGTGCCCCAAATTCAGCAACGCACGAATACCACTCTCTTTTTCATCTAATGAAACAACTTCAGCTTTAATCTCGCAACAACGTTTTATCATGTAAGTTATTGCCGATGCTTGTAGAGACTTTATCTTATCAACGTTATTCTCTAACCAAGTAAAAAAGCCATTATCATAAATAATACCGTATTTAATCACTTCAGCCATTCCAGCGGCAAATTCGCGGGCTGGTAATGTTTTAAGACAATTAATATCAATTATAACGGCCTGAGGCTGGTAAAAAGCACCAATCATATTCTTACCGAGTGCATGATTAACCGCCGTTTTCCACCGACTGAAGAGTCTACTTGAGAAAGTAATGTCGTCGGCACCTGTATAAACGCAATTCCTCGTTGATAACAGGCCGCAGCAAAGCCTGCCATATCGCCAATAACACCGCCACCTAACGCTACGATGGTCGTATCTCGTGCATGTTTTTTTGCTAGCAATGCCGCTAAAATAGTCTCAAATGTCGCTAGCGTTTTATATTTTTCACCATCCGGTAAAATAACCTCATCAACTTTATATTCACATAAGGTCTCTTTACATGCTTGCAAATAGAGGGGGGCAACAACATCATTAGTAACAATCATGACATTTTTACCGGCGATCGCACCGCTAAAAAGCGCAGCTTGACTAAGTAACTCTTCACCAATTGAAATGGGATAGCTACGGTCACCTAACTCAACGATTAATTTATCCATTAAAAATCCAATAATACCGCAATTTGACTTGCCACAACTTTAGCACTTTGATCATCCGTCTCAATAGTGTAATCAGCAATTTCATCGTATAAAGCGTTACGCTTTTCCGCTAACTCCTCAAGTACTGCACGAGGGTCGCCAGACTGCAATAGTGGACGACGTTTATCTTTTAGGGTTCGAGCCAGTTGTTTATTAACGCTGGTCTTTAAATAGACAACGATACCTCGAGCAGATAAATGAGTTCGGTTCTCAGGGTCAATAACAGCCCCCCCTCCCGTCGCTAAAACAATGCCATGTTTTTGTGTTAATTGGTCAATCATGTCGTGCTCACGAGTACGGAAACCTTGTTCGCCTTCAACATCAAAAACCCATGCGATATCCGCACCAGTCTTTTTCTCTATCTCAGCATCTGAGTCATGAAAATTAAGGTGGAGCATTTGTGCTAAATGGCGACCAATCGTGCTTTTACCTGCACCCATTGGACCGATTAAGAAAATATTACGTTGTTCAGCCATGTTAAATTATTACTCAAGTGATTAATTACAGGAAAACCTTTATAAATAAATGTGCGCTACATTATCGCAATTGTTAATAACTTATTGCAAGCCCAGAAACAAATAAGCCTGAATATTATTCAGGCTTATCGCTATTACGCTATTGAATTGTGCAAACTAGTACTTCGTTTGCATCACAATGCGCGGGGTTACAAAGATTAATAACTCTGATTTGGCATTCTCTTCAACGGTTGTTCTAAATAAATAACCTAAGTAAGGAATATCCCCTAATACCGGTACTTTAGATACAGAATTAGTTATACGTTGTTGATAAATACCACCCAGAACCAGTGTTTCACCATTTTCAACGAGTACCTGCGTACCAATTTCTTGCGTATTAATCGAAACAGCTTGACCTAACCCTGTTGGAATAACTTCACCCTTCGAGTCTTGCGTAATAACCAAGTCTAAAATAACTTTATCATCGGGTGTAATTTGCGGCGTTACCTGCAAGCTCAATACCGCTTTTTTAAAGCTGACCGAAGTTGCACCTGAAGAAGCCGATTCAGTATAGGGGATCTCCGTACCCTGTTCGATATAAGCTGTTTGTTGATTTGCCGTTGTAATACGCGGGCTAGCTATGATTTCAGCCTTGTTCTCTTTCTCCAATGCTGATAATTCTAAATCCAATATCTCACCATTTGCCAATTTAGCAACTTGGAAAGCAATTGTACCTGCAGCACCAGCGACGGGTAAATTAACATTTAGTCGATCTTCAATGCTTGGCACCGTACCATTATTGGCATCTGTTACACCCTCGATGGTACCCGATGTTCCAGTATCACCACCTACACCTGTAACACCCCAGCGAATACCCAGCTCTTCACCAACACTTTCATTTACGGTAACCATACGTGCTTCAATCACAACTTGACGCACAGGGATATCGAGAATTTCAACCATCTCTTTAACGGCATCAATAACAGCAGCAGTATCTTTTAATAACAAGGTATTCGTTCTAACATCGGTACTAACTGAACCGCGTTCAGATAATAAGCTCGTAGTACCCGTTGATAACAAAGTCGCAATATCTGATGCTTTAGCATAATTAATTTGAATGAACTCACTGTAAAGTGGTGCCAACTCTGCAACCTCTTTTTCAGTTTGTAATTGTTCACGCTCTTTTGCTGCCAATTCTGCCGCAGGTGCAATCATTAATACATTGCCATCCATGCGTTTACCAAGCCCTTTTACTTTAAGGATAATATCCAGAGCTTGCTCCCATGGCACATCATCTAAACGCAAGGTAATATTGCCACTCACAGAGTCGGTAATAACCAAATTGAAAGCATTAAAATCAGCGATTAATTGCAATACAGTACGGACAGGAATATCTTGGAAATTTAACGAAATAGCTTTCCCTTGATAAACACTGGTTTTTTGATCCTTCGGTTTTTCTGATACTTCAATCATAAACAAGGTATCAAGTTGATCATAACGGTAGTTATATTCATCGCTTATATTGAAGACAAAACGAGCTTTACCATCTTCTTTAAAGGTTTCAACTTTTTCAACAACCGTTGCAAAGTCAAAAACATCCATGATGTATAAAAAGTCATCGGGGATAAATGTACTTTGAAACTCTGCAATTAACTGTTGATCACGACGGCGAATATCAACAGCAACACTTGAGTTATCTAAGTAAACAAGCAGTTTTCCCTGACCTTCTGAGCCACGTTTAAAGTCAATCGATTTGACACTATTAACATAGCCTTTAGGTGGCGGAGTTTGTGTGCTAGGTGCCTTATCATTGTTTAACGCAGCAGCGACAGACATTGTTTCGTTACCATCCTGCTTTAACGCAGCTGCCAATGCAACTTCCGTTGGATCGACCTCCGCCGCTTCCGGGGTAATTTCACCGAAACGTACAAAAAGTAGTTTATCTTCACGCACAATTCGATATGGCATCAATGTTTTCAAAGCAAGGGTTATACGCAAACCATCCGAAGTACGCTCAGTTTCTACAGTCTCTACACCATTTGCATTAATAGTCATCGGGTTGAGTTCTAATACTGAACTAGCATTATCAAGGTCTATAACCAGTTTATTGGGGCGATAATGAAGCTTATCACTGTATTCGCCGACCGCTTCACTAAATTCAAATGTTAATTCAGACTTACTATCCACGAGTGGATTAACATTTAATTTGAGAAGCTGTGATTCGGCTAACACCGCTGATGAAAACATTACCCCCAGTACGTACAAATAACTTACCAGTTGCTTTAGCTTTATAATTTTCATGAAGTTTATTCCATCCCTGCTTTAATATTATTCAGACTTTAGCGTTATTTGAGTTATACGCTCTTGCCAACATCCATCTTTATCTGAAGCCAATTCCAGTATTTCTACCATCTCTTTTGTTATTTTTAATATTTTCCCGTGATTTAAACCAATATAATTACCTGGTTTTACCCTATATAATTCGCCACTAGAAATCTGTATAAGCGCCCACAGCTCATCATCAAACAACAATGTACCGCGCATATAAATATTATCAAGAGAATACATCTCAAGAGGCTGTTTTTTACGCTCAAAGTTTGGCTGAGGACAACTTTTAGGTGCATCTTGTACAGGTGCAACCACTTCTGGTTTTGGCTCAGAAAAAGGGTTACGCCCTTCATTTTGAGTAAAAGGTACTGCATCAATTTTTTCTAACGCAGGCACTTTATCATTAATAGGGTAAATTTGTGCTTTAGTCTTGACCACAAAATCATTTAAATCTTCAACATTTGCTTCGACACAACCGAATAAAGCAACGGGGATTAATAAAACGATCAACAATCTCATTTTTTAACCTCCTTATAACGGTAGGTTTTGGCAACAACGGTTAGCATTAGTAACTCATCACCCTTCTCCTTTGCTAATTTCGCGTCATCCAAAATAACAATACGTGGTAATGCTGCGATGTCGGCGGCAAAATTACCTATTGCCTTATAACTTCCAACAACCCGTATACTAATAGGCACCTCTACTGAGAGCTCTTCATCCTTAACGACCCCCCAATTAATACTTCTAAACTGCAAGCCATTATTAGACCCAATGAAAGTAATATCATCGAGTAGACTGGCTATTTCAGAGGTACTGGGTAGTTTTTGTAATAATCCCTCAAAAATCACTTTAATCTCTTTCATTTGCTCACGATACGCTTCCAAGTTAGCAGATAATGCGGCCTTGGTTTTAAATTGATCTTTAAGTGTGATCTCTTCTTGTTTGACTCTTTCAAGCTGCTCTAACTGTGGAGTAATGACATAGTAAAAAAAGGCACCACTAAGCAGGACACAAACAATCCCAATAAATACCGCTCGATAAAGAGCAGGCCAACTACCGACATTTTCAAGCTCTAATTCATTTAAATTCATTTTTGCTCCCCTTTCGTTTCAGGAACGACACTAAATTTCATTACGAATTTGCTCAGTTTTATCGGTTTAGTAGGACCTGCAACAATTGAGCTCAGGTAGGAGTCCCCAAGCCAGCCAGAACTATCAATATTACGCATCATTTTAGCAAGACGATTATTTGATTCACTCATCCCAATAACATCAACTTGCTCATTAACAAAATTAACACGATCAAGATAGATACCGCCAGGAACGACATCCACCAGCATATTTAATAACTGAATCGTGTAATTACGTTTTTTCTCTAACTCTTTTATTAGATTTATACGACGCTCAAGCTCTGCTTTTTCTGCCTTTATTTTGCGGACTTCAGCAATGCGGCGATCTAAAATAAGCGTTTCATTTTGTAGAAAAGTGTTGCGCTGCTGTTGGGCTGATATCAATGTATCAACATACATTTTTCCGCTATAAGAAATTCCTAACACAACAATAGCAAAAAGCACTAACACACCAAAAAAATCTTTTTTCTTTTTCTTTTTATATTCTGCACGCCATGGCAGCAGGTTAATATTTGACATTATTGCACCCCCCTTAAAGCTAGCCCTAACGCTGTCATATATTTAACACCAACGTCTCTAAGCAAAGCTTTATCTGCGGCGTTTTTATATTCAAAACCAAGGAAAGGATTTGCCACTTCAACATTTAACTCAAGCTGCTCAGCAAGTTGCGTCACTAACTCAGGCAGTAACTGACAACCTCCCGTTAATATCACTTTTTCTAATTGAATATTATTGGGGGCATTGGTAAACATACGCAAATCATAACGTAAATGATTGATAGTCATGTTAATAAAAGGGGCGACAATATCGAGTTCACAGTCCGCATTCCATTCATGGCTAACTTTTATTTTTTCAGCTTCTTCAAATTTATAACCATAATGTTCCATCATCATTTGTGTGCAAATGGCCCCACCGTGATTTTTAGAACGAGAGAACACCATTCGGCCTTTATGCATTATATTAAGCGTCATCTGTGCTGCACCGATATCAACAATAGCAATTCCTTTGTCATGATCATCACGAGAAAATAAAAGCTCACAGGCACGAGCTAGAGCATGGCTGGCCACATCGACAACTTTTACAGTTAAATGAGCCGCTTCAACACAATCAACTTGAGATAAAACCGTTTCTTTACGAGCGGCACTTAATAAAACATCATTAAATTCGCTATTATCGACATTTTCCGATAACACCTCAAAATCTAAAAAGACTTCATCAATAGGAAAGGGAATACTATTTTCAGCTTCAAGCTCTACCTGAGTTTCTAACTCGAGTTCGTTCATGTTCGCATTCATCGTAACCACTTTTGTAATTACATCAGTACCCGTGACAGCAATCGCTGCATTTTTATATGAACTGGGGAAGTTTTTACGCAGTTGATCAATAATTTGCGTAATTTTAGTTAAATCTTCAAAGCGATTATCAACAATTAACCCTTTAGCAAGCGGCGCTTCTGCGACAGCATCAACTTGAAATGTCCCCCCCACTTTAGACAACGCAATCGCTTTGATGGAGTTGGATCCAAAATCGATGCCTATTAGTGCATTTGACTTTACCCTTTTCATTGCTTCAAACATAACATCCTTGCCATATTATTTGATTATACATATTTGATATCTACCATTGCCCATAATATATCTAAAATCAGCAAGTTCAATAATGTAAAGTGATATTTACGCTGTAACTCGCACAATATCACTATATACTGTGCAACTAATCCCAAAAAACTAACTAATATGAAAACATTTTGTAACATTTTCAAGGTAAATAAAAATGAATAGATGGGTTAAACGACTTCTCTGGCTTATTATTTTTAGCATCCTAGCTGCTATTGGTACGATTACGACCATTTATTATATGGTTAAAGCAGATTTACCTGATGTCGCTACCATTCAAGATATTCAATTACAAGTTCCGATGAAAGTGTTTAGCATTGATGGTGAGCTGCTTTCTCAATTTGGTGAAAAGCGCCGCATCCCACTGACCCGTGATGAAGTACCAGCGCAATTAATTAATGCATTTCTCGCCACTGAAGATAATCGCTATTATCAACATTTTGGCATTGATCCGATCGGAATATTAAGAGCAGCCATCGTTTATGCTACAAGTGGTTCAGCAAAACAAGGCGCTAGCACAATCACTCAACAAGTAGCACGAAATTTCTTTTTGACACGAGAAAAAACCTTTATCCGTAAAATTAAAGAAATTTTTATTGCAATCCAAATTGAACAAATATTAACTAAAGACGAAATTTTAATGCTCTACCTCAATAAAATTTCATTAGGTCACCGTTCCTATGGTGTGGGTGCAGCAGCACAAGTCTATTACGGAAAAAACGTCGCAGAGTTAACATTACCGGAAATGGCGGTGTTAGCAGGATTACCCAAAGCACCATCGCGTTTAAATCCCATTTATTCACCAGAAAATGCCCGCCAACGCCGTAATATCGTATTAAAACGGATGTTAGAAGAATCATATATCACTCAATTCGAATATAATGAAGCAGTCAATAGCCCAATAACCGGAAAGCTTCACGGCGCTGAAATCACCTTATCGGCACATTACGTGGCCGAGATGGCGCACAATAAACTTATCGAGATGTATGGTGCAGAGCAGAGTTACAACAATGGCTTAAATGTTTACACGACAATCGATAAAACATCCCAAGAAGCGGCAAATAACGCCTTGATAAATAACCTGCTCGATTACGATAAACGCCACGGTTACCGCGGTGCGGTGAATGTCCTATGGGACGCCACAGCAACACCTTGGCCGCATGAAAAAATTATAGCAAAACTAAAATCAGAGCCTGACTTTAGCGGTTTGCAACCCGCCGTTGTTATTGAAGTAGGCGATAATGATGTAAAAGTCTTAAGCAAAGACAAAGGTGCGGAAACATCATCTATAAATTGGCATGGATTAAAATGGGCGAGGCGTTATATCAGCGATACCGCGCAAGGAAAGGCACCACAAAAAGCATCGGATATCGTTGCCGTTGGTGAACAGATTTGGGTCCGTCAAAGCGCGCAAGGCTTAGAGCTAGCACAATACCCTGATGCAAGTGCAGCCTTTGTGTCACTTAACCCAATGAATGGGGCAATTACCTCATTAGTGGGTGGTTTTAGTTTTGTGCAGAGTAAATTTAATCGTGCAACACAAGCAAAACGTCAGGTCGGTTCGAATATTAAACCATTTATATATTCAGCAGCCTTAGATAATGGTTATACATTAGCTACTCTGGTTAACGATGCGCCGATTAATCAATGGACAGGTAGCAGCGCATGGCGCCCAAGAAACTCCCCCGAAGTCTATGAGGGTCCAATTCGTTTACGTCGTGCGTTAGGTCAATCTAAAAATGTGGTCTCTGTACGTTTAGTTGAAGACCTCGGCTTACCAACAATCATCAATCAACTCGAAAAATTTGGCTTTAACGGTGAAGAACTACCCCGAAACCTAACGCTAGCATTAGGTTCTGCATCAATTAGCCCATTAGAGCTAGCCACTGGCTATGCGATTATCGCTAATGGTGGATATAAGGTTGATCCCTATATTATTGAACGGATAGAAGATGGTTACGGTAATGTCTTATATCAAGCCGCACCACATACAGTCTGCCAAGAGTGTAACGAACTATATGAAAAACAACGCTCTCCAGAGTATCTAACTAAAGTACTCGCAGAAAAGGGAGATATCAGCAAAACCTGCGAAATTGCCTATATCAGTGAGGCGCAAATAGCCCCTTCCGTGATTAGTGAAGAGACTGCTTTTTTAACTCGCGAATTATTGAATAGCGCGGTTTTTGGGGGGGGTAGTTGGCAGCATAAAACTGGTTGGAATGGCACAGGATGGCGCGCAGCCCAAGCTTTACAACGTCGAGATATCGGTGGAAAAACTGGGACAACAAATGATTCTAAAGATGCTTGGTTTTCCGGGTTCGTTGGTAAAACAGTGGCAACCTCTTGGGTTGGGTTTGATAATTTCAGTCGCGACCTAGGTAAAGCATCCTATAATAACAATTTAGATAAAGAACAGATTTATGGAGGGGAATTTGGTGCAAGAACAGCACTTCCCGCATGGATTGAATTCATGCAGGAGACGGCATCATCAACCCCGGTATTTACAGCACCGATTCCTAAGGGTATATCAACGGCACGTATTGACCTTAGTAGCGGTTTATTATCCTATGCAACGGATTACACTACACGCTTTGAATATTTCAAAAATGGAACCGTTCCGAAAAATTATGTCGATAAGTCGCGTAATAGTGAAGAGGAACTATTTAAACAGGGCGGCACAAAAGGCACTGCAACATCGAAACATGAAGAGCTTTTTTAACTGAGTATTTGGGCTTGCTGCAATAATTCAGGATACAGTTGCAAAAACTGCTCAGCAAAAATGTCATAGTGATTGAGCAGTGTATCCCCCGTTGATGCTAAAGGTGCCATCCTTTTCCCCCGACGGGCAATGCGCTGCAAACTAAAAATGATGTTATCGATATCGGCATAATGCTCTAACCACCTTCCTTGCCACATTGCCTCAGATGTGCTTAAAAATCGTTCGGGTAACGAATAATTCTCCTGCTGCATTTCTATTGCGATTTGCCTTTCAGCCTGCTGACAAAAATCCATTAAAGCACTTTGATGGTAAACAGGCCAATTTTTTGCCAAACAATGATCCCAAAACATATCCAAGGTGATTGGCGCGAAACGACGCAACTCAGTTGGAAAATATTGTTTTAATGACTTAACGATTGCGTGCTGATCCGTGAAACTATCAACAAAGCGATGTAAACGAATGCCTTGTACAACCGGAACGCTATATTTACCCTCTGGTGAACCTTTTACAAAATCCCCTAAAAAATTGCCCAGTAAACTGCTGTTCGTATGGTCAGCTATATGTAAATGGGCAAGATAATTCATTGTTAGACCTTTTCAACTATGATTTATACCAGTCTAACAAAATAAAAATAAAAGCTCCCACTTGGGAGCTCAAATAGATAAAACAGACACGCCAACTTGATTTTCTTACTAACTGGCTCTTTTTAATTGCACCTCATCATTTTCAAATCTAATAGGATATATTTTTAATGCGTGTACTGGTGACTCTAAACATTCACCAGTCTGAAGGTTAAATCGTTGTTTATAGAGGGGAGAAGCAACATAAACAATATCTTCTGTTGAGCCAATAATACCCCGAGAGATAACATTTGCCTGACCAAATGGGTCAAAGTTAGCTAACGCATAAAGGGCGTTATTACGTTTATCGAAAAAGATAGCGACTTGCTCATCATTAAACTGCGCACAAATACCCGCATTGGCAGTTAAATCCTCTTTTTTACAAATGGTTGTCCATTGATTATGTAATTGTGTTTGCATGATACCTTGCTCCTATTGTGTTAGTTCGACAATGTTAATCTCTTCTGCCTGTGCACGCGGTGCAGGGAAACGTTGTGCGCGCTCCTTGATATATGAAAGTCGATTATCAACATCACTACTATTAACGAAATGTTTGAAACGTTTCACTTTTTCAGCATCTTCAATGGTCGTTTTCCACTCACACTGATAGTTCTTGATGTTATTAGCCATTTCAGTTTCAAGCTCATCGGCAATATTAAGCTTGTCATTAATAATCACCTCCTTAAGATAATCTATCCCCCCCTCCATATTTTCTAACCACACCGAGGTACGTTGTAGACGATCTGCCGTACGAATATAAAACATTAAGAAACGGTCTGTATATCGCTGTAATTCATCTTCACTGAGATCGGAGGCCAGCAGGTCTGCATGACGTGGACGCATCCCACCATTACCACAAACATACATATTCCAACCTTTATCCGTTGCGATAATGCCGACGTCTTTGCTTTGTGCTTCGGCACATTCACGGGTACAGCCAGAGACACCAAACTTAATTTTATGAGGGGAACGCACGCCTTTGTAGCGATTTTCTAATTTAATCGCGAAGCCAACACTATCGCCCACGCCAAAACGACACCAAGTACTGCCAATACAAGATTTAACGGTACGCAATGACTTACCGTAAGCGTGCCCAGTTTCAAATCCAGCATCGATCAGCTTTCTCCAGATAAGAGGTAATTCATGTAATTGCGCACCAAATAGGTCGATTCGTTGCCCGCCCGTTAATTTGGTATAAAGATCGAACTCTTTCGCGACTTCACCAAGCACAATTAATTTTTCGGGGGTGATTTCACCACCGGCCACACGAGGCACAACGGAATAAGTCCCATCTTTTTGCATATTACCAAGATAAATATCATTGGTATCTTGCAACTCAATTAACTCATCTTTGAGAACATAATCATTCCAATAGGAGGCCAAAATAGATCCCACGGCAGGTTTACAGACCTCGCAACCGAGCCCTTTTCCACAGGTTTCCAGTACCTGATCAAAGGTTTTGATTTTCTTAATGCGAATAATATCCACCAGCTCTTGGCGTGAATAAGCAAAATGTTCACAAATATCATTTTTAACTTCAAAACCTAACAGCGCCAGCTCTGAATCCAACACCTGTTTAGCGAGTGCTGAACAGCCTCCACATCCCGTAGAGGCTTTGGTTGACTCTTTCAATGCCGACATAGAGGTGCATCCTGCAGCCACCGCCTCTTTAATGGAAGCTTTAGTGACATCAAAACAGGAGCAGATAACGGCACTATCGGGTAATGCATCAACACCTAAACCTGCGGACTGACCTTCGCCTGCACTTGGTAAAATCAATACCGCTGGATTCTCAGGTAAATCCATATTATTAAGCTTTAACTGCAATAATGAACCATAGGCATCAACATCACCGACTAATACCGCACCAACAATTTTTTTACCATCGGCAGAAACAATTAAGCGCTTATAGATCTGCTCAATTTCATCATTGTAAGTGTATGACTGAGCGCCGACCGTTTTACCGTGTACTTCACCAATACTTGCCACATCCACGCCCAGTAATTTTAGCTTGGTACTCATATCTGCACCGTTAAACTGTTGTTCGCTATCTCCTTTTATATGTGCTGCCGCCACTTTGGCCATCTGGTAACCCGGTGCAACCAAGCCAAAAATAAAATTATTCCACAGTGCACATTCACCAATGGCGTAAACATCTTGCACACTAGTTTGGCAATTATTATCAATCACAATGCCGCCACGCTCACCAATTTCAAGACCGGCTGAACGCGCCAATTCATCCTGAGGGCGAATACCTGCCGAGAATATAATAGTATCTGTCTCTAAAAAGCTACCATCAGCAAAGTTCATGCGATAACGGCAGGTATCACCAGCGACAATCTCCGTTGTCGCTTTTTCGGTGTGTACTTGCACCCCTAAATCTTCTATCTTGCGACGCAATAAAGCTCCGCCACCTTCATCTAGTTGCACGGCCATTAAGCGTGGCGCAAATTCCACAATATGAGTTTCTAATCCCAAATTCACCAAGGCATTACCCGCTTCAAGACCCAATAATCCACCGCCAACCACCACGCCTACTTTACTACTTTTACCTGAACGTAAAATCGCTTCTAAATCATCGATGGTACGATACACGTGGCAATGTTCTTGGTCATTACCAGGAATAGGAGGAACAAAGGGATATGAGCCTGTCGCGACCACTAACTTGTCATAACCTTCAACCCGACCGCTTGCTGTAATGACCTCTTTATTGGCGAAATCTAACTCAACGACTTTATCATTAAGAACAAAGTTAATGCCGTTTTCATGATAATAATTAGCGTCAGTTAACGCTAAGTCAGCGGCACTTTTACCCGAAAAAAAATAACTGAGTTGCACGCGATCGTAAGCTAGCCGCGACTCTTCAGAAAAAGTGATCACTTCATAGTCTGCGCTCGCGTCAGTGATAATTGAATCAATAAATTTGTGGCCAACCATTCCGTTTCCTACCACTACAATTTTTGCTTTACTCATAATCGTCATTTCCTTTGTCTTGTTCTTTATTAAGCTGATAATTGATTTATTACGCTATCGATACTGCTTTGCTGACCAACCCACTGCAACTGTTCTGCAAGAGCGACAACTTTGCCAACCACAATAAGTGCAGGGGATTGAATTTGATGCAGACTAACTAAGCTTGCTAATTGATCTAAGGTGCTGGTAATAACACGCTGCTCAGGGCAGCAACCATTTTCTATAAAGGCAACAGGTGTACTGCTCGGCATCCCCGCTTTTAATAGTTCACATTCAATAAGAGCAGCCTTACTTAAGCCCATATAAAAAACTAATGTATGCTGTAAGCCTGTTAGAGCAGACCATTGTACTGCCAACTCTTTTTCCGCATGCGCTGTGATAAAAGTACACCCTTGAGCAAGCCCACGATGAGTAAGCGGAATGCCGGCATAACTGCTACAACCTGCAGCAGCGGTAATACCAGGTACGAGGTCAACGGCTATATCCATTGCTTTCAATTGCAACATCTCTTCACCGCCACGACCAAAAACAAAGGCATCTCCTCCCTTCAAACGACAAATATTCAAACCTTGCTGTGCTTTATCGATTAGCAGTTGATTAATTTGTATTTGTGTAAAACTGTGCTGACCTTTCTTTTTTCCCACATATAATTTTTCTGTCGCAGATGGAAAAAGCGCCCGTATTTAATCGCTAACGAGATTGTCATATACAATCACATCAGCCCTTTCAATTACTCGCAATGCTTTGATGGTCAGTAAATCAGGATCA
The DNA here is from genome assembly GCF_040566515.1 of Psychromonas sp. MME2. Lineage (NCBI taxonomy): Bacteria > Pseudomonadati > Pseudomonadota > Gammaproteobacteria > Alteromonadales > Psychromonadaceae > Psychromonas > Psychromonas sp. MME2. The sequence continues at coordinate 404,488 of NZ_JBEWXI010000002.1, read as the reverse complement.
CCAGGACCTGCACCCACTAATGAAACGGTGCCCCACTGCGCTTTCTGAGTAAGTTTAAGCGAGCTAACTCTTTTACTTGGTGACAATGGAATAACATCATTACTATCATTTAAACTGCTCATCACCGCCCCTTGTTATTTAACAAATAATTAACATCCATTTATTCATTAACAGCAAGCTAAGTGCCAACCTAAAAAAAAAACCTAAAAAAACAAACAAAGATATATTATTCAATTAATTACATAACTAACAAAAGTTTTAAAATTGCTCAACACATCCCTTTAACTGAGACAATGTTCAATCATGGTGTTTTTAAAATGGAGGCTGCACCAAGATATAGCGAAAACAATTCATTTACATTTAATTAACAACATGTCCATTTAAAGACAGTTCATTTTAGGGTTTTTAGTTATTGATAATAAAGAAGAAATAAGTTTTAGGTAGGCGAATAGATAAAAAAAAGACGACTTGGTCTGCTCTTTGCTCTATATCATTTAATTTATATCAATAGATAGGGATTCTATGGCCATGGAAAATAACAGCTGGACAAAAACAACCTGCGCATATTGTGGTGTTGGCTGTGGTATCGAAGCAAAAAGTAATGCACAGGGTGGAGTAGATATACGTGGAGATATTGCACACCCTGCTAATTATGGAAAACTATGCTCAAAAGGATTGGCACTAGGTGAAACGGTTAGTCATGAAGGACGCTTATTACACCCAAGCCTAGAGGGTCAAGAGACAAATTGGTCAACTGCGCTAGATCATGTCGCACAACAATTTTCCGATATCATTGCCGAGCACGGCCCTGATGCTGTAGCCTTTTATGTTTCAGGACAACTCTTAACAGAAGATTATTATGTCGCTAATAAATTAATGAAAGGATTTATTGGTAGCGCCAATATAGATACAAACTCGCGCCTGTGCATGTCATCTTCCGTCGTTGGACATAAACGCGCTTTTGGAAGTGATACCGTCCCAATATGCTACGAAGACCTTGATCATGCCGATATGGTCGTGATCACCGGTTCAAATTTAGCTTGGTGTCATCCTGTTCTATTTCAACGCTTAAAAGCAGCAAAAAAGCTACGACCTGAGCTATTTATTGTCGTTATTGACCCCCGTAAAACGGATAGCAGTGCAATTGCAGACCTACATCTCGCAATACAACCAGGCAGCGATGTCGCTTTATTTAATGGTCTGCTTTGTCATTTAGTCGCCGAGCAAAAAATCAACCCAAATTACATTGATAGCTACTGCGAAGGCTTTCAAGACGCCCTAAAAAATGCACAACAAGATTGCCAAGATGAACGTGACTTTCTTGATAGATTAACGATTTCCAAAACATTACTAACCCGCTTCTATAAGCAATTTGCAAATACCGAAAAGGTCATCACCATCTATTCTCAAGGAGTTAACCAATCTTCACAGGGCAGTGATAAGGTCAATAGCATTTTAAACTGCCACTTAGCAACTGGCCGCATTGGTAAAGCAGGCATGGGACCATTTTCAGTGACGGGGCAACCTAATGCAATGGGCGGACGTGAAGTGGGTGGATTAGCGAATACACTGGCTGCACACATGGAGTTCAACAACCCAGAAGAGCATCGTTTAATTAGTGACTTTTGGCAAAGCAATACAGTAGCAAAAGCCCCTGGGTTACAGGCCATTGATCTTTTCGATGCCATGTATGATGGCAAGATTAAAGCGGTGTGGATCATGGCAACCAATCCCGTGGTGAGTCTACCCAATAGCAATAAAATTATTGCCGCATTACAAAAATGCCCACTCGTTGTTGTCTCCGATTGCATTAAAGAGACGGCCACCAGCAAATATGCCAGCGTATTACTTCCCGCCCAGGGATGGAGTGAAAAATCAGGTACGGTGACCAATTCCGAACGTCGTATTTCAAGGCAGCGACGCCTTTTACCAACACCAGGGGAAGGTAAGCCTGATTGGTGGATCATTAGTGAAGTCGCCAAACGGATGGGATTTTCTCGACATTTTAGCTACCTTCATGAAGGAGAGATATTTAATGAATATGCACGCATGACGACCCTTGGTAATGAAAATGGTAAAAATAGAGACCTAAACCTAATCGGTTTAACACACTTAGATGCGCAAGGATATAGCCAACTGACACCACAACAGTGGCCCGTCACCAAGTTGCAAAAAAAGAATCATTCACCAACGCATGTTTAGTGATAATGTTTTTTTTACTCCCTCCAAAAAAGCGCAATTTATCGCGGTGACACATCAAAAACCCAAGGGGGTTTGCGATAACAACCACCCCTTCCTACTCAATAGTGGACGTATCCGTGACCAATGGCATACCATGACACGAACAGGTTTATCGAGTCGTTTGAGTGCACATATTGCAGAACCATTTGTCAATATCCATCCTTCTGATGCACAACAACAGCAACTCAACAATGGTGATATCGCCATGCTAAGTAATCACTATGGTAAGGCCTTAGCACGCGTAGTAATATCCACTCGAATACAACCACAACAATTGTTCATGCCGATACATTGGAATCAAAGTAACGCAAAACTAAGTAGTGTCTGCGCCTTAATACCAGCCCACAAAGATAGCTATTCGGGACAACCAGAATTTAAAACAACCCCTGTTGCTATTCAAAAATGGCCATATCAGAGTGAAGCCTTACTGTTAAGCGACGAACCGTTAAATGTCGATGCCTTTGCTTATTGGATTAAACAAAAGGTCAGTAACGGTTACTTATACCGTATTGCTGCACAACTACCGGCACAACAACTGTGCGTAAAATTACATAATTTATTAGCCAAAAAAAGTGGAAAAACCTTAAATTATAGCCGCTCAGATGACCATAACACTCCCCTTTATCGCTATGCTCATATACATAACAAACAAATTCTCGGTGCCTATATCGCGTCCAACAATTTGCAAAATCAGCCGTTAGAGTGGATGCAAAATTTACTAGATATTCGCGCAGATCACGACGTTGAGCTATCGTTCGTATCCGGTGTTGTTAAAGGAAAATTAGCCGCAGGAAAAATTATCTGCGCCTGTAAACAGGTGGGGGAAAATACGATTAAGTCGGCAATTAAAGACAAACAATTAAAAACAGTGCAAGCCATCAGCGACTGCACAGGAGCGGGGACGGGTTGCGGTAGTTGCCTGCCAGACATTCAACAACTCGTTGCAGATTACTCTCTTAGTTACAGCGCATAAGCTATTTTGGAAAGCCCGCCGAAATGCTAAGGGCAACTTCCTTGCCCGGCAGGGCGCAGCTCGCAAATCAAACCATGATCACCTTGCTTAATTATTATTAATCGTTAGTCTAAACACTTTATATCCAAGTTACCTCAAGATACTTTGTCTGGCATCTTGAGGTAACATGGGTATATATTTACGATTTAACACTATCACCCTCATTACTGCTATGGGCAAAGGTTAACGTTATGATTCAATGTATATTTATCGCCAAAAATTTAGATGCCAAATACGGTGGAAGTGAGCTCATCAAAGAATGGCAAAAAGATGATAATGGCTTGCTCTGGCTTGATATTAATGAACACGATAGCGATCAAGAACACCTGATATTAGAGCAACTCGGTTGCCATCCATTAGCGATAGAAGATGCAGTCAGGGATAACCGCCACCCTCCAAAAATTGAATTATTCGATAACTATATTTTTATGATTTATCGAGAGATATTTTCCACCAAGTCGCAGCTTGAATTTGAATTATTACCGATAGGCCTATTTGTTGGAAAACGAATTTTAATTACACGCCATGATAAAAAATCAGAGACAATCAATAATCTTTTTAATAACGAAGGGGAGAAACTATTAAAAACGAGTCCGATGACCCTCGCTTTACGCATTTTTCATTACAGTAGTGGTGCCTATATTGAAGCGTTATTACAATTTGAAGATACCTTAGAAGCGATTGAAGATGCCTTTCAAATTCAGGGTTCAGACCAAATGATGCAGAAACTCACTCTATATAGCTCGCGTTTAACTAAGCTAAAACGCACCTTTAACTACCACCTTAATATTGGTTCTGAGCTTAAATCGCTGATCGGAGATGGCACGACGATCATCGGTAAGGCTGAATCTCATTATCTCACCGATATGCAAGAACGGTTACAGCGCCTCCTGAGTTTGTCTCAGATGTATTATGACATCTGCGGTGACATCATTAATGCTTATATATCAATAACATCGCATCAACTCAATGAGACTATGCAGGCATTAACGGTGATCACTGCTATCTTCGTACCGTTAAGTTTTTTGGCAGGTATATACGGAATGAATTTTTCGTATATGCCAGAACTAAAAGCGCAATATGGCTATTTCTACCTACTTGGCATAATGGCAATCATCGCATTAGGCTTGGTGATATTTTTCAAGAAAAAACGTTGGCTATAATTTAATGCCCTATAGAAATGCCGCTAGCGATAGTAGCGGCTTTCTTTAGGGAATTAACTATTCATTTTCGTGCGTAACTCACTTAATTTATTCAACGCTTGATCAAAATTAAACTGTTCTACATCTTTTTTTAATTGATTTAATGTTTTTCGATACGATTGTAACTGTGGCACCTGTGATAATTGTTCGGTCCAATCTAAAGCGTCTGTACTGCTTTCTTCTAAACTCTGTTGAAGGTCATTAAGTAATTGTCTCAGTTGCAGATCATCCATCTCTATTAGCTGAACGTGCTGCTGTCTACTTGACAACCATAGTGCAAGGCCATCAACTAGCTGATTCAGCTCTAATTGTAGATTTAATAGCTTTTCAGAGCAGTCGCTAAAATCAATTTCCTGTTGTGCTTTTAACTCATTTTCATGCCGTAAAGCAATCTTACTAAGCTGCTCTGCACCGATATTTGCAGAGATACCTTTTAATGTATGTAAAGAACGTAGCAGCCAAGTTACATCTCGTTGCTGAATACTCTCTTCAATTTCTGCAGATAATTTTCGCGTAGAGCTGACAAATAACTCCAGTAATTTGATCGCAAAAGGGATGTCATCATTAACCATCATTTTTAAATGTTCACAATTAAGTCCCGCAATCTTCGGTAACGTCAACGCCTCCGATGACCGATTTTCTTTGCTATCCAACAGCAACAAAGGCTTAACTTCGGTTACTGTGATCCACTTCGCCATTTCAAGATAGAGATTTTTTATATGCACCGGTTTGTTTATTTGGCTGTTCATCCCACAATTGAGTGCGCGATCAACATCTTCATTCAGTGCATTAGCTGTCATCGCGATAATGGGTAATTGATCTGCCGAGTAGCGCTCGCGGATTTTTTTTGTCGCCTGATAACCATCCATCACCGGCATTTGCCCGTCCATTAACACGCAATCGTAGTGATGTTGTGTCGTTAGATTTACCGCCTCCTGCCCGTTATTGGCGATGGTGACGTTTATATTCGCTTGTTCAAGGTACTCTTTTGCCAACTGTTGGTTAAGTAAATTGTCCTCAACCAGTAAGACATTCGCACCTGCAAGCTTCTTTTTCAGTGCGCCTAATGAATGGTCCTCCTTGGGTTTGGTCAAAGCGGAGTCATCAGTTAACAGGGCAATTAACGTGTTGCCAACGGCAACCGGAGTTAAAGGTTTACTTTGAAAACGAGTCTGTGGATAACGCGCAATAATATCATCGACGAGTTCCTCTTCACTAACACGCCCAATGGTCAGTAGTTTGGTCTCCGGGTATAAGGATAAAGTCTGTAGTAACGATTCATTAACAGCGCTAATTTCACACATAACAACAGCGCGATCAGTTGCCTGCGCAAGGGTTGCCTTTAAATTTTCATGGTCACATGCAATCGCATCCATATTGACCATTTTCGCATAGGATGCCAGCATATAACTTACCCGCGCTGGTAGGCCTGCTAAAATAAGCGTCTGCTGCGCGAGCGCTTGAAATATAACCTCTGATTCAAAATGTGAAACAACGGCAAGGCGAACCTTGACATAAAAACGGCTACCTTGACCTAATTCACTTTCACACCAAACTTCTCCCCCTAATAACTCCGCCAACCGCTTACTGATAGCCAACCCTAGCCCAGTACCACCAAACTTACGAGATGTCGAAGCATCTCCTTGCTCAAAGGAGCGGAATAATCGACGTTGCTGATTTTCCGAGATACCAATTCCGAAATCTTCCACGCAAAAAGTCAGTTCGGCATTTTTTCCTATGCTATTGACGGTGCAACTCAACAATACATCGCTATTATTTGGTGAAAATTTAATGGCATTATTACAAAAATTAATCAAAATTTGATTTAAGCGAAGTGGATCACCGTGTAAATAACGCGGCGTATCTTTGGATAAATTGATAATAAATTCAATCTGCTTTTCATCGAGTTTATGGCTTAAAACATTGAGCAGATTACTCAATAAATCGGACAAGTCGAAGTCAATATTATCAATATCTAATTTATGTGCTTCAATTTTTGAAAAATCTAAAATATCATTAACGATACCGAGCAACGAAGAAGCGGCTTGATGCACTTTCGAGACATAATCACGCTGCTTACTAGAAAGGTCTGTTTGTAGAGCCAAGTAAGACATACCCAAAATCGCATTCATCGGGGTGCGTATTTCATGGGACATATTGGCTAAGAAGTTTGACTTAGCTTCATTCGCTGCTTCAGCCCCCTCTTTAGCGGTAGCGAGCTCTAATTGAGCTTGCTTACTTTCGGTAATGTCCTGCGCCCAGCAGAGATTAGCATACCCATTATCATATTGAGCATGATAAGTGGTGATCAGCATATTACGTTTATTACCATCGACATCTAATATGATCGTTTCGAAGACAACATCCGTTGATGTAGAATCAATACTATGGATATTTTTCATATAGTCTTCGTGATTAGCAAAAATATCTAATAAAGAATTACCCACCCTTAATCCTGTCATTTTCAGCATAGTGCGATTAACATACAGGCATGTTTTATCGCGACACATCCACACCCCAACGGGGCTATTACCCAACACTTGCTTTAAGGTATCTCGCTCACTTTCTATTAATTGACTAACCAGACGCCGCTCGCTCAAATCTTGAAAAGAAGCGAGAATATAGAATTCCCCATCCAGCTCTATTTTCTTTAAACGCACTTCTATCGGAATAGTCGCACCATTTAATATTGTCATTTCAACTTCAAATGCACAGCTGCCAAACTTAAAGGCATGAGCAAATTGCTCATGTATATCATTTACCTTAGGGTTGCCAGCGTGAATAGCTGCAAGACTTTTCCCTTCTATCGCCTTAACTTCTGTTAGCCCGAACAACTCAGCAAATGATGAGTTTATTTGAAAAATATTCTCTTTTTCATCCAATATAACGCAAGGCTCAATCGCCGATTCAAACAACACTTGGAACTTTTTGGCACTGGCTATTAATTGCGCTTCGGTCAATTTTCGGTGAGAAACCTCTTGCTTTAAGCGACTTGCCCATATACTAAAAAAAACAAGAATCAATACAACCGAAAATGCAGCCTGCTGCACCCACTCCCACACCTGCTGTTTATTAAAACCAACAGTGTATTGGTCACGTATCCAGCGACTTTCAATTTCTTTAATTCTATTCTCAGGAAGCGTTAAAAAAGCTTTATTTAATATACTCTGAAGCTCGGGCAAGTCATTACGGACTCCAATGGAGAGACCAAAACGATAATCGGAAAAGGCAACAATTTGCAAATTATTAAACTTAACCGCGTTAAGAAATGGCGTTGCCGAGGGAGCAATCACAAATGCCGCTGTGGTTTTTTTATCGACCACGGCCTGCAAGGCTAGCTCGACACTTTTAAATGGCACCAATTGAATATCAGGATAATCCTCCAACAGCTGCAATTGAGTAATATTGCCATCAACCACACTCACCCGTTTACCGCTTAAATCGCTAAGGCTATCTATCCCGTATGTACTATCGAGGGTAATAATAGCCGGAGGTACTCGATATAACTCATTAGTCAGTAACATATCCTCTTGACGCAAGGGGTGATTGGCAACAATAGAGAGCATCTCTAACTGTCCATTTAATACCCCCTGCCGCGCATTTTTCCAGGATCCTTTATTTTCAAAGATAAATTTAAGCGGCAAGATGGGGACAACCTCTCTGATAAGATCGGCCATTACCCCTTGATGATGTGAGTTACCATCAATAAAATCTAATGGCCCCCCCTTTGGGTCGACCCCCACCCGAATAAGACGGTGATTTAAAATAAACGCTTTTTCCTGTGGTGATAAGGTCGCTATAAATAACTGCGTTTGAGAGTTAGGGAGTAAGCTTTCAACGCGAAAATCAGCCACCAGTAAATCATCATTTAAAGCCCGTGAAACCTGAAAAAAATCAGGCCGCAAATCATCAAAACTTAATAGCTTTTGATATTCCATATAACTATTTTGTGCCACAAGCAAAGGCGAAATAGAAAAATCAAAGTTTTGTAGCTGTGCTTCCTTACCATGAAAATAATCAAACATGAGCACCACGGCGAAGGCACCATAAAACTCGGTATTTGCAACGGCGGCATATATACTTTTATCCTGTATTGCATCAGCAATCCCAGGCAACCAATTCATCGCCGCAATTTTAGGCTTTACATCACTTGGGTCGTTTTTTGCCGCCTCCGCAACGGCTAAAGCCATTTCCGCATTCATCACAATAACGCTTTGTTGTGGCCCTGCATTTTGATAAGCAGCTAAGGCTTGCTCGGCACTCCAATCAGTATAAGCAACAGTGAGCTGTGTGTTGGGATTACGCTCTTTAACATATTTTTCAATCCCCTTTATACGCTTCTGCACCTCCTCACTACTCTCCAACCCGGCAATAATCAGCAGCGTTTCATCATCCTCAATATTGCTCGGAGGTAACAATTGCTGAATAATTTTTCTGCCCGTCACGAAGTCGTCGCCATGAACACGCCCTATCCAATTCGAGAAAAGCCCCCTTAATAAAGTTGATGATTGCCTAAAGTCTGATTGTAAGGTGATCACAGGAATATCATGCTGATTAGCCGCATCGAGCAACTCATCCCCTTGGCCTAAAATAGGCACAAAAATAAGCCCTTGAACTTGCTCTTTAATCGCTTGCTTACCTAAATCAAGCAGGGTATTAACCGTTCCATCACCATAAACGATATTCAATTCAATATTTAGGTCCTCCGCTGCAATATTGGAAAACTTAGCAACTTGCTGCCAATAGCTGCGCTTTGTATCTAAAATCATGGTTACTTTAGGACGCTTTAAATATTGGCTAAAAGGTTGAATCTGGCTTATGTTTTTTACATCGGCATGGTCTGCAAAAGTTGGTTTTATGACGCAAAAACAGATGACAACTAACAAAAAGAGTCTCTTTGCGGCAATAAAACAGCCAGAAAACAGATTTTTTATCTTAAGGTTATTATTTTGAATTGTTTCTTTCACTTTTGGCCCACAATGACATTTAAAAGAGATATCGACTACCCTTAAGGGATGGATATGGAATAATGAGAAGTAATCCGTTATTATAACACTTCATGTCCATTTACTTTGCATCAACAATTTGCAATTATTTATCTAACTCACTTTACTTTGTATTAACATATTACAGAGGGTTTTTTACTTAATATATCCCCAAGGCAAGAAAATGGAATCAAAGCAACAGAACATAACTATTTTGGTCGTTGATGATGTCCCTGAAAACATCCAACTTATCCATAATACATTATCAAAAGATTATACCATTCGTGCCGCGACATCAGGTAAAAGAGCACTGCAACTTGCCGAGAAGCACCCCCTACCGGATTTGATTTTACTTGATGTGATGATGCCAGAAATGGATGGCTTTGAAACCTGCAAACAGCTCAAAATGAACACCATAACCTCAAACATTCCAATTATGTTTGTCACTGCCAAAACAGAAACAGTAGATGAAACGAAAGGTTTTACACTCGGTGCAGTGGATTATATCTCCAAACCTATTAGTCCAATCGTCCTTAAATTACGCGTTGAAACCCAACTTAAATTGGCAAATCGCGAACGCCACCTCGAAGAAATGGTGAAAAAACGCACGCAGGAGCTAGAGCAAAGTCGTTGCAACCTTATCTATCGACTTGGCAAAGCCGCAGAATTTCGCGATAACGAAACAAGTTTTCATTTGGTACGCGTCAGCCACTACAGCAAAACATTAGCTGAACATATCGGCATGACTAAACCATGGTGCAAATTATTAGTGGATGCAGCCCCCATGCATGATATAGGTAAAATCGGCGTGCCTGATGCCGTGCTACTAAAACCAGGGCGACTCACTCCCGATGAGCGCTTAGTCATAGAGCAACACCCTATTTTTGGCGGTGAAATTTTAAGTGGAGATGATTCTCCCTTGTTGGTAATGGCACATGAAATTGCATTAAGCCACCATGAGCGTTGGGATGGCACTGGTTACCCCTATAAGTTAGCAGGCGAGGAAATTCCCTTATCAGCTCGAATTGTTTCCATTGCCGATGTGTTTGATGCCCTAACCACCACAAGGCCCTATAAACAGGGTTGGCCATTAGAGGATGCGATAGACTTTATTGGCAAAGGCAGCGGCACAATGTTTGACCCACAATTAGTCAGCGCCTTTTTTGAATGCATTGATAAGATTAAATCGATTTATAGTGATACAAGCTCAGAGTTAAGAGTAGCAGAGTAAAGGCACTTAGCCTGCTTACAAATGTAAGCAGCAAATCCCCGCCCAAGACCATAACGGCCAAGCTAGTTGACGCCTAACATCTAATAACTTATTAACAAGGAGCTAATATGGGCCATGATCTGTATGTCTGAATTCTAAAGCCACAACAATAATGTTTAAGCATGCCCATTATAAATACTGAACTGAACCTAGTTTTAATTACTCCCTCCAGAGAGAACGAGATCAATCTGGTCTTTCATTAGCTGATAATTTTCTTCCACAGACCGACCATGTTTTTCTGATGTGTCAATCTCTACAATGGGAATATCAAACCACTGAAATATTTTTTTGTAGGCTGTTTCTACACAATTATTTTGCGTTATAGCATCGCCGTACCACTGAAGTGTGCCTCCTCTGGTCTCTATCCTACTGTTTATAGTTTCAGCATCAGCCTTAACAAAGACAATTACTTCAGGAAGAAGAATATTTTGGGTAATTTTAAGCGTATCAAAGATCTGCTTGACTATATCTTCTTCAAGTATAATTGTCTGGTATGCCAAGGTTGAAAAGATATACCTGTCCAGTACCACATCTCCAGATTCTAATGCACCCGAGACTTCATGACTCTTTAATAAGTTGTTCAACAAAAAAAACAGTAAAGCGCTCTCCTTTGACTGGTAGGAGTCAATGACCTTTCGTAATGCCTTTGCTTCTTTCACTACAGCAGAATGAACAACTGAGCTTCTATCTTTTGCATAAAGTGAGCTTAACGTTGTTTTTCCGCAGGCATCCAGTCCTTCAAAAACAATAAATTTATTCATTTTTATTCTCATTTTTTATAATGTAATAGTCGCTTTTTTGAAGGGCGCTTAGACCTCATGCAGGATACCTAATGCATTACCCATACACAAAAATTTGAACGCCCTCTATTTACTTTTTTAATCATCTTAGCTGGTATAACGCTTTTAAATTTATCCTGTGCTTGCTTATCTCCGATGAGGTTTGGGCTTAAGCTTTTTTCAATTATTAAAACGAGAGCGTATTAAGAAGAAAATATACTCTACAAGGGAAGATGCGCGAAGCGAAATATTCGATTATATTGAAATTTTTTATAACAACAAACGCAAACATGGTTCCAATAATTTATTGTCGCCAGTAGACTATGAAAAGCGCTATCAAGAAAGGCTAGAAAGTGCCTAGTAAAATAGTGTCGATTCAGAGCCACAAATTGTTTGTCATCAGAAGTGGTATTCATGCTATTCTCCTTGACTTAAAGAGGCTAACTGTTCGTTTTGTTTGAATATATATTCATTGTTACTAATAAGCTTAATTGCGTTATCAGTAGAAGGCTTCTGATAACGACTAGTGAATGTTTCCCAATTAATCTCGCAGACACTTAATGCTTGATCAACGCTAACATCCAGAATCAATTCGCCATATTGATAACCTACTTGTGTTGAACTATTCTGATAAAATCGACCTTGGGGATTGATCATTAAATATGAATTAGTCATCGCATCGTTATCCTCAATGACCATCACACCCTCTAATTGAGCATGATGTTCACCAAACTCAGTAAACTGTTTATCAGTCACTAGCAGATGATTATTTAATACAGGAAGAACCTGAAAGACCTTCCATTTATCAGGCTGCAACTGTGTAATTAACCCTACAAATGACTCTTGATAATTTAAACTATTAACAACCGTATTTACCTTTATCGAAATAGATGGATTGATCTTGCGAAGGCGTTCAACGGTATTAATTAAATCAACTTCATCAAATGAATTACCCTTACAATCTATTCTTCCAATATTTTTCCTCACATCAGCAGATTGACTATCAAAACTAATACCAATCATCGAGAATAAAGCACCATAATTATCGACAAACTCTTTGGTTAGATAATGCCCATTAGTTATAAGCGATAAGTTAAAACCAAGCTCCTTAGCTTTTATAATGAGTTGTGAAAAACGGTTTTTAAGGATTAGTGGCTCACCACCTGCAAAATTAATGCGAACACTTTTATAAGGAAAGACCGATTTAACTTTATTACCAGCTTCATTGAAAAAATAGCGAGCAAGCTTTTCTAGCATCAATTCGGCGTTGTAACCTTGAGTATGAATTTCGTTTGGACGATCCCACTTTGCATAACAAAACTTACATGAATAATTACAGATCTCTGTAACGTGATAATTAATTACTAATTCGTCAAATGAATTACTCATGAGAACCTCCTAGTACAAGTGCAAGAAGGTCTGTTTTAATAACAGTGTCAGATGGGGAAAGTTGATCAGTCGTATTGAGTAACGAAAAAAGAATTAAATGATACATATTGTACTCCTAATATCACCACACTATGCGGTGACTTCAGGAGCAAGTATCAAACTGTTAAATTCACAAAAAAGAGAAAATAAAAATTATTCAATATTTATTTTGCAGTTATTTATACTCTTCATAGCGGTCTTCTACATCTAACTCAATTGGGATTAGTTGTGCAGGTTTATCATGCTTATCATCTTTCAGTGACATAAAAGCCCATTACCAGAGAACTGATAATGGGCTTTATAACCATTTGGATCGGATAACCAAAAACGTTTCCTATTTTGTATTAATTTTTTCCAGCAGAAAGAACACGATCAATCTTTTCTTGCATCAGCTGATAATTTTCAGCTATCGAGCGACCATGCTTTTCTGATGTATCAATCTCTACAATGGGAATATCAAACCACTTAAAAATCTTTTTGTAGGGACTCTCTACACAGTTATTTTGTGTTATTTCATCACCGTACCATTGGCCATTACCAACTCTGGCTTTTATCCTGCTCTTTATCGTTTCCGCATCAGCCTTAACAAAAACGATGACGTCAGGAAGAATAAGTCTTTCAGCAATATTAAGGGTATCAAAGAGGCTCCTAACTGTATTTTCTCCAAGCATAATGCTCTGGTATGCCAAGGTTGAAAATATGTATCTGTCTAGTATGACATCCCCCGACTGTAAAGCACCAGAGACCTCATGACTCTTTAAAAAGTTATTCAACAAAAAAAATAACAAAGCGCTTTCCTTTGACTGATAACAGTCAATAACTTTTCTCAGTTCCTGTGATTCTTCCACCACTGCGGAATAAACAACGGAATTTCTCTGTTTTGCATAAAGTGAGCTCAGCGTTGTTTTTCCACAAGCATCAAGACCTTCAAAAACAATAAATTTATTCATTTTTCTTTATCCTTATATCACCGCACTGTGCGGTGACTTCAGGAGCAAGTATCAAACTGTGAAATTCACAAAAAAGGGAAAATAAGCAGTTATTTAATACTTATTAAGTAATTGGCTGTACTCTTCATATTCAGCTTCTTTACTATGATAAAGCTGTACCAACCATTCACCATGTTCGCTAATAAAAGCCTGAGGATTGTTTTCTATTAGCTTACCAAGCACACCAAACTGACCTTGAATAACCGCTTTTAACGCTAAATCGTATGCGCTTGAGTTTTCATCAAATTCAATTGAAGCAGCAATCATCTCCATCGAACTATATTTGCCTTCATTAAAAGGATAAGGGATTTCATCCTGCGACCAATCTTTTTCACCACTTAATAAAAAAGCGCGCAAATCAGTCACACGTTTATCAAGCGCCTGAAATAATATTTTCTTTGCCCTCCACTCATTGGCAAATTGGTCAAAACTAGCGGCCTCCATTGCTTCGCCACTCAACCAGTTAATCACTAATTTTTTATCTTCAAATAAAGTATCTAAAATAACAAGATTACGGATAAAAGTATGATTGCCCGGCTTAATAGGTTTAGGCACATAATCAACAGATTCTGAATTGGCATCTTTCTGATCAAGCAATTTAGCTTTAAGCTTTTTATCTTTAACGTAATAATTCAGACGACCTCTTAAACGCTCTGGTAAAAGATTTCTTTGAATACCTAATGCTTCGCAGGCAATGGCGGCAATACTTGTGTTTTTACCCGCCATAACAAGAAAGTCTCTCTCTAATTGCCTCTAAAGAACTCGCATTTTCAGCAATTCTTAAATATTCATTCTGACGCACATGGGTGCCACAGTTCTGTGCAATTCGATAAATAACCCCAACACAAATACCTGCATAATGCGCTTCTGAAACAGATGTGCTGAAAGCGGGTAAAAGTGCATTTTTTTGTTCTACAAATTCTGAACATGATTCTTTTATAGGAACTATTTCAAAAGACCAATATCCTGTACATTGTCCTGCTAAGTGAGCCTCACTGACAGAGGTAGACATTTCTGTTAATAGAGACATTTGCTGCTCTTTCTTTTCTTTACAAGCAAGATTTAAATTTATAGATGCAACCGTGCTTGCACTAAATAAAATACTTATTAATATCGAAACCCATTTAAACATTAGCTGACTCTTTTGCTGCTGAAGTGATAGGGGTTTCATCAACAAGATTATTCGCCTTATAATGAAATAAACATAGAATAGACAAGCTGATAATAATCACATCATCAACCCAATAGGGTTTAAAATTAGCTGTTAAAGCAATGGGTACAAGACATAACAAACTCACTTTCAATAGTGTATTTAACGAGTGTATTCCTAAGAGACTAACTCGGAACTTGAATGGACTAATTGGTGATTTTTTAAATGGTTTTACTAGCCTAAGAGCCGTTTTAAAGTGCAAAAAACACAACCAAAATAAAATCAGAATAACAATCAAATTATTTTGTGTTTTCACCACCATCATCAAACTAGCACTACCTAATATAAAGAGAGCAACAAGGGTAAGCAAAAAGTGAATTAAAGAATGAGTCCCATTACTACTCCTTTTTTGCTGTGCGATATGTTTTTTCCTAGAAACAAAGT
Organism: Psychromonas sp. MME2; assembly: GCF_040566515.1. Lineage (NCBI taxonomy): Bacteria > Pseudomonadati > Pseudomonadota > Gammaproteobacteria > Alteromonadales > Psychromonadaceae > Psychromonas > Psychromonas sp. MME2. The sequence continues at coordinate 388,988 of NZ_JBEWXI010000002.1, read as the reverse complement.
AAAACGTCGATTTTTCATCTGAGTTTGTCGTCTTTGTTAACTTGGATAAATAATCAAACACAAGCATATGCAGAGCCTTGTACTTAATAAACCCAGATTCTGAGAATAAAAAGTCTTCATTTTCATCTAACAAAGTATTTTTTTGCTCTAAATAACTAAAGGCTTCTATAACAGAATCAAGTTTGCTTTTTTCTTCACCTGTCACATTAGCCATACATGCAGGAAAACCGACATCACCTTTTAAACATTCTAAAGTACTGCGCCACTGCTGAATTAATTCCAATTGGGATTTTGCCTGAGTAGGCTCTGATGTGCGATTCATGTCGTTCTAAACCTTTCCTTTTTCAAATTACTTTATGATGTATAACTTTCGATTTTTACATCTCATTATACGAGTTCTTTTAATTTATTTTTAAATGCCACTTGTGCTTTATTAAATGAGTTTTCGTCACCTATTTTCATAAAGTCTTTAAAATGTAGCCACATTTCTAGTACAGATATATATCCAAAATTATCTATTTCAGGATCAACACCACTTAAATATTTTTCTGGGGGCTCTAGAAATTCATCGACATACCAGATTTTACCATTTGCAAGCACAAAATATTGCTAGCCTTCGTCAAAATTATAATCAATTAATCTTGTACCTTTGTTGATTGAAACAAGCCACTTTTCATCTACTGTTTTTCCTATGGGTTTAAATCCATATTTAATTAATAAACTACAACTAACCGCAAAATAAACCCGTGCTTTCCAATAGTCATTTTGTTTCTTCCCTGCAAGATGGTAACGATAAATTTAAGGAAAATAAGGCATAAGACAATGTGCTTGTATTCCGAGGATTCAACACTGCCACGTAACTTATTGGCGCTATCCCATAACGCTTCTCCGAAACCAACTTGTGATTTTTTTTTGTTGTTTTAACCTGGTATTTTACCACCACCTCAAACCTAAGTCATTGTTAATGTATGACTTTGCTCTTTAATAATTTCAATAACAACAAACGCATCACAAATAACTCTACATCAAATCAACTACTTTTAGAATATTATGAAATAGGTATTTATATCAGACATAAAAAAACCTTCGATAGATTAAATCTCATCGAAGGTTTCAAGTGACCAAACTTTATTGTCGACCTACAATTGTATAGTAAAAGCGATAAATAATTATTCCACTGTCACGCTTTTGGCTAAATTTCTTGGTTGGTCAACATCCGTACCTTTTATGAGTGCCACATAATAACTCAACAGTTGTAAGGGAATGGTGTAGATGATCGGTGCCAGTAAAGGATCACAGGTTGGTACTTCTAATACCTTCATTGTTTTATCGCTTTTAAAATGGGCATTTTTATCGGCAAAAACATACATCAAACCGCCACGGGCACGTACCTCTTCGACATTTGATTTTAATTTTTCAACGAGCTCATTATTTGGCGCAACGACGATAACTGGCATATCAGCATCCACCAATGCCAAAGGACCATGTTTTAATTCACCAGCGGCATAGGCTTCGGCGTGAATATAGGAGATCTCTTTAAGTTTAAGCGCTCCTTCCATCGCGATTGGGTATTGATCGCCACGCCCTAAAAATAGGCTATGGTGTTTATCGGCAAAATCTTCGGCCAATTCCTGAATCGCTTTATCCATCCCTAATGCCTGCTCGATTTTTGCGGGTAAGCTTTGTAGCGCAGCGACGATATCCGCTTCCCCTTGTACAGTTAACGCATTATGGCGACCGATTGCTGCGACTAACATCATTAATCCAGCCAGTTGTACGGTAAATGCCTTGGTTGATGCCACGCCAATCTCCGCACCCGCTTTCATCATATAAGCCATATCCGATTCGCGTACCAGCGATGAACCGGGAACGTTACAAATGGTTAAACTAGTCATATAACCAATTTCTTTAGCAAGACGCAATGCCGCTAAGGTATCAGCCGTTTCACCCGATTGGGAAATCGTAACCAACAGGCTGTTAGGCATGACCATCGATTTGCGATAACGAAATTCGGAGGCAATTTCAACATTACAGGAAACGCCGGCAATAGCTTCAAACCAGTAACGCGCAGTCATAGCTGAATGATAACTTGTACCACAGGCGATAATTTGTACATGCTTAACATCTTTGAGTAACTTTTCAGCCCCTTCACCAAAGGTATTATCAACGACTTTCCCATTGCTAATTCGCCCTTCAATAGTACGTTGTAGCGCGACGGGTTGCTCATAAATCTCTTTAAGCATGTAATGTTTATACTGCCCTTTGTCACCCGCATCATGGCTAACGGCTGACTCTGTTACCTCTCTTTCAACACTATTTCCATCTAAATCATAGATATTGACGCTTTTACGGGTAATTTCAGCAACATCTCCCTCTTCTAAAAAGGAAAAACGACGAGTTACAGGTAGCAATGCCAATTGATCGGAGGCAACAAAGTGCTCGCCAAGCCCATAACCAACGACTAATGGGCTGCCAGAGCGAGCAACGATTATACGTTGCGGATCATTTTTATCGATCACTACGGTGCCATAGGCTCCTTCCAACTGTTTGACGGTTTTTTGCACCGCTTTGAGTAGTGACGACTCAGTTTGTAGGTGTAGATGAACGAGGTGAGTAATTACTTCGGTATCGGTATCGGAGGTAAATTGGTAACCCTGCTGTTGTAACTGGTCACGTAATGTTGCGTGGTTTTCAATGATACCATTATGCACAACTGCAATTCTGTCATTAGAGGTATGTGGATGCGCATTAGCTTCATTTGGTTCACCGTGCGTTGCCCAACGGGTATGTGCTATCCCCGTCCCACCAGAAACAGGGTGATCGGCCACTGCATCAGCCAATGATTTCACCTTACCTACACGACGTAAACGTTGTAATTCCCCTGTTTCAGAAATGATAGCCAATCCCGCTGAATCATAACCTCGGTATTCAAGACGTTTTAATCCTTCAAGTAAAATATCCGCTACATCCCTTTGCGCTACCGCGCCCACTATTCCACACATAATATTGCCTTTAGAGTTTAATTAATTACTATAAGGGGTCAGTATCACCTGCACCCCTTGCTCTGTTATTTTTTGTAAATCCGATGCAGGTAATCTATCATCGCTAATTAGTATTGAAATTTGTTGCCAAGGAAGCTCTAAATTAGGAATGCGACGACCAAATTTATCGGCCTCAACCATCACAATAACCTCGCGAGAAACCTCTGCCATCACCTTGCTCAATCCAGTCAATTCATTAAAGGTTGTTGTGCCACGCGCAAGGTCAATCCCATCGGCACCGATAAATAACTGATCAAAATCATATAAGCGTAACACCTGCTCCGCGACTTGCCCTTGAAAGGATTCGGAGTGGGGATCCCAATTCCACCGGTCATGAGTAATGTCGGTTCATGCTCAAGCTCATGAATCGCATTGGCTAAGGACAATGAGTTAGTCATCACCAACAAACCGCGTTTGTCATTCAATTTTTCAATGAGCGCGGACGTTGTACTACCACTATCGATAATGATACGGTTATTGTCTCGAATCAGGTTGGCAGCAGCTTGCGCCATTCTTTGCTTATTTGGAGATGAATGCTCCATGGTTGATTGTATTAGCTCTTCAGGTACGGTTATAGCACCGCCATAACGGCGCAGTAGTAAACCATTTTTTTCTAATGCAGAGAGGTCTTTACGAATAGTCACTTCAGAGGTGGCGAAATGGGATGCCAAATGTTCAACGCTCACTTCCCCCTGCTCGGCCAATAAGCGGAGAATAATATGACGCCGTTGTTTACTGTTGCGCTTAACCATTAAGTTTCACTTAAGTTTCGATCAAAACACAAATATAGCACAACAAAACAAAACAGCAACAAAGTGTAAGTTAATTGTTTCACTTAGCGAAATAAATTAAAAATTTACGAACAGAGCAGATTTGTAATAATTAAATATTCACTTCTTAGTTGTAACTGTTTAAAGTTATCGTGATTATTTTTTATCTGTTCGCTCACTAGGAACCTCTCATGCTACGAGCTCGTCTAGGTCAATTACTACTGCTACTTTGGAAGCTATCATCGGTGTTCATTATTCCAATTATCATCTTATTGTATGTTTATGTAATGAATACTTACTTTGGCCCATTTAGCTTTGAGCAACTTGATCAAGGGCAAAACAAACATAAATGGTTAGTTTTTGCGATTTATCTTATCTACCTTTTATTTTGGAAAATCAGCAATAAAAAGATCATTAACTACCTGCAACGTTTTGAGTACTCATAATGCTAAATTTTTCTGCAGATTCCGTTGTTATTATCCTATCGATCACCCTTGGCTGCTCACTGCTTTGCTTACTGTGGTTTATTTCATCTTTAAAAAAAGCCAATAACGCACTTAATGTTAAATTAGAATTAAGCAATCAAGCGTTACAATTTCAAAGTGAACTTAACCAGCAACAAACAGAACAGCTACAAGAGAAGCAGCTTTTTATTGATTCACTACAATTGCAAACCAATAAACTCACCACAAGATTAAGAGAAACGGAAATTCGCCTACAAAGTGGCGAGCAAAGACTGCGCGACCATCAATTTAGTGAAGAAAAGTTAAGTCAACAATTTGAACTCCTGTCACAGCGTATTTTTAATGATAAATCTGCACAGTTTAAAGCCATCAATCAAGAGAGCCTCAATCAGTTATTAAATCCCTTTAAAACACAATTAGATGAGTTTAAAAAACAGGTTAGCGATTGTTATTTGTCAGAAAGCAAAGAACGCTATCAGTTACAAAATGAGGTTTCTAAACTAGCAACTTTAAATGAAAAAATGCAACAGGAAACGATCAACCTAACCAATGCCTTAAAGGGGGATAATAAACAGCAGGGTAATTGGGGGGAAGTGGTTTTGCAGCGGATTTTACAATCATCAGGGCTAAGGGAAGGACATGAATATCACACCCAAGTCAGCCTTAAAAATGAGCATGGACAACGCCTACAGCCCGATGTTATCGTCAATTTGCCTGGCGATAGAACTATTATTATTGACTCTAAAGTCTCCTTGGTCGCCTACGAGCGCTTCTTTAATGCCGAAAATAGCGATCAACAAAAACAAGCATTACAGGCACATATTATCTCTATGCGCCAGCATATCAAAGGCTTAGGTAAAAAAGATTATCAAAAGTTAATATCGACCAACAGCCTAGACTATGTACTACTTTTTGTTGCCGTTGAACCCGCTTTTATTAGCGCCATTGAGCACGACCCAGAATTAGTTAAATTAGCCTTAGATAATAATATATTACTGGCAAGCCCAACTAATTTAATGATCGCTTTACGCACCATTGAAAACCTATGGCGTTTTGATCAACAAGAGAAAAATGGTCGCTTAATTGCAAATCAAGCGGGCAAACTCTATGACAAATTGCGCCTATTTAGTCAAAACATGTTGGATTTAGGTGCGCAATTGGGTAAAGCACAAAGCAGCTATGACCACGCCCTAAAGCAGTTAAGTGAAGGGCGTGGAAATGTCATCTCACAAACAGAGGCGCTTAGAGATATGGGGGTACCAATCAAACAGCCTTTACCAGAAAGGCTAGTTGAAAGGGCGCAACGTGTAGTGAGTATTAACGATGCCAAAAATGAGTTGTAAACAATACCGCTACGGTTAATATTTCTAACCGTCCAAGTAACATACAAAGCGATAATATCCATTTAGCTAAATCAGAAAAATGAGCAAAGTTACCCGACGGGCCAATTTCAGCGGTTAGCCCCGGACCAACATTAGAAACAGCGGTGATCGATGCACTTATTGCTTCCATTGCCGATGAACCTAGCAATGTTAATAACAGTGCTGCAATGATAATCGTTCCTAAATATGCCAAAACAAAAGCAATTAAGGAGCGTAAAATATCATCACTAACTGGGCGATTATTGTATTTCTGTGGAAGAATTGCATGCGGGTGCATTAATAACATAAGCTGACGTTTAAATAGTGTTAAGGCAATTTGAAAACGAAATATCTTAATCCCTCCCGTTGTTGATCCTGAACAGGCTCCACAAAATAATAAGGCAAAGAAAATCATCACACTGAAATCCCCCCAAGTAAGGAAATCATCCAAACCAAACCCAGTTGTAGTAAGTACAGAGACAACATTAAATAGACTTAATCGAAGTGCCTCTTCACCGAAAAATTGCCCCGTGTAAACAAGGTAAATGGTCAAACTAACAGAGGAAAAAATAATAAGCTTTAAAAAACCCACGACTTGCGCATCATGAAAAAGATTAAATACGTTACTGTTTTTAACGGCACGAACAAAAAGCAGAAAAGGCAAGCCACCCAAGAACATAAAAATAATCGCATTCCATTGAGCGAGAATAGAAAAATGCCCCATTGAACTATCGGATGTAGAATACCCCCCCGTTGAGATCGTTGTCATGGCATGATTAACCGCCTCAAAACCACTCATGCCAGCAAAATAATAGCCTAGAATACATAACACGGTTAAAATCAGGTAAACAACCAGAATATCTAACGCAACCGTGCGTGTTTTAGCCGAACTTTTATCGGACCAATCGGAGGATTCGGTTTGGAAAAGGCGCATACCACCAACATTCAGAAAGGGTAAAATGGCCACCCCCATGACAATAAAGCCGACACCACCAAGCCATTGTAGTATCGAGCGCCACAATAAGACACTATGATGCATAGTATCTAAGTCATGTAATACAGTACTCCCCGTTGTTGTTATGCCCGACATGGTTTCGAAAAAGCATCGCTATAGCTAATATGCTCAATAAAAACAAAGGGTAATGCGGCAAATAGACTCGCTAAGACCCAAACACTTGTGGTTAACAAAAACATCTCTCGCACACCTAAACGAGAACTTTCTTTCTCTTTACCCACATAGAGGAATAGGAAAGAGGCAAAGTGGGTTAGTACAATTGCCATTAAGAATTCCATCCCACCAAGGCTGCCGTAATAAAAAGCCAAAATCATCGGAAAATACATGAAAAAAGCCATTTTAGATAACACTAAACCAGTGATGAAAAAGAGTGGTCGAAATACCATCTTATTAGGCCCTATTTAGAGGAAAAACGGACTAGGTTGGAATAGTTTTTCGATGTCACTAATGTATTTTTTATTAGCTAAAAAAAGGATTACATGATCATCGCTTTCGACTATGGTTTTGTTATGTGCAATCAGAACGTTATTATCTCTAACAATGGCACCAATCGTCGTTCCCCGTGGTAGTTTAAGTTGTGACAGCGCTTTACCAACTACTTTAGATGTCATGTTATCTCCTCGGGCAACAATCTCAATCGCCTCAGCCTGCCCCTCTTTTAAAGAGTAAACATGTTTTAAATCCGCTTTTCTGACATGAGTTAATAGTGCAGAAAGAGTTGCTTGCTGTGGCGATATTGCAATATCAAGCACACCACCTTGTACTAATTCAACATAGGCAGCACGCTGAATTAATACCATTGCTTTTCGTGCCCCCATACGTTTTGCCAACATTGCAGACATAATATTAGCCTCATCGTCATTAGAAACACTAATGAAAAGGTCGATCTGCTCAATATGCTCTTCGGCGAGTAACTCTTGGTCTGAAGAATCGCCACAAAAAACGATCGTATTAGAGAGTGTTTCAGATAGGTATTCTGCACGTTTTAAATTTTTCTCAATTAACTTAACTGAGTTTTCTTTTTCAAGGCGTATAGCCAATCTTTCGCCAATATAACCACCACCCATAATCATAATACGTTTATAGGGCTGCTCTAACTTTTGCATTTCACTCATGATGGCACGAATATGCTGGCTAGCGGTGATAAAGAACACCTCGTCATCAGCCTCAATGATCGTCGTCCCCTGTGGTCTAATTGCAGTTCCACGTCTGAAAATGGCAGCAACTCGCGCCTCTATATTGGGCATGTGCTCTTTCAGGGTGGATATTGCATTACCCACCAAAGATCCACCATAGTACGCTTTAATAGCCACCAACCCGACTTTACCATCGGCAAAATTAGCAACCTGCAATGCGCCAGGATGCTCAATCAACTGCATAATGTAGTCACTTACTAACTTTTCTGGGGCGATAATATGGTCAATCGGAAAAGCATCGCTATTAAACAGCTCCTTTTCGTGCATGACAACACTCTGTGAGCGAATGCGGGCTATTTTTTTAGGTACATTAAAGAGCGTAAACGCTATTTGACAAGCAACCATATTAACTTCATCGGAATTGGTGACCGCAATTAACATATCTGCATCATCGGCACCAGCTTCACTTAAAATAGTGGGGCTAGATGCACTACCTTGCACGACGCGAAGATCAAAACGATCCTGTAAATCCTGTAAGCGTTCGGACGATTCATCAATCACGGTTATATCGTTATTTTCACCAACGAGATTTTCTGCCAGTGATGCACCGACTTGACCTGCACCTAAAATAATAATTTTCATCTATCACCACTATTCCTATGTGATTGTACAACTAATCGTTATAACGATTTTTGTAATTTAGCATAATAAAAGCCATCCATACCTGCTTCATTTGGCAATAATTGACGCTCAGTTTGTCCGTTATTATATTGCTGCGAAAGCGCAATTGCTGTTGCATCACTGCGACTTTCTAAAAATTCTTTAATTTGTAACGCATTTTCATCGGGTAAAATAGAGCAGGTTGCATAAAGTAAAATACCACCCGGTTTCAATTTTTCCCACAGCGCATGTAATATTTGCCTTTGTAATGAAACCAATTCAGCGATATCACTATCTCGACGTAGCCAACGAATATCTGGATGGCGACGAATCACCCCTGTTGCACTACAGGGAGCATCACAAAGAATGCGATCAAATAACTCACCTTTCCACCAATTATCGGGTTGCGAGGCATCACCATGAATAACCGTTGCAGATAAATTAAGACGTTGTAGGTTTTCATCTACCCTTAATAAACGTTTTTCATCGGCATCAACGGCAACCATTTGTTTAATACCAGCTTGCAATTCTAGCATATGTACCGTTTTACCACCTGGTGCGGCGCAGGCATCGAGGATCAAATCTCCCGCTTGAGCATCCAAATAGTGTGCCGCCAATTGTGCAGCACCATCTTGTACAGAGACCCAACCATTTTCAAATCCAGGAAGCTTATATACGTCGGTCGCTTTAATTAAACGTAATGCATTGTTATTTTCCGCATCCTCGGCAGGACTGTTTTCTAATTCAGCCTCATTCAATAATATTTGGTACGCTTCTCGCGTATGGTGGCGACCATTAACACGTAACCACATCGGCGCTTGCTGATTGTTATTATTCATTATGTCGGCGGCAACTTCATTGCCATAAGCATTTTGCAACCGCTTCACCAACCAACTTGGATGACAATAAATGAGTGCTTCTTGTTGATCTGCTTTGGCAATTAAATCAGCTTGTTCGCGTAAAAAACTGCGTAAAACACCATTTACCACCCCTTTTAATGCGGGTTGTTTTAGTGCTTTAGCACCATTAACCGTTTCACCAACCGCTGCATGGCTTGGAATGCGTGTATAAAGGAGCTGATAAAGACCAACGAGAATCAAAAAATGCAGTGGACGCTGCTTACCTTTTAAGCTCTTATTCATTAATGAACGACAGAAGAAGTCTAGTCGAGGTAAAGTGCGCAAAACCCCATAACAGATCATTTGCAGCAGGGCTTTATCCTTAGCAGAGAGATCCTGTTGCACGGCAGGTAATGCTTGAGATAATGAGACGCCCTGTTCAACGACTTGGTTTAACACTTTGGCAGCAAGCGCTCTAATATTCATTTAACTTAATCCTGCTGTTGATGTAAATTCGTACCCAACGCAAATAACTCACGGCGAGAATTTAAAATATCTTGTACTGGCATCGCTTTTTTACCAGCAAGCTGAATAACCTCTAGGTTCAAGACTCCCTTCCCCGTCACAACTTGGATACCCTTTTTATCAGCAGCAATGATTGTCCCAACAGCCTTATCACTAAGCTGATTAATGCAACTCGCTCGATGCACTTTAATGGCTTGCCCTGAAAGCATAAAATAACTCATTGGCCAAGGATTAAAGGCACGAATAGAGCGTTCAATAAAAGCACCATCACAGGACCAATCGATTAGCGCTTCATCCTTAGATAATTTTTTTGCATAGTTGGCAAACTGCTCATCTTGCACTTGTGCTGTTAGCTGCCCCTGAACTAATTGCTTGATCGTATCAACTAAGAGTAAAGGCGCCTGTTCAGCGAGCTTCTCATAAAGAGACGCACTCGTTTCAACCGCACCGATAGTGCAACTCACTTTACTGAGCATATCCCCCGTATCGAGCCCCTCATTCATCTGCATGATAGTGACGCCCGTTTCAGCATCACCAGCCCAAATCGCACGCTGTATAGGTGCTGCGCCACGCCAGCGAGGCAGCAATGAACCATGCACATTAAGGCAGCCTAAACGCGGCGTTTCTAAAACAACCTTTGGCAGAATCAGACCATAAGCAACGACGACCATGATATCCGCATTTAAAGCGCGTAGTTGTTCAACGCTTGCAGCCTCTTTAAAATTATCAGGTTGATAGACGGTAATATTGTTCGCCACAGCAAGCTCTTTGACTGCACTGGCGGTTAATTTTTTACCTCGCCCAGCAGGACGATCTGGTTGCGTATAAACCGCAACAACATCAAACTCTGACTCAAGTAGTAATGCATGCAAATGCTTTGCAGCAAAATCAGGCGTGCCAGCAAAAACGATCTTTAATTTATCCACGGTTAACCTTATCGATATAATAAATTGAGGTGTTAAAATTTATGCAAATTTTTCATTTTGATGTTTTAACTTTTCAAGTTTTGTTTTGATTCGCTTTTGCTTAAAGGGCGACAGATAATCAATAAACAATTTACCGCTAAGGTGATCCAGCTCATGTTGAATACAAATAGCTAATAGACCATCGGCTTGTAATGTTTGCATTTCGCCGTCAAGATTTAAGTACTCAACCGTCACAAACTCAGCTCGTTTAACTTCTGCGTTGATATCAGGAACAGAAAGGCACCCTTCCTGTGAACCTTCTTCACCGGATTTATCAATAATAATCGGGTTGATTAACACCATTGGTGTGTCACGTGTTTCAGAAACGTCAATAACAACAATGCATTGATGTATGTTAACTTGTGTGGCCGCAAGACCGACTCCGTTCTCTTCATACATCGTTTCAAGCATATCTGTAGCTATTTTTTTATGCTCAGGTGTGATCTGAGCTACAGCTTTTGCCACAGTTCTTAATCGTTTATCAGGAAAATGTAATACGTCTAGTAAAGCCATGATATTATAATGCTCTATAGGTTAATGTTTAAATTTATATTTATTAATAGTAATTCTAGTCATTTCCTAAGGCAAAAAACAGTTTTATTAATTACCAAACAGGGATTGTTATGAAATTAAAGCTAATTAGCTCACTCTTAATAGGTGCTGTGTTTTCGATGTCAGCTTTCGCTGACGTGTTAACGCTAAAGGAAGGACACCCAGAAACTTACACCGTTGAAAAGGGTGACACATTATGGGATATCTCCGCACATTTTTTAAATTCCCCCTGGTTATGGCCGCGATTATGGCAAGCCAATAACCAAATAGATAACCCTCATTTAATCTATCCGGGTGATGTGTTAACACTCATTTGGGTAAATGGTGAACCACAAATCACACGTAAACAATTGAAAAAATTATCACCGACTACTCGCATAGAAGAGAAAAGAGCCGCAATTCCAACCATACCTCTTGCCTCTATCTCTGCATTTTTATCAAGAGATCATGTGATAAATCCTGATTTAATAAAATCAGCTCCTCGTTTACTCGGCGATGCCATTGCCACGCCACGTTTTTTTGAAGGTGATGTTTTCTATGCACAGGGTCAGTATGACAAATATAAACTATACGGTGTGTACCGTATGGGTGAGGATTATATCGACCCTGAAACCGAGGAATTTCTAGGGACAGAACTCAATTACATTGGGCTTTCTCAGTCATCTAAAAATCCAAATGTAACCTCCACGAACGAAATGACGCCACTGGATTTCTTAAAAAGCTCTCGTGAAGCTCGCCAAGGGGATCTTATTTTACCCATTCCAGAGCATGATAGCTTACCTGCTTACTTTCAACCTAAGCCTGTTCCAATGACACTGAAAGGGCAAATACTTGCTGCTCTTAATAATTCAAGTGCCATTGGCAAATGGGATGTTGTCGTCATTAATAAAGGCAAGCGAGAAAATATAAAAATTGGCTCGATGTTCTCTATTTTGCAATCCGGGCCCAATGTTTTAGTCGATAAAAAAGCGATTGAGTATCAAGAAGACGCTAACGCCTTTGGGCAAATGGGTGCACCAGATTTGGTTATCCCTGCTGAACGCGTTGGCGAACTGATGGTGTTTAAAGTATATGAAAAAGTGAGTATTGCTTTAATCATGCGCAGTACTGACATCATGGGCGCAAAATATAAAATACAAGGGCTAGAGTTTTAATTTAACCATGAGCCAGTTAATGACTGGCTCATTTGCTTAAACTGTGGAGATGGCCATCGACTTATTTCATAAAACCGATAATACCTTAGATAATGAACAAGAAATAACACGCTGGCTGATTTTAGATGCAGTACCAGGCCTCCCTAAACGCACCCTCTTAAAATTACTTTCACGACACTCCATCGGTGAACTATTACAACTTAATCGCGCGACATTACAGAGCTATAAACTACAAGATACAGAGATCAACGCCTTATTAAATCCAGACATGAAACGCATTGATGAGAGTTTACACTGGCTAAGCAACAACTCAGATAGACACATTATCAGCCTTAATAGCAATGACTATCCTGAGCAATTAAAAGAGATTAACAATCCCCCATTATTACTCTATTTACAAGGCGATATTACACTCCTAAAAGAACCACAAATCGCACTGGTTGGCAGTCGTAAATGCACCCCCTATGGGCAACAAAAAGCTTACCAATTTGGTGCAGATTTAAGCCGTTGCGGCTTTACAATAACCAGTGGGTTGGCACTCGGCGTCGATGGTTTTGCACACCAAGGTGCATTGAGTCAACAGGGTAAAACCATTGCAGTATTGGGAACGGGATTAGATAACATTTATCCCAAACGACATATAAAACTTGCCAAAGAAATCATTGATAAAGGATTACTTGTTTCGGAATTTTGGCCAACGGCCGCCGCTTTTCCAAGTAATTTTCCACGGCGTAACCGAATCATCTCAGGATTAAGCCTTGGCACATTTGTCATTGAAGCTTCGCTGCGTAGCGGATCGCTTATTACCGCTCGTTATGCGCTAGAACAAAATAGAGATGTTTATGCTCTACCGGGTTCAATAGACAATCCAGAAGCGTCTGGTTGCCATCACCTAATTCAGCAGGGGGCAAAATTAGTGATTAATTGTGAAGATATCTGTAATGAATACAAAGAATGTTTAACGCTGATCCCCTCTTCTTCCAACTCCTCCACGACATCTCAGAAAGCAGCACATCCATTATTAAAACATATTGATTTCCATATCACGCCACTCGAACAAATCATGCATCGAAGTGGATTAGATATAATTAGCTTACAAAATCAGTTAATAGAACTTGAGATAACTGGTAGTATTACCGTTACAGCAGAAGGCTACATCAAGTTACAAAGCTGAAATAATATAGAATTATTAAATTTTAAGGCGAATTATGTTTGAAATTATAGTTTATCTTTTTGAAAGTTATATACAAATTGATCAAAGCATTGAGATCAACGCCCAAGAGATCACCGATGAATTATTGGAAGAAGGCTTTCAAAAAAATGACATCGTTAAAGCTTTAGCTTGGTTAGACAACCTCACCCATTTACATGAAAAAAATCCACAAAGTAAAACTCAACTAGCCAAAGAGACATCGCATCGAGTCTATAGTGCTATTGAACAGCAGAAATTATCACATGAGGTTCAGGGCTACATCTCTTACCTTGAGCAAGCAGATATATTAAATACACATACGCGTGAAGTTGTTATAGATTGTGCCATGTCATTAGATATCAACACATTACAACTGGATGACCTAAAATGGTTAACCTTAATGGTGTTATATAATGACCCCAATAATGAAGATGCTTTTTTGCAACTTGAATCAATGCTCATTGATTTTGAAGATGGATTAATCCATTAAATGAGTGATAATCCAAGCGTCTTGCCAACTCACCACCAACATATTGCAGAAAAGTGCCCGCAATGTGGCGAGCCATTGCAAATTCGTAATGGAAAACAAGGCCCATTTTTTGGCTGTTCAAGCTATCCGAAATGTTCATATCTACGCCCATTGCACGAAAAGAGTGAGATAAAAAAAGTGCTTAGTGGCACACGCTGCCCCTTGTGCAATCAAGAGTTAGTCCTAAAACAAGGGCGCTATGGCCTATTTATCGGCTGTAGCTCTTACCCTGAGTGCTTATATACAACACAATTATCAGAAAGTAATGAAAAAGCAGAAACAGAAAACAATGTTACCTGTCCTTCATGTAAAAAAGGTCATTTAATCCAACGTCATTCACGTTATGGAAAAACCTTTTACGCCTGTGATAATTATCCTGCTTGCAAATATGCGCTAAATGACAAACCCGTTAATGAGTTCTGTCCTGATTGCCACTGGCCAATACTCGTTGAGCGCAAAACGGCCAGTACGTTCCGCATAATATGTCCAAAAAAAGGGTGTGGTTACCGCAGTAAGCCTATATAATTACCTCTCTTGTCGATACGCAATCAATTTGCTTAAATACTTTGTAAGGAATACATATGTCTAAACCATTTGTTGCTATTTTAATGGGATCTGATTCAGATCTGCCTGTTATGCAAAATACAATTAACATCCTAAAATCATTCTCTATTGGTTATGAAGTCAAAGTTACTTCAGCCCACCGTACCCCAGCGGCGACCCATGCTTACGTTACGGATGCTGAAGCGCGTGGTTGTAAAGTGTTTATCTGTGCAGCAGGACTTGCAGCTCACTTAGCCGGTGCAGTGGCAGGCATCACTACCCGCCCTATTATAGGCGTACCAGTAGATTGCGGCCCTCTACAAGGTCACGATGCCTTGCTTTCAACAGTGATGATGCCAGCGGGTGTGCCTGTTGCTACCGTCGCTATTGGTAGTGCTGGTGCTAAAAATGCAGCATACCTTGCGGCACAGATTCTTGCTGTTGCTGATGATGAATTAGCACTACGCGTTAAAGAAGATCGTGCAGAAAATGCCAAAGCAGTTATCGCTAAAGATGCCGCATTGCAACTTAAACTAGCAGAAATGTAAGCCTTCACTAATAATGATAGATCTTCAATTATCTAATGCCCTCCATGTTTTAAAAACAGAGGGCATTATTGCTTATCCGACGGAAGCTGTCTTTGGGCTCGGTTGCGATCCTGATAGTGATGCTGCAATTGAAAAAATACTCACTTTAAAGGATCGACCAGCACATAAGGGGTTGATATTAATCGCAGCAAACATCGACCAACTTACTAAATATGCAGATTTTTCCGCATTAAACGAACAACAACTACAACAGATCAAAGCGAGTTGGCCAGGCCCTGTAACTTGGGTCGTCCCTGCACAAAAATCGCTTTCTAAGCTAATAACAGGTGATTTTGATAGTGTTGCAGTGCGAGTGAGTGCACACCCTGTCGTACAAGATTTGTGCTTACAATTCAGCAAACCTATAATATCCACCAGCGCGAACTTATCAGGATGTGAGCCTTGTATTGATAGTGAACAGGTCAAATTGATGTTTAGTAATGCGCCACTTCTTTCTGCTGTAATTGATGCGCCAGTCTCAGGGTTATCCTCACCATCAAAAATATTTGATGCATTAACGGGTAAACAATTTCGTTAAAAACCAGTTAACAATCGATATTTCCCCTAAGCACATATAAATGATAAATTACTTCTATATATAAGTTGTTTCAACGTTGGAGTTTTCATGGATCAATACGCTGTTTTTGGCAACCCGATCAACAAAGTAAATCGCCCTTTATACACACTCTTTTTGCACATCAAACCGCACAACAAATGCAATACAATGCGATTGAGCCTGCACTTGATAATTTTAAAACAACCTTAGATAATTTTTTCTCTAGCAATGGCAAGGGCTGTAATATAACTGCACCATTTAAAGAGCAAGCGTTCGCTTACGCACAACAACTGACCCCTCGCGCAACTTTAGCGGGTGCCGTTAATACTCTAAAATTGACCGATGACGGTATTATTATTGGGGATAATACCGATGGCGCTGGATTGGTCTTAGACCTTAAGAATAACCATGTCCCCCTAAAAGGCGCACGTATTTTATTACTCGGTGCAGGTGGTGCGGCTCGTGGTGTTTGTGGCCCTTTATTAGCTGAACAACCACAGCAATTAGTCATAGCCAATCGCACCCTTTCTAAAGCACAACTGTTGTCACAAATATTCACCTCCTTCGGCAATATTACAGCCAGTGAATTTAGTGAATTAAGTGGTGATTTTGACTTAATAATCAATTCAACATCAGCCAGTTTACAGGGACAAATTGTCCCTATATCAGCGAATTTAGTCCGCCCAGAAACTGTTTTTTACGATATGATGTATAGCGCACAATTAACCCCTTTTAATAATTGGGCAAAACAGAATGGTGCTCGGTTAGTGATTGATGGGCTCGGTATGTTAGTCGGTCAGGCGGCAGAAAGTTTTGCAATGTGGCGAGCAATAAAACCTGGCGCCAAACAAGTATTAAATGAATTACGTCATAATTTATCAAACTAAAGATCGTTGAGGATGCAATAATGGATAACCATAGAATTAATGAAATATTAGAATTATTAAAACCATACTGGTTAAAAAACAAAGAATTAAGCCTACTAGAGATATTAGCCTTAATATCCAAACAATCTGGATTTGATAAGCCATTAACGGAATTAACGGATGAGGTGATCATATATCATTTGAAAATGGATCAAACAGCTAAAGATGAAATGATCCCAGGTATCGCGAAAGATTGTGAAGACGATTTTCAAACCGCACTATTAAAGGCAAGAGGGCTCCTATAAAAGGACGATTATTAGCGTAATAATGCCATTATCTTAACCTATAATATTTTTATATTGCAACTATCAGTACCGATCGTGCAATTATAAATTTAAAGTTAATGGCTTGTAATATAAAGGAATACTCATGGATTTGTTAACGCTGGCGCGGCCCTTTTATTACCTCGCTATCAGCACATTATTAGTAAGCTGTAATAGTTCATCAAAGCCTAATAACAATGCCGATAATTTAGACCATATTTATACTTATCAACAACCGCTGCCTGACGAACAAGTCGATCCCGCTTCCTGTGTGAACTATTCACGTACCTGCACCATTGCTGAACTTCCATTTATTGCGCTGAGTTATCCCACTCCAACTATTAACGATATTATGTCACGCGTAGTTGTATCCCACGATTGGATGGGGGCGCGATTTGAAACTTTATTGACACAATTACCACCAGAAATAATCACCTTATTGGGTTCCGTCACCGCGATTGTCATAGCAGACAATATCCGTCCTTCTTTTTATTGGACTGGTAGCGCAGCAATCTATATCGACCCCTATGATTTATGGCTAAGTAATGAAGAAAAAAAGACCATTTCACAACAAGGAGATTATCGCAGTAACTACGGTGAAAACTTATCCTATTATTTTTTTCATCGCTTCATCAAAGACAATCAATACGCCTACACGACCATTCCTTTAGACAGCCCAAGTGAGCGCACAATTGACGATATCATCTTTCCGATGGCCAGTTTACTATTTCATGAATTAGCGCATGCTAATGATTACATGCCACAAAATTTACTCCCTTACATTGATATTAAGCAAACCACTAATACAGTAATTAATAACCTTGCTTCTCAACGAGTAAACATATTATTAGCTAATGCCTATCCTCTACAAAATGAAGAACTTAACGCCCACGCAAAAATTATGTATAGAGGTAATAAGCCCAACGAACAACAGCAGCAGGATAGTGCTGAGTATCTCGGCGAATTAATGCAGCAAGAAGGGGCAAATCATCTTTATGCTTATTCTACTAAAGCAGAAGATGTCGCGATGTTATTTCAAGCAACCATGTTGAAAAAAATATTCGACATAGATATGGATAGTGCCTTTGTTGTAAAACCCGAAGGAGCTAACTTAACTTGTGCTGATTATCTGATTGCTTGGGGAGTCCGTAATCGAATTGCTGATGAAATAACTCAACCTAGAGCACTTTTCGTTGCACAGAACATACTACCCAACAGTGATTTTTCTACATTCTTCGATAATTTAGAAAATCCAGCCACCTTCCCAGTATTAACAGATTGGTGTAGCACAAACTTAAACACAATGAGTAAAAAAAGTTATCAAAATAAAAGCGCAATATTAATAGAGAGCCATCTGCATGGGATCACCATCTACTAAGACTGTAACATGCATAATATTCACAACTTTTAATTAATTAAGTTGCAATGCAATAATGTTTAGTGAATTCTCTTTTTATAATTAAAATTCATTATAGGTAATGATAAATGACACAACCTATTAAAATTAAAGAAATCAAAAGTTCGCAAACAACCAGTGTGGATCGCTTTAATCCGAGTAAACGCATTTATGTTCGCGCCACTTATGGATTTTTTCAACGCCTACGTCGTTATACTGGTTGGGGATTAATACTACTCTTTCTCGCATTACCCATTATGCGTTGGAATGGTAATCAAGCCGTTTTACTCGATGTAACTAAACAGCAGTTTCATATTTTTGGCTTAACGCTTTTTCCACAGGATTTAACCATTCTCGCTTGGATTTTTATTATCGCCGCCTTTGCGCTGTTCTTTTTTACTACCTATTTAGGCCGCGTTTGGTGTGGCTATACCTGTCCACAGACCGTTTGGACCTTTATTTTTATTTGGTTTGAAGAACGCTTTGAAGGATCTGCCAATAAACGTAAGCGTTTAGATCAAACGCCTTGGGATTTTAATAAAATATGGCGTAAAACAGCAAAGCACACCGGATGGATTATCGTCTCACTATTCACCGCGCTTGCATTTGCTTCCTACTTTCTGCCTGTAAATACACTTTACTATGATTTCTTTACCCTTAACGCGAGTGCAGCAACCGTCGGTACTATCCTATTTTTTACCTTGATCACCTATGTTAATGCCGGGTGGATGCGATCAATTGTGTGCACACATATGTGCCCTTACGCCCGTTTTCAATCGGCAATGTTTGATAAAAACACCTACATCGTTGGCTACGATAGCAAACGTGGTGAGCAACGAGGCCCGCGCCGCCGTAAAGACAACCCGCAAGCACTAGGGCTTGGTGATTGTGTCGATTGCGACCTTTGTGTGCAAGTATGCCCAACAGGCATTGATATTCGCGAAGGGCTTCAGTACGAATGCATTAACTGTGGTGCTTGCGTCGATGCCTGCGATCAAACCATGGATAAAATGGGTTATCCACGCGGTTTAATCTCCTATACTTCTGAGCAAATTCTTGAGGGTAAAAAAGAGCATGTATTACGGCCTAAAATTATAGCCTACGGCTCTGTTTTACTTATTATGATTGCTGTCTTCATCATCAATATTGCTAACTTAAGTAGTTTTGAGCTAGAAGTTGTACGAGATAGAACGGCACTATCTCGAGAAAATAGCGAAGGATTAATCGAAAACACCTATACCCTGAAAATCGTCAATAAAACCATGCAAGCACAAACCTACCGCTTAACTTTTTCAGGGTTAGAAAATGCTAAATTGCTCGGGCCAACGGAAATTCATATACAATCGGGTGAAATCCTCACCCAACCAATAGCCATTGCCGTTGATCCCTATGGTATAAAAGCGAAAAAATTGATGGTTAGTCTCATATTAACCAGTGATAGTGGCGAAACAATTCAACAGGATAGCCCATTCTTTTTGGGGCTCCGTTAACATAACAGATCGACTCAATTCAAGGTGCCATTAGTGCACCTTTTCTTAAGGTTAGCCATGACAAGCAAGCTATTTAGTTATCAATCTTTAACACCAGAAATACAACTTGATGCGTTAGCGAGTATCGGCATTTACCCCGAAACGGGGTTAGTCGCACTCAACTCCTACGAAAATAGGGTCTCTTTATTTACCGATGAGAATAAGATTCGTTATGTAGTAAAATTCTATCGACCACAGCGTTGGTCTGACCAACAGTTGCTCGAAGAACATCAATTTTGTCAGGAACTACAGCAACAAGGGTGTAATATTGCAGCACCAGTGGCCATTAACCAACAAACAGTCTTTCAATTTAAGCACTACTATTTTGCGCTATTCAAAAGCCTATCGGCACGGAGTCTGGATATTGAAAATATTGATCAGCTCTATGAGGTTGGCCGCACATTAGGAAAAGTCCATCGTATCGGTGCGCAAAAGGATTTTATCTATCGCCAGACTCTTACTATAGAAAACATGGTATCAACCCCGTTACTTGAATTGCGAACGAGTGAGCTGATCCCGAAATATTTACGGCAACCTTTATTCACTGCATTAGATTTACTCGCAGAGCGAATCAAAACATCCCTATCAAGCTATCAAGCTAAGCAGATTCGATTACACGGGGATTGCCACCCCAGTAATATTCTAATGAACAATGAGCAACCTTATTTGGTCGATTTTGATGATTGTAAAATGGGCCCAGCTATTCAAGATATCTGGATGTTATTACATGGCGATAGACAAGAGCAGCAATTACAGCTATCAATGCTGCTAGAAGGTTACCAAGAAGAGTTCGATTTTGATCCTAAAGAGCTGCGGTTGATCGAATCCTTACGCGGTATGCGTATTATAAATTATCTGTGTTGGATCAATAAACGCTGGACAGACCCAGCCTTTCCAGTTAGTTTTCCATGGTTTATAACTGAACAATATTGGAAAGAGTTGTTACAATCACTACAACAACAAATTTCATTGCTTGCACAGGAGCCTCTTTCTCTGCAGCCTGACTATTAATACCAATCAGAATAAATAGCTGATCTATTTTACTGGTTAAAATAACTTACTTTTTTGTTGTAAGTTTCGCAAATGGAACAACCATTTGCGTCAACTTACGCCTCAAATTAAGCCATTTTTCCTGCGCAAAATTTAGATCACATACTTAATCCGATTGGTATAATAAGTGAATATAATGTATATCGTATCCAGATAATTACTAAAGGAATAAATAATGAAACATATTTTTGCATTTTTTCTCGCTTTAATTTTACTACCGCTGACAGCACAGGCAGCGGAGTTCAAAGAAGGCACTCACTACGAAGTCATTAAACAAACGACGACAGAAAAGCCTGAAGTGATGGAATTTTTCTCTTTTTATTGCCCACACTGTTTTCAATTTGAACCATTAATAACGATGCTTAAAAAAGATTTGCCCGCTAACGTCGAAGTTAAAAAGAACCATGTTGATTTCCTTGGTAAAGAGATGGGGCCACTACTAACTCGTGCCTATGCAGCCGCAGAAATGCTTCAGGTCGAAGATAAAGTAGCAGAAATATTCTTTGATCAACTTCATACGCAACGTAAAGCGATCAATGGCGAAAATGATGTACTAAGTGCCTTTGAAAAAGCGGGTGTTTCTAAAGAAGAAGCAAAAGCGGCATTAGCAAGCTTCCCGGTTAGTGGACTCGCATCACAAATGAAACGCAATACGGAAGAGTTTCAAATCCGAGGCGTACCAACCGTTATTGTTAATGGTAAATACAAAGTCAATACTGGTTCTGTTAGAAGCAATGAGGAATTTATTGCTTTAGTTAGCTTCTTAACTAAAAAAACAGATTAATGTTGTTTATCCCCTAGGCCACAGTGGTGGCCTTTTTGTACAACCTTAGTTTTGTGGCATAATGGCAGCCTATTACATAAGGAGTCTGCCCCTTGAAAACCGTGTTTAATAACGCAGCACAAATAAAATCTGTTTTACGCGATCTACACAACAAAAAAGCCTCAAGCAAAGCGCAAATTATCGCGATTAGTGGTATTGAAGGCGGCGGCAAGCGCGCATTAACAGAAAAAATAGCACAAGCTCTGCGCCTTGAAGGTATTAATGTTGCCATCGTCCATGGTGATGATTGGGAAGCCGCTGAAAACATACGTTTTAATGTAATGAACAGCCCAGAAGAATATTATCTCAACGCCTATCGTTATGATGAGATGATTGAACAACTGATTTTGCCATTAAAGCTATTCTCTAGCGTAACAACATCTGTAACGCTTGACGATGTGAACCATCCTCGCACCGTTGAGTATGATTTTACTGATATTGAAATTGTCCTTATTGAAGGCGTTTACCTTCTACAGGAAGCTTATTTAGAACTCTATGATTATACCTGTTGGGTGGAAAGTGACTTTGATGCAGCCTTCACTCGGTTAGTAAATCAAGCCAATATAGAAGAATCCCAAGAAGCATTAGTCAATCTTTTCGAACAATTGATAAAACCTGCGAGCCAATATCATATTTACAGTGATGATCCGAAAGGCAATGCAGATTCAATTTACATAGAACAAGAAGCAGAGAAATCGACGAATGAGCTCAGCTAAGTCGCTAGACCAACTCGACAATCACAGTGCCTATCTGCATTTTCAACGTTCACAATGGGCAAACTTACGCGATAACGTCGAGCTCCCCCTCTCAGCGGAAGAAATATTACAGTTACAAGGGATTAATGAATCCTTATCGATGCAAGAAGTCATCGATATTTACCTGCCCCTTTCTCGTTTACTCAATCTTTATGTCGAAGCGCAACAATATCGTCATACGGTGCGCGATAAATTTTTAAATGCTGGCTATGATAGTGTTCCTTATATTATCGGTATAGCGGGGAGTGTTGCGGTTGGGAAAAGTACAACGGCACGTATATTACAAGCACTATTATCACGTTGGCCTGAACACCCCAAAGTAGCATTAGTCACCACAGATGGCTTTTTACGTCCGAATAAGTATCTCGTTACACGTAATATTATGCATAAAAAAGGCTTCCCAGAAAGCTTTGACATTAAGGCCTTGATTGAATTTGTTGCAGCAATAAAGTCTGGTCAGGATTCAATTACAGCCCCGATTTACTCACATTTGAGTTACGATATATTACCCAATAAAAAGGTCTGTATTGAAAAACCCGATATTGTTATTTTAGAGGGGTTAAACGTATTACAAAGTGCAATTAACTACCCCGAACATTCACATCGCGTTTTTGTCTCTGACTTTGTCGATTTTTCAATTTTTGTTGATGCTGACAGCAATCTACTTAAACAATGGTATATCCAGCGGTTCTTAAAGTTAAGAGAAGGTGCTTTTACCGACCCAAAAGCTTATTTCCATAGTTATTCACAAATGTCG
This sequence comes from Psychromonas sp. MME2, assembly GCF_040566515.1. NCBI lineage: Bacteria > Pseudomonadati > Pseudomonadota > Gammaproteobacteria > Alteromonadales > Psychromonadaceae > Psychromonas > Psychromonas sp. MME2. The sequence continues at coordinate 365,600 of NZ_JBEWXI010000002.1, read as the reverse complement.
GAACAAGAAGCGATAGGGATTGCGAGCAAAATATGGGATGAAATCAATGGTATTAATCTTGATAAAAACATTCGTCCAACACGTGATAGAGCGAACTTGATACTCACCAAAGGAGCCGATCATCAAGTTGAAAGCGTCAAACTACGTAAATAAAAAAGGCACTTAAAAGTGCCTTTTTTGATCATGTGCCATTAGCTTAAAGAATTATCTCTTTTAATTTAGGATCTTTACGGTCTAAATAATGGGTTGAGCGAATACGGCGAACGGTTCGAGATTTACCGCGAACTAATAGTGTCTCAGTCGTCGCTAAACGACCCATTTTTTCAACTCCCTCAACTAAATCGCCTTTAGTGATCCCCGTTGCCGAAAAGATAACATTATCATTTTTAACTAAATCTTCTAATTTCAATACCTTATTAACTTCAATACCCACTGCTTTGCAGCGCTCAACCTCTTCTTTACCAATACGAATATTTTCTTCTGTAGGCCCCTTAACCATCGGTCTTGGGATTAAACGCGCTTGCATATTACCATCTAAGGCACGCACTACCGCAGCAGAAATAACGCCTTCAGGAGCGCCACCAATACAATACAATACATCAACCTGATTATCTGGCATACAGGCTAAAACAGAGATAGCGACATCGCCATCGGGAATAGCAAATACGCGTACACCTAATCCTTGCATATCTTTAATAATACGATCATGGCGAGGTTTTGCTAAGGTAGCAACGGTTAACTCAGTTAGCGATTTACCCAAAGCAAATGCGATTGATTTTAAATTTTGCTCTAAAGATAACTCCAAGTTAATCGCTTCTTTTGCATTTGGCCCAACAATGAGTTTTTCCATATACATATCGGGAGCACGTAAAAAGCTACCCTTTTCACCAACAGCTAATACAGCTAAGGCATTCGATTGTCCCATCGCCGTCATACGAGTGCCTTCAATAGGATCTACTGCTATATCAACAGCATCCCCTTTACCCGTTCCAACATGTTCGCCAATATAAAGCATTGGCGCTTCATCTATCTCACCTTCACCAATAACGATTTCACCATCAATATCAATTTGATTGAATATTAAACGCATAGCTTCTACCGCTGCGCCATCTGCTGTATTTTTATCGCCTCTTCCTAACCATTTATAAGCCGCTAAGGCTGCTGCCTCTGTTACTCGAGAAAATTCAATTGCTAATTCGCGTCTCATTTTTGAGCTCCCAATTCATAATACTGTATTTAAGTCAGGCGCTAATGACCTGCACTTATTTATTATCACCACCAGTCTTTAATAAGAGTTATTTTAGCATTATTAAAGGGGTGAATTATTCTTTTCTTACTCTACCCTAAGAGTATAAAGCCTATGCTGTAACATTGCTTTTTTTATTTATTTACAACAACCGCTTTTACCGCTTGCTTGAATTTAAGCAGCGCTTCTTTAATTTCATCATTACTTATATTCAATGCAGGAGCAAAACGGATCACATTCGCACCCGCAATCAGCACCAACAACCCATTTTCGGCACTCACGGTTAAAAATTCCTTAGCACGCCCTTGATAGGATTCATTCAATACCGCACCTATTAATAATCCCGCACCACGAATTTCCTGAAAAACGGAAAATTCATCATTAATTTCAGCTAATAGTTGGCGTATTAACACCCCTTTCTCTTTTACGCCTTGTAACATTTGTGGCGTATTAATTAATTCAAAGGCTTTGTTTGCTACCGCACAGGCCAATGGGTTACCACCAAAGGTGGTGCCATGAGTACCCGGTGTTAAGCTCTGCGCATACTTCGTTAAGGTCAACATTGCAGAGATAGGAAAGCCTGAACCTAATGATTTTGCCGAGGTTAATATATCTGGCGTTACCCCCAAGCCCATATAGGCAAATAACTCACCCGTACGCCCCATCCCCGTCTGCACTTCATCAAAAATCATTAAGGCATGGTATTTATCGCATAAATCACGTACCCCTTGCGCAAATTTCTTGTCGATGGGTAAAACCCCACCTTCCCCTTGTAAGGGTTCTAAAATAACCGCACAGGTTTTATCTGAAATAGCCTTTTCTAAAGCTGCTAAATCATTATATTGTAAATGTGTTATATCAGCTGGTTTGGGGCCAAAACCGTCGGAATAACTGGCTTGTCCACCAACAGTGACGGTGAAAAAAGTTCGCCCATGAAAGCCTTGATAGAAAGCAATAATTTCTGTTTTATCCGCGCAATAGTTATCACAAGCAAAGCGACGTGCCAGTTTTAATGCAGCCTCATTCGCTTCTGCGCCTGAATTTGCGAAAAACACTTTTTCAGCAAAGGTATTTTCGACTAAATTTTGTGCCAATGATAATGCAGGTTCATTGGTATAAATATTACTCACATGCCATATTTTTTTCGCTTGTTCAGTTAATGCACTAACCAATTCAGGGTGAGCATGTCCGAGCGCATTTACCGCGATACCGCTGGTTAAATCTAAGTATTCTTTATCCTCTTGATCCCAAACTCGAGAGCCTTCACCTCGTACAGGGATCATATTCAAAGGCGCATAATTGGGCACCATTACTTGATCGAAAAGTGCACGAGTGGTTTCTGTGTTTGACATAATGGAGCCTTTTAACTGTATAGGGATGAAAGATAAATAATCAACTGTTTATAGGCGTATAATATACGCACTTATTTTTTGAAACCAATACCCTGTTTAATAAAATTATTCAGTAACTGTAAACCTTGTTCAGACATGATGCTTTCAGGGTGAAATTGCACCCCCTCAAGAGCTAAATATTTATGACGAATAGCCATTATTTCATTGCTACCAATAACATGCGCTGAAACATCAAAACAGCTTGGTAAGGTACTAGGTTCAACAATTAAACTATGATAACGCGTTATATTTAAGGGTGAACTTAATCCAGTAAAGACCCCCTTTCCATCGTGGTTAATTAATGAATTTTTACCATGCATAACCTTCTGCGCACGCACGACTTGCGCACCAAACACTTGAGCAATACTTTGATGCCCTAAACAGACGCCTAGTAAAGGAATTTTCCCAGCAAAACGTTCTATAACAGGCAAAGAAATACCCGCTTCATTAGGGGTGCAAGGGCCCGGGGAGATGACAATGTGGTCGGGGTTTAAATCGGCAATTTCTTGGATACTAATTTGATCATTTCTTTTAACAATAACTTCTTGTTGTAATTCACCAAAGTATTGCACCAAGTTATATGTAAATGAATCGTAATTATCAATCATAAGTAGCATACAGGCATTACCTCATTGTTTTAATTGTAAATTTTATCACAGTGATGGTTACCATACCCGCATTCTACAAATAAAATTTTTATATTCAGTATATGAAAGCGACCTATTTAAAGTGGGTAAGTTTAAAATATTAACGACTTTTTCAAACGCGCAGCAGCTAAATCAATGAAAGTTCTTATCTTTGCATTCGTTCGACGACCTTCTATGTGTAAAATGCTTACGGGAAGAGGCTCACCTTCATAGCTTGTTAGTACATCTTGTAAAGTGCCGTTTGCCAGCTCTTGTGCAACTTGATAAGACATTAACCGAGTTATACCATAACCATCTAACGCAGCCTTTAATGCAGCCGCATTTTGATTGCAAGATAGACGAGGCTCTAACTTAACCGTCTCGATCACACCTTGATGTTGAAATTTCCACTCTGGCCTGCTTTCATAAGTCTCTGGATAAATAATATCATGGTCAGCAAGATCACTTGGGTGCATGGGAACACCTTTATGTATAAAATATCTAGGCGATGCACAAACAACTCTCCTTACCTGCCCCACTTGTGTAGCATAAAGACTTGAATCTTTTAGATAACCAATGCGGATTGCAACATCCAACTCCTCTTCTAATAAACTGGTAACACGGTCAAAAAAAACGGCCTTTACTCGTACATCGGGGTAAGTATCCAAGTACTCTTGTATTATTGGCATTATATATTTTTGGCCAAACAACACCGGTGCAGTAACCGTTAATGTTCCCGCTGGTTTTGAGTAAACGCCAGATGCAGCACACTCTGCCTCATTAAGGGATTCTAATATATTTTCTGCATCATGTAAAAAACGCAGACCTGGCGCGGTTAACCTAACAAGTCTTGTGGTGCGATTCAGAAGCTTAACACGTAACCTATCTTCCAAGGCAGCTACCGCCCTTGTTACTGCGGGCGCAGACATATTTAAAGTTAATGCCGCCTCAGAAAAACTCTGGCATTTAGCGACTTCTATAAAGACCTTTATTGATTGTAATTTATCCATTTACTTCACAACCCTTATCCGTTTAAAAATATGAAATACTTAATAATCGCATTATGATGACCATACTAAAGGCCATAAAATACAACCTTATCCCCCACGCAACTTATAGGAAAACCTGTAATTATATTATCTATTTAGGCAGAGAAAAAATGGATAATAGCAAGGTATCAAGTGGAGTAACTATTTATGCTAATTAACAAATATTAATGGATAGATAATTATAGGAGTTGGTATTAATAGCATTGATATTCATTACCCAGCCAAGGTAATAATCCCAGCAATAACTCCTCACTATTTTCCAATTGATTTTTTTGATAGCCATCAACCCTTAATCCAAAGATTACGATCATCAATTGCTTGGCATACAGCTTACTTTGCGCTGAAGTGAAAAAATGCATCAGCTGACACTTATAATTTTCTTCTATGCGCGCTAACTCAGTTGATACATAAGCAGAAACTTTCGGATTGTGCGCTGATAATTCAAGTTGGCTTTTAATTAAAAAACATCCGCAATAGGAGTCAGAGTTAGCACTCGTTTGCAACCCCTTTAAAATTTTCAACACCCCCTCAAGTACATCACTACTTTCACTGATAACTTGGTTGATATTATCAATCGTCTTTTCGGTATATCGACTCAAAGCTCGCTTATACAGAGCCTCTTTATTTCCAAACTCACGATAAAGGCTCCCTGGACGCAGAGTCGTCGCTTTAACCAATTGAGGTATAGTCGTGCCATAAAAACCATATCGCCAAAAAGTAGCTAGAGCCTGTTCTAGTACAATATCTGCATCAAATTTTTTATTCGCCATTACGTTAAACCTCTGAGTAATTTAGTGCTATTTAATACTATTTTGAACAACTATTCAAAATTAACTATTGACTCATGCATTTCAAGCCATTAGTATTTTGAATGATCGTTCAAAAACATTAATAACTTGATACCACTAAGGAGTTACTATGAGCTTGGAAAAACAACTAAACGAAATACGCACAGCATATGCTAAAAATATTCCGACTGAAAAGCTGCATATTATGTTAGCAGAAACAGAAAAATTGAAGGCTTCATCAGTAGCACAATACGCCCCAAAAGTTGGCGATCAATTTCCTAACTTCACACTAACAGATCAACTCGGTAATGCGGTAAGTTTGTCTGATAAATTATCTCAAGGGGCTGTAGTGCTAACCTTTTATCGAGGTGGCTGGTGCCCCTACTGCAACTTAGAGCTACGAGCATACCAACAAATATTGGATGAAATAAAAGCACGAGGAGCCAATCTATTGGCCATTACCCCTGAACTACCCGATGCATCACTTACAACAATAGAAAAAAACTCACTGAAATTTTCCGTATTATCCGATCCTAAATCGGCTTTTGCTAAAACACTGGATTTGGTATTTACTTTACCTGAATCACTAAGACCAATTTACAAAAGTTTTGGTATTGATCTGGAAGCACACAACGGCAATGGTGTGTTTGAACTACCACTCGCGGCAACTTACGTTATCGAAAAAACGGGTAAAGTCGTATTTGCTGATATAAATGCAGACTACACCCATCGAGCAGAACCTTTAGCAGCAATTAGCGCATTAGATAACGCATAATATATACCCATGTTACCTCAAGATGCCCTCCTAACTTTGTATGTTGAAGTAACATGGACATAGTCTTTATCCTTTTTTAGGAAAATAGAATATTAAAAGCCATTGATTACAGTGACTAACTCTTCTAATAGCAAAATAAATGCAAGCTAATTGTTGCCTAATATACTCCTATCGCACCGCTAAGTAAGCCGCTACTGCGCATGAATCGAAAAACTATCGAACATAATTTTATTTTGTCCGTGCCCCTGAAAAGATATCGGAATATTTTGCTATCCCAAATAACACTCTTATTTTTATTCCATAAAATGAAATAGTGTTTTCCTATTTTATGTAATTATTTCTCTTTGATAACAAACTAAAATTCCTATGTAGAATTACGAAATAGTAAATATTTATATCTCGTATATCAATGACCATGCATTACCACCCAAACATTGAAAAAAGAGGAATACACAATGTCAAGACCACCAATTCCACCTTTTAACCTAGAAACTGCCACTCAGAAAATTCGATTAGCAGAAGATGGCTGGAATAGCCGTGATCCTAAAAAGGTCGCATTAGCCTATACCGAAGATTGTCTTTGGCGTAATCGCGCCGAATTTATTCAGGGACGTGAAGAAATAGAGGCTTTGCTAACCCGAAAATGGACTCGAGAACTTGATTACCGCTTAATAAAAGAACTTTGGGCATTTACTGAAAATCGTATTGCCGTGCGATTTGCTTATGAATTCCATGATGATTCCGGACAATGGTTTAGAGCGTATGGCAATGAAAACTGGGAATTTGCAGAGGATGGCTTAATGCACCGTCGCATCGCCAGCATTAATGAACACCCTATCGCAAACAGTGAACGCTTACTTCACTGGGAAACCGAACATCGACCTAATAACCACCAAAGCCTAAGCGACTTGGGATTATAACCACTGAACTTTAGAAAACATTATATTTTAATAACTTAGCGAGAGGTTAATATTATGAACATAAAATTCCCTACAAATAGTAGCCCAATAAAATTGTATCGTAACCCTATTTCCGGTCACTGTCACCGCGCAGAATTAATGCTAGCACTGTTGGATATTCCATACGAAACGATTGATCTAGATATGGCTAACGGTGCACACAAAACACCCGAGTATTTAAAAATAAGCCCTTTTGGACAAGTACCCGCTATTGATGACAACGGTGTCACACTATCTGATTCAAATGCAATAATGATTTACTTATATAAAAAATATAATGAGGGTTATGAATGGTATCCAGAAGAGCCGATTAAAGCAGCGGAAGTACAGCGCTGGTTGTCTGTAGCAGCCGGTGAAATAGCTTACGGGCCTTGTGCTGTTCGTTTAGTTAAAGTCTTCGCAGCGGATTTAGATTACAACAAAGCCAAAGAAATTACGGGGGGACTTTTTTCAGTAATTGAAGCTATATTGAAAACTCGCAATTATCTAGCTGGTGAAGCGATCACTTTGGCTGATGTTGCGTGTTACAGCTATATTTCACACGTCCCAGAGGGGGGCGTCTCACTGGCTCCCTACCATGCAATTCAAGCATGGCTTGAACGTGTTGAAGCGCATCCACGTTTTGTCGCCATGGCTCGCTCAGCGCTTCCAAAAGCATAAACTTACTCAAGATACCCGTATAAAAAATGGAGCCAACTATGCCTAGCACAAAAAAATCTCAGTTTCACGACGCTGAAATTGCAATCCAAGAGAAGCTGGGCATTGCCGAAATGGTTTCTCGATCTAGTGAGGGTTTTATACGTGCAGCTATGCCAGATCAACACAGAGAGTTTTTTACTAACTTACCGATGGTGATCATTGGACTCGTAGATCATGATGGTTATCCATGGGCTATGCCATTATTCGATAAACCTGGTTTTATCCAATCACCAGATAAAAAAACACTTAATATAGCAACACTCCCTGCGCTTACGGATCTTTTTAAACTTAATTTTACAAACAATCAGAAAATAGGCCTTGTGGGTATAGACTCGCATACTCGCCGCCGTAACCGCATGAATGGGGTAATTAAAAACATTAACCCAACGGGCTTTTCAATTGTAGTAGAACAAAGCTTTGGTAACTGCCCTCAATACATTCAAAAGCGAGAATTAAGTTGGACTAAAAGCCATTTACGGCATTTAAATATCTCTACCCTAACACTTGAAAAAACACTATCCCCCACTTCCCTTGCATTGCTTGAATCTGCCGATACGTTTTTTATTGCCTCGCGCACTCGTTTTTTTTCAACCGATAAAAGAGATGGCATCGACGCGTCCCATCGTGGGGGCAAACCTGGTTTTATAAAAGTAGAGGGCGACACACTATACTTTCCTGATTTTAGCGGGAATCGCTTCTTTAACACACTGGGTAATATAGAATCCGATGGCCGCGTTGGCCTATTTATTCCTAACTATTCAACTGGTGAAACTGTATTCCTTACCGGTGAAGCCACAATCATTTGGGATGAAAGTGCGGCAATCGAATTTGAAGGTGCTGAGCGGATTGTTTCAGTCAAAATTCGCAATAGTATTTACCTTGACAACTTTTTGCCAATACAGGGTGTGTTAAAAGAATTGTCTCCATCTTTATTTCACACCGGTATCTGGCAAGAAAACCGAGATGTATGCCTCGATCAAAAAGCATTTATAATTACGCAAAAAATAAAAGAAAGCCTCGACATAACCTCCTTTTACCTCACTCCCGTTGATAACTCTGTATTAAAAGCATATCAACCAGGTCAATTCTTACCCATTAGTATTAAACCAAATGACGCTAACGCCCCCATTTTTCGCAGTTATACTTTATCAAGAGCCCCAGCTAATGACACCTATAGAATTTCTGTTAAACGTGAATCAAACGGACTAGTTTCAAGGATATTGCACGATCAGCTCAATACGGGAGACATAATTTATGCTGGTCAACCTGCAGGGAAGTTTACCCTAAACGCCAATGATAATCCTATCGTCTTACTCTCAATGGGTGTCGGCATTACGCCAATGATAGCCATGCTACAAGGGCTCATTCGCGATATTAAAAATGGAGCTACACCACGCAGCGTCTGGTTTATACACGGCACTAAAAACCCTGAAACTCATGCTTTTACTAATGAATTAACAACACTCACTAAACAGCATCACTGGTTGCATATTCATAGCGTGTATTCTCAACCCAAAAGCACTGATGCAGCAGCTGGTAATGACTCGACTACTGGCCGAATAAACATCGAGCTACTAAAAAGAATTCTGCCATTTGACCTGTTTGATTTTTACCTATGTGGTTCAGAGTCATTTATGCGTTCTCTTTATACAGGCTTAAGGATCACAGGCGTCAATAAATCCAACATTTTTTATGAGTTTTTTGGAGAAGGCTCAATAGAAGAGAATAATACCCCCACTTTACCAATAGCAAAAAAGTCTGAAATTCACTTCTCTAGCAGCAATATAACCGCTATCTGGACACCCGAAGAAGGCTCACTTTTAGAATTTGCTGAAAAACAAGGGATAAAACCGATGTATAGTTGCCGAACCGGTAACTGCGGGGCTTGTCGTTGTCATATCGAAAAAGGTAAAGTGAGCTATACAAAAACACTCGGCTATATACCAGAAGAGGGGCAAGTTTTACTTTGCTGTGCTCGCCCAGCAGACACCCTCCCCTCAATAACACTAGATTTATAATACCAATTACCGCATAAATGACTCTCAACAGTGATCGTTATCATCCCTTGTATCGTTTACATATATATAAACTCATTAGTGATAATGAAAGCGTAAAAAATGTTAATGTTGCAAAATTCAAGTTTCACAGCATGCTGTGTAATACCAATCGAATTAAGTATGTGATCTAAATTTTGCGCAGAAATAATCGCTTAATTTGAGGCGTAAGTTGAGGTGTAAGTTAACGCAAATGGTTGTTCCCTTTGCGAAACTTACAACAAAAAAGTAAGTCATTTTAACCCGTAAAATAGATCAGCTATTTATTCTGATTGGTATAACTAATTTTATGGAGTTCAAGGCAAAGTGCTATGCTCTAATTTAGCTAGAACACAAAGGGATTGTTTTAACACCCGATGTCTACCTAAACTAATTTTTTTTTATAGGTGATATATGTCTACCAAGAAAATACTTATCGCTGGATCATCTGGTTTAATTGGTTCAGCCTTAGTCCCGTTTTTACAAGCGCAGGGGATTAACGTCGGACGTTTGATGCGACACGCTCAGAACAAACACCCATACTGGGATAGAGAAAGTGATACTTTTTGCTTAAATGAATTTAACCATCCCGATATCGTGATTAACTTAGCGGGTGAGAATATTGCCAATGGGCGTTGGTCAGAAAAAAGAAAACAACAACTATTAGATAGCAGAATTATAACCACCGAGAAACTTGTCAAACATTTCATGATTAGTTCACCTGCCCCTAAGTTATGGATTAATGCCTCTGCAATAGGCTTTTATGGCAACAGAGGAGAGCAAGAGCTAGATGAAGAGAGTCCAGTGGGTGGTGACTTTGTTAGCCAATTAGCACAACAATGGGAGGAAAGTAGCAATGCGATTAAGCGTGTCGGTACACGTCTCATTAATTTACGCACAGGTTTAGTGATAAGTAAAGATGGTGGGGCATTAGCGAAAATGCTGCCTGTATTTAAATTTGGATTAGGTGGGAAAATAGGCAATGGCCAACAAATAATGAGCTGGATTGATATTCATGACATGGTTAGGGCGATATCATTCACAATAGATAATGAATCACTAAACGGACCCGTTAATTTTGTTTCACCAAACCCGATTAGCAATAGTATATTTAGTCATCTGCTAGCAAAACAATTAAAACGTCCCAACTGTTTCCCACTACCTAGCTTTATGGTTCGATTACTGTTTGCAGAAATGGGCAAAGAATTACTACTTTCAAGCACCAATGTCGTACCTAAAAAATTAATCGAAGCTGGATTTAAGTTTAAATATGAAAAATTAGAAGAGAGTTTAAAAGCACAATTAGGCGGGTAAATTTTACAGATATATATGACAAAAGAGGTGGGCAGCCTAAGCTGCCCAATTTAGCCATTCTATCTATTCCGTGATAGACCGTGCTCCAAGCGACGCATCCATTGACTATTGCCCATCTAGGCATCCACTCCCCAATCCTTTGGGCTCATCCCTTTACATCCATTTAGATAAACAATCCTGTCTATCATTCATCTCCAATCCTAGGAGTTGTCCATTTTGTCATCCTGACTCAATAATAACTATCCCGTTATTATCGAACCTTCAATCCTTAGAAGGTGTTCCTTAACTACATCCTGTAGCCAATCCTTTAAATCTTCCTGATTAGATAAATAATCCTTATTTATCTTTAATAACATCCTGTTATTGTCCTTGCGGTAGTGATGAATTATTTACATCCTGTAAACCTTGTCTCTACTGCGGAAGGAATAATAAAGCTTTATTTAATAAAATAGGAAGAAACAAATAACAATAATCAACATGGAAATGAACACAAAAAACAAATTAACTTAAAATTCAAGGTTTTAACTGTTTTTTTGCTTTTTTTAATCTCATATACGACTGCAATTTGTGTAGATATCTGCAAACAACAATGGTCAATCTCTTACAAGGATAAACTAGTCAATATCGATTATATTTAACCTCAATCGTGATTATACCAATCCACATAAATATCTGATCAATATTGCTGATTAAAATAAACGATAATGTCGTTGTTTATATTCACAATAGTACGAAATTGTATTTTAACGACTTGCCTGTTCGCTTTAAAACTTATTTGAATCGTAAAAAATCGCGACTAAGCTATTAAAAGTGCCCTATTACAATTAATCACTAATTACTAATGAGACAAGCATTTATAGGAAAACAATTTTACAAAGTAATGGGCATGTTATACCAATCGGATTAAGTATGTGATCTAAATTTTGCGCAGGAAAAATGGCTTAATTTGAGGCGTAAGTTGACGCAAATGGTTGTTCCCTTTGCGAAACTTACAACAAAAAAGTAAGTTATTTTAACCAGTAAAATATATCAGCTATTTATTCCGATTGGTATTGCAACTGGCCAGGTAAGGACAAATGTACTTGGGGATAAAATTTATGCTTTCTATACACCATAAGGAAAAGGTAATGAAACAATCGAAACTTATAAGCGCAATATTGTTGACTTTGGGCATAACGGGTAATGCCCTCGCAGAGAATGGCTTCTATGCAGGTGCGAGCATCGGGCAATCTACCATCGATGCGTGCAGCGGTCTCACCAGTTGCGATGACGAGGACATCGGCTGGAAGATCTTCGGCGGTTGGGGGGTGAATTCGTACCTCGCCTTTGAGGCCTCCAGGGTGGATTTTGGTGAGATCGATGGTTACATAGACGGTTCGAAAGTCAGCGCCGAAATAGACGGGTGGACAGTCGCAGCGAAGGGCACGCTGCCGCTCAGCGAGCAGTTTGCCCTGTTCGGCAAGTTCGGCATGATCATGTGGGATGCAGATGGAGGCGATGCTGCTTCTGGTATTGACGACGATGGCAGCGACCTTTTGTATGGCCTCGGCGCTGAATACATGTTCACTGACCAGTTCAGTATTGTCGGTGAGTGGGAGTGGTATGATATCGATGAAGACGTTGATCTGTTTTCCGTCGGTGTATTGTACAGGTTTTAATCACATCTACTCGGGATAAAAATTGAATTTATCACCCTCTTTGTGATCAGATCTTTCAACCAAGAGGGTGTTCCTGACTAGATAAATAAACCTTTATTTATCCTTAATAACATCCTGTGATTATTATTGCTGTAGCGATGAATTGTTTACATCCTGTAAGCCTAATCTTTGCTGCAAAATGAATATTAAAGGTTTCTCGCGCCCAATTAACAATGTAAACAAATAATAATATACTTCAAAAAAAGTTTATTATTCAATAACTTAATTTTATGGTATCAAATACATAGATTAAAATAGTATGGATATCTGTAAATAGCAATAATCGATCTCTTACAAGGATAACTAGCTGTGATTGGTGGAAGTCAATTAATGGGAATAAAATAGAGAAAATGCAGAGTTATAAAAAGAGGAAGGGCAGCCTAAGCTGCCCTAATTTAATCTTGCCATCAAATCCTTGATAGTAAGTGCTCCTTGCAGAACATCCATTTAATTGCGCCAAACTAGGCATCCCTCTCCCAATCCTAGGAGACATCCTTTTTTGTCATCCTGACTCAACAATAACAATCCCGTTATTATCGACCTTCAATCCAAGAAGGGGGTCCCTAACTACATCCTGTAGCTGATCCTTTGTCTATTCCTGACCAGACAAACAATCCTGTTTGTCATCTATCTCCAATCCTAGGAGCTATCCTTTTTTGTCATCCTGACTCAATAATAACAATCCCGTTATTATCGACCTTCAATCCTTAGAAGGTGTTCCCTAACTACATCCTGTAGCAGCTCCATTGCGTCTTCCTGACCAGACAAACAATCCTGTTTGTCTTCTATACTCCAATCCTAGGAGGTATCCTTTTTTGTCATCCTGACTCAATAACAACAATCCCGTTATTATTGACCTTCAATCCTTAGAAGGTGTTCCCTAACTACATCCTGTAGCTGATCCATTACGTCTTCCTGACTAGACAAATAATCCCTATTTATCATGAATAACATCCCGTTATTATCCTTGCTGTAGAGATGAATTATTTACATCCTGTAAACCTTATCTCTGCTGCGGGATAAATAATACGTTATTATGCAAGGGTATCTGCAATGAAAATAAGATTATTTCTATTAAAAGAATAAATAAAAACAAAAAACATTAAAAATCAATATGTTATTTTTATTCTCGTGTTTTTATTAGCATTTAAACCTCTTTTATTCTTACTATATCTGCAAATAGCAATGGTCAATCTCTTACACGAATAAAGGGGATTAAAAAATGGCACAGAGAAAATTAGAAATGCAAAGGTCTATTCGCTTCACGAAATTTATAACGAATAAATAATTGATTTTAAAAAGCAAAAATTTCGGCTATTTGTACCGAGTAAGCAGCTGGCAAACATGCTCAGATAAGATGGGTATAATGAATAATAAAGTGAAAATTTTTATTTTATAAAAAGAGGAAGGGCAGCCTAAGCTGCCCTAGTTTAGTCTCCCTATCTAATCCTTGATAGTAGATGCTCCTTGCATTACATCCTTTTGACTATGCCCATCTAGGCGTCCACTTCCCATCCTTTGGCCGATATCCGTATACATCCATGCGATAAACAATCCTGTTTACCCTACATCTCCAATCCAAGGAGGTGTCCTTTGTCATCCTGACTAATAATAACAATCCAGTTATTATCAACCTTCAATCCTAGAAGGTGCTCCCTAACTACATCCTGTAGTTGATCCTTATATCTTCCTGATTAGATAAATAATCCCTATTTATCCGTTATAACATCCTGTTACTATCCTTAGCATTGAGATAACTTATTTACATCCCGTAAACTTTATCTCTGCTTCGGAATAAATAATATGCCTTTTTCCAATAAAATAATTGGAAAAAATAACAATCATTCGTGACAACAAACAAATAAAAACAAAATATCCTTTTATTTTCAATTTGTTAATTGTTTTTTCTCGCCACTTTCTATCTTAAATCTCTTGTTAAAAAGCACGATATCCGCATTGGCCTATAGTCGATATCTCACAGCCATACCCATGCTATTTCAAGATACAAAATCCGAAAAAAAGTGCCAATATACGATGCATACAGTTTTAACCACAAGCAGTGGCACTAATAACAATAAGTAGAGTGGTTATTTGCCGATACAAAAGCTTGAAAAGATGCGCCCGAGTAAGTCATCAGAGGTAAATTCGCCGGTTATTTCACTCAAATATTGTTGCGCTAAACGCAGCTCTTCAGCTAATAACTCACCGGCTTTATACTCTTCTAGTTGAACTTTGCCTTCAAGCAAGTGGGATTGTGCATTATCAATCGCTTCTAAATGACGGCGTCTTGCCATAAAACCACCTTCGGTATTACTTTGATAACCCATAATCTCTTTAAGATGCTCCTTTAGCTCTGTAACGCCAAGGCCGGTTTTCGCTGATATTCGATAAACAGGATGATGCTGATGTTCTGTTACAGATAAGCTCTCACCAGTTAAATCGGCTTTATTACGAACAACGGTTAAGCCGATATTTTTAGGCAGTTTATCAATAAAATCAGGCCATATTTCATGGGGATCTTCGGCATCGGTGGTCGTTGCATCAAGCATAAATAAGACTCTATCAGCACTCTTTATCTCATCCCATGCGCGTTCAATACCAATTTTTTCAACTTCATCCACACCTTCACGCAAACCTGCCGTATCAATAATATGCAATGGCATACCATCGATATGAATATGTTCACGCATCACATCACGAGTCGTACCCGCTATATCTGTTACGATTGCGCTCTCTTTGCCCACTAGATTATTCAGTAAGCTTGATTTACCTGCGTTAGGTCGCCCAGCAATAACCACTTTCATCCCTTCGCGTAAAATGGCTCCTTGTTTCGCTTGCGCTTGTACAGCATCTAAATTCGCCATTATTTGTTGTAAATCTGCAGCAATTTTACCATCGCTTAAAAAATCAACCTCTTCCTCAGGGAAATCAATGGAGGCTTCAACATAAATACGCAGATGAATCAGGCTTTCTACTAAGTGATGAATTTTTTCGGAAAACTCTCCCTGTAGAGAGTGTAGGGCGCTTTTAGCAGCCTGCTCAGAAGTGGCTTCAATCAGGTCAGCAATAGCTTCAGCTTGCGCTAAATCGAGCTTATCGTTCATGAAGGCTCGTTCGGAAAACTCTCCAGGCTTGGCACTGCGAATGTTTTCGATGGTTAAAATAGCCTTGATTAGCATATCCATCACAACTGGACCACCATGCCCCTGTAACTCTAAAACATCTTCGCCAGTAAATGAGTTAGGCGCTTTAAACAACAAAGCAATCCCTTCATCCAAAACCTCATTATTTTGATTTTTAAAAGGAAGATACTCTGCATATCGAATGCGGGGGATTTTGCCCAAAATAGCTTCAGCAACCACTTCGACATCAGGCCCTGAAATACGAATAATGCCAACGCCTCCTCGACCGGGTGCGGTCGCTTGAGCAACAATAGTATCACTATTTTGGATCATGATTTTTCCTCAAAAAATAAAGATAAAAAAGGCGACTCTAATAGTCGCCTTTTATTTTAGCCTTAGCTCATTAACAAAGCTATTTCTTCTCGTTAAGCCCTTTTTTCTCAAAGCTGCGATAGATAATTGTTTGTTGAATCAAGGTGACAATATTGCTCACTAACCAGTAAAGTACCAAACCTGCTGGGAACCAAAGGAAGAAGAAGGTAAATACCAGAGGCATATATCTCATAATCTTCTGCTGCATAGGATCTTGCACGCTGTTCGGTGACATTTTCTGGATAAAGAACATACTAACTCCCATTAAAATAGGTAATACATAGTATGGGTCTTGTACTGATAAATCCTGAATCCACAACATAAATGGTGCATGACGAAGCTCTACAGACTCCATTAATGACCAGTATAACGCGATGAAAATAGGCATCTGTAATAGGATAGGGAAACAACCACCAAGCGGGTTAACCTTCTCTTCCTTATAAAGTTCCATCATCGCTTTAGATACTTTCTGGCGGTCTTCTCCATAGCGATCACGTAAGGCTTGAATCTTTGGTTGTAAAAGACGCATTTTAGCCATTGAAGTATATTGCGCTTTAGTTAGTGGATAAAGTGCGCCTTTTACCGTAAAGGTAATTAATATAATGGCAATACCCCAGTTACCAACAATGCTTTGGAAGAAAAGTAGCAGTTTAAATAACGGTTGGGCAATAAACCATAACCAACCATAATCAACACTTAAATCAAGATTTTCTGCTGTTTTAGCCATCTCTTTTTGTAATTTTGGACCAACCCATAGGTTTGCTTTAATCTCAGCAACACTATTTGCATCAATCGTTTTCAGTGGCGCTTTAAAACCGATTGCTGCATCTTTATTCTGAATAATGGCACTGTATAGTTGGTTGCTATCTGTCGGAGAGGGGATCCAAGCCGCTACAAAATAGTGTTGTAACATGCCAACCCAACCACCTTGTGTAGTTTGACTAAGCGCGACGTCTTTCATGTCATCAAAACTATATTTTTTATAACGTGTTTCTGCTGTCGAATAAGCGCCACCTCGGTACACAGGCATCATTAAATTGGTACCTGAATCGTGAAGGCTCTCTTTTAATTGTCCATATAATTGAACATTTAATGGCTCAGCAGTATTGTTTTCTATTTTGTAGGTAACATTAACCACATATTCGCCACGTTTTAGCGTGAATATTTTAGTAAACTTGTTACCATTTTCATCGACAAAGCTTAATGCTGTCGATACGCTATCCGCACCATCAGCAAGGGTAGCTTGAGGCTTTTCAGCTCGATAAACTGGTCGCCCTTTTTTGCTTGCATCGGGACCTTGCCCAATCAACCCACTTTGTGCAATGTAGGTGAAATCATTGCTATCTTCAAGTAAACGAAACGGCTCAATCGAATGAAGTTGTGCATTATAATCTAACAAATCTGCAGAGGTAATATCCCCCCCACGTAGAGAGATATCTAAACGTAACGTATCATTTTCGATAACGACCGTTTGGCTGCTCATATCTTCGCTAGGCACTTCGCTATCAGTTGATAATTGAGCCGATGCTGGAACATCTGCGCTAAAATTATTACTTGATGGCACTGAAGAGGCGTTATTATTTGCCTGTTCTACTGTTTGAGTTTGTGCAACAGGTGGGTTCTTTTCAATTTCCCATGCCTGATAAAGCAAAAAGCTCACGAATAGCAAAGCGAGTAAAAGTAAATTGCGTTGGGATTCCATAACGTTTATTAATCTCTTTTATTTAGGTTTATTTTTATTAACACAACAAGTAGGCACAGGATCGTAACCACCTTCACTTAAAGGCTGACATTTTATAAGACGCGAAGCAGCTAGCCAACATCCTTTTATTATTCCATGCAATTTTATCGCTTCGATCGCATAATGAGAGCAACTTGGCGTAAAACGGCAACGGGGCCCAATCATCGGACTGATTGCTATTTGATAAAATCGAATAAATTTAATAATTATCCACTGCAACGCTGTACTAATTTTCGCCATAATTTATCCAAAATTTTATTAATTTCTTGATTTGATAAATCAGCAATACCCGCTTTAGCAATAACCACAATATCAATTGCAGGCAGTTGCTGTTGTTGATGACGGAATTGTTCTCTTATAATGCGACGAATACGATTACGGCCTACAGCACGTTTAATATGCTTTTTAGGAATAGCCATTCCTATACGAGGGTGATCTAATGTATTTTTTCGGGCAAGAAGAGTGAGGTGCGGTGAAACTGCTGGGATAGCATTTTTAAATACAGGTTGAAAATCATCGGGAGTTAACAGACGTAACTCCCGAGAAAACGAATAATTTACCACGTCTGGTAGATTATGCGCTTAAGCTTGCGCGGCCTTTAGCACGACGACGAGCTAGTACGTTACGACCATTTTTAGTCGCCATACGAGTTCTGAAGCCGTGTGAACGCTTACGCTTAATGTTGCTAGGTTGAAAAGTACGTTTCATGCTCTTTTCCACTTATTAGTTAAGTACTGTACAGTAGCCACTATTTTTAGCTTATTATTGGTAAATCGCTCAATGAGCAAATCATAAATAATAAAGAAAAAGAGTTAGCCGATTAAAAAGAGAGCGAATTCTATGTATTGATTGACCAAAAGTCAATCAGAGATGCTTCTTTCAAGCAGATTAAATCGTTTTCCATAAAAGCGTTAGCTTAATATCGATTAATTTAAACTGTGATCCAGACTCAAAAGTCAGGGTGTGGGGATTATATAGAAGCGTGATTAATAAGCAAGGATCTATCAATGATCTTTGCTTATTTTATTTATTGTGCCTGGGATCATGAACGACTTAATACCTATATCCTTCTCTCATCTAGGCTTAATATTGCTAAATTGAATTTAGTTGCACCTAACGAGTATAAATACAAGGATCTTTTTTATTTATTTATTACTAGATCTTGTGGCGAAAAAGCGATCTTATCGGTAGAATTATGCGCCCGAAAATAAATTACTGGAGTGAACGATGTCCCTCGAAATTTGGCAAGAGTGCTTAGCACAATTAAAAGACGAACTGTCAATGGGTGACTTCAGTACTTGGTTGCGACCGTTACAAGCAAATTTCAAAGATTCAACGCTTTCTCTCTACTCTCCCAACAAATACACAAGTGAATGGGTACGTAATAAATACATGGATATTATTGAAAGCAAAGTTCAACAACTTGCTCATCAAGAAAATCCAAAGCAAACAATTAAAATTCGCTTACTGGTCGGTACAGCAAATGCAGATGAACCACAAAAAAGTAGCGCCGTTGTCAATAATGACAACCAGCCGTGGGAAGGTGAAAGTAAAGCGAACAGTGTCGCGCACAAAAGTAATTTAATTAAAAAATATACTTTTGAAAATTTTGTTGAGGGTAAATCGAATAACTTTGCCCTCGCAACAACAAAGCAAATAGCAGAAAATCCCGGTGATGTTTACAATCCTCTGTTCTTATATGCCCATCCAGGATTAGGGAAAACCCATCTTTTACATGCTGTAGGTAATGCGATTCTGGCAGAAAATCCAGAAAGCAAAGTGGTCTATATTCGCTCAGAACGTTTTGTGCAGGATATGATCAATGCAATCCGCAACAATACTATCGAACAGTTCAAAGAATACTACGCATCACTTGATGCACTATTAATTGATGATATTCATTTTTTTGCCGGTAAAGATCGTTCTCAAGAAGTACTATTTCAAACTTTCAATTCGATGCTCGATGCACATCAGCAAGTTATATTAACCAGTGACCGTTTTCCAAAAGAGATTGAAGGCATTGATGAACGACTGCGTACTCGTTTTGGTTGGGGATTATCTATCCCCATCGATCCACCGGAATTAGAAACCCGTGTTGCGATATTAATAACTAAAGCAGAAGAGCGCGGCTTAAAATTACCCGATGATGTTGCTTTCTTTATTGCCAAACGTCTAACCATTACCGATGTTCGCGTATTAGAAGGGGCGATTGCAAATATTTCAGCAAAAGCACAATTTACAGGACAAGATATTACGATATCTTTAGTACAGGATGCGCTGCGTGATATGTTAGCGGTACACACCAAACAGACAACTATTGATAATATTCAAAAGGTCGTCGCAGAACATTACCGCATAAAAACCTCAGATATGTCATCAAAAAGACGCACTCGAACCGTTGCTCGTCCTAGACAAATAGCGATGGCTTTAGCTAAAGAATTAACCCAACATAGCTTGCCTGAAATTGGCGAAGCATTTGGTGGACGTGATCACACTACGGTTTTACATGCTTGTCGTAAGGTAGCTGAATTACGCCGTGAAAATAATGATATTCAAGAAGATTATAAAATCCTGATCCGTACACTTTCAATGTAATTGCTACAAGGTTATTTATATTATGCTGTTTACCATTTCTAGAGACGCATTTCTCCGCCCATTACAGTTAGTCGTTAGTTCAGTTGCAGGAGGGCGTCCGGCTTTACCTATAATGGGTAATATACTTATTGTTGTAAAAGACAATATATTAAGTCTTACGGGTACTGACCTTGAAGTAGAGCTAATTACACAAATCCCCCTAGAGCACCCATCTAAAGAAGGTGAAATAACTGTCCCTGCACGTAAATTGTTAGATATTTGCAGAGGATTATCAGGCCCTTGTGAAATAACGTTTGAAGTAAAAGAAAACAAAGTAACCATACGCTCTGGACGTAGTCGTTACTTACTATCATCATTACCTGCAGCCGATTTTCCAAATATAGAATCATGGCAAAGTTTGCTAGAGTTTACCGTTGCACAGGCGGAATTTAAAAAACTGATAGAACTAACCCAATTTGCCATGGCTAGCCAAGATGTTCGTTATTACCTAAATGGCATGTATTTTGAGGCTTCTGGTCAAGCTTTACGTAGTGTTGCAACGGATGGACATCGACTCGCCTCGTGTTCAATTTCACTCTCTGAAGCCATTAGTGAGCAATCGGTAATAGTACCTAGAAAAGGGGTGATTGAATTAGTTAAGCTGCTGGATGATGAACAAGCAAATGTGACCATTCAAATTGGTCACAATAACCTACGTGCAATTATTGATGGCTTTATTTTTACGACTAAATTAGTAGATGGTCGCTTTCCTGATTATCGTCGCGTTATTCCACGCAACGGTGATAAAGAGTTAATTTCGAGCAGAGAAACACTTAAACAAGCTTTTTCACGCGCTGCTATTTTGTCCAATGAAAAGTTTAGAGGCGTGCGCTTAACACTCTCAGAAAATCTTTTACAGATAACCGCAAATAATCCAGAGCGCGAAGAAGCTGAAGAGTATATTGATGTGAATTACCACTCTGCAGAACTAGAAATTGGCTTTAATGTAAGTTATGTATTGGATGTTTTAAATACAATTAAAAGTGATCAGGTAAAAATAACTTTTAGCTCATCTGATCATAGCGCATTAATTGAATCTATTGATAGTGAAGACTCTCTCTATGTTCTAATGCCAATGCGTTTATAGTCTATTAATATCCTATATTATTTACTAATTAAGAGTCTTGGTTAATGCCTTTAGACAAATTGATAATAAATCAGTTTCGTAATATTCACTCAGCTAACCTGACTTTTAATCACAAAATTAATATTATTGTTGGTGCTAATGGTAGTGGTAAAACATCACTACTTGAAGCAATCTACTTTCTTGGCCTTGGGCGTTCTTTTCGCACTCATCTTAATAACCGTGTTATTAATTATGAGTCCACTGAATTTACCCTATATGGTGAAATTAATCAGCAACAAAATATATTAACCCCGATAGGGCTAAAAAAATCACATAATGGCGATAGTATCGTTAAAATAAATGGTATATATGCTAAGAATTTAGCCATGTTAACGCAATATTTACCCATACAATTAATCACACCAGAAAGTCATACTTTGTTATCGGGAAGTCCCAAAAATAGACGAGCTTACTTAGACTGGGGCGTTTTTTATCATGATCAGCACTTTTACCATAACTGGGCTCGCATAAAGCGACTATTAAAGCAGCGTAATGCCGCTTTAAAGCAATGTAAGACTTACAAAGAGCTACAAGTATGGGATAATGAGCTTTGTCATTTAAGTGAGCTGCTGACAGTACAGAGAGAAGCTTATTTTAATCTGTTGATGCCACTAGTGGAAACAACCCTTAAAGACTTTTTGCCTGACTTTACTATTAGCAGCCAATTCTTTTGTGGGTGGGATAAAAACAATAAGTCACTGCAAAATTATTTAGCAGATAATTTTATGCGCGACAAACAGCTTGGCTATACAACAGCTGGTCCGCAAAAGGCTGATTTAAGATTTAAAATAAATAAGCTACCCGTTAGTGATGTTTTATCAAGAGGGCAGCTAAAACTATTTGTTTACGCCTTGCGCCTTGCACAAGGATTATTTTTAAACTCAATGAATAATAAACAGTGTGTTTTTTTAATCGATGATTTTAGTTCTGAGTTAAATTAGGCCAAACAATCTATATTAGCAAAACACATTAGCAATTCCGATGCTCAACTCTTTGTTTCTGTTATAGAAAAAGATAACATTGAGACTTTGTTTGGACATCAACGCACCATGTTTCACGTGGAACATGGCAAGATTACAGTAAAATAGGTGAAAGTATTATGGCTGAAAATAGTTATGATTCGTCAAATATAAAAGTACTAAAAGGGTTAGATGCGGTACGAAAGCGTCCTGGTATGTATATTGGCGATACTGATGATGGTACTGGTTTACACCACATGGTATTTGAAATACTGGATAACTCTATAGATGAAGCGTTAGCTGGCCATTGTAGTGACATCATTACAACTATCCATACTGACGGCAGTGTTTCTGTGCGTGATAATGGTCGTGGAATACCAGTAGATATCCATAAAGAAGAGGGGGTTTCTGCAGCCGAAGTGATCATGACGGTATTGCATGCTGGCGGTAAGTTTGACGATAATTCTTATAAAGTATCGGGTGGTTTACATGGTGTTGGTGTCTCTGTTGTAAACGCACTTTCTAGCAAACTACGTTTGACAGTAAAACGAAGTGGCAAAATACATCAACAAACATATAACAATGGCGTACCAGAAGCACCATTGGCCATCATTGGTGACTCTGAACAAACGGGGACTGAAATTCGTTTTTGGCCAAGTAAAGAGACTTTTTCAGATGTTCTTTTTCACTATGATATTCTAGCTAAAAAATTGCGCGAACTCTCTTTTTTAAACTCGGGAGTTTCAATTAAATTAATTGATAAACGCGAAGAAGATAAATCGGATCACTTTTGTTACGAAGGTGGTATTAAATCTTTCATCGAATTTTTAAATAAAAATAAAACCCCTGTTCACCAAAAAATATTTCACTTTGCCGTTGAAGGTGAAGACAATATAAGCGTTGAAGTAGCAATGCAGTGGAATGATGGTTTCCAAGAAAACATCTACTGCTTTACTAATAATATTCCCCAGCGTGATGGTGGTTCTCATTTAACAGGTTTCCGTGGAGGCTTAACTCGTACTCTAAATAATTACATGGAAAATGAGTTTGCTAAAGTAAAAAACAACAAAAACAAAACATCAACGGAAGGCGGTGACTCACGCGAAGGCCTAACAGCAGTAATATCTGTTAAAGTGCCCGACCCAAAATTCTCATCACAAACGAAAGATCGCTTAGTTTCATCGGAAGTACGTCCGATAGTTGAAAGTACAATGAGTGAGAAATTACAAGAATTCTTACTAGAAAATCCTGCTGAAGCAAAAATAATTACAGCTAAAATTATTGATGCAGCTAGAGCACGAGAAGCCGCTCGTAAAGCGCGTGATATGACACGTCGTAAAGGTGCTCTCGATTTAGCTGGTTTACCAGGTAAACTAGCAGATTGTCAGGAAAAGATCCAGCGCTTTCTGAACTATACATAGTGGAAGGGGATTCTGCTGGCGGCAGCGCTAAGCAGGGAAGAAATCGTAAAAACCAAGCTATTTTACCGCTTAAAGGTAAAATTCTAAATGTAGAAAAAGCGCGCTTTGATAAGATGCTATCTTCACAGGAAGTTGCAACGCTAATTACTGCGCTAGGTTGTGGAATTGGCCGTGACGAATATAATCCAGAAAAAACACGTTACCATCGCATAATAATTATGACCGATGCCGATGTTGATGGTTCGCATATTCGTACATTGCTACTGACTTTCTTTTATCGTCAAATGCCAGAACTTATCGAACATGGTTATATCTATATTGCACAACCGCCTCTCTATAAAGTCAAAAGAGGTAAGCAAGAAACTTACGTTAAAGATGAATTTGAGTTACAAAAATATTTAACCACATTAGCAATGGAAAACTCTTCTTTACACGTAAATGCTGAAGCACCAGGAATATCAGGGATCGCACTTGAAGGTTTAATACAACGTTACCGTGCGGTACAAGATACGATTGAACGTTTAAAACGTCGTTTCCCGGTACAAATTCTAGATAAACTTATCTATAAACCAGAATTAACGGTAGATAATCTTTCCGATAAGACCCATACAACTAATTGGGCTAATGACTTAATTGAAACGTTAAATAGTGAAGATTTACAAGGGACTATTTATAGTGCTGATGTTGTTCTTTCTGAAGATGAATTAACAAATAAAGTGATCATCACTGTACGTAAACATGGTGTAGATACTAAATTTACCTTTGATGAAGAATATTTTGGCTCAGACGGTTATAGCTCTTTAGTCTCTATCGGGAATGAAATAACAGATGTTCTTGAAGAGGGCGCTTATATCAAGCGTGGCGAGCGTACAAAAGAAGTTAGTAATTTTATTGATGCTGTTAACTGGCTCATGAATGAGTCTAAGCGTGGTTTATACATCCAACGATATAAAGGACTAGGTGAAATGAATCCAGACCAGCTATGTGATACAACGATGGATCCAAATACACGCCATATGTTACAAGTGACAATAGAAGATGCTGTGGGTGCAGATCAACTATTCTCGACTCTAATGGGTGATAATGTAGAGCCGCGTCGTCAATTTATCGAAGAAAATGCACTACGTGTAGAAAATTTAGATATTTAATAACTTTAAAGTAAGTTTATACTAATAAAAAGCCAGCTTCTCAAGCTGGCTTTTTTATTATCTTTTAGGAAATATGCATAATTGAATGCTATGAAAATATAGAAAGCTGTTGCCGCTACTAACTATTTAGTAATAATACCCTAACAAAGAACCGACTATCTAAAATAACAATTTAACACCACATGTTCCACGTGAAACTAAACTGATTTTTTCATTTTATTCGAACTGATTTTGTTAACTAAATAGTATTGAATTCTGACAGATATACATATAAAGAGCAGTACCTCCCATAATGCTAAACAGAGCATTACCACGCCATAAATGCAGAGTGATAACTAAAAGTAGTGCTAATATTTCTGCTGGACCATCTGTAAATTCATTAAAACGTAGATCGCGAAAACAATAAATCAATAATAAAACCATCACAACCGGTGGTAAGTAACGCCCTAAATAAATCAATACAGGGTGTTCACTTACTTTATAAAGTACAACAAACGGTAATGCACGGGTAATAAAAGTAACAATAGCCATAACGCTAACAAATAATAAAAGGTAATAGCTATCTTGCATTTATAGGTTCCTCTGCTCGATCTCATCATTTGCGATTTGTTTTCGCTGTGAAATTAGCAAGGCTATAATGGAA
This sequence comes from Psychromonas sp. MME2, assembly GCF_040566515.1. NCBI lineage: Bacteria > Pseudomonadati > Pseudomonadota > Gammaproteobacteria > Alteromonadales > Psychromonadaceae > Psychromonas > Psychromonas sp. MME2. Next base: position 339,857 of record NZ_JBEWXI010000002.1, on the reverse strand, counting down.
ACTAAAATAGACATTAGTAACATATTATCGCGGCTAAAAAGCCAGATTGATATAAATGCGATAACTGCAGCCATCAAAAATGGCCATGGCTCTCGAATCGATTTATATTGCTCGATCACTAATACCATAAATAATGCAGGAAGGGTAAACTCTAATCCGGAAGTATTTACATTGATATTCGCGCCGATAATAGCACCAAAAGTACAACCGATTATCCAATAACTATGATTCAGAAACGTAATTAATAGGTATAAATTAGTTTTCCCTTGTTCTTCCACAGGACGCGTACCCGTTAACAAAGAATAGGTCTCATCGGTAAGTCCAAAAATTAGATACATTTTTCGTAGCCAACTGGTCTTAAATTTATTAAGTAGTGTGATACCATAAAACATATGGCGGGAATTTAAAAGCAATGTAGCAATAGCGACTTCAATCAAATTAGCATGATTTGCTAACAAACCAACAGCAATAAATTGTGCTGCACCAGCGTAAATAATAGTCGCCATCAATGTGGCATATATCCAATGAAAGCCAAGTTCATTAAAGAGTATACCAAATGCCATGCCCATCGGAATATAACCACACAATACGGGGAATGTGTTTTTTAACGCTTCTAATAGGAGTGATTTATTCATTAATATCATTTAATTTGTTTCACGTGGAACAGATTAAACGCTCCCAGTTTCATACAAAGCATTAATTGTATCAGCAATAATATCAATAGCTCGCACTAATACCGTTTCAGATTGTGCATAGTTTAAACGAATACATTCATTCGTATGCGGCCATTGTTGAGATAAACCAGGAAAAAAATAATGACCAGAGACAACGATGACGCCTTTCTTTTTGAGTATTTTATATAATGAATCAGAGCTGATTGGCAAATCTTTAAACCATAACCACAAGAAGAGTGCACCTTCTGCTTCATGGATTCTAAAATTAGGGCTTTTAATTTTATCTTGTAATAGTTGTATGGCGCGTTGCGATTTATTTTGATAAAAGGGTTTAATGACCTGATCACTTAATTTTAAAATATCTCTGCTTTTAACTAATGGCAATGCAATCTCAGGCCCAATAGAACCGGGTGATAAAGCCATTATTCCCGACAAGTTAGACATTGCCTTAACTATTTTAGGGTTTGCGATAACAATACCACAACGAGCACCAGGTAAACCAAATTTAGATAAACTCAAACAAATGATTGTGTTTTCATTCCAAAAAGGGGTTACATCCGCAAAAATCATATTAGGAAATGGCACACCATAGGCATTATCAATAATCAGGGGAATATTATTTTCATGCGCTAATTTATCTAATTTTTCAATTTCATCATCCGTTAAAACGTTCCCGTTGGATTAGTGGGGCGAGAAACACAAATGGCAGCGATATCATCGTCAATTTTTAATGCATCAAAATCAACATGGTATTTAAAGTGTCTATTTTCAAGTTCTGATATTTTCGGTTTAACAGCAACAAAAACATCTTCACTGACACAGGCATCTGCATAGCCTATATATTCTGGTGCAAGTGGAAATAAAATTTTACGTTTTTTTCCTGCTTTAAAATCACCAGCTAATAAATTAAACAGGTAGAAAAATGCACTTTGACTCCCATTCGTCAACATAATATTGTCTGCGGTTAAGCCCCAATCATACAGCTCATTGAAAAGTTCAACGAGGGCATCAATAAAACTATTTTTCCCCTGTGGTCCATCATAATTTGCCAGTGTTTTTAACAACTTACCTTGATCAAGTAATTTTTGTAATAGACCTTGTATTGTTATTTCTATTTCAGGAATAGTGGCTGGGTTTCCTCCTCCCAACATTAACAAGTCATCACCACCTTGAACACCTTGGTTAAGATCATCCATTAATTCTGTAATACCAGAATGACGAGTAAATTTATTTCCAAAAATAGAATAGGGCATTTTTTCCTCTATAAATTTATATGTTTCACGTGAAACAAAAAAGCTCAGTAATTACTGAGCTTTGAAATTAGCAATACAAATAATATTGTTAGTTAATCATCTCTATAAAACAGAGACATCAGCTACATTTAAAAATAATTGACGTAAACGGGCTAATAGCGCTAAACGATTTTGTTTAACTGACTCATTTTCATCCATCACCATGACATTGTCGAAGAACAGGTCTACAGGCGCTTGTAGAGATGCAAGTTCAAACAATGCTGACTCGTAGTCTCCTGATGCAAAAAGAGGGCTTAATTTGCTTTCTAGGGCGGTTAAAATCGCGTACAACGCTTTTTCTGCATCAGCTTCAAGCAAAGACTTATCAATATCACTACTGATAACACCAGTCACTTTCGCTAAAATATTACCAATACGTTTATTGGCGGCTGCGATAGGAGATGCTTCAGGTAGCTCTTGGAATTTAGCAACTGCTTGAATACGTTTTTCAAAATCAACAGGCTTAGTCGGACGACGATCCAATACTGATTGAATCAACTCAAGTGAATAACCACTTGCTTGATAAATAGAAGGGAGGCGTGCAAATAAGAAATCAACAACATCATTAGAAACATTATTGTTTGTGAGTTTTGAGCCATATTGTGCTTTGGCAATTTCAACCAATTCAACCATATCCAAATCTAAATTTTTATCCGTAATGATACGTAATAATCCGATAGCTGCGCGACGAAGTGCAAATGGGTCTTTATCACCCTTAGGTGCTTGGCCAATGCCGAATATACCTACTAGCGTATCGAGCTTATCAGCCAAAGATACTGCGCAAGCAACTAAAGAGGTTGGTAATTCATCACCAGAAAAACGTGGTAAATATTGTTCATTTAAAGCAATAGCAACTTCATCGTCTTCACAATCATGTCGGGCATAATACATTCCCATCACGCCTTGGACATCGGGGAATTCCATCACCATTTCAGTCATTAAATCGGTTTTAGATAATAACCCCGCGCGTTGCGCATGTTTAGTGTCCGCTTTTATTTGCACGGCAATATCTTCAGCGATGTTAGCGATACGTTCTGATTTTTCTTTTAAAGTGCCTAATTGTTGTTGGAATAAGACGCTTGATAAGGACTCTAAACGACTCGCTAATGATTTCTTTTTATCGGTTTCAAAGAAGAATTCAGCATCAGCTAAACGGGGACGAACAACTTTTTCATTACCACTAATGACTTGAGAAGGGTCACGACTAACAATATTTGAAACGAAAATAAAACGCGGTAATAAATTTCCAGACTTATCTAAAACAGGAAAATATTTCTGGTTATCTTTCATTGTATAAATCAGTGCTTCTGAAGGAACCGCTAAGAATTTTTCCTCAAAAGAGCCAACCAAGGTAACTGGCCATTCAACTAATGATGTCACTTCTTCAAGGAGGTCTTCATCTATCGCTGCGATACCATTTTCATGGGCAGCAACCGCTTCGACTTGATCGCGAATGATGGCTTTACGGCGTTCATAATCGACAATAACTTTACCGCTATCATCTAATATTTTTTCATAATTATTAGCGTGATCAAGCGTAAGTTCAGCTTCACCTAAAAAACGATGACCGCGGATAATACGCGCAGATTCTATCCCTAATAATTCACCTGCTATTAATTGGCTACCAAACAGCATACAGACAGTGTGAATTGGACGAATAAATTGAGTACTAGCAGAGCCCCAGCGCATCGGTTTAGGTATCGGTAATTTAGATAATGCAGATGCCGCAATACTTGGAATAAGTTGCTCAACAGGTAAGCCCTTCACTTCCGATTTGAATAACAACCACTCGCCTTTATCTGTGACTAAACGGTCAGCCTCTTCAATTGTTATGCCATTAGAACGAGCCCAGCCCAATGCAGCCTGACTTGCTTCACCCGCTTCATTAAAAGCAACATTAACAGCTGGACCACGTTTATCAATAACCTTATCAGGTTGAGTAGAAGCTAACCCTTTTACAATAAGCGCTAATCGACGAGGAGAAGCTAACCACCGAACATTTTCAAAAGCGAGTTCGGATTTTTCTAATTCAGCTTGGAAATTATTTGCAAATGCTTCGGCAAGCTTACGTAAAGACTTAGGAGGTAACTCTTCCGTACCTAGTTCAATTAATAAATTTTCTTGTGACATGTGACTCGCCTCTATTTGTCTTGTGCTTTACAAAGTGGGAAACCTAACGCTTCACGGGCGCTATAATAAGCTTCAGCAACTGCTTTCGATAAAGTACGTACACGTAAAATATAACGTTGACGTCCGTCACAGATATTGCGTGACGAGCATCTAATAAGTTAAAGGCATGTGAAGCTTTCATTACTTGCTCATAACCGGCAAAGGTAAACCCGCTGCAATTAATTTTTGGCTGTCTTGTTCACATTGATCAAACTGTGCGAATAACGCTTCTACATCTGCATGTTCAAAATTATAGGTAGATTGCTCTACCTCATTTTGATGGAATATATCACCATAGGTTACGCGTCCTAATGGGCCATCAGTCCAGAGTAAATCATAAATGCTATCAACCCCTTGAATATACATAGCAAGACGCTCAAGGCCATAGGTTATTTCACCAGTAACTGGTGCACATTCAAGGCCACCAACTTGTTGGAAATAAGTAAATTGAGTGACTTCCATACCATTTAGCCATATTTCCCAACCAAGTCCCCAAGCACCTAATGTTGGTGATTCCCAATTATCTTCCACAAAACGAATATCATGGATAGAAGTATCTATGCCTATCTCCTCAAGTGACTGCAAATAAAGTTCTTGAATATTTTTTGGAGATGGCTTTAATACGACTTGAAATTGGTAATAATGCTGTAGTCTATTAGGGTTTTCACCATAACGACCATCAGTTGGACGACGACACGGTTGTACATAGGCACTGCTCATCGGCTCAGGGCCTATTGAACGTAAGAAAGTTTGAGGGTGAAAGGTACCCGCTCCTACTTCCATGTCGAGAGGCTGGACAATAGCACAACCATTACGAGCCCAAAAATCTTGCAACGCAAGAATCAGCCCTTGAAATGTTTTAGTATCGAATTTTTGCATGATTTCGGCTTTGAGTTGATAGATAAATGGTGGTTATTATACCTATTAGATGCTAATGATAGCAATGTTAATCAACAAGTGAACGTATCAAGGTCCATTAATTTGGTACGGATTATATACTAGGCCGACAAAAACAATACCAAGAACAGTTTTTTTGGCATAGACATAATAGAATATTTGCCTTGATGATAAACAACCATTCATTTTATAAAACAGTTATCATTTAGCTAATAAGTATCATATATATGACGATTCCAAGACAAGAAACCGATCTCTATTTACCAATAAAACAGTTCCTTGAAACTCGCGACTATAGAGTAAAAGGCGAAATTAAAGATTGCGATATTGTTGCTGTAAAAAATAGTGGCGGAGATGAGCAAATTTTAATTATAGAGTTAAAATTAAAGCTTAATATTACCCTATTAATGCAAGCAGTAGAACGTTTTACACTTAGTGATGATGTCTATATTGCAATACCTAAAAACATCCCAATTTATAAGAAAAAAAGCAAACAAGTTAAAAAATTAATAGCACGGTTAGGTATCGGGTTGATTATTGTTGATATTCAAAAATCACAGAGTTATGTAGAAGTTGTTTGCAATCCAAAGGATTATCAACCAAGAAAAAACAAACCCAAACAGAAAGCGTTACTAAAGGAATTTTCGACACGCATAGGCGATACCCAAGAAGGAGGCGCGACTCGGAAAAAAGGGGGATTAACGGCTTATAGACAACGCACTATCAGGGTTGCTCAATACCTAAATGAATATCACCAAGCAACAGGCGCTGAAATCCATAAAAATATCATTGAAAAGCAAGCTAACAGTATCTTATATCAAAACTATTATGGTTGGTTTGATAAAATACAAAGAGGTGTTTATGGTTTATCTAAAACAGGAAAAGAAGAGTTAATATATTGGTTAGCTATACAAAAAAACAGTAATTAAAATAAAAAAGGCGATCCAATGATCGCCTTTTTTGTATAAAGTTAATTTACTTCTTGCGTGTTAACTTAATTGCTCGCAATTGTGCTACTGCTTGTGCTAACTGTGCTGTTACAAGCGCGTAGTCAATATCCTTAGAAGGATGAGCAATCTGCTGTTCTGCAGAACGTTTAGCTTCTTCAGCCTTCGCTTTATCTAAATCGACGCCACGAATAGCTGTATCAGCCAATACAGTTACACCACCAGGTTGAACTTCAATAAAGCCGCCTGATATATAAATAACTTCTTCTTCACCGTGTTGTTTTACCAATTGCACCATTCCTGGTTTAATTGGTGTTAACAGAGGTGTGTGACCAGGCATGATGCCTAATTCACCTTCCTGACCAGACACTTGTACATGTGAAACTCGCCCTGAAAAAATAGATTTTTCAGCGCTTACTACATCTAAATGTGTGGTCATAGCCTTAGTAGTCATAGTAACCTCCGGTTATTACAAGCCTTTTGCTTTTTCAACCGCTTCGTCAATAGTTCCTACATATAGAAAAGCCTGTTCAGGAATATCATCGAAATCACCAGCAATTAACCCTTTAAAGCCAGCTAATGTATCTTTAAGTGATACATATATGCCAGGCTGACCAGTAAAGACTTCAGCAACATGATAAGGTTGAGTAAGGAATTTCTCAATCTTACGAGCTCGAGCAACAACGAGTTTATCTTCTTCTGATAACTCATCCATACCCAAAATAGCAATAATATCTTTGAGCTCTTTATAACGTTGTAAAATGCCTTGTACACCACGAGCAACATTATAGTGCTCTGGACCAACTACTAAGGGATCAAGTTGACGTGAAGTTGAGTCAAGAGGATCGATTGCAGGGTAAAGACCCAGCGATGCGATGTTACGTGACAATACAACCGTTGCATCTAAGTGAGCAAAAGTAGTTGCTGGTGATGGATCTGTTAAATCATCCGCAGGTACGTATACCGCTTGGATAGACGTAATAGAACCCGTTTTAGTTGAAGTAATACGCTCTTGTAGAACCCCCATCTCTTCAGCTAGAGTTGGTTGGTAACCAACGGCTGAAGGCATACGGCCTAATAGTGCAGATACTTCTGTTCCTGCTAGCGTGTAACGGTATATATTATCGATAAATAATAATACGTCTTTACCTTCATCACGGAAACGTTCAGCCATAGTTAAACCTGTTAACGCAACGCGTAAACGGTTACCTGGTGGCTCATTCATTTGACCGTAAACCATCGCTACTTTTGATAACTCTGGTTTTTCTATATTTACAACGCCAGCTTCTTGCATCTCAAAGTAAAAATCATTACCTTCACGAGTACGCTCACCCACACCTGCAAATACTGATAAACCTGAATGTTTCAATGCAATATTATTGATAAGCTCCATCATATTGACGGTTTTACCAACACCCGCACCACCAAATAGACCTATTTTACCACCTTTTGCAAATGGGCAAACAAGGTCGATAACTTTAACACCGGTTTCTAGTAATGTTGTTGCACTAGATTGTTCTTCATATGAAGGTGGCTCTCGGTGAATAGCATATTTTTCTTCCGAAGCAATAGGCCCACATTCATCGATAGGCTCACCCAATACATTCACGATACGGCCTAATGTAGCCAAACCTACAGGTACTGAAATTGCTTCTTTTGTATCTGTTACTTCTAAACCACGACTTAAACCATCTGAAGCACCCATGGCGATACAGCGAACAACACCGCCACCAATTTGCTGTTGTACTTCCATGGTTAGATTCTTTGCAGTCACGATCAATGCGCTGTATATATTCGGTACAGCATCTTGTGGAAATTCTACATCCACAACAGCACCGATAATCTGAACGATTTTACCTGTACTCATCTCTGATCCTCTAAAATCTTAAGTATGTTAATTTGCTTATACCGCAGCAGCACCAGCACAAATCTCAGAAATTTCCTGAGTAATTGCGGATTGACGTGCTTTATTGGCAACAAGTTGTAATTCATCAATGATGTCACTAGCGTTATCCGTTGCAGCTTTCATCGCAACCATACGAGCAACTTGTTCACAAGCTAAGTTCTCGACAACGCCTTGATACACCTGGGATTCAACATAACGAATTAACAATGAATCTAAAATATCCTTAGCTTCACCTTCGTATATATAATCCCAGAGATCATTAGCCACCTCTTTATCACCTTCCGCTTTTGGTAAAGGTAATAATTGATTTACTGATGGTTCTTGTACCATGGTATTAATGAATTTATTGTTCACTATATATAAGCGATCGAGTTTATTTTGATCGTAGGCATCTAGCATAACTTTAACCGAACCGATTAAATCACTAACTGCAGGTTGATCACTCAAATTAGAAACTTGAGCAACAACATTTGCGCCTAAGTTATTGAAAAATGAGGCTGCTTTAGAGCCTATAGCAACTAAATCAACTTCTACTCCAGTTTCAGAATATTGCTGCATTTGTGCAATAACTGGTTTAAATAAATTAATATTTAAACCACCACATAAACCACGATCACTTGAAATGACAATATAACCAACACGCTTAATTTCTCTTTCTTCAAGATAAGGGTGGTGATATTCCAATTTACCAAGTGCGATATGACCGATCACTTTGCGCATAGTATTCGCATATGAAAGCGAACTAGCCATTCGCTCCTGTGCGCGTCGCATTTTTGATGCTGCGACCATTTGCATGGCACCAGTGATCTTTTGAGTGTTTTTAATACTCGCGATCTTATTTCTAATTTCTTTATCGCCTGCCATTTCCTACTCCTAATTAATGATTAGTTAACTACCTAAGTAGTTAAACTAATTACCAGGTTTGCGTCGCTTTGAAAGACTCCAAGATAGCCTTGAATTTCTCTTCAATTTCGTTGCTATAATCACCAGTTTCATTAATTTGGGCATAGAAATCAGCATGCTCATTTTTAGCGTAAGAAAGAAGGGATGCTTCAAAGTCTAATATTTTTTCAACTTCAACATCAATAAGATAACCTTTCTCTGCTGCAAATAGTGATAATGCTTGCTCCATAATTGACATTGGAGAATATTGCTTCTGCTTCATCAACTCTGTTACTTTCTTACCGTGGTCAAGCTGCTTACGCGTAGCATCATCTAAATCAGAAGCAAACTGAGCAAAAGCCGCTAACTCACGATATTGAGCAAGTGCGGTACGGATACCACCAGCTAGTTTTTTAATAACTTTACACTGTGCAGCACCACCAACACGCGATACAGATATACCTGGATCAACCGCTGGACGAGTACCATTATTAAATAACTCTGTCGTTAAGAATATTTGACCATCGGTAATAGATATAACGTTCGTTGGTACGAATGCCGATACGTCACCTGCTTGCGTTTCAATGATAGGTAATGCAGTTAAAGAACCTGTTTTACCTTTCACAGCACCTTTAGTGAATTTTTCAACATAATGCTCACTAACACGAGAAGCTCGCTCTAGTAGGCGTGAATGTAGATAAAAAACATCACCAGGGTAAGCTTCACGACCCGGTGGACGTTTTAGCAGTAATGAAATTTGGCGATAAGCAACAGCTTGTTTAGAAAGGTCATCATATACAATCAGTGCGTCTTCACCACGGTCACGGAAATACTCACCCATTGAACAGCCAGAGTAAGGCGCTAAATATTGCAGAGCAGCAGCTTCAGAAGCAGATGCAACAACAACGATGGTATTTTCAAGCGCGCCATGCTCTTCAAGTTTACGTACTACGTTTGCAATTGTTGACGCTTTTTGGCCGATAGCAACATATATTGAATATAGGCCAACTGATTTTTGATTGATAATAGCATCAATCGCAATAGCTGTTTTACCTACCTGGCGGTCACCGATAATTAATTCACGTTGACCACGACCAATTGGAACCATTGAATCAATCGCTTTCCAACCAGTTTGTACCGCTTGGTCAACTGATTTACGGTCGATAACACCCGGTGCAATAACCTCTACTGGAGAAAAACCGTCATTTATAATCGGTCCTTTTCCATCAATAGGCTCACCTAAGGTGTTTACAACACGACCTAATAAACCTTTACCAACTGGTACTTCTAGAATACGACCCGTTGATTTAACTTTTTGCCCTTCTTTAAGATCTAAATAAGGCCCCATTACTACCGCACCGACTGAGTCTCGCTCAAGGTTTAGTGCCATAGCAAAACTACCATTTGGTAATTCAATCATCTCACCTTGCATACAGTCAGCAAGGCCGTTAATACGAATAATACCATCGCTTACGGAAACAATTGTTCCTTCATTACGAGCTTCACTTACCGCTTCAAATTTAGAAATTCGTTGCTTGATAATATCGCTAATTTCTGTGGAATTCAGTTGCATGCTAATTTCCCATTAAGATTGTAAAGTTTTAGATAATCGACTTAATTGACTGCTCGCTGAGCTATCAATGACTAAGTCTCCCGCTGTAATTACCATGCCGGCAATAAGCGATTTATCAATACTACAATTTAGGTTTACTTTTCGTGCGAGACGTTTTTCTAACGATTCACTCAACTCATCTTTTTGCTTTTTAGTTAAAGCATATGCAGAGACGACTAATACATCGACCTCTTTTTTATACTCATTTTCTAATTCAGCATAGAGTTGTGCTACGCGAGGCAAAACACTCAAACGTCCATTTTCAGCCATTACCTTAATCAAGTTTTGACCATTCTCATCGAGTTGATCGCCACAAACATTAAGAAATAAATTGGCTAGCTCTTGTACCGCTTTATCACTTTTTACAAATTCAGCTATAACTGGATTTTTTACAACTTCAGCAGCAAATGACAACATGTCAGTCCAAGCATCAATTGTGTTATTTTCAACAGCAAATTCAAAAGCAGCTCTTGCATAAGGACGAGCTACAGTAGTCAATTCAGACATAAGCTCATTCCTTATAGTTTAGCAACCAATTTATCAATAATGTCGCTGTTCGCTTCTTTATCAATAGTACGCTTAATAATTTTCTCTGCACCTGCAATAGCAAGAGTAGAAACTTGTTGGCGTAACTCTTCACGAGCACGATTACGTTCAGCTTCTACTTCGGCTTGACCTTGCGTAATAATTTTTTGACGCTCGATTTCACCTTCAGCTTTAGCTTCTTCAACAATTTGCGTACGTCGCTTGTTAGCTTGTTCAATAATAACAACTGCTTGCGATTTAGCCTCTTTTAAACTTTCCGATGCTTTAACTTTTGCTAATTCAAGATTTTTAGCTGCACGTTCAGCCTGCGTTAAGCCATCCGAAATTAACTTTTGGCGAGCTTCGATTGCCGCAATTAATGGAGGCCACACAAACTTCATACAGAACCAAACAAAAAATGCAAATGCAATAGCTTGGCCTAAAAGGGTTGCGTTTATATTCATAACAGCTCCTTAATAATTATGTAAATTAGAGGATCCGTTACTAAGCTGGTAGTTGAGCTAGGAATGGGTTTGCAAATACAAAGAATAATGCAACACCAACTGCGATCATAGAGATAGCATCTAATAGACCAGCTACGATAAACATTTTAGTTTGTAATGCAGGACCAAGCTCTGGCTGGCGTGCAGTTGCTTCTAAGAATTTACCACCTAATAGAGCAAAACCTACCGCTGTACCAAATGCCGCTAGACCAATCATAAGTGCAACAGCAATAGCCGTAGAGCTGATAATAGTTTCCATTTTTTTCTCCAAGAATATTTAAAAATTATATAAAATTAAGTCGTTAATATTAGTGATCTTCATGCGCCATGCTGAGGTATACAATTGTCAGCATCATAAAAATAAAGGCCTGTAGCACAATAACCAAAATGTGGAATATCGCCCATGGCACTGAGAGTGCTGCTTGCGTCCACCAAGGCATTAATGCAATCAGAATAAAGATCAACTCACCTGCGTACAGGTTACCAAACAAACGAAGTGACAATGAAATTGGCTTCGCTATCAAAGAGATTGTTTCCAGTACTAAATTAACAGGAATAAATGCCCAATGATTAAAAGGTTGCAAGGTTAGCTCTTTTACAAACCCACCAGCGCCTTTGATCTTAATTGTATAGTAAACCATCAATGCAAATACACTTAGCGAAAGGCCAAAAGTGGTATTTAAATCGGTTGTTGGTACTATTTTAAGATAAGGAACACCTAGCAACTGCTTGGCGGCTTCAGGTACAAAGTCAACAGGGATTAGATCCATTAAGTTCATCAGGAAAATCCAGACGAAAATAGTCAGAGCTAATGGTGCAATAACCGGGCTACGACCATGAAAAGAGTCTTTTACCGAGTTATTAACAAATTCAACGAGTAGTTCTACAAAACATTGAAATTTGCCAGGGACACCAGTTGTTGCTTTTTGTCCAACCTTGTAAAAAATAAACAAGAACAGAACACCTAAGCCAACTGAAAACAGGAGTGAGTCAATATGCCAAGTCCAAAAACCAGCATCCGCACACGCATGATTAAATGCTATGCCACCATCAACAGTACACATTTGTGCATTGGTCAGGTGATGTTGGATATACGCTGAAGAAGTTAATACTTCATCTTTAGCTGTCATTTTTCATCCCGTTATTATTGTGAAAAAAGAAAGGCGCGAACCACTGTGATATTAATAAGCAAAAAAAAGCGCTATAAAAAGCTAATAAAGACAGCTTAAAATAACCCAAAAAAATACTAAATAAAATAACAGTTAATACGATTTTAATAGCCTCTCCGCCATAAAACCCCCTAATAATTAGCTTTGTTTTGCTCGCCCCTGCATGTGCAAAAGCCATTAAAACAAAAATAATATTAGGAAGTGTAAAAGTTATTCCCCCAGCTAATGCTGAATAACCAGATTTAACTGAAGAAAACACTGTTAAAATCAATGCTAAAAAAAGCATAATTAATAATTGAAAAGCAAGTAAACGAAAACCAGCTCGCTGATTTTTCTTTACGATTTTAGCAACCATTATGATTCCCTTTTACCACTTAAAATATATCAATAAAAGCAATTAGTGATTGTTTTAATGACATAAATCAAAGTATACCGACAAAATTGTTCAATGCAATATTGAGAGAGCCTGCAAATATAACAAGCAACCTGCTACATTTAACATTTTAAATAAAATCATTACAAAATAGACTCTTTGTCACAGAATAACATCAATTATTACTCTTTTTTATTTCAATATTATTTATTAATATATCTAAATCATGGACAGATGAATAATCTATCACTAATTTTCCAGCTCCCTTAGCTCCTATTTTAGCAGTTACATTTAAACCAAATATTTTTTGAAATTTTTCAATAATTTGCTCTGTTTTTTCGCAAGGAGGAGGGGCGTTTTTAATTATTTTTGGGGTTAATGAATTTTTAACTAAGCGTTCTGTTTCACGCACATTAAGTGATTTAGCAACGACAATCTTAGATAGAAATCCGACTGTAAATCATGATTGCAGCTAAGTAATGCTCGTGCATGCCCCATTTCAATATCACCGTGTTCGAGTAATACTTTTACGTTTTCATCCAAATTATTTAAACGTAACAAGTTACTGACCGTTATTCATGATTTACCGACTGCTTTTGCAACCTCATTATGGGTAAGCTCAAACTCCTCAAGAAGTCGCTTTAATGCAATAGCTTCTTCCATCGCATTAAGATTTTCACGCTGAATATTTTCAATAAGTGCAATGGCTATCGCTGCGTTATCTTCTACATTTTTAATTAAGCAAGGGACATATTCTAAGCCAACTAATTTTGCAGCTCGCCAACGGCGCTCACCAGCAATTATCTCATATTTTTGATGACCGGTTTCCCTAATTACCAATGGTTGTATGATGCCTTGAGCACGAATAGAATTAGCCAACTCATCTAATGCTTCGCTAGACATATCTCGACGAGGTTGATACTTCCCAGGCTGTAAAAAATTAACCTCTATATCAATTAAGCTACCTTTTACATCATCGACAAGCTGCTGTGTTTTCTCTGCATTAAAATCATGAGAAACCTGTTTATTACGGTTAACCGTACTACTACTTAATAATGAGTCGAGTCCTTTTCCTAGACCTCGTTTTTTCGCCAACATGTTCATTCCTATTTAGGCTGTTTCTACATTTTGGTTTGCAAATTGCTCTTCTCGTCTTAATATTTCACCGGCTAGTGCTAAATATGCACGAGCACCATTCGATGATTTATCATAATACATCACTGGCGTACCAAAACTTGGCGCTTCAGCAAGACGAATATTACGTGGAATAATGGTTCGATAAACTTTATCGCCAAAATGTTTTTTTAATTGATCCGATACATCCGATGATAAACGATTACGAGGATCATACATTGTACGTAGAATGCCTTCTATTTTAAGCTCTGAGTTCACAACAGAGGCCAATTTGCTGATTGTATCAATAAGAGCTGTTAAACCTTCTAGTGCAAAATATTCACATTGCATAGGAACTAAAACAGAATCAGAAGCTGTCATGGCATTAACGGTAAGCATATTTAATGATGGCGGACAATCTATAAAAATATAATCATATTTATTTTTATATTTTTCCAAGGCAGTGCGTAAACGCGTTTCTCGAGCAAAAAACTCCATTAATTTAACTTCTGCAGCAGTGACATCACTATTAGAAGCAACCAAGTCATAACCACCAGATGTGTTACTTTCAATGACTTGATCAAGAGGTAATTGATCAATCAATAAATCATAAGCACTATGGGCAACTTCATATTTATCAATACCGCTCCCCATTGTCGCATTTCCTTGTGGATATAAATCAATCACCAATACTTTGCGTTTCGTTGCCGCCATAGAAGCCGCAAGATTCACACAGGTTGTTGTTTTCCCCACACCACCTTTTTGGTTTGCTATTGCAATTATTTTGCCCACAAAAATATACTCTATATATGTTAATAATTAAGACTAAAATTAGATGCCTTTTATTTTTACTAAGCAACGTTCACCTTCAAGATTTGGTACTTGTAAGGAAATTGACTCTATAAATTCAAATGACTCGTTTAATTGTGCAATTTCAATCTCTGGAAATTGTCCTTTTAAAGCTAAAAAGTGACCTTTTTCATTGGGTAAATGTTTACACCAAAAAAGCATATCGTGTAGAGAAGCAAATGCACGACTCAATACTACATCAAATTTTTCTTCTGGTTGATATTCTTCAACTCGACTTTGTACCGTTGTAACATTTTTTAATCCAAGTTCAAGTATTGCTTGACGGATAAAACGAATCCGTTTTCCTAAGCTATCTAATAATACAAATTCTTTATCTGGATTTAATATTGCTAAAGGTAAACCAGGCAAACCAGGGCCTGTACCAACATCAATTAATCGTTTACCTTGGATATATGGTGAAACGACGATACTATCCATAATATGCTTAACAAGCATTTGCTTAGGATCTCGAACAGAAGTGAGATTGTAAGCCTTATTCCATTTACTAAGTAACTCAACAAGTTTTATTAACTTATCTTTTTGTATTTCAGTTACTTGCAAAGAGGTTTTTTCAAGCATCAGCTGTAATTCATCGAGCAAATTCATTTTATATCGCCTTCTGTCTTAAACCATTTTTTTTCAGATAAATAAGTAAAATAGAAATGGCTGCAGGTGTTATACCAGAAATACGAGATGCTTGACCTATATTTTCAGGTTTAATATCCATTAACTTGGTCAGGACTTCATTAGATAACCCTTTTATTGCTGAATAATCTAAATCCTGTGGTAATAATGTATTTTCATGACGTTTGAGTTTTTCAATCTCTTCTAATTGACGATCGATGTATCCCTGATATTTTATTTTAATTTCAACTTGCTCTGCAGCCTGTGGATTTTCGATAGCAGGGCCTAATCCTTCAATAGACATCAAACCTTCATAACTAACTTCTGGTCGGCGAATCATCGCTTCCAAAGTACTTTCACGCTGCATTGGTGTTTTCAGCAGTGCATTAATTTCATTGGCATTACTAGATGTAGGGTTAATCCACTGATTTCTTAAACGTTGTAACTCAATTTCTATTGCTTCTTGTTTTTCACTAAAAGCTTGCCAACGGATATCATCAACCAATCCAATTTCACGACCTTTTTCTGTTAAACGGGCATCGGCATTATCTTCACGTAATAATAAACGGTATTCAGCACGACTCGTAAACATGCGATACGGTTCTTTTGTACCTAATGTAGAAAGATCGTCAACTAATACACCTAAATAAGCTTGATCTCTACGTGGACACCATCCTTCTTTTTCTTGTACGAATAAACCTGCATTCATACCGGCTAATAAACCTTGAGCGCCAGCTTCTTCATAACCCGTTGTGCCGTTGATTTGCCCAGCAAAAAATAAACCTGCAATATATTTGTTTTCTAATGTTGATTTAAGATCACGAGGATCAAAATAATCATATTCAATCGCATAACCAGGACGAGTTACAAACGCATTTTCAAAACCTTTCATTGAACGGATAAATTCAATTTGCACATCAAAGGGTAAACTTGTTGATATACCATTAGGGTATATTTCATGGGTGGTTAACCCTTCTGGTTCAACAAAGATTTGATGTGAATTTTTATCCGAAAAACGACTTATTTTATCTTCGATAGAGGGACAATAACGAGGTCCAATGCCTTCTATTACACCAGAGTACATAGCACTACGATGTATATTTTTACGAATAATATCATGCGTTTTTTCATTGGTATGGGTTATATAGCAAGGTATTTGTCTTGGATGTTGGGCGCGATTACCTAAAAAAGAAAATACCGGAGTAATGTCGTCCCCATGCTGTGTTTCTAATACTGAGAAATCAATACTACGAGCATCAATACGTGCTGGCGTACCCGTTTTTAATCTTCCCATACGTAAAGGTAATGATTTTAAGCGTTGAGCAAGACCGATTGAAGCAGGATCTCCAGCTCTACCACCGCTATAATTTTTTTGCCCTATATGAATTAAACCATTTAAAAATGTACCAACAGTTAAAACAACCGTTTTAGCAGAAAAAATCACCCCCATTTTAGTGATCACCCCTGTTACGCGATCATTTTCAACAGTTAGATCTTCCACTTCTTGTTGGAATATTTTTAAGTTTTCTTGGTTTTCAAGTTTTTCCCTTATAGCCGCTTTGTATAGAAGTCGATCGGCTTGAGCACGGGTAGCTGAACTGCAGGTCCTTTACTTGAATTAAGCGTTCTAAACTGAATGCCGCCAAGATCTGCAGCCGTAGCCATTAAACCACCTAAAGCATCAATTTCTTTAACTAAATGACCTTTGCCAATACCACCAATAGCAGGATTACATGACATTTGACCTAATGTTTCAATATTGTGGGTTAATAATAACGTGTTCATACCCATACGAGCGGCAGCAGAAGCTGCTTCTGTACCGGCATGACCACCGCCTACAACAATGACATCAAAATATTCGTGGTAATTCATTTATTTTCCAAAACAGATTAGTTAAAAAGCTAAACAGGATTTTACTCTTTTATCGACTAAAGGAAAACAGATAAGATCAAAACAATAGTATTAGTAGTATATATAGATCTTTAAAGATCTTTATTATTACACTTATTAAGTAAATGAATTTCTGTGTAAAAAGTCGTTTAAATTATAAAGATCAGGATCTTACAGTGGATCTTTAAATGTGTGTAAAAAGAGATCTTTCTGAGTCTATATCAGGGATAAAAATGGTCTTTATACACACTTAAAATAGTCCACATATTTATGCATAAATTAAACAAGAATAATTCATAAGTTATAAATGAACTATGCACAGCTACCTGTGGGTAAGTTAAATATGATCATAATTGTGAATAATTAAGATCTTCAATCCAACTTGGGATCCATTCAACTGCGCGATCTTCTGGAATAGGGTGTGTAACAACATCAATTTCTAGACGATCGCCTATACGCGTTGCGCCCATTTCTTCAAGTATATAATCTAAGTTTTTTGCGGCTTCACAAAAAGTATCATAATTAGAATCACCAACACCGATAATACCGTAGCATACGTCTGTTAATGCAGAATTGACACTTTGTAGTTGTTCTACAAATGCCTTGAAGTTTTCGGGATAGTCTCCTGCACCATGGGTAGATAAGCAAATTAACCAAACTTCATCTTCAGATAAAGATAGGGTATTTAAATCTGGATCAAACTGAATTTCACTATCAAAGCCTGCTTCTTCAAGTAGTGGTTGAGTTGCTTCTGCAACATATTCAGTACCACCTAAAGTACTACCAACCAAAATTTGTATATTCTTCATTATATATGTCCATTAATATTTGTGATGTAAACTATCCCCATATTACCTCAATATGCTTTTATTGCAGAGTTTGCATAATGATGTCGTATGGATATAGATAAAACAAATCGACAAAATTAGCAAACAAGAGCTATGGATGAATAAAAATGGCGAACAAACCAGCATTTTGATTAGTAATTCTACAAACGATTGTTTGTTTTGAATAATCTTTTAATAAACGCTTGCCAATGTGATCTAATCCCTATAATGCGCATCCACAGACACGGGGCGTAACGCAAGTTAGCCGCTGGTTTGAGAATAAAAGAAACGCATTTATCGCTTCGTAAGAAATGTAAAATAAGACGTTGACATTGTTCGAAAGGCGCGTAATATACGCACCTCGCCGCAAGGCGCGCTCTTTAACAATTTAATCAAACAATCTGTGTGGGCACTTATTGTTGATGTGATTTCAAATAATCAAAAAGTAACGCTTCTGCTTGCAGAAAGTTACACCTAACTTGTTTAGGTAACATCAATAGAAGTGACACACGAATTAATTCATTTACATTGAAAGATTTATCTTTCAATGATTAACAGGCCAAATATTTATATTTGGTGGTTAATTCAGAATAACAAAAAGAACGTAAGTTCTTTAGTTTTAGTCAGTAATATTGAGTCGTATCGAAAGATACAAATTAAACTTTAAATTGAAGAGTTTGATCATGGCTCAGATTGAACGCTGGCGGCAGGCTTAACACATGCAAGTCGAACGGTAACAGAGAATAGCTTGCTATTTTGCTGACGAGTGGCGGACGGGTGAGTAATGCTTGGGAATTTACCTTGTTGTGGGGGACAACAGTTGGAAACGACTGCTAATACCGCATAATGTCTTTTGACCAAAGGTGGCCTCTATTTATAAGCTATCGCGACAAGATGAGCCCAAGTGGGATTAGCTAGTTGGTAGGGTAAAGGCCTACCAAGGCGACGATCCCTAGCTGGTCTTAGAGGATGACCAGCCACACTGGAACTGAGACACGGTCCAGACTCCTACGGGAGGCAGCAGTGGGGAATATTGCACAATGGGGGAAACCCTGATGCAGCCATGCCGCGTGTGTGAAGAAGGCTTTCGGGTTGTAAAGCACTTTCAGCGAGGAGGAAAGGGTGCAGGCTAATACCCTGTATCTGTGACGTTACTCGCAGAAGAAGCGGCTAACTCCGTGCCAGCAGCCGCGGTAATACGGAGGGTGCGAGCGTTAATCGGAATTACTGGGCGTAAAGCGCGCGTAGGTGGTTAATTAAGTCAGATGTGAAAGCCCAGGGCTCAACCTTGGAACTGCATTTGAAACTGGTTAACTAGAGTTTTGTAGAGGGTGGTAGAATTTCAGGTGTAGCGGTGAAATGCGTAGAGATCTGAAGGAATACCAGTGGCGAAGGCGGCCACCTGGACAGAGACTGACACTGAGGCGCGAAGGCGTGGGGAGCAAACGGGATTAGATACCCCGGTAGTCCACGCAGTAAACGATGTCTATTAGAAGTTTGTGGCTATATGCCGTGGGTTTCAAAGCTAACGCATTAAATAGACCGCCTGGGGAGTACGGCCGCAAGGTTAAAACTCAAATGAATTGACGGGGGCCCGCACAAGCGGTGGAGCATGTGGTTTAATTCGATGCAACGCGAAGAACCTTACCATCCCTTGACATCCAGAGAATCACCAAGAGATTGATGAGTGCCTTCGGGAGCTCTGAGACAGGTGCTGCATGGCTGTCGTCAGCTCGTGTTGTGAAATGTTGGGTTAAGTCCCGCAACGAGCGCAACCCCTATCCTTATTTGCCAGCGGGTCATGCCGGGAACTCTAGGGAGACTGCCGGTGATAAACCGGAGGAAGGTGGGGACGACGTCAAGTCATCATGGCCCTTACGGGATGGGCTACACACGTGCTACAATGGCAAATACAAAGGGTTGCTAACCTGCGAGGGTATGCGAATCTCATAAAGTTTGTCGTAGTCCGGATCGGAGTCTGCAACTCGACTCCGTGAAGTTGGAATCGCTAGTAATCGTGGATCAGAATGCCACGGTGAATACGTTCCCGGGCCTTGTACACACCGCCCGTCACACCATGGGAGTGGGCTGCACCAGAAGTCATTAGCTTAACCTTCGGGATGGCGATGACCACGGTGTGGTTCATGACTGGGGTGAAGTCGTAACAAGGTAGCCCTAGGGGAACCTGGGGCTGGATCACCTCCTTACGTAAAGAAATTCACAATAATGAGTGTTCACACAGATTGTTTGATTAGAATGATAAAGACGTATGACAGGCCGTTATTGGGTCTGTAGCTCAGTTGGTTAGAGCGCACCCCTGATAAGGGTGAGGTAACAGTTCAAATCTGCCCAGACCCACCAATTTCTTGTAAGTTTACTTGAAATTGTGAACAATCTGTTTATACAAACCATGTTGGGGCTATAGCTCAGCTGGGAGAGCGCCTGCCTTGCACGCAGGAGGTCAGCGGTTCATTCCCGCTTTCCACCACTTACATTAGTAAGTGTACCAACATGAACCTCTTTTAAGGGAGAGGCTTAAGATAAGTTAGATAATTTATCTTAAGCTTTTTTTTACGAAAAAGTTTGCTCTTTAACAATTAGGAAAGCTGATAAAGTTCTGTTTGAACGTATCGATATAGATATCAATATGTTTAAACGAAACGAAATTGTTCTCAATGATTAATTTATTAATCATTGTAATCAAGCAAAAATAAAAAGTTCATTTTTCACGTAGTGAAATGTGAACAGTACGTATCTACTCAATCATATGATTGATAGGTGCACGAAAAACGAATGTTGTTTTTTGTATTGTAAAATATGAGAAATCGCAAGCGTCTTGGAAACGACATACAAAACAAAAATCAGTATTAAGTAGTGATGCCAAATGGTGTTGCCCACTCAGACATTGACAAAAAGACGTCAATCTCTTGTTGGGAACAATACCTAAAACGCGTCACTGCGTGACACTTTTTAGGTGTTGTATGGTTAAGTGAATAAGCGTGCACGGTGGATGCCTAGGCAATTAGAGGCGATGAAGGACGTGGTAATCTGCGATAAGTCCAGGGGAGTTGATAACAAGCGTTATATCCTGGAATTTCCGAATGGGGCAACCCGGCACTTAGTGTCATCGTTAAGTGAATACATAGCTTAACGAAGCGAACGAGGGGAACTGAAACATCTAAGTACCCTTAGGAAAAGAAATCAACCGAGATTCCGAAAGTAGCGGCGAGCGAAATTGGAACAGCCCTTAAGCTGTTTAGAAGTTAGTAGAATGGTCTGGAAAGTCCGACGATACAGGGTGATAGTCCCGTATATGACAACTTCTTTGCAGTGAAAACGAGTAAGACGGGACACGAGAAATCCTGTTTGAATATGGGGGGACCATCCTCCAAGGCTAAATACTCCTAATTGACCGATAGTGAACCAGTACCGTGAGGGAAAGGCGAAAAGAACCCCTGTGAGGGGAGTGAAATAGAACCTGAAACCGTGTACGTACAAGCAGTAGGAGCCGACTTAGTTCGGTGACTGCGTACCTTTTGTATAATGGGTCAACGACTTAATTTCAGTAGCAAGGTTAACCGTATAGGGGAGCCGTAGGGAAACCGAGTCTTAACTGGGCGAATAGTTGCTGGGATTAGACCCGAAACTTGGTGATTTAGCCATGAGCAGGTTGAAGGTTGAGTAACATCAACTGGAGGACCGAACCCACTAATGTTGAAAAATTAGGGGATGACTTGTGGCTGGGGGTGAAAGGCCAATCAAACCAAGAGATAGCTGGTTCTCCTCGAAAGCTATTTAGGTAGCGCCTCGTGTATCACTGTTGGGGGTAGAGCACTGTTTGGGCTAGGGGGTCATCCCGACTTACCAACCCCATGCAAACTCCGAATACCAACAAGTGCAATCACGGGAGACACACGGCGGGTGCTAACGTCCGTCGTGGAAAGGGAAACAACCCAGACCGCCAGCTAAGGTCCCAAAGTATATGTTAAGTGGGAAACGATGTGGGAAGGCTTAGACAGCTAGGAAGTTGGCTTAGAAGCAGCCATCTTTTAAAGAAAGCGTAATAGCTCACTAGTCGAGTCGGCCTGCGCGGAAGATTTAACGGGGCTAAACATATCACCGAAGCTGCGGATGCTTATTTATAGGCATGGTAGAGGAGCGTTCTGTAAGCCGTCGAAGGGAAAGCTGTAAGGCATCCTGGAGGTATCAGAAGTGCGAATGTTGACATGAGTAACGATAAGGGGGGTGAAAAACCTCCCCGCCGGAAGACCAAGGGTTCCTGTCCAACGTTAATCGGGGCAGGGTGAGTCGACCCCTAAGGCGAGGCCGAAAGGCGTAGTCGATGGGAAACGGGTTAATATTCCCGTACCCTTATATTTTGCGATGGGAGGACGGAGAAGGCTAGGTGGGCCTGGCGATGGTTGTCCAGGTTTAAGTATGTAGGTGGAAGACTTAGGTAAATCCGGGTTTTCTTAACACTGAGATACGATGTCGAGTCACTAAGGTGATGAAGTCATTGATGCCATGCTTCCAGGAAAAGTCTCTAAGCTTCAGAAATATAAGGATTGTACCCCAAACCGACACAGGTGGTCAGGTAGAGAATACCAAGGCGCTTGAGAGAACTCGGGTGAAGGAACTAGGCAAAATGGTACCGTAACTTCGGGAGAAGGTACGCCGCTGACGGTGAAGTCCCTTGCGGATGGAGCTATTGGCGGCCGAAGATACCAGATGGCTGCAACTGTTTATTAAAAACACAGCACTGTGCTAAATCGCAAGATGACGTATACGGTGTGACGCCTGCCCGGTGCCGGAAGGTTAATTGATGGGGTTAGACTTAGGTCGAAGCTCTTGATCGAAGCCCCGGTAAACGGCGGCCGTAACTATAACGGTCCTAAGGTAGCGAAATTCCTTGTCGGGTAAGTTCCGACCTGCACGAATGGCGTAATGATGGCCATGCTGTCTCCACCCGAGACTCAGTGAAGTTGAAATCGCTGTGAAGATGCAGTGTACCCGCGGCTAGACGGAAAGACCCCGTGAACCTTTACTACAGCTTAGCAGTGAACTTAGAGCCTACATGTGTAGGATAGGTGGGAGGCTATGAAGCGTTGTCGCCAGATGACGTGGAGCCGACCTTGAAATACCACCCTTGTATGTTTTGAGTTCTAACCATGGCCCCTGAATCGGGGTTTGGGACATTGTTTGGTGGGTAGTTTGACTGGGGCGGTCTCCTCCCAAAGAGTAACGGAGGAGTACGAAGGTTGGCTAATCACGGTCGGACATCGTGAGGTTAGTACAATGGTATAAGCCAGCTTAACTGCGAGACAGACACGTCGAGCAGGTACGAAAGTAGGTCATAGTGATCCGGTGGTTCTGAATGGAAGGGCCATCGCTCAACGGATAAAAGGTACTCCGGGGATAACAGGCTGATACCGCCCAAGAGTTCATATCGACGGCGGTGTTTGGCACCTCGATGTCGGCTCATCACATCCTGGGGCTGAAGTCGGTCCCAAGGGTATGGCTGTTCGCCATTTAAAGTGGTACGCGAGCTGGGTTTAGAACGTCGTGAGACAGTTCGGTCCCTATCTGCCGTGGGCGTTTGAGAATTGAGAGGAGCTGCTCCTAGTACGAGAGGACCGGAGTGGACGAACCGCTGGTGTTTGGGTTGTCATGCCAATGGCATTGCCCAGTAGCTACGTTCGGAATCGATAACCGCTGAAAGCATCTAAGCGGGAAGCGAGCCTCAAGATGAGTTCTCACTGGGACTTTAAGTCCCCTGAAGGGCCGTTGGAGACTACAACGTTGATAGGCAAGGTGTGTAAGTGCGGTAACGTATTGAGCTAACTTGTACTAATTACCCGTGAGGCTTAACCATACAACACCTAAGACGTGTTGATGTAACCAAGAAAAAGTACGTTTGCGACAACATATTTTACAACTTGCAAGATTAAAGAATAATAGACAGCTTTTCTAATTAACTTTTTAGCTTGGCGAACATAGCGCTGTGGTCCCACCTGATCCCATTCCGAACTCAGAAGTGAAACGCAGCTGCGCCGATGGTAGTGTGGGGTCTCCCCATGTGAGAGTAGGTCATCGCCAAGCGCCTAATAAACGAAAAATCCCTGTTGACGATGTCAGCAGGGATTTTTTCTTTTTAGGGTACTGACGAGGATGACCTGCTCGAGAGTAGGGCGAGTATCGCGACAGCGATGTGTCACGAGCGGGTGAGCGCTGCGAGCCCTTTCCATCGCCAAGCGCATAATTACAATAAACCCCATTCTGCATAGTAGGGTGGGCTTTTTTCATTTAAGTAATATAGCAATATTGATATTTCCCCCCTATTAAACTTTTCTATATAATGCGTACAATTAATATACTTAACAGCATAAAAAATAAAGGCACATATGAGCGTTGAACAGTTCGATCCCAACAAACGACTACTTTGGCAACTCCTGCGAAGATACTTAAAGAACAGAGTGTGATGACGCCATCTTCAGGGTCACGTATCGGCTTTGTTAGTCTTGGTTGCCCGAAAAACTTGGTAGATTCCGAACGCATTCTTACACAATTGCGTATTGAAGGTTATGATGTTGTGCCTACTTATGCTGATGCAGATATGGTTATTGTTAATACCTGTGGTTTTATTGACAGCGCTGTACAAGAGTCTTTAGATACTATTGGTGAAGCGTTAGCGGAAAATGGTAAAGTGTTGGTTACGGGCTGTTTAGGGGCTAAAAAAGATGAAATTATAGAGCTTCATCCAAATGTTTTAGCCGTAACGGGACCACATGCCTATGATGAAGTGTTAACGCAAGTTCATAAACATTTAGCTAAACCCTCGCATAACCCCTTTATTGATTTGGTACCACCTCAGGGGGTGAAGTTGACACCTAAACACTATGCCTACTTAAAAATATCTGAGGGATGTAACCATCGTTGTACTTTCTGTATTATCCCATCGATGCGTGGTGACTTAGAATCTCGACCTGTTGGTGATGTGTTAGGTGAAGCGCAACGTTTAGTTAAAGCGGGCGTTAAGGAAGTTTTAGTTATTTCTCAAGACACATCTGCTTATGGTGTAGATGTTAAACATAAAACGGCTTTTTGGGATGGTGTACCTGTTAAAACTGCTATGCAACAGCTGTGCGAGGAATTAGCAAAACAGGGGGTTTGGATCCGTTTGCACTATGTTTACCCTTACCCACATGTTGATGACATTATACCATTAATGGCTGACGGTAGAATTTTGCCTTACCTAGACATTCCTTTTCAGCATGCAAATAAACGTATTTTGAAATTGATGAAGCGTCCTGGTAGCTCTGATCGCGTCCTCGAGCGTATTGCTAAGTGGCGTGCAATTTGTCCTGAGCTAGTGATTCGTTCTACTTTTATCGTAGGTTTTCCTGGCGAAACTGAAGAAGAATTCGAGGAATTGTTAGCATTCTTAGAAGAAGCTCAATTGGATCGTGTTGGCTGCTTTAAATATTCTCCCGTTGAAGGTGCTACAGCCAACGAGTTACCTGATCATGTGCCTGATGACGTAATGGAAGATCGTTTACAACGTTTTATGGCGCTACAAGCAGATATTAGTGCGCAGAAATTACAAGCTCGTATCGGCCAAGAATATTTGGTTTTAATTGATGAAGTTAATAGTGAAGGTGCGGTTGGTCGCTCCTATATGGATGCTCCTGAAGTTGATGGTAAAGTTTATTTAACTGATGAATTTAATGTACAGCCAGGAGATCAAATTTGGGTGCAAATCATTCACGCTGATGAGCATGATGTATGGGGTGTTAGAGTCGAAGATTAACAGTAAATAGAATAGGGGTTATTTGTAATCAAATAACCCCTTTTATATATGAAATACATTAATCCCAGTCAATTTGCTCTTGATTGATTCTCTCATTGGCAATGTAAAATAAATAACTGCCACTCTTTATAAGGGTGTTTTTATCAGGATTTAGGTCAAGATTATCACCATTTTTAAATGGACTTGTAGCTATCAGTATCATCTCATATTTATTTTTAAATTGATTAAATAGTTCCCCAAAAGTAATAGATTCTCTAATGTTAGGTACTTGGAAGCTAAACAGGGTTGCCCCTTGTAATGTTGAAAGTAGCTGCTCTGCAACTCTACTCGAGCCTGGATCTTGCATACTTCTTACCATTATTTGTGCGCTATTGTCGATACTACATTCTATATTTGGGCAATGTAGTTTGAGCAACTCGGCTTTGTTTTTATCAAAAAAATGGGCTGTTATATTTACCTCTTTATTGATATATGGTGAAACGCTAAGCGCGATAGATAATGTTTCATCATCGCTTTTACCATCTATAATAATTTTTTTTGCCTTACTTATTGCAATTCTATTGAGCTCTGTTTTATCAGAAAAAGTCCGTAGTTTAGCAAATAAGATGTCATCCCTATCTGGAAACGGATTACTCATATCATCGGTCACACAAAGCAAAATAGGCCGCTTTATTCTTTTTTTATCACCGAGAATAAGTTCAACAACTTGTTCCGTGGAGTGGCTATCCCAGGATAATAATAGGATATGTTCATTCAGGTGATAAAAATCATTATTACCATTCATGTTTGATCTCGCTATATTGATAAATAACTCAGTCACTTTACCGATAAAAGTTGCAAATATTATTAGCCCTGATGGAATTTGAAAGGCAGAGACAATAAATTTCCCTAGCGGGGTGATCGGACTAAAATCTCCGTAACCAACGGTCGATATGGTGACCATGTTGTAATAAAAAAATTGCAATGGAGGGGATATTAAATCCTGTTCTTTTGCCATATATAACAAAAAATATGTGATTGCCGCTTGTGCTAATACTAATTGCAGCATAACCGGCCAAGTTAATTGTCGGGTCACTCTAAATAAAATATTCTTTAATTTATAAGGAAAAAATATCAAACTCGACCTCAAATGACATCTTGCTGTGATAAAAAGTAGCGATATGCCTGGTTGTTCGTTTCGTCTTTATAATTGTAACCCAGTGCATCTAAATGTTTTTTAAATGTATTAACCCCTTCGTCCAGCTCAAAACCCGCTAATACTTGCCCGTAGGCAGCACCATGATTGCGATAATGAAAGAGTGTGATATTGGCATGAGTGCCTAGCATATTAAGGAATTTTACTAACGCATTAGGATGTTCAGGGAATTCAAAGCTATATAAACGTTCTTTTAAATCACTAATTGGCGCGCCACCGACCATATAGCGAACATGTAGTTTAGCCATTTCATCATGACTTAAATCAGCAACTGAATATCCAGAATTAGCTAGATTTTTTATCAATATGGTCAACTCATCATTTCCGGAAGGTGTTCTTATGCCGACAAAAATATTTGCTTCTTTGCGAGAATTAAAACGATAGTTAAATTCTGTAATAGCACGCCCATCAAGTTCATTACAAAAAGCTAAAAATGCGCCTTTTTTTTCAGGAATGGTGACCGCAAGAATACTCTCTTTTTGTTCGCCTAATTCACAGCGTTCAGAGACATATCGTAAACCATGAAAATTAACATTTGCACCACTTAAAATTGCACTTAGTCGTTGATCTTTTAAGCCATGCACTTGACTGTATTTTTTTAATCCGGCTAGTGATAAAGCGCCTGCGGGTTCGGAAATAGCGCGAGTATCTTCAAAAATATCTTTTACAGCGGCACATATTTCATCACTATTGACGGTAATCACTTGATCTACATATTGCTCGCATAGGCGAAATGTTTCACTGCCAATTGTTTTTACAGCCACGCCATCTGCGAATAGTCCAACTCGACTCAGGGTGATGGGGCCGCCATGATCTAGTGCGACTTTTAAACAGGCGGCATCTTCAGGTTCAACGGCAATAATTTTTATATCGGGTAATAGTTGTTTGATATAAACGGCAATACCTGCAACGAGCCCACCGCCCCCAACAGGAACAAAAATATAATCTAAATGGGCATTTTGCTGTAGTAGCTCTTTCGCTATTGTCCCCTGCCCGGCAATAACATCTGGATCATCAAAGGGATGAATTAGGGTATAATTATGTAATTTAGCGAGCATTTTACAATGGTCGCTAGCTGCATCAAAACTATCTCCAAATAAAACAGCCGTTGCCCCTAATGCACGTACCGAATTAACTTTGATATCTGGTGTCGTACTCGGCATTACAATGGTTGCTTTTAGTCCCATTTTTTGTGCTGAGAGGGCAACACCTTGCGCATGGTTGCCCGCTGAAGCGGCGATAACGCCGCATTGCTTTTGTTGTTCCGTCAAACTAGCTAATTTATTGTAGGCTCCGCGCAATTTAAAAGAGTGTACTGGTTGTAAATCCTCACGTTTTAATAATATTTGATTATTAAAACGGAGAGATAACTTTTTAAGTGGTTGCAAAGGCGTTTCAATAGCAGCCTCATAAACGGGGGCTAATAATATTTTTTTTAAATATTGCGCAGCTGTCAAGTCTGTCATATTTGCAAAAACCTACTTAGATTCATTTACAGTGGCAAATATGTTACCGAGTCTTGTGACTGAACCGGCCTGTAATTCTTCTGCAAAAGAGATACTATTTTTAGGGAAGAGTGCAACGATGGTACTGCCAAGTTTAAAGCGGCCTAATTCAGCACCCTTATCAAGTTGAATGTTTTGGTCTTGATAATCCCAATATTGAATTTCTTTTTTTCTATTGGACTTTAAGGTTCCTGCCCAAACGGTTTCAATACTTGCGACTATGGTTGCTCCAACTAATACCATGGCCATTGGACCTATTGCCGTTGAAAATATAGCGACGGCTCGTTCATTACGCGCAAATAAATTAGGTACATTTTCAGCCGTAAGAGGATTAACGGAAAAAAGGTCACCGGGAATAAAAATCATTTGCTCTAATTTACCAGCAATAGGCATGTGAATACGGTGGTAGTCTTTTGGTGCTAAGTAAATAGTAGAAAACAACCCATCATCAAAGGGCTTTGCTACTTCATCTTTTCCACCTAATAATTCGCGTAAGCTAAAATCATGTCCTTTTGCTTGAAATATACGCCCGAGTTTAATATCCCCTAATTGGCTAACGCAGCCATCAACAGGGAGTATTAAGTTATTATCCCCTTCGCTAATGGTACGAACACCTTCGCGTAATTCGCGGGTAAAAAAATCGTTAAAGGTTTTATAAGACTCTGGATCGGGGTATTTTGCTTCACTCATATCTATGTTAAATTTTTTGATAAATTGCTTTATTAAAAAAGTGGTTAACTGTCCAGCTTTAGCTGCTGCGAGCAAACCGACTAAACGTGATAATAGGTGTTTTGGTAAAAAATATTGGCCAATAATTTTGAGCTGATCAATCATAATATTCTCTTTTATGTACTAACTAAATTAGGCTTAACTCGCCTTGTTATTGATGGGTATTTGGATCTCTATGGCGTGCATTTTTAGCATCATCCATAGTCTCTAAAATTCGTATAAAGCTTTGATAACGCGCGTCATTAATTTTACCTTCTGCGACAGCATTAACCAATGCGCAGCCGGGATCTGTTTTATGTTTACAGTCTCTAAAGCGACATGTCCCAATGTACTCTCTAAATTCAATAAATCCGGATGTAATACGTTCGGGTTCGAGGTGCCATAAAGAAAATTCTCGAATGCCCGGGCTGTCGATTAGATCGCCACCATCAGCAAAATGATATAAACGAGCGGTAGTCGTTGTATGCTTACCTAAACCTGAATTTTCAGATATTTCACCGGTTAATGCTTGCACTTCTGGTAGTAGCATATTAAGTAACGATGTTTTACCAACGCCCGATTGACCGACAAAAATATTAACTTTATCTTTCATTGCTCCTTTTAATTCACTAAGGCCATCTCCCAGCATTGAACTATAAATAACGCGATAGCCTATATCACGATAACTTTGCAGTTCTTTATCAATTATTTTTGCTGATTCGGGATCGAGTAGGTCGCTTTTGTTTAAAACGATAATAGGGGTGATGCCTATATCTTCACAGGCAACGAGATAGCGATCGATAATATTACGAGAAAACTCAGGAGCGACAGAGCTAACAATAATAATATGGTCTATATTAGCGGCAATGGGTTTGATGCCATCGTAATAATCTGGACGTGTTAAAACAGTTTTACGAGGGTGAACCGCTTCAACGACACCACTAATACCATGAAAGCTTTCATTACCAGCACGCCAAACTACACGATCACCAGTGACCAATGATTTTACACCTCTGCGTAAATTACAACGTTCAATATTACCTTTTTCATCTTCAATATCTGCATGTTGACCAAAACGACTGATAACGACACCCTGTAATTGCGGGCCTAATTGAGAATCATCCCATTGTTCAACGATATCTTTTTTCAAACGTTTATTTTGATTACTTTGTACTCGGCGGACTTGATTATGACTAAGTCGTTTTTTTTTGGCCACAGTTTCCCTTAACTATCGTTAATTGTATTAATGCTATATCATACTATATTTTCATATAAATAAGTAAAAGGGCTCTCTTGTAGAGAAAAGGATCACAATAAGCATGAATAAAGATAACTTAGTATGGATTGATCTGGAAATGACCGGATTAAATCCTGAGACAGATAAAGTAATCGAAATAGCGACCATTGTCACTGATAGTAATTTAAATATTCTTGCTGAAGGCCCGCAAATAGTTATTCATCAAAGTGACCAAGTACTTGATGCAATGGATGAATGGTGTACCGAACATCATGGTAAATCGGGGTTAACAGATAGAGTTAAGGCAAGCAAAATTAGCTGTGAGCAAGCAGAACAGGCAACCTTAGCATTTCTAAAAGAGTGGGTTCCTGAAGGGGCTTCACCTTTGTGTGGAAATAGTATTGGCCAAGATTGTCGTTTTTTAGTTGCGTATATGCCTAAGTTAGAAGCTTATTTTCATTATCGCAATATAGATGTGAGTACCATTAAAGAGTTAGGTCGTCGTTGGGCACCTGAAATGGTGGCTAAACATAAGAAAACCGGGACACATTTAGCATTACAAGATATTAAAGAATCCATTTCAGAACTGCAGCACTATCAAAAATATTTTTTTAGTTATTAATGTAATTATTTATACGAAGATAAATATGCTTAAAATTTGTTCGGTTGTGTTATGGTGAATGCCCTTTTAGTAAAAAAAGCTTGCATTCATTTATTCCATATCTATAATTCGCAGCTCATAAGAAACAGGTGTTATCAACAACCCGTAAATATCTTATGATAGTAAATGTGATGCGGTACTAGCTCAGTTGGTAGAGCACGACCTTGCCAAGGTCGGGGTCACGAGTTCGAGTCTCGTGTACCGCTCCAAATTTACTAGTAAAATGCTTAAAGCAGTGATGCGGTACTAGCTCAGTTGGTAGAGCACGACCTTGCCAAGGTCGGGGTCACGAGTTCGAGTCTCGTGTACCGCTCCAAATTTATTAGTAAAATGCTTAAAGTAGTGATGCGGTACTAGCTCAGTTGGTAGAGCACGACCTTGCCAAGGTCGGGGTCACGAGTTCGAGTCTCGTGTACCGCTCCAATCTAAACAGTAATTTTATTCCCCTGATTAAATTATATTATTATTCAAAAGCAAAAGTAACTCGCATAGGGTTGTGATCAGATGCATTGCTATTAATAACCTCTTCATTAATGACCTTTAAACCACGAAAGTAGATATGATCTAAAGGATAACCAAAAACCGTACTGCGATTATCCTCACTAAAAAGAACCTCTTTGAAGCCTAATTCAACAAATATATTTGTAACAAGTGTTAACCGTTGATCATTCCATGTATTGAAATCACCACTAAATATAATTGGTCCTTGATGTTGTTTGATGATTAGAATATATGGTTTTAACTGCTCTTTTAAGTTGGAAATACCGATTGTAAAATTAACAGCATGTAAGTTGATTAGTAAAAGAGAGCCTGAGTCTTGATTTATGGGATAAACGGAGGCTATCCCTGATTTAGGTATTTTAATCCAAGGCTCTGTTGCGAGACTGCCACAGATGCTTGTCGTTGGGTATTTACTTAGCGTATTAACCCCAAAACTTTCTCCACCGTAAGTAAATGCAGCATTATGCAAAGTAAACATTCTCATCTCTTTGCTGAATTGTTGTAATGTTGGTGATGATTTGGCTTCTTGTAGTGTTATAAAGTCAGCCTTAATTGTTAATTCCTGTAATGCTTGCTGCCATTGATATTTCTGTTGTTTATATATATTCCAGTTGAGCAGTGTAAAGGGGGATTTTAACTTATATTCAGATGCTTTCTTATTCGATTCAATAGGAGTTAATGTGGGACACTGACTTGCCTCAATTTCGCTATTATTATTAAAAATAGTTAAGCTACTGGCAGGTTTTGGTAATAATTTAAAAATCATAATAAGAGATATAACGAATATAACAATCCATAGATAAGGTTTGGCAGTTTTTTTTAATGTGATATTAGATTTCATCTGTTTATATTCTTATTGATGGGTTGCTGTGATGTGGTTATATTATAGGTTCAATTCATTATTTTAAGTTTGTATTATGCCATTAGAAAGAACCCTATCCATTATTAAACCCGATGCTGTTAGCAAGAAACTTGTTGGTATTATTTTATCTCGTTTTGAAAAAGCAGATTTAACACTTGTCGCTGTTAAAATGATACATATGACCAAAGAGCAAGCAGAAGGATTTTATGCAGAACATAAAGGAAAGGAGTTTTTTGCCCCTTTAGTTGAATTTATGACATCCGGACCTATTTTGGTGCAAGTTTTACAGGCTGAAAATGCCATTACAGCATATCGAGACTTGATTGGTAAAACTAATCCAGAAGAGGCAGAACCAGGCACTATTCGTGCAGATTATGCTGAGTCTACTCGCTTTAATGCTGTACATGGATTTGATAGTCCAACCTCAGCTGCTCGTGAAATAGCTTACTTTTTTTCTGATGATGAGATATGTCCTCCCGTTGTTGTTTGATTTATTATTTTTTACCCGCTAGGAATTAACATGTCAGAATTACTTAATTTAATGCAGCAACAGCCGAGTCTGCTATACGCTTTTGTCACCATACTAGGGGTCTTAGTTGGTTCATTTTTGAATGTAGTGATTTATCGCTTACCTGTGATGATGGAAAGAGAGTGGAAAAGAGATTGTGCTGAATTTTTTCCTGATGCCAATTTAAAAGTCGAAGCTGAAA
Source organism: Psychromonas sp. MME2 (assembly GCF_040566515.1). Classification (NCBI taxonomy): domain Bacteria; kingdom Pseudomonadati; phylum Pseudomonadota; class Gammaproteobacteria; order Alteromonadales; family Psychromonadaceae; genus Psychromonas; species Psychromonas sp. MME2. The sequence continues at coordinate 306,419 of NZ_JBEWXI010000002.1, read as the reverse complement.
CATTTAATTTAGTTGTTCCTCGTTCCCGTTGTCCACAATGTGACCATTTAATTGGCTCGGCAGAGAATATTCCTTTATTAAGTTGGTTGTGGCAAAAGGGGCGTTGTAAACATTGTGCCTGTAAAATAAGCAAAAGATACCCAAGTATTGAGTTGTTAACGGGCATTTTATCTCTTTGTGTTGCCTATGTGATCCCTTTTGGTTGGCCATTACTTTTTGCTCTGTTATTTACTTGGGTCTTGATTGCATTAACCTTTATTGATTTTGATACCATGTTATTGCCAGATCAATTAACACTGCCATTATTATGGTTTGCCCTGTTAATCAATATAAATGGCACCTTTGCTAGCTTAAGCGATGCGGTACTTGGTGCTGCCTTTGGTTATTTAAGTTTATGGTCTATATATTGGGTGTTTAAACTATTAACCGGTAAAGAAGGAATGGGTTATGGTGATTTTAAATTGTTAGCTGCATTGGGGGCTTGGTTTGGATGGCAGGCGTTGCCATTGATTATTTTATTATCCTCCTGTGCCGTGCGGTGATTGGAATTGCTGCTATTGTTGCCTCTAAAGACAAACAAAGCCGCCCAATGCCCTTTGGTCCTTACCTTGCCATAGCTGGTTGGGTTTATCTTGTCTATGGCGATAGTTTAACGCATTTATATTATTCACTGGTTTTATAATGTTAAAGCAAACCAAGCCAGAAGAAGATAATCAACGTGTTATTGATGAACAATGGATGCAATATGCTTTATCTTTAGCTGATAAAGCGGAACTTGTTGATGAAATTCCAGTCGGGGCTGTATTGGTTAAAGATAATTCAATCATTGCAGAGGGGTGGAATTTATCCATTAATGAACACGATGCCTGTGCGCATGCTGAGATATTAACGTTACGTGCAGCAGGAAAAAAACTAGAAAATTACCGACTTATTGATTGTACTCTATATGTGACGTTAGAACCTTGTCCTATGTGTGCGGGTGCACTTGTTCATGCTCGCATTAAACGTCTTGTTTATGGTGCTGGGGATTATAAAACAGGCGCAGCTGGCACCGTTTTTAATTTAGTACAAAACAACCAATTAAATCATCAGATTGATGTGACCTCTGGGGTTTTTGCTGATGCTTGCGGTGCTAAACTTAGTGCTTTTTTTAAGCGCCGCAGAAAAGAAAAAAAAGCACTAAAGAAACAGCAAGTTAATGGCGATTAACAGGCTGCTTCTAAACTCTAATCATATATCCTGATCATTATTATTGGTTTTAACACTTTCTTCATACTGCATTTGTTGGATTTTTTCTAATTCGGCCGCTGTTTCTTGTTGCGCCTGTTGTGCTTTTAATTCTTCAGCTAATGCCGCTTCTTGCGCCTGTTTTAGCTGTTGTTGTTCTGCAATAGCGATATCAATTACTTCTATTAATTGCTGCTGTTTGTTTTCAAGCTCTTGTTTAGCTAATTGTAATTTTTGTTCATCAGCTAGGGCTTTTTCTTGTGCTTCTTGTAAAGCTGTTTGTTCTGCTAATGCTTTTTCATTCGTCTGCTGTATTGCATTTTTTATTTCCTGTAACTTTTGTTGTGCCGCTTTTAAATATTCTTGTTGTGTTACTGTATTTTGCTCTGCGAGCTGTAATGCTTGCTCGGTAGCTAATCTATTTTCTTTAGTTTGTTGTAAGGTTTTTTGACTCTCTTCATTAACTTGTTTGGCATACAGTAATATTTGCTTCTTGTTTAATGGTGTTTGCCAATTTTGTTGTTCTGCGAAGTTTTTTTGTTGTGCATCTTCAATTGCTTTTTTCTCTGCTAATTCTTGCTCTTGGGCAGTTTTTAATGCTTCAGCTTGTATGCGTTTTTTCTCTTTATCTGCCATATACCATGTTATCGTTTTTTGATATTGACGAATATTATCAACATAGCTTTGTGCTTCTTTACCACGAGCATAACCATAGCGGGTTTGTGTATACCATTTCTTTTGATGTAATAGAGGAAGGTTTTCTTTTACGTCAGTCCAGGAATTTGGATTCTGTTTTTTTATACTTGTAATACGTCTTGCATCCATTAAATGCCCATAGCCAATATTATAACTAGCTAAAGCAAACCACACTTTTTCATCTTCAGGAATACTATCTGGCAAACGATTTATTTGTTGTGATAAATATTTAGCACCTCCTTTAATGCTCTGTTCTGGATTAAGTCTATTATCAATGCCGACATAGTTAGCAGTATCCAGTGTTAGCATCATTAAACCACGAACTCCCGTTGGCGAAATTGACTTTGGATCCCAGTGTGATTCTTGATAGCTAACTGCGGCAAGTAATAACCAATCAACTTCTGATGTTGCATATTTTTTAAATAAATCTTCATATTTGGGTAGGGTTGTTTTTATCCGTTTAATGAAGGTTCGCATATCAACAAAGTCAAAATTTTCGATGTGACCAAAATATTTTTCTTCCAGTCTAGCGATGGTTTGATCGCTATATTTATTTCCCATAAACTCAATCATCGCAGAGTAAATAGTATCATCTTGATTACGATTAATTAGCCAAGCAACGGGCTGCTTTTTTGCAATAGTAAATGCTTCCGTCAGAACGGGATAGAAACGTTGTTTTTGAGCTAAGGTATAGCTATCCACAATGGCAAAGGGGATTTTTTTGTTGGCTATTTCCCTTAATAGAGTCTCTTGATCTTCATGTTCAAAAATATTAATTTGTAACTCATACCCTTTTTTAATGAGTGCCTTTAATGTCTCTTCGTGACTGCTATCTTTGAGTACGCCGACAGGGGCATTTATATCGGCAACTTCTCGAGGGCGATAACTGCCATTACGATAAACAAGTTTTTGAGAAACATAATAATAGGGCGGAGAACTCCTGTATTTTTTTGCTCGTTTAGGGGTAAGGGTTAAGCTTGAGCCAATAAAATCTATTTTATTATTATCTAAGGCATTAAACAGCTCATTAAGCGTATCGTATTCTTTTATTGTTAACCTAACATTTAGATATTCAGCAAACTGTTTGGCTAATTCATAATCAAAGCCACTGTGGTTTTGACCATCAAAACTATAGGTTAATGAGCCATTCATCGTGCCCATTATAATATCGCCGCGTGCTTGTACTTTTTGTAAACTAGTCTTTGGTGATAATGGATTACAAGCACATAGCATTAACAATAAGGCGCTAATTGCTAAGTATTTTTTGGCTGTTGATAATTTTGTTAAACACATAGTAATGACCATATAAAATACAAGGAATAAACTATAAAAAATGATTATATTTCAGTTTTATATTAAATTATCCCGACTATAGAGGGTTTTTATTTAATAAAAAATGCTTTTTGCTTATAATAGCGACCCAATACCAATTATATCAATTAGCTAAATACTTCATGTTCGTTTTGCTTAGGAATAGCTCTGCGAATATTAGGCATATCTTTTTTTATGTGATTGGCGTAACCCAAGTTCATTTATTTATCCAACGAGAGAAATAATTTATGGAAATTTTGCGAGGGGCTCCAGCCTTATCGACATTTCGTGTTAATCAGTTATTAAAAAACTGTGAGGCATTAAACTTACCTGTAACACAAATATACGCTGAGTATATGCATGTTGCAGAGTTAGCAGATGCTTTAAATGACCAAGAGTTAGTTGTATTACAAAAACTATTAAAGTACGGACCACAAATCGCTGAGCATGATCCAGTTGGTACGTTACTCTTTGTTACGCCCCGTCCAGGTACCATTTCACCATGGTCTTCAAAAGCAACCGACATCGCGCATAACTGCGGATTAACTAAAGTAAAACGTTTAGAACGTGGTATTGCTTACTATGTGGAAACAAGCTGCTCTCTTTCTGCTGAGCAATATAACACTCTGACAAGTTTGCTATATGATCGTATGATGGAGGTCGTTTTTAGTTCACTAGATGATGCACAAAAACTTTTTGCTCACGGTGAACCTGCCCAGATGAGTAGCGTTGATATTATCGGTAATGGGCGTAGCGCCCTAGAAATAGCCAACGTTAATTTAGGTTTGGCACTCGCTGAAGATGAAATTGATTATTTGGTTGATAATTTTATTAAGTTAGGTCGTAACCCTAACGATATCGAATTAATGATGTTTGCTCAAGCAAACTCAGAACATTGCCGTCACAAAATTTTTAATGCTGATTGGACGATTGACGGTGTTAAGCAGCCTAAATCATTATTTAAAATGATCCGCAATACCCATGAAAAAATGGGTGAATTTGTTTTGTCTGCTTACAAAGATAATGCTGCTGTTATGATGGGCGAAAAGGCGGGACGCTTTTTCCCAAGTGTTGATGAGCGTGAATATGGTTACCATCATGAATATATCGATATTCTGATGAAAGTGGAAACACATAATCACCCGACAGCTATTTCTCCATTCCCCGGTTCTGCAACGGGATCTGGTGGTGAAATTCGTGATGAAGGTGCAACGGGAATTGGTTCAAAACCGAAAGCAGGTTTGGTTGGTTTTAGCGTAAGTAATTTGCGTATTCCTACCTTTGAGCAGCCTTGGGAAACTGATTTCGGTAAACCCGATCGTATTGTTTCTGCTTTGGATATTATGCTTGAAGCGCCATTAGGTGGTGCTGCATTTAATAATGAATTTGGCCGCCCTAATATTCTTGGTTATTTCCGAACTTACGAAGAGCAAGTCGATAGCCATAATGGGTTAGAAATTCGTGGTTACCATAAACCTATTATGCTTGCTGGTGGATTAGGTAATATTCGCCGTAGCCATGTAGAGAAAAAAGATATTCCGGTCGGCGCTAAGTTAATTGTACTCGGCGGCCCAGCAATGAACATCGGTTTAGGGGGGGGGGCAGCTTCTTCTATGGATTCAGGTGCTTCTTCAGAAGATTTAGACTTTGCTTCTGTACAACGTGAGAATCCAGAAATGGAACGTCGTTGTCAGGAAGTTATCGATCGTTGTTGGCAGATGGGTGATGATAACCCAATCCAATTCATTCATGATGTTGGTGCTGGTGGTCTTTCTAACGCAATGCCTGAATTGGTTAATGATGGTGGTCGCGGTGGTATTTTTGATCTTCGTGCCATTCCAAATGATGAGCAAAGTATGGCACCACATGAAATTTGGTGTAATGAGTCTCAAGAGCGTTATGTTTTAGCGGTCAAACCTGAAAATTTAGCGGTATTTGAAGCAATCTGTAAGCGTGAACGTGCAATGTATGCCGTGATTGGTGAAGCGACAGAAGAGAAACATTTAACACTTAATGATCCTCAGTTCGATAATAAACCCATTGATATGCCTTTGGAAGTGCTATTAGGTAAAGCGCCGAAAATGCATCGTGATGTGAAATCACAAACCGCTCAAGGTAAAGCATTAGACCTTTCAGGGGCAAGTATTAAAGATGCCGCGGAGCGTTTACTACGGTTACCTTCTATTGCTGAAAAAACATTCCTAATTACTATTGGGGATAGAACGGTTACCGGACTTGTTGCTCGTGATCAAATGGTTGGTCCTTGGCAAATACCAGTTGCAAACTGTGCTGTTACAGCCGCTAGTTATGACACCTACTTTGGTGAGTCAATGTCATTAGGTGAGCGCACTCCTGTCGCGTTACTTAATTTTGCGGCATCTGCACGTCTTGCTGTGGGTGAATCTATCACTAACATCGCCTGTTCTGATATTGGCGATTTCAAACGTATTAAACTCTCTGCTAACTGGATGTCTGCAGCAGGTCATCCAGGTGAAGATGCTGGTTTATATGCAGCTGTAAAAGCAGTTGGGGAAGAGTTATGTCCTGAATTGGATCTTACTATTCCTGTTGGAAAAGATTCCATGTCCATGAAAACGAAGTGGCAGCAAGAAGGTCAAGATAAAGAGGTTATTTCCCCTCTTTCACTTATTATTACCGCGTTTGGGGCTGTTAGAGATGTTCGCAACACGGTAACGCCTCAATTGCGTAGTGATCAAGGTGATACTGATTTAATTCTTGTAGACTTAGGTTGTGGTAAAAACCGTTTAGGGGGATCTTCTTTAGCACAAGTTTACAAGCAATTGGGAGATGTTACACCTGATGTTGATAATCCTGCTCAATTGCAAGGTTTCTTTAATGCGATGCAAACCTTAGTCGCGGATAAAAAATTACTCGCTTATCATGACCGTAGTGATGGTGGTTTATTTACTACTATCTCTGAAATGGCTTTTGCGGGGCATTGTGGTGTGTCGGTTAAATTAGACCAGTTAGGTACTGATGATTTTGCTTCGCTATATAACGAAGAGCTCGGCGCTGTTATTCAAGTGCGTGCGGAAGATAAAGAAGCAGTATTAAACGTACTTGCAGGGCATGGGTTAGCATCTAACTCTTTAGTTATCGGCTCACTAAATGACACAGATCAAATTATATTTACCCGTGACGGTGATGATGTTTTGGTTGCATCTCGTAGTGAGTTCCGTGCTATTTGGGCTGAGACCACGTTGAAAATGCAAGCGTTACGAGATAATCCAAGTTGTGCTCAACAAGAGTTTGAACTCAAATGTGACGATCAAGACCCCGGTTTAAGTGTAAATTTAACCTTTGATATTAATGAAGATGTTGCCGCTCCTTATATTGCAACTGGCGTTTTGCCGCGTATGGCAATTTTACGTGAACAGGGCGTTAATTCACAACAAGAGATGGCTGCTGCCTTTAATCGTGCTGGCTTCTCTGCCGTTGATGTTCATATGAGTGATATCTTATCTGGTGAGGTGCAATTATCTGATTTTGCAGGCCTCGTTGCTTGTGGCGGTTTTTCTTACGGTGACGTATTAGGCGCGGGTGAAGGTTGGGCTAAATCAATACTATTTAACCCACAAGCTCGCGATCAATTCCAAACATTTTTTGAGCGTCAAAATAGCTTTGCTTTAGGTGTTTGTAATGGTTGTCAGATGTTATCTAATTTAAACGAGTTGATTCCAGGTGCTGATTTATGGCCTCGTTTTGTGCGCAATAATTCAGAGCGTTTTGAGGCGCGATTTAGTTTAGTGGAAGTACAGAAAAACAACTCATTGTTTTTAAATGATATGGCCGGCTCTTATATGCCAATTGCGGTTTCACATGGTGAAGGTCGTGTCGAGGTGAAAGATGCAAACCATTTAGCTGCCATTGAAGCGAGTGGTAATATTGCACTGCGTTTTATCGATAATTACGGTAAACAAACGGAGCAATATCCAGCCAATCCCAATGGTTCACCTAATGGTATAACGGGGTTAACTTCTAAGGACGGGCGAGTTACTATTATGATGCCTCATCCAGAACGTGTATTTAGAACGGTTGCTAACTCATGGCATCCTGACGAGTGGCGTGAAGATAGTCCTTGGATGCGCATGTTTAGAAATGTGCGTAAGCAGATAGGTTGATATAGCTAGCAAAAAAGGGGGATATAAGATCCCCTTTTTTTTGTCTCATGTTATTCTTCTTGATTGATTTTACTCGGTAGTTTTAACTATTGAAATGGAAAATAATTGTGTCTGATAATGTGAAAATGGTGCTCTATGTTGGGCATAATATCGAACTAGCTAAAACAATGTTTAGCCTCAGTAATAGTGGCTTTTTGGATATTGACCATTTAACTAATGTCGCGGATATCTATAGCACACTCTCCTCAAATATTTACACTCACTTTATTTGTGAATTAAATATAGATAATAAGTTGCGTCTCCATATAGCGGATTCTTTTCCTCGATTAAATTGTATTTACCTAAATAGAATAGATAGCGCTAGCCATGGTGTAACTTTACCCTTCATAGATAGGGTATTAACAGATGAAATAAAAATCACCTTAGACGCATTAACTATTCCTATATATTTAAAAAGCAGGGAAGGAGATTATTTAGCTTGCAATCAATCTTATGCCAACCTGTTGGGGCTTACAGCAAAACAGGTCATTGGTAAAAAAGCAGGCGATATTCTTCCTAAAAATTTACTGCATCATGTTGAAGAAATAGATAAAAAAATATTTACAGAAAGAGGTGTACATTTTTACGAATATACATTTGATGATACTTCCGGTAAGCCGCTTAATGTCTGTTTTCGTAAAGAGGTTGTTGGTGATGGAGAAGTACAAATAGGCATCGTTTTTGATATTTCTGACAATATTAAAACTAAGAAATTATTAGAGCAAGAACAGATCATGCTGCGCGCAAGCGCCGATTCATCCAATGACTTAATATTCTTTAAAGATTTACAAAGTCGCTTTTTAGGCTGCAATAAACAATTTGAGAAATTTGTTGGGGCTTCAGAGGAAGCTATCATTGGAAAAACCGATGAGCAACTTTTTGCTATCGAGCAGGCTTTAATGTGTGTTAAACAAGATCGCCATGTTATGTCTACTAAAGAGATTTACCATGGCGAAGAGTATCTTACTTATAATGATGGAGTGCGCCACTTCATCGCCATGAAAAAAGAACCGTTACTTGATAAATTCGGTCATGTTCAAGGGTTAATTGGTATTGGTCGAGATATAACTGCGCATCATCTATTGGAAAAACAACTAAAAATTGCAAATGTAGTATTTGAAAATAGTAATGATAGTATTTTTGTAACAGATGCGAATGGAATAATATTATCTGCCAATCAAAGTTCCATGCGTATTTCTGGATACGCTAGAAATGAATTACTATCGCAGCATATTCACCTGCTCTCGTCTCATTTACACAATAAAACGTTTTATGCCGAAATAGCGCAAGCCTTAAAAACGCAAAGGTGTTGGTTGGGCGATATTACTTACCAAACCAAAAATGGAAATATTTATTATGCATGGCTTGAGGTTCATGTAGTAAGGCATGAGCAAGAAAACATGGTAAACCATGTCTACTCCTTTACTGATTTAACTCAAAACAAATCTGCAGAAGAAAAAATTAAGTACTTATCTAAACATGATCCTCTCACGGGGTTACTGAACCGTATTGCTTTATTTAGGCGCATTGAGGATGTTATTGCTCGTGCTAACTATAATGAATCCGCGGTTGCAGTTATGCTTATTAAGATAACTAGCGTTAAGATAATTAATGAACAGTATGGTCATAATGAAGGAGATTCTATTTTAAAAGAGAGTGCCAAACGGTTAAAGCTTTGCGTGGGTGAAAAATACACTTTGGCACGATTATGGGGAGATGAATTGGTCGTTATTGTTGATGAGTTAGAGAATGAACAAGATGTTGCTTTCCTTGCCCATGAAATTGCTGAATGTTTTAAATCGCCATATCTAATTGATAATGTTGAGGTTAGTTTGTCTGCCATGATAGGGATTAGTATTTATCCTGATGATGGATATGATGCGGATGCACTTTTAATTAGTGCAGAAAAAGCGATGTTAAGAGGAAGAAAAGATAGAACCCATGCTTATCATTTCTATACAGAAACCCTAACGAAATATTCTAAGCAGCAACTCGACTTTGAAGGAGAATTACAACAGGGGTTACTTCTTGATCAGTTTGAACTCTATTACCAGCCACAATATGACCTTAATAAACGTCAGGTCGTTGCTTTAGAAAGTTTATTACGTTGGAATCACCCTAAACACGGCGTGTTGCTTCCTGAGCGTTTTTTAATGCTTGCTGAAGAACGGGGAATGTTAGTACCTATCGGCTTGAAAATGATAAGAACAGCTGCTGACCAGGCGGTTATTTGGCAAAAACAAAATATTAATTTTGGGCGTATCACTATTAACTTGTCACGAATTCAATTAGAGCAGATCTCTTTTATCTCTGATTTACAAGTTATTTTAAAGGAAAGCAAATGTACTAGTCGTTGCCTAGAATTTGAGATAAACGAAAAAATATTTAATAGTGACAACTATGTTGTGCATGAAAATTTAATTAATATTAGTAAGTTAGGTTTTGCACTAACGGTGGATAATTTCGGTGCTGATATTTCGCTAATACCACTCATTGAAAAGCTGCAGATTGAAAAATTAAAAATATCCAAGGATTACACAAAAACGATGCCCGGAGGAATCGTTGCAGAAGCGATGATTAAGTCTATTATGACACTATCTCATTGTCTTGGGATTGATTTGGTTAGTGAGGGGCTTGATGATGTGCAGCAAGCCTGTTTTTCATCTGAGCCATTAATCGATACAGTACAAGGTAACTTGCAAGTTAAACCTATGAAGGCAAATGAAGCAACATTCTATTTGCGCTGTAATAAACGTAAATAGTGTTTCTCAAATCTTATATTTTGAAGGCCGTACATAATGGATAATTTATCTTGGACTTTAAATTGGCAAGATAACAGCTTATATGTGGCGCTATATGCCTTTCTTTATTTTTCATTATTAATATTAACTACCTTGCGCATTATTCTCAAACGCAGAGCCAGTGGGATCACTTTGGCCTGGTTGTTTTTAATCTTCGTATTACCATTATTTGGCATGATTAGTTATTTTATTTTAGGTGAGTTACACCTAGGTAAAAAAAGAGAGGAACGTCGTCAGCAAATTGGTACACAGTTTAAAGATTGGCTACGTAATGAACCCACCAGTAATAGGCAAAGCTTAAACGATGCCTCATACCTAGCCAGATCAATGCAAGCTTTTGTTGAATCCTATACTGGCATGCCTATGTTAAAGGGTAATAATCATATTCTGTTGCCTACAACGAAAAAAATCTTGATTGAAATAACTGAAGAAATAAACAGGTCACAGTCAACCTGCTATCTTCTTTTTTATTTATGTAAAGAGGGCGGATTAATTGATCCGCTCTTAGAGGCTTTAATGAATGCAGCTCAGCGAGGGGTTAAGTGTAAGTTATTGCTTGATTCGGTAGGTAGCCATGATTTTTTTAATAGTAAAATGCCGAAAAAATTACGTAAAGCTGGCGTCGAAGTGGTTGAAGCCTTACCGGTTGGTTGGTTTCGTTTGCTATTTCAACGACAGGATTTAAGGATGCACCGTAAACTTGTTTGTATTGATGATCATGTTGCATATACAGGCAGTATGAACTTAGTCGATCCCGTTTTTTTTAAAACGAAGCAAGGTTTTGGTGAGTGGGTTGATATCATGGTACGTTGTGAAGGTCCTATCGTACAATTAATGCAAGGGCTTTTTGTTTGGGACTGGTTCTTAGAAACGGATAACAAAATCCCTTTACCCTTGTCTGAAAAGGGGCGATTTCCCTCAGTAGGTAAACAAAAATCACAACTCATTCCATCGGGCCCTGAATTTGGCGAGGCGAGTATCCATCAGGTTTTTCTGACCGCTATCTATGAGGCTAAGCACAGCCTTGTTCTTACTACGCCATATTTTGTCCCCGATGAAAGCTTATTAGCGGCTTTGCAGGTCGCTGCGTTACGTGGTGTTGATGTTAAAATTATTATTCCAGCTAAAAATGACTCATTTATGGTGAAGTATGCTTCTCGTGCTTTTTTTGATGAATTGTTAACTGCAGGAGCACAAGTTTATAAGTTTTATGGTGGCTTGCTGCATACGAAAAGTATTGTTATCGATGAAAAAATAGCTTTATTAGGGACTGTTAACTTAGACAGGCGTAGTTTTTGGCTTAATTTTGAAATGACAATGTTAATCGATGATGGGGATTTTTCTAGTGAGTTGTTAACGTTACAAAAGCAATATCTGTTGGCTTCGAAGCAAATCTCATTATTAGAGTGGAAAAAGCGTAGTTACTTTAAAAAATTATTAGAAGGCACACTGTATCTTTTTAGTCCTTTATTATAAAACTAACGTTTAGCTAAAATAGCTCTTTTAAAAAAGTAAATTGAAGGCAATCGTTAACATAATAATGCCGACAACTGTTTCTAATATCTTCCATGAGCTTGCTTTAGAAAAGAATGGCGTTAGTACTCTAGCTCCATAACCTAAACTAAAAAAGAATACAAAAGAGGCTGAAATAGCACCTGCTGCAAAATAGGATTTATGCCCTTCATATTGGCTAGATATAGTACCTAATAAAAAAACCGTATCTAAGTAAACATGAGGGTTTAACCAAGTAAAGGCTAAGCATGTAAGGCATGTTTTCCATGGCGAACTTTGTATCTCTGCTGCTGCTTGTAAGGTATGTTCTTTTGTCCATGCAGAAAATAAACTTTGTACCCCATAAACAGCTAAAAAAGCAAAGCCAGCGTAACGTGCAATACTCTCCAATAACGGTAGCTGATTAATCATGTTGCTTAATCCAAATATCCCCAAATAAATTAGTATTGCATCCGAAAAAGCACAAATCAAACAGACCCAAAAAACATGTTTTTTTTGCAATCCCTGCTTTAATACGAAGGCGTTTTGTGCACCAATTGCCAATATCAAGGATAAGCCTAACAATAAACCAGACCAAAAAGCTTCCATACTCCCCCCCCCTTTATAGGATCTGTTATTAAGTGCTGTCGTGTTGTTTGTTTGAAAAATGAGAAAATAATAGTGAAAATCTAATTTTACGGTAAAAAAAAGCCTGCTATTAAGCAGGCTTTATTCGATATTAAGTTAAGAAATAAAGATTATTTAGCTTTCTTTTCTTCTTTAACTTCAACTTCTGGAGCGTCAACCACGTCTACATAAGCACGACCGTAGTAAGAAGCAATTAACACTTCTTTTAGCTCAGAAACTAATGGGTAACGTGGATTTGCACCAGTACATTGGTCATCAAATGCATGTAGTGCTAATTCGTCAACTTTTGCTAAGAAGTCAGCTTCATTAACGCCAGCTGCTTGAATTGAAAGTGGAATATCAAGAGCCACTTTTAACTCTTCTAACCAGTTTAATAGCGCATTAAGTTTATCTTCAGTGTTACCTTTAGTGAAACCTAAATGTGCAGCAACTTCAGCATAACGAGCGCGTGCTTTAGGACGGTCGTATTGAGAGAATGCAGTTTGTTTAGTTGGGTTATTAGTTGCATTGTAACGAACTGTGTTTGCAATTAATAATGCGTTTGCTAAACCGTGTGGAATATGGAATTCAGCACCTAGTTTATGCGCCATTGAGTGACATACACCCAAGAATGCATTAGCAAAAGACATACCTGCGATTGTTGCTGCATTGTGAACTTTTTCACGAGCAATCGGATCTTTTTTACCGTTAGCGTAAGAGCTTGGTAGGTATTCTTTAAGTAATTTAAGAGCTTGTAACGCATGACCGTCAGAATATTCATTTGCTAATACAGAAACATAAGCTTCCATTGCGTGAGTCACTGCATCGTAACCACCAAATGCACATAGTGATTTAGGCATATCCATTACAAGGTTAGCATCAACAACCGCCATGTTTGGAGTTAATTCGTAATCTGCTAATGGGTATTTTTGACCAGTAGCGTCATCAGTTACAACCGCAAACGGTGTTACTTCAGAACCTGTACCAGATGTTGTAGTGATACATACTAGTTCAGCTTTTGCACCCATTTTAGGGAATTTGTAAATACGTTTACGGATATCCATAAAGCGCATAGATAGATCTTCAAAATCTGTTTCTGGGTGTTCATACATAACCCACATGATTTTTGCAGCATCCATCGGTGAACCACCACCAACAGCTAAAATAACATCTGGTTGGTAGCTAGCACATGCAGCAGCACCTGCTTTAACAACACTTAATGTTGGATCCGCTTCTACTTCGTGGAATACTTCAACTTCCATGCCTTTATCTTTTAAGATAGCACGTAGGTCATCAATATAACCATTGTTGAATAGGAAACGGTCTGTCACGATTAGAGCACGTTTTTTGCCTTCAAGGTCTGTCATTGCAACAGGTAGACAGCCACGACGGAAGTAGATTGATTTTGGTAGTTTATGCCACAACATATTTTCAGCTCTCAATGCAACAGTTTTCTTATTGATAAGGTGTTTTGGACCTACGTTTTCAGAAATCGCGTTACCGCCCCATGAACCACAACCTAATGTTAGAGATGGTGCTAGTTCGAAGTTGTAAAGGTCACCGATACCACCGTGTGAAGATGGAGTATTGATAAGAATACGCGCGGTTTTCATTTTATCGCCAAAGTAAGCAATACGATCTTTGTTTGCATCTTGGTCTGTATAAAGTACTGAAGTATGACCAACACCACCTATATCTAACACGATACCAGCTTGACGCACTGCATCTTCGTAGTTTTTCGCTTTGAATAGACCTAAAGTTGGAGAAAGTTTTTCATGTGCAAACTCGTCATCCCATGAAGCTTCAAGACCTTCACCAATTAAGATTTTAGTTGATGTTGGTACTTTAACGCCTGCTAGTGCAGCAATTTTGTATGCTGGTTGACCAACAATTTTTGCGTTTAACGCACCATCGATCATTAGTACTTTACGTACTTTGTCTGCGTCTGCGTTGCTTAGTACAGCTGCGCCATATTTCATGAAGCGCGCTTTAACTGCATCGTAAACAGATTCAACAACGATTGCCGCTTGCTCAGAAGCACAGATTACACCGTTATCGAAAGTTTTAGACATTAAGATTGAAGAAACAGCACGTTTAATATCTGCAGTTTCATCGATTACTACTGGTGTGTTACCAGCACCAACACCGATAGCTGGCTTACCTGAAGAGTATGCAGCTTTAACCATACCTGGACCACCAGTCGCTAGGATAAGGTTGATGTCGTCATGTTTCATTAGCTTGTTAGAAAGATCAACAGATGGTACATCAATCCAACCAATAATATCTTTTGGAGCACCCGCTTTAATCGCTGCATCTAATACTAATTTAGCTGCATAGTTAGTTGCATTTTTAGCGCGTGGGTGTGGAGAAAAGATACAGCCATTACGTGTTTTTAAACAGATAAGCGCTTTAAAAATTGCTGTAGAAGTTGGGTTTGTTGTTGGTACGATAGCACAAACGATACCTACAGGTTCTGCGATTGTTATCGTGCCGCCTTCTTCATTGCGAGCAATAACACCACAAGTCAATTCGTCTTTATATTTGTTGTAGATAAATTCTGAAGCAAAGTGGTTTTTAATTACTTTATCTTCCATTATACCCATGCCAGACTCTTCTGCTGCCATTTTTGCTAGTTCGATGCGAGCTGTAGAAGCCGCCAAAGAAGCTGCGCGGAATATTTTATCTACTTGCTCTTGTGAAAAAGTTGCATATTCTTGTTGTGCCGCTTTTACACGAGCAACCATAGCATCTAATTCAGCAACGTTACTTACCGTCATATATTTCTCCAAAGGTTTATAAATTTAAAAGTGTTTTAATAAAACGCGTTTTGCAATGACCAACTAATATTAGTAAAAAACTTTGATATTGATTATAAAAATAAGTATTTATTCTGTATTGATTGAGATTATATGTAAGTAACTTACAAAAAAGAAAGATAAATAACGATTCTTTTTTTTGGTAATACAATAGCATAGAAAAAATTGCGATATCATTATCAAAATTTAGTAGATATTCGCCTGCTTTTTTTTTTACATTGTGCGTATTGTAATTTTATTACAGTATGGAGGCAAATTTTTTTAACATAAAAAAGTGATTTTACTTAATAATTAGCTTTGTTCTATACGAAACTCTTTGCAGATTAACATGAGCAGTAATAAGCTTAAAAATTGTTATACAAATGAGAGTTATTTATGCCCAATATTTCCGCACTTACTCGTAGCCTTTTGTTTTTTTCAACTTTTGTTATCTCTTTAGCTGGAATAAAAGTAGCGGCTCCGATTGTCGTGCCATTCTTACTATCGTTATTTGTGGCCATTATTTGTAATCCAGCCGTCACCTTTTTAACCAATAAAAAAATTCCACATGGTATTGCGATTAGTTTAATTATTTTGGCGATCTTTTTTTCATTTATATTATTGGGTGGCATTGTCGGCGCTTCTGTTAATGAGTTTCGTCAAGCAATTCCTCAATATGAAGCGCAATTGTCAGGAGAGCTTACTTGGTTAATTAATTGGATGGGAAAATACAATATTTCCTTGTCGATGAGTGAGGTGCGCAATTATTTTGATCCGGCTAAAGTCATGACGCTGGTGACCACAACGCTAAGTGGTTTCAGTAGTGTGCTAGGAAATGCATTCTTATTGTTGCTGACTGTGATATTTATGCTTACAGAGGGAAAAAGCTTTACAACAAAGCTGCACATTGCCTTTGATGACTCTGCCCTTACAACGAGACGTTTGGATCATTTTATCGATATGGTTAATCAATACATGGCCATAAAGACGGTCATTAGTCTGTTAACAGGGGCAATTATAGGTTTTTCATTATGGCTGCTAGGGGTTGATTTTTTTGTTTTATGGGCGGTTCTTGCTTTTTTACTTAATTACATTCCTAACATCGGCTCTATTATCGCCGCAGTCCCTGCTGTAATATTAACCTTTTTACAACTTGGTTTTGGTTCAGCCGCGATTGTCATTGGATTGTTTGTCAGTGTTAATATGATTATGGGGAACATTGTTGAGCCAAAATTTATGGGGCGAAGCTTAGGTTTATCCACACTCGTGGTTTTTTTATCATTAATTTTCTGGGGGTGGTTATTAGGCATGGTGGGAATGTTACTCTCTGTTCCATTAACCATGATTTTAAAAATAGCTTTGTTGAATAGTAGTGAGGGAAGGTGGTTTGCCATCTTGTTAAGCTCCGATGAAGAAGTCAAAGCGTTACAAGTGAATAAAGAAGATAGTTAACTATGAACATATTAAACCATATTAATTGGTGCAAAGTGGCTGAGTTGCCAGAATCAGAACTGCAGCGTTTGTTGCATGGGCGTGGTTTTCGTTTTCCAGATTATACCCATGTTAATATCGACTGGTTATCGCCTGTTGTTTTAATTATTTTATATAAAGAGGTTGAGACGAGCTGGATAGATGAACTTAGTCAACAATTATTAGTTAAAATGACGGAACTGGGGTTTGTGGTTAAAAGTATTCAAGTACAGTATCGCTGTCGGGATTTTGCACCAACAGAGGTGCTTTATGGAGAAGCTCTGACCGATTTTATTGCTACCGAAGATAGTCTTAAATATAAAATAAATTTAGGTAGCAAACAAAATTACGGTATTTTTTTAGATATGAAAAATGGTCGTCAGTGGGTGCAAGCTAACAGTCGCAATAAACGCGTATTAAACCTATTTTCTTATACCTGTGCTTTTTCTAATGTCGCGATCGCTGGTGGCGCGCAAGAGGTCGTTAATTTAGATATGAGCAAAGCAGCATTAGCGGTGGGGCGTGATAATCATCGCTTGAATGGCCATGATTTAAGTCGTGTAAAATATTTAGGGCATGATTTGTTTAAATCATGGGGAAAGGTGAGGCGTTATGGGCCGTTTGATTTGATTATTGTTGATCCACCTTCATTACAAAAAGGTAGTGTTAACATTAAAAATGATTATCCTAAAATCATTCGTCGTTTACCAGAGTTATTAAGTGAAGGCGGGAAAGCGTTGTTATGTTTAAATTCTCCTGACTTAGGTGTCAATTTTTTATTAGAAATTATTGAAGCTGAGCTTCCCAATGCGAAAATCATCACTAAAATAGCGCCACCTTCAGAGTTTACCAATATCAATGAAGATCATGGTTTAAAAACGATTTTAATCGTTTTGTAACATGCCGACTTGGCCTTGTTGTTAATACCGGTAGCGTATCCCTCGTTTTATTGTTCAATGTAACGATGCTCGTAGAGAAAAAGTAAGAATGGTTAGTTAATGCAAAATAATAGAGCTGCAAACGGATCTGGTAGTGATGCCGTTGGTAAGTCGCAATCTTGGATAGAAAACATTCCTAGTAGTAATCGAATCTATTTATTAAACATACTTATTGTTGAATTTAATTCTAATATTCAATCATTAAATGCAAATGATGAAAATGATGCAAATGTTGGCCGTATCACCCACCGTATAAAAGGTGCAGCTTTAATGTTGCAACTCAATGATATTCTAGCGGTAGTTGATGAAATTGGAAAATATCTAAATGCGCCAGACAAACTATCCATGCTGATAAAATTTTTGCAGCAAGAGCTTCAATTAGCTATTAAGCAAGCAGAGCGTTGGTTAATGATGAACGGATTATAATAACGGGATGAATATACTTATTGTACAAGGCGATCATCGTTTTTCAATGTCGCTTAAGTTGATGCTGAATGAGTGTGTCACTGATGTTATGGATAATGTGTTACAAGCATTTGATTGTCATAGCGCGCTGTCATTATGCAAAAAACAGCGTTTTGATTATATTTTTTCTGATATCGAGTTGCCAGGTGGCGATATTGTTTATCTATTAAGTCAACTGGCTGATAACCATTGCCTGCCCCATGTCGTTATTGTCAGTGATTGTGCGAGTAATATTGTGAAATTAACTCAAACTACTGCAGATGCATTACATTTTCCTTCTGTTTCTCGTTTAAAAAAATCATTAGTCTCTGGCGATATTAAGCAGATATTCGCGGCGAGAGTTAACCATTGTGGCGCCATCAATCATAGGGTGATAAGCGAACATTACTTTACTGAAACTGAGATATTTGCAGCCATTGAAAATGGTGAAATTTTTAATTATTACCAATCTCAAGTCGACTTTAAAAGCAATGCTATCATTGGTGTTGAGGCCTTTGCTCGGTGGGAGCACCCTTTTTTAGGTGTGCTTGATGCCGAACAATTTTTACCACTCATTCATGCAAAAGAGACTTATAACGTCTTATTTAAAGCTGTGTTAATTAAGTCAATTCGAGCGATAAAAGGTATTGAGCCGCAAATTAAATTGTCAGTTAATCTTAACCAAAAAGATTTACAGTGGGTCGATATTTACCAAGAAGTTAAAAAAATTTGTTGCGATGAGGGGTTTAATTACCAAAACCTCACTCTCGAGTTAGTTGAAACAGATATTTATGAAGTTGATATTAATGCATTCGTGAATATTGCTCGGTTAAAATTGCTAGGTATTTCATTGGCCATTAAAGATTTTGGTGTTGGCTCTTCATCTTTACAAAAAATAACTCAAATTCCTTTTGATATTTTAAAAATAAGTAAAGTTTTTAGTCATGATATTAAGCATAACTATCAACACGCAGCCATTGTTAAATTGGCTATTAATGCAGCAAAAGCGTTAGGGATGATATCGATTGTTGAGGGGGTTGAAGATGAAGAGTCGTGGAATTATATCCGCAATATGGGCGCCGTAGCATGCCAAGGCTATTATACGGGTAGACCGATGCCTATTAATCAATTAAAAGAAACAATTAGTGCATCATCGATAATTTCTGATTCGAATTTAATTGATTGTTTGATCATCGATGATCAGCCTATAGTCGGTGCATCATTAAAATTTAATCTTAGCCAAGATCCACGCTTTTCGACGGTAAATTACGTTTTAGAATCAAGAATGGCACTGGATTACGTAAGAGACAATGCTTGTAATCTTGTCATTGCTGATATTAATCTAAACAATGAAGATGGATTTGACTTAGTTACCTTATTAAGAAGTAAAGGTTTTTGTGGTAACGTGATAATGATGTCCGGTATAAAAAATCCAATATACCAGCAGCTTGCAAGTGGTATTGGGGCAGCCGGGTTTATTGATAAAAGTATGGATTTAAATGCACTTGTCGAGCGTGTTTTTTATTTAAGTGGACAAGCGGCTATCGGCGTAGACCATGAAAAAAAAGATCCTCTGCATTCGATAGCCTATCAAAACGAGAACTTGAAGTTTTAAATGCGTTAATGAGCGGTTTAAATAACAAGATGGTCGCTAATAAACTTAATATTGATCAAAAAACGGTCAGCACATATAAATATAGAATATTTAAAAAATTGCAGATAAACAGCATGATGGAACTCTCCTCCTTGCGTATAAATTGAATAGTGTTAATTAATCATTCCTTGCTCAACAAACATATGGGGTAATGGGCCATCTATAGTCTACTCTTGCTTTTTTAACTCTTAATTTACATCAAATTAATTAAGGTTCATTTAAATTGATGGAGGAAAGCGCTCAATTAGATAATTAAGGTGATGTCTATCGTGCTCTCCTGTGAAACTTGCTACGAGAAACGAAGATATTTTTACCAGTAAAATAGAATTTCAATTGCTATAACTCCATTTACTTTTCATCTCTCTCCCTATTAATCAATCTCAATTTATTTTCCATTGTTTCTAACTTTTATCCTTTAATGATTATTTTTTGCTAACCAATTTTTACTGAAGATCAACCAATTACGATCTATCTCACTAAATTGGTTGTCCAAAAGTGTTTAAATAACATTTGATATCACCCCTTGAGGATAAAAAATGAATATAAAAACATATAACGCTTATAAGTATGCGTTAATCGTTGCAATTGGAGGTTTTGTCTTTGGCTTGGATGCCGCTATTATTTCTGGTACGGTGCGTTACATCGCCGCTGAGTTTTCTCTTAGTAATATTGAAATTGGTGTTGTTGTGAGTGCACCTAGCCTTGGTGCGGTTATAGCTTTACTTTTTGCTGGTAAAGCAGCAGATGCTTTAGGGCGAAAGAAAACACTCATTATTGTTGCTATATTGTATTTATTTTCCGCTCTAATATCGGCTTTGGCGACAAGCTTCATGATGCTAGTGAGTGCTAGATTTATTGGAGGATTAGCCTTTAGTTCTTTATCCTTGGCATCTATGTATATTGGTGAAATAGCGCCCGCTAAACAGCGAGGCAGATTAGTTTCGGCTAACCAATTCAATATTGTAATAGGTTTGTTAGCCGCATATTTTATTAACTATTACTTAGTCATACATGTGAACGAAAGTTCACTGTTATTTTCTTCGAGTAATATCTGGCGTACCATGCTCGCTTCAGAGCTTATTCCTGCTGTAGCTTGGGTTTTACTATTAATTAGAGTACCTGAATCTCCACGCTGGCTATCAATGAAAGGTAAACATGAAGAAGCACTAGTCGTGCTCAATAAAATATTACCTGAACAGCAGGCCGCTCAAGTACAATCTGAAATCCAGCAGAACCTAAATGAACACAAAGAAACAGAAAACATTACCCAGCAATTAAAATTACTATTTTCTTCACCAATGAAAACGGTATTTGCCATCGGTTTTATTATGGCGGTAGTGCAGGGTGTAACTGGCATGAATGCTATTTTGTTTTATGCCCCAACAGTATTTGAACAAATTGGCTTTGGTGTTAATGCATCATTTCAGCAAGCAATCTACATTGGCGTAACTAGCGTTGTATTTACTGTGCTCGCCATATTTTTTATCGATAAAGTGGGGCGTAAACCATTGTTGATATTAGGTCTATCGGTTGTTGTAATAAGCCATGCAACCTGTTGGTACGGCTTTAATAATGCTACCTATAGTGTTAACGAACAAACCATTGAAAAACTTGAAAATGTGATTGATACCGCTCCACTTACTGCGCAACTAGGTAAGCACTTCGATACAGATGTTAGTTTTAAAGCAATGTTAGCGAATAATTATGATGCTAATGCTTTGCGTTTAAATGAAGGGCATATTATTGAAGCATCTATCAATGTTAACCCTATTTTGGTACTTATTGGTATTCTGGCTTTTATAGCGGCGTTTCATATATCAATTGGTCCTATTATGTGGGTTTTATTCTCAGAGATATTTCCTAACTCGGTACGAAGTGTGGCGATCCCTCTTTTCGCGTTGGTTACGAGTATTGCTAGCTATTTGATTCAGCAATTTTTCCCATGGCAGCTTGCTACTTTTGGTGCAGCTAATACTTTCTTAATTTATTCAATGTTTGGGTTAATAGGGCTAATACTCTTATGGCCACTGTTGCCCGAAACCAAGAATAAAAGTCTTGAAGAAATAGAACATGCTTTGGTTGGGCAAGATAAAAAACTTAAAGTCTAGATTGGAAAATAAGGGGGATAACCAAAACAGCGTTAATATTTGTGATGCATAGAGATTGTTTCGATTCAACAAGGCTATCTCTAAATCACCTTTATAATTTACATCCTAAATTTATCAATTGCAGTAATTGCTTATTCTAATTGCAAAAATCAATAACAAGAGTGAAACGTAGTTTCACTTCAATAAAAAAGCCGCTCATTTATGTAGTAACATGAATGAGCGGCTTTTTTATTTATAAAGTTTTCTATTTTTTAACAGGCTTTTCTTGTAACCCATTTTTTTCTTGAGCTTGTGTCGCTTGGATAGCGGTTAATGCAATAGTATAAACAATATCGTCGACTAATGCGCCACGCGACAGATCGTTTACTGGCTTGCGCATCCCCTGTAGCATTGGACCAATACTGATTAAGTCTGCGCTTCGCTGTACAGCTTTGTATGTTGTATTACCCGTATTTAAGTCAGGGAATATAAATACAGTTGCTTGTCCTGCCACCTTAGAGTTCGGTGCTTTGCTTTTCGCTACATTTTCCATGACCGCTGCATCGTATTGTAGTGGGCCATCAATAAGTAGGTCTGGGCGACGTTGTTGTGCAATTTTTGTTGCTTCACGTACTTTGTCAACATCGCTACCTGCCCCAGAGGTGCCTGTTGAGTAGCTTATCATTGCAACTTTAGGGTCAATACCAAAAGCAATGGCAGAATCGGCAGATTGAATGGCAATATCAGCAAGTTGTTCAGCGGTAGGATCTGGGTTAATAGCACAATCACCATAAACCAATACTTGGTCTGGTAGTAACATAAAGAAGATAGAAGAAACGATGCTTGCACCTGGCGCTGTTTTTATTAGCTGTAGTGGTGGGCGAATGGTGTTGGCAGTCGTGTGAATCGCACCAGAAACCAAGCCTGCTACTTCATTCTCAGCTAACATCATAGTGCCAAGGACAACAGTATCTTGCAATTGTTCACGTGCAACCACTTCTGTCAAGCCTTTAGATTTACGTAGTTCGACCATTGGTGCGATATAACGTTCAATTACATGAACAGGATTGATGATTTCTACTTCATCGGTTAAAACGATACCTTGCTGTGTTGCTACGCGCTGAATCTCTTCTGGATCACCTAATAAAACAGGTTTTGCAATACCGCGTTGAGCACAGATAAGCGCCGCTTGAATTGTACGAGGTTCTTCACCTTCAGGTAATACGATGCGTTGGTTTGCTCGACGAGCAAGCTCCGTTAAGTGGTAACGGAAGGCTGGTGGTGATAAACGACGTGCCAATGATGAATCTTTTGTTAGTGTATTGAGCCAGTGCTTATCGATATGGCTAGCGATATATTCTTGTACTTTTTCAATACGTTCCATATCATCAATGGGAATTTCCATATTAAAGTTTTGAAGGCGTTGCGCGGTTTGCCATGTATTACTTTTTATTAATAATATAGGTAAGCCAGATAGCATTGCTTGCTTACAGAGTTTAAGCACCTCTTCTTCTGGATGATAATCTCCCGTCAACAATAAACAACCAATTTTCATGCCGTTCATTACAGCTAAACAAGCAGCAATGATCACATCGCTTCGGTCGCCCGAGGTCACTAGCATTGAACCTGCTTTGAAATGCTCAACCATATTGGGAATAGAACGTGCACAAAAGATAACATTGTGCAAACGGCGATTTTCAATATCACCTTTGTTGAGTACTTTTGCTTCAAGGTGTGTGGCAAGATCTTTTACTCGTGGTGCGATAAGTTCAGCACTCCAAGGAATGCAGCCCAGAATAGGCAATGGACTTTTGCTGAACATTTGTAGAACTTCTAGGTTGTTATTAGCAACACTATCAGGAATATCAAACATTTCAGTTAGATCGGGGCGCATTTTTTCATTTTCATCAACGGGAGCACCAACTTTATTAATGATACACCCAGCGATACGCTTATTTTTTTTGCCGCCAAAAGAGGATATTGCAATTTCCATGCGTTCTTTAAGTTGTTGCGATGTGTCATTACTCGGGTGAGTTACAAAGACCATATCAGCACTTAATGCTTTGGCAATGCTATAGTTTATTTCATTAGCGAATTGATGTTTATCCGTAGGTACTAACCCTTCTACGATAGTAACGTCACTCTCTTTTGTGCCTTGGCGAAAACGTTCAACGATATTTTCTAACAATTCAGATGTTCGCCCTGATGAAATCAAGTTTTCAGCATATTTAATGGCAAAAGGCTCTGGAGGGTTGATTGATGAACCATTGCGTAATGTTGCAGTCGAACGTTCTGGTCCACTGTCTCCAGGTCGAGGCTGAGCAATAGGTTTATAAAAATTAACGGCAACGCCTTGGCGCTCCATAGCGCGAACCATTCCAAGACTTACAGATGTGACACCAACACCTGAGCCAATGGGAATGAGCATTATTGTACGAGACATGATAAATCCTTAGTCGATAAGTTAATTATTAAGCAGGGGCGGCCCTGTTTATTATTAAAAATAGTTAAATAGAGACAAGTCTAGCTGAATCTTGTGCAATCACCCACTCTTCATTGGTTGGGATAACTAGCACAAGAGGAGAGCCTTCTTGTGTAATAATTCCTTGTTTGCCTAAGATTGTTTCTTTATTTTTTTCAGTATCAATTTGGTAACCGAAAATAGCAAGTTGTTCTAGCACTTTTGTACGTACGATCGATGCATTTTCACCAATGCCACCGGTGAATATAATAGCATCAATACGACCTAACGGGACTGCAAATGAAGCAATGTATTTTGCTAATCGGTAACAAAACATCTCTAAGGCTAGAATGGCGCCAGAGTGGCCTTCTTCACTGTGCTCTGTTATATCTCTAAAATCGCTTGATAAACCTGAAATACCTAATAAGCCACTCTGTTTTTGAAGCATATCCATAACACCAGTTAAGCTATATCCTTCGCGGGTGACTAAATGTTCAATAATGCTTGGATCAATATCACCACAGCGCGTCCCCATTACTAATCCTTCAAGGGGTGTCATTCCCATGCTTGTGTCTACACTTTTACCATTTTTGATTGCGGTAACTGACGCGCCATTACCTAAATGAGCTGAAATTACGTTAAGTTCGTTAATTGGTTTGTTAAGTAGTTTTGCGGCTTCTTGGCTGACAAATAAATGGCTTGTACCATGCATCCCATAACGACGGATACCTTTTTCTTTATAGAGGTTATAAGGTAGGGCATACATAAAGGCTTTATTAGGCATTGTTTGGTGAAAAGCGGTGTCAAAAACAGCCACCTGTGGAAGCGTTGGAAAAGCACGCTGTGCTGCTTTGATACCTAAAATATGCGCAGGATTATGTAATGGAGCAAGAGAGGCACATTTTTCGATACCTTCAAGAACACAATCATCAATGATCACTGATTGGGTAAACTTCTCTCCACCATGAACGATTCGGTGTCCAATGGCGACAAATTTTTCTGCGAGTCCCGCTTCTTTGTTAATGATTTCTTCAACAATATAAGATATTGCTGCTGAATGAGCGCTATTTGCTGACAGACTAGCGGCTTCTTTTTTACCATCAATTTTCCATTTGATGCGTGCATCTGGGAGATAAAAGCATTCTGCAATGCCGCTGATGATTTCATCACCATTTCCGGCATTTATTACAGCAAATTTAAGGGATGAACTACCGCAGTTAAGAACAAGTACAAGTTTATTAATCATGAAAATTTCCAGTAAATGTAATGTAAAAATCAAAGGTCAGCAATTAATTGCTATGCTGAAAACGTTAACAATGCATTAACCACCGTAAAACTAAGCTGAAACGAGGTGATTTATCTCACATAATGTATAGTGCAGTCTACGCTCATACAAATAATAAAAAAACCGCAATTTACTTATAAATTAACATAAATCAATTTTTGTATTACAATAGGTTAAATGTATTGGTGTGGCTTTTACTGGTATTTTTTCATGAACCGGGAGAATTTTTGAATTGTTTTTTGATATAGTTAGACAAGGCGATAATTATTTACAAAATTGGCCAAAACAAAGGGTGCTTAATTGTTTATTCATTGACAGTAAAGTAGCTTATTATACTCGACTATCTATGGCAATTATGCCCGCTTTTCTGGTATTAGCTCTATTGTTAGCTGTTATCTACCCTAACTTTTTTAATTGGCCAATGTTGATGACTTATCTTTTCTTCATTTTAGGGTTGCCGATACAAGGTTTATATTGGTTAGGCAAACGGTCACAACTATTCTTACCACCACAGTTGCTTTCGTGGTATGCCGAGATCCAGAGTAAATTACAGGGGCGTAGACATACCGAGAGTACTTCTGGGCATCAGCCACGTTATATGGATTTAGCTTTACTATTAAGTAAAGCATTTAAGTTGGGTGGGGATAATTTTTTGCAGCAGAATGAACTAATTTAACCTCAAATTATATTTTTTGATAAATTTCAATATTAAAATCGCACTCTATTTGCCACTGTTTTTCAGCTAAGAGAGCTGCCATGCTTTTATCATTAAATTTCCATGCAAAGGGCGTCATATTAATTAAATTCTGCAAGGTATCGGGTTGTTCAATTGACAAAAGATAATGGATATTGATCTGTTCTATTTTGTTAAACCCTAATGGCGATTTGTTCTCTTGAGGATGACTGTTGACCTGTTCATATATTTTTTCTCTAAGTTGAAATAAATGACGTGGTGCAGGGGTGACTGTTATTAAATAGCCAAGTGGTTTAATTATGCGTAATAATTCACTTTCCAGTGAAGGTGCATAGATACGGAACAGGGCATCTATACTATTATCGGGTAATGGCACATCATAGGCACTCGCCACGCAAAAATTAATTCCCTTATAACGTTTCGCTGCATAACGAATTGCTATTTTAGAAATATCCAAGGCATTAATCACATGTGTGCTAGGCATCGTTTTTTGTAATATATTTGTGTAATAGCCTTCACCGCAACCAAGGTCAAGCAATTGCGCCTGTTCTCGACCCTGTAAATAATGTTGGGCTAATAAAGCGACTTTTTCGGCTAGGGGGAGGTAGCTATCTGTATTTAAGAAAGCTCGCCGAGCAGACATCATCTCTTTATTATCACCCGGATTTTTAGATTTTTTGGCATTGATTGGGAGTAGGTTAATATACCCCTCTTTAGCCATGTCAAAATGATGGTTGTTAATGCAAACTTGACCGTGATGCTTTTGCTGTAATGGTGTTTGGCAAAGGGGGCAAATAAAATTACTCATAAAGGGCTCAAAAACAAATGAAAGGCGATTAAGCCTTTCATTTTTTATTAATAAATAACAGAGGGGTGATACTGTAAAAGAATGCTTTTAATTTCTTCCATCGTCTCTTTAGATGGTGGGTGAACGCCATCAAGAGGATAAATTTCACCCATTGCAGTCCATTTATGCTTACCCAATTCATGGTAAGGAAGTAGTTCTATTTTCTCTATATTTTTCATCGGCTGAATAAATTTACCGAGTTGGTGTGCATCTTCAACACAATCAGTGATGCCGGGGACAATAACATAGCGTAAATAAACCGCTTGATTATTATCACTAAGATATTGTGCAAACTCTAGCGTGTATTTATTACTCACATGAGTTAAATCAATATGCTTTTTATTATCCATTTGCTTAATATCGAGTAGAACTAGATCTGCGACATTGAGAACACTTTTTGTTGTCTCATCGATACGACGAACAAAACCATTGGTGTCTAAACAGGTATGTATTCCTTCTAAACGGCAAGCTTCAAACATAGCGCGGACAAATTCGGGCTGTAGCATTGCTTCCCCGCCAGAAATAGTTATGCCTCCGCCCGATGCGTTCATAAAATGGCGATATTGTAATAATTCAGCCATTAGCTCATCAACGGTCATCTCTTTGCCACCCTCGAGATCCCAAGTATCGCGATTATGACAATATTTACAGCGCATTAAACAGCCCTGTAAAAATATAATAAAGCGTATTCCTGGCCCATCAACAGTGCCACAGGTTTCAATAGAATGAACTCGTCCAATTACCGACATTAATAATAACCCCTTAAAAGCTAATTATTTTTTATCTCTTACCAAGAAATAAAAAATAATTAGCTATTCGCAGATAAAAAGAGAGGTTTCATCCGTGAAGATGAAACCTCTGTAATTATAACAGGCAAACATAAAAGTTTACCTTAATAATTTTATTTTTATAGCGTAGCTGTGAATGTACGGCTGATTACATCGTTTTGTTGCTCTTTAGTTAAAGAGTTAAAACGTACAGCGTAGCCAGATACACGGATAGTCAACTGAGGGTATTTATCAGGATTTTCCATAGCATCTAATAACATTTCACGGTTCATAACGTTTACGTTTAAGTGTTGACCACCCTCAATGTTAGGAGTGTGCTTAAAGTAACCGTCCATTAGACCTGCTAAGTTAGCTTTTTGTGAATCGTCTGTTTTACCCAAAGCGTTTGGTACGATAGAGAAGGTATATGAGATACCATCTTGAGCGTAGGCAAACGGTAGTTTAGATACAGATGTTAATGATGCAACAGCACCTTTTTCATCACGACCATGCATAGGGTTTGCACCTGGAGCAAAAGGCATTCCAGCGCGACGACCATCAGGTGTATTACCTGTTTTCTTACCGTATACAACGTTAGATGTAATAGTAAGAATTGATTGTGTTGCACGTGCATTGCGGTACATAGGGCGTGATTTGATTTTTTTCATGAAGCTTTCAACAAGCTCACAAGCGATATCATCAACACGTGGGTCGTTATTACCAAATTTAGGGTAATCACCTTCAATTTCGAAATCGATAGCAACACCATCTTCATCACGAATCGGTTTAACGGTTGCATATTTAATTGCAGCTAAAGAATCCGCAGCAATTGAAAGTCCCGCAATACCACATGCCATTGTACGAGAAACATCGCGGTCATGAAGCGCCATTAGCGCTGCTTCATAGCTGTATTTATCGTGCATGTAATGGATACAGTTTAACGCAGTGACATATTGCTCTGCTAACCAATCCATGAAGTGATCTAAGTTAGAATAAACTTCGTCATAGTTAAGAACTTCACCTGTGATAGCAGGTAGTGTTTTTGGCCCAACTTGTGCTTTAGATTTCTCATCTACGCCGCCATTGATTGCGTATAGCAATGTTTTAGCAAGGTTGGCACGAGCACCAAAGAATTGCATCTGTTTACCAACAATCATTGGTGACACACAACATGCGATAGCGTAATCATCGTTACCAAAGTCAGTACGCATTAAGTCATCATTTTCGTACTGGATAGAAGAAGTATCGATAGATACTTTTGCACAGTATTTTTTGAAGTTTGTAGGTAAGCTTTCAGACCATAAAACAGTGATGTTAGGCTCTGGAGATGGGCCCATTGTGTATTGCGTGTGTAAGAAACGGAAACAGTTTTTAGTAACTAGTGTACGACCGTCAACACCCATACCACCGATAGACTCAGTTGCCCAGATAGGGTCACCAGAGAATAGATCATCATATTCTGGTGTGCGAAGGAAGCGAACCATACGTAGCTTCATTACTAAGTGGTCAATAAGCTCTTGTGCGCCTTCTTCAGTTAATTTACCAGCTTGTAAATCTTTTTCGATGAAGATATCTAAGAATGTTGCAGTACGACCAAATGACATCGCTGCACCATTCTGAGATTTGATTGCCGCTAGGTAACCAAAATAAGTCCACTGAATAGCTTCTTTTGCGTTTGTTGCTGGGCCTGATATATCAGAGCCATATTTAGCAGCCATTTCTTTCATTTGAGCTAGAGCACGGTATTGCTCGAAGATCTCTTCACGCAATTTCATGGTGTCTTCTAATGACGTACCTGCCACTAATTCTGCTTCTAGGCTCTTATGCTGTTTCGCTTTTTCAGCCATTAAGAAATCGATACCGTATAGAGCAACACGACGGTAATCACCAATGATACGACCACGGCCATACGCATCTGGTAAACCTGTTAATACACCTGATTTACGACATTTAAGAATGTCACCTGTGTAAACATCGAATACACCTTGGTTGTGTGTTTTGCGGTATTCAGAATAAGTTTTACGAATACCTGCATCTAATTCTTTACCGTAAACTTTACAAGAACCATCAATCATACGAATACCACCATTAGGGATAATCGCACGTTTCAATGGTTTTTCAGTTTGTAGGCCTACAATCGTTTCTAGGTCTTTGTTGATATAACCTGCATCGTGTGCAGTGATAGTCGAAACAACATCTGTATCGAAATCAACTGGTGCGTGAGTCGCATTTTCTAGCTTGATGCCTTCCATTACTTTTTCCCAAAGCACATTAGTTGCTTCGGTTGCACCCGCTAAAAAGCTTTCATCACCATCAAATGGCGTATAGTTTTGTTGGATAAAGTCACGAACATTAACTTCGGTTTTCCATGTATCACCAGCAAAGCCATCCCAGGCAGATGTAAAGTCTTCGTTTAATTTAGTCATAACGATTTACCTTGTAGTTAGAAATTAAAAAATTATTTGATTTTTTTGACTGGACGAAGATAGATCATCCAATGCATCAAGCCAACGATCACACCGCCACCAACAATGTTACCTATGGTGACAGGAATTAAATTGTGTATTACAAATTTAGCAATTGTAAGGTCTGCAAACTCACTGGCATCGCGACCGATAGAAAGCCAAAATTCAGGTGGAGCATAATGTTGAATAAGAATCCCCATTGGCACCATAAACATGTTGGCAATACAGTGCTCAAACCCCGAGGATACAAACATAGCAACTGGCAGTAAAACTGCAAACATTTTATCTGTTACCGAACGTGCGCCAAAAGCCATCCAAATAGCGAGGCATACCATCACATTACATAATATGCCGAGTGAAATTGCCTCAACATATGAATGATGTAATTTATGTTCTGCAATGGTTAATACGTTTAATCCCCACTGTCCGTGGTCCGCATTATAGAGTCCAGAAAAAAAGATAAGGAACACAAGAAAAGTGGCACCAACGAAGTTACCGAAGTAAACGTTAGCCCAATTTTTAAGCATTTGTGCAGTTGTAATTCTGTGGCTCGCTTTTGCTATCAGGGTAAGGGTACTGCTCGTGAAAAGTTCACCGCCGACAACAACGACTAATAATAGCCCAAGGCTAAATGCTAAACCACCAATTAGGTTTCTAATGCCCCATGGAAGACTTTCTGTTCCAGTTGTTACTGTAACATAAAAAACAAACGCTAAGCCAATAAACATACCGGCTGTAACGGCGAGATAAAATGCAGATAAAAAAGCTTTTGTCGCTTTGGTATAGGCTATATTATCAGCCTTTTCCGTTATTTGATGAGGAAGTAACTCATCAATTTTATTCTCTGCCCACATATATAAGTTTTTTCCCGACTTACTTTAATTTTTTGAGTTTAACAAATGGACTATAGAACAAAATTGATCTAAATCAATGTTTAATGTGATCTGTAATTTAATTACATAAAATGGAGGTGAAATCCTTTTTTGGGCTATTTTTAATCTATTATCATTATATTAAACATGGTTTTTCGTTATTTATTTTCTAAAAACGATGATTGTTTCATTTGTATTAGGTGTTGTTACAGGGAGGAATGGCTTATATGGATTGTCTTGTGGCCGCTATGCTATGTCGTTTTTCTTTTTCACTTTTTTAGTTCTACACTCAGAGTATAACTTTCTTTTATTTACAATAAATTACCTCAAAATATAAGTTTGTTTTGTTTACAATGGATTATACTTATTTTAACAACATTATTAAAATATGGAGTCAATTATGAATGTACAAGTAATGATGACTATCAACGGGTCTAATTACGTTGATTTAGTAAAAGTCTTATCGGAAAAAACACACGCTTTAAATGGTAAATGGCTAAATAGTAAAATAAGTCATATTGATGACTATTTTGCTGGATTGATCAAGGTTGAAATTGATACTGATAATGTAGAAAAATTGGCAGAACATTTTAGATCGCTTGGTATTACAGCCACCGCGACAGTGTTAAGTCCTGAAATTCATGAGCCTGCAAAGCATGTTAAATTAACTATTGATGCCAATGATCGCTATGGTTTGGTTCATGATATTTCTAAAACGTTAAGTGACTATGGTGTTAAAGTTGAGCACATGGAGTGTCATCGATTAGGCTTATTAAGTGGTGTTTTATTTACCAGCCAATTCGCAATTGTGATACCAGATGAATTAGATAAAGCGCAGCTTGTTGGGGCTTTGCAAAATATTGCAAGCGATTTGAAAATTGACATCAACGAGTAATAGCAATTTATTTTATTAAATAATTTGGAATTACATAATAAAAAGGCGGCAATCTTACAGATTGCCGCCTTTTTTGTGTCTCTATTTTAATTATAATGCTTAAAGCAGAGCTGGAATACCATATTTACCTTCAAGCATACCTACTGCAAGCATTGCGACTAGACAGATTACAAATACAGTACCTGGGATAATTAATTTATCTAAAACAGGTAGTCTTTGAGCACGTTCTTTATCGCCGATTAACCCATTGTTATCCAAGAGCATCGTTAGTGCCCATGCTAATACTGGGTTGGTAACCGCTGCGGCAAAAATACAAATACCAGCAGACTGAGAGTCTTTAGTATTTTTGATCATTTGCATGCCTGCTTCTAATAGGGGTAAAAATACACCTACTAATAATGCGATTTTCATTACTGGAGGCCATACAGCCACATCCATTGGGAAACCTAAGATAGCAATAATAATAACCAACGAACCAAGGATGATAGAACCACCTGGGATGGGGCGTTTTGCAATCGCTGCTGGAATCATATAAGTTCCCCAGCTCGATGTAATGTTACCACCACCCACAGCTGTACCTACCATTTGACGAATAGAACACATGGTCATTGTATCATCAACATCCATTAGTACTTTATCAGTCCCTTTTGGATAGTTTAACTCTTGGAAAATTCGGTGACCTAAGAAGTCTGGTGACCACATCGCAACTGCTAATATAGCAAATGGTAATGAGGCGATGAAATGTTGTAGATTTGGTAGACCTAGCATCCAACCTTGATCCGTTGATCCCCACCAATAAACCGGGTTCAAATTAGGTAATCCCATTTCAGTTTGGAAAGTGATGTCAAAACCAGCTCCAAAAAGAAGAGCAACAACAAGTCCTGTAATTGCACAGGCAGGAATCGCTAACCATCTTTTATTGATTTTGGCTAGGAATGCATATAGCACAACGGTTACAGCTAGTACGACTAACCCGAGATAACCCATGCTACCAGCTGCAATTCCGTGTTCAACAGATTCAAGCCCTTTACCCCATGATTGCATATCTGTAATCATTGAGAAAGTACCACCAAAACCAAGGAAGACCAATAACCCCCCTGCGACACCGTCACTGGTTAAGTTAACTAACTTTGAGCCACCTTTGAAGTAACTTAGTAGTAGACCAAAAATACCTAATAAAATAGCCAGAGCTAACGGATGAGCTCCTGCTAAAGCGATACTACCAATTAATGGGATCATTGGGCCGTGGTTACCCGCTAAGTTTGCGCGAGGGTTGATAAAGCCTGATGCAAACACACAAAATAGCAATGCAGGGATAAGCATCTCAACTCGAGCTACTTCAATCGCAAATTCAGTGCCTAGATTAACGCCCCATTTTTCAGATAGGCCAGCAGCCCATGCCGACATTACAGCTGAGTACATCGCGATAATACCAATGGTACCGGCAATCGCAGGTACTAGATCTTCCCATTCAAAGCGGAAATCGCGTCCCGGTAAGTTTAATGCATAACGACGAGGTTGCATTATTTGTAGCTCATGATCCAGATAGTCAGAACGAGTTGCAAACTCGCTAGCTGGTTTATGTAGCTCGCGATAACTCGCGTTTTTATTTTCGTCCGACATGGTACCTTGTACTCCCTTGCTTTAATGAGCTGAGTTAAAAAGAAAAAAATTATATAGTACTAATGAATATATAGGTCATTCATTAGTACTATTAAATAAGTGGCGTAGCTTAACTAAAGAGTTAAAAAGCAGATTGATCTGGATCAGAATAGTAACGATACAGAAATTAAATAACTAAAAATCCGTGCGTGAAGTGTGATCTACGTCGTGTTTTTTGCGGCTTGGTTGGCTGTTTTGAGTGTTCTTTAATCGCCATCGTCACAATTTATACAATTATTGGGTACGTTTACAATTCATTACTTTTATTAAGGGCTTATTTATAGTATTTGCTCTATCTCTTGTAATATTTGTAAGCACCATGTTTCAATGCGTTGATCACTTAGTTCATATTGAGAATCTTCATCTAGTGCCAGTCCGACGAAAAAATTAGGATTTTCGCTGAGTGCTTTGGAGGCGCTAAATTGATAACCTTGTGTTGGCCAATAGCCGATAAATTGAGGTGAGTGTGGTTGCAATGCTTGGTGTAATAATCCTACCGCATCAATAAACCATTCACCGTATCCCTGTTGGTCACCTAAGCCAAAAAGCGCAATAATTTTATTGTTAAGATGTAAGTCGTCAAGTTCTTGCCAAAGTGTTCCCCAATCCTCTTGCAATTCACCGTAATCCCATGTCGATATGCCTAAAATAAGAATATCGTAATCATTTGTCTTGCTAAGTGACTCTGTTTTTATGTTAAATAGGTCGACGATATCTGCGCCGATACAGGCCTGTATTTTTTCTGCTGCAATTTCGGTGTAGCAAGTGCTAGAGCCATAAAATAAACCGATTTTCATATAGTAGCCTTAGTTCAATAAAGAGTTAGGAGAGTTTAATGGAACTAGTTAGTATTGACCAATTTTTAGATGCTTTATGGCTAGAAAGGGGGTTATCAAAAAATACACTTGAAGCTTATCGCCATGATTTACAGCTTGTTGATGTTTTTTTAGAGACTCGACATTGCCATTTGGCAGAAGCGAGTTCGCTTGACTTGAATGATTATTTCAGTTTTCGTTTACACAGTGAAATAGATTACCAAAATAGCTCAACTGCGAGATTAATGAGTGCGATACGTCGTTATTATCAATATTTATGTCGAGAGAAAATACGTGACGATGACCCCAGTGCAAAATTACAAAGCCCGAAGACAATAAAACCACTGCCCAAATCATTGTCTGAATCTGAAGTCGATGGACTTTTATCAGCGCCAGATTTAAGTGATGCTGTTCAGTTTAGGGACAAGGCAATGTTAGAGCTGCTTTACGCTACAGGGGTGCGAGTTTCAGAATTGGTTGAATTGACCATGGAGGAGATCAATTTACAACAAGGTGTACTTCGTATAACCGGGAAGGGAGGTAAAACGCGTTTGGTACCCTTTGGCGAAGAAGCATTATATTGGCTTGAAAGGTATATAGAGGAGGTGCGTGCTGAATTATTAAACGGGCAAAGTAGTGATGTTTTATTTCCCAGTCGAAGAGGTAACATGATGGTTAGGCAAACTTTTTGGCATCGTGTAAAATATTATGCGCAAGTGTGTGGAATTGATAAAGAGGCGCTGTCGCCCCATGTTTTACGTCATGCTTTTGCAACGCACCTGCTAAATTACGGCGCAGATCTACGCGTTGTGCAAATGTTGTTGGGGCATAGTGATCTTTCTACGACTCAGATTTATACGCATGTTGCCCAGGATCGTTTAAAAGCCCTACATCAAGAGCACCATCCTAGATCTTGAGTATGCAGTCAAAATGATTACCTCTATGTAAATTACGCAATCTAACGTTCACAAAAAAGGTATAATTAGGCATACTCAGTTTACTCATTTTATATTAAGGATTTTTCATGTTATCGAGCCTATTTAAAAAACGTATTGTTAGCACAATGGCGCTGGTTGTTTTTAGTAGTATTTCTTTTGCTGATCCGGTAGTCGATAAGGCGATAGTTGATACTATTGGCACTAAAATGCGTTCATTACAGATGCAAGTAAATTCAGTAAAACCTGCTGTTGTTGAAGGCTTATATGAAGTAACGACCAATCAAGGTATTTTTTACGTCAGTAAAAATGGACAATATTTACTGCACGGTAATATTTATGACCTAGATAATAAGATGGAAAATATTTCAGAGAAAAGCTTAATTGAATTGCGTAAAGCGCAACTTAAGGCTTTTGAGAAAGATATGATTGTCTATAAGGCAGCAGAAGAGAAGCACGTTATTACGGTATTTACCGATACAAGTTGTGGTTATTGTCAAAAACTTCACGCGGAGATGGCCGATTATAACAAGTTAGGCATTACGGTTCGTTATTTAGCGTTTCCACGAGGTGGAGTGAACTCCTCTGCCTATAATACGATGGTTTCTATTTGGTGTGCCGATGATCCTAAAGCGGCCATGGATAGCGCTAAAAAACGTCGTAATATTGATTCTAAAACCTGTGCTAATACCGTCAAAGAGCAATATGATTTAGGCTTATCTTTTGGTATTAATGGCACTCCTGCATTAATTTTAGAAGATGGATCAATGCAACCTGGTTATGTGCCTGCAGATTGCTTAATTCAACTGCTTGAGCAAAAATAACGCCATATAGTAGAAGCTGCATTATCCCTCAATGCAGCTTCTTATCGGTAAATAGGTAGAACAATAAGATGCTCCTCTGATAAATACGCCATGCAAGATAATGAGATAATATGCCTGCTATTACAATCAAAAATCGTACCTTAGTGGAATCCCCTCTTCTTACCCTTAATTGCTCCCCATTACTGAAAAAAATCTATGCTAGCCGTGGTATTCTTTTCGACAATGAGCTTGATACAAGTACTAAACGTTTACTGCCTTATACACAACTCAAGGGGATGGAATCTGCCTGTCAGCTGCTTTATCAAGCGTTGATTGAATCACAGCGCATCATCGTCGTTGGTGATTTTGATGCCGATGGTGCAAC
Source organism: Psychromonas sp. MME2 (assembly GCF_040566515.1). NCBI lineage: Bacteria > Pseudomonadati > Pseudomonadota > Gammaproteobacteria > Alteromonadales > Psychromonadaceae > Psychromonas > Psychromonas sp. MME2. The sequence continues at coordinate 269,811 of NZ_JBEWXI010000002.1, read as the reverse complement.
GAGCACTGCACTATCGATATTGGCTTTAAGAGAATTAGGTTTTAGCAATGTTGATTATCTTATTCCGAATCGCTTCGATTATGGTTATGGGCTAAGCCCTGATATTGTCGATTTAGCCATTGCTAAAGGCGCGCAATTGTTGATGACGGTGGATAATGGTATAGCCAGCATCTGGTGTCGCCTATGCTAAAGAAAAAGGTTTACGGGTATTGGTAACGGATCACCATCTACCTGGCGAGCAAATACCCAATGCCGATGCTATCGTCAATCCTAACCAAGCGGGATGTGATTTCCCAAGTAAACATTTAGCCGGTGTGGGCGTTGCATTTTATGTGATGCTTGGACTACGCGCTTACCTATCGAATAAGCACTATTTTGCCGACAAAAAGCCGCCTAACCTAGCATCGTTATTAGATATTGTTGCCTTAGGGACGGTGGCGGATGTGGTTAAACTTGATGCGAATAACCGAATATTGGTGCAACAGGGATTAGCGCGTATTCGAGCTGGCGTATGTCGAGTTGGAATTAGTGCGTTGATTGGTGTGGCAAAACGTAATCAAGGGCAATTAGTTGCTAGTGACCTTGGTTTTTCCTTGGGACCTCGCCTAAATGCCGCTGGACGCTTAGATGAAATGAGCCATGGCGTTGAGTTGTTACTGTGTCATCGCGGTGAGCAAGCGAATATGCTTGCCAATGAAGTTGATGCCCTTAACCAGTCCCGTCGAGAGATCGAGCAGGGTATGCAGGATGAAGCATTAAAAACATTAGCGCATTTAACTGTCAATGAGAATAATATTCCTTTTGCTATTTGCCTCTTTGAAGCTGACTGGCATCAGGGGGTGATAGGGTTAGTTGCATCACGTATTAAGGAGCGTTATTACCGACCAACCTTTGCTTTTGCTAAAGCGGGGGAAGGAGAAATTAAAGCATCTGCTCGTTCTATTCCGGGCGTGCATATTCGCGATATGCTTGATCTCGTTGATAAAGCGATTCCGAATCTGTTGTTAAAGTTTGGCGGGCATGCGATGGCGGCTGGGTTATCGATCAGGAAGCTGATTTCACCTTGTTTTCACAAACCATCAACAAGGTTATTGAAGATCATATTGACGCCGATCTCTTAAATAATGTATTACTTTCTGATGGTCAATTAAGTGCTGCGCAATTTAATTTACAACAAGCGATTGAACTTCGTGATGCAGGCCCTTGGGGGCAAGGCTTTCCAGCACCATTATTCGATGGCCATTTTAAATTACAACAACAACGCCTAGTAGCAGGTAAGCACTTGAAAATGGTGTTAGAGCTTGATGGTCACGCTATTGATGCCATTGCTTTTAATGTTGATTTAGATGTTTGGCCTAATGCGATGATAAAAAAAGTGTATTGTGCTTATCGATTAGATGTTAATGAGTTTAGAGGAGAGAAAACAGTGCAGTTGTTGGTGGAGTTGCTGCAAGTTGCTTCTTAAGGCTGCCGAAGCAGCCTTTTGATTAAAGCGGGTTATACAGCTCCGGAAAAATCAAGTTGTCGCCATGCTTCGTAAACAAACACAGAAACAGCATTTGATAAATTCATCGAGCGACTTTCTGCGCGCATCGGAATACGTAGTTTTTGTTCTGTTGTTAAACTATCTAGAATTTCACTCGGCAAGCCTCGCGTTTCTGGCCCAAAGAGTAAAACATCATTATCTTGAAATTTTGCATTACTATGAAATGTGGTTGTTTTTGTTGTACAAGCAAAAATTCGCTTACCTGCAACAACTTCTAAGAAGGCTTGATAGTTTTTGTGGCGGTAAACGTGGATTAATTCATGATAATCAAGACCAGCTCTGCGCACTTTTTTCTCATCTAAATCAAACCCCAAGGGTTCAATTAAATGCAAAACGCAGCCAGTATTGGCACATAAGCGGATAATCGCGCCCGTATTTTGTGGAATCTCAGGTTCAAACAGTGCAACTTCAATCATGGGCTCTCATCTTATGTTGGGTTAAGGAAAACGTGGGAATTGTAAATGCATACAGACCTGTTTATCAATATTTTCTGCCCATATTTTCCCGCCATGCATCGACATCGCATTTTCAGTAATGCTTAATCCTAATCCAACCCCTCCAGATTCTCGGTCTCGCGCATCATTTAGGCGATAAAAAGGACGGAAAATATCCTGTAATGCATTTTCAGGAATTAATGGACCATCATTTTTAATGGAAAGTAGAATATAGGTTGTTGTCACCGTGATTTCGACAACAATGTTAATTTTTGCATATTTTATGGCATTTCTAATTACATTTTCTATCGCCCGATAAGCTAACTCGGGGTAGATGTTAATATATATTTCTTCTATTTCAGGTGATATAAATATTTTTCCATTTTCCTTTGCTTCAAATTGTGCATCTAAAAAGATTTCTTCTAAAAGCTCATTGAAGGCCACTTCTTCTTTAATGTGTGGATTTAATTGCATGCGTGACAAATTAAGCATTTCAGCGATCATTAACTCTATTCGTTCAGCTTCTATCGATATACGTTGTAGCTCTTTACTATCACCAAGATGTTTTCTACTAATGGCTAATGCAAGATTGAGACGCGTCAGAGGGGATCGTAATTCATGTGAGATATCACTTAATAATCGCTGTTGGTTGTTAAGCATATCTTGGACAGATAACAACATTTTTTGCATTGACTTGGCTAGTTGGTTGATTTCGTCGCTGTTTTTAATGATTGGGAAATCAGTTTTAATATCACCGAGTGCGACTTTATTGGCTACATTTTGTAATTGTCTCAATGGTTGTGTTACATGCCAAGACAAATAAGCACATAAGGGGGTGCTGATAAGTAGCGCGGTCAGTAAAAGCAATAGTGGATTATCAATCAACCATTCAACGAATTGTAAAGACTCTTTATCATTTGGATGAGAAAAGTAGAAAAGAAAATCTTGCTGTTTGTGTTGAATTAAGATTGGTCCAAAGAAAGTGTTGTGCTTGAATATTCTCTTTTTTGGGGTATCAATGGATGAGCTATCAAGAATAAATTGGCGAACATTTTTTGGGGCATGGTTGTTCAGCAGTTGACCCGATGAGTCTGTGACGTAAATTTTTTTAAAGCGATTATGGGGAGGCATTTTAAAAAAAACATTTATTTGTTGAAGCGGTCGCTTTGCCAGAAATGCCTGAATATGTTGTTGTTGACGCTGTAAAAGCGCTAAATCACTACTGCTTAAATCTTGCAGTTGTCGACCATCAAGCTTAGGGAGTAAAACGAGAACGGTTGCTAACAATAGAATTAATAACCAAAAACCAACAAATATTTTGGTAAATAATGAGTTAAATGAATTCCATCGCACTGTTTAATCCCTTTTGCCTAATTGAATACTTAGTCGATACCGAATAAGTTAAACCATTAATTCTTTTAATTATATGATTTGGTATTACTGGCCCACCTAAAAAAATAAGCCATCCTATCGGTATCTAGCTAGCTTCCTTTAACGAATCACCACCTTCTAACCACATATACCCTCTTCCACGGAAGTTTTTCACGCGTGTTTGACCATCTAAGCGAGAGGGTAGTTTACGGCGTAAATTACTCAAATGCATATCGATACTTCGGTCAAAAGGTTGTAACTTTTTACCTAGCACTTCTTCGCTGAGTTCTTCTTTAGAAAAAAGCTTACCTGGATGCTGAAGAAATTTTTCGAGTAACAATAGCTCAGTACCCGTCAGTTCCACGGTAAAATTCTGACAAATAGCCTGTTGCTGAGTAGGGTAAAGATCAATATCTAAATGGCTTATTTTACTCTGTATTTGCGGGTTTTTATGCTGTGTTCTGCGGATGATTGCTCGGATACGAGCAAGCAATTCGCGTTCGCTAAATGGTTTAGCAAGGTAATCATCGGCACCCATTTCTAAACCGAGCACTTTGTCTATTTCATCGCCCTTTGCCGTCAGCATCAGTACGGGCATTTCACTTTTTTGGCGCAATAACTTTAGCATTTCAAAGCCATTCATTCGTGGCATCATAACATCGAGAAGAATTAAATCGTAAATACCACTAAGCGCTTTCTCTAACCCACTTTCACCGTCGTGGGCTATATCAATGTTAAAATTTTCTAAGGATAGAAATTCGGCAAGTAAAGAAACAAGTTCTTTATCGTCATCAATTAAGAGTATATTTTTCATGCTGTAACCTTTAATAAAGTCTCAGCATAAGTTATCAGTAACTTACGGGGAGACTAATGTAAAATAATAATCATCTCTAATTCAAATCCATTCGTAGTTAAAGAGTATGTTGTTAAGCGTAGCGTAATGTATGTTTTTTTGATGTGGATAATTAAACACTATATTTTATTAATAGCACTGTAATTTACACTTCTTTACACAACATTACCTCGACCATACGTTGCTTTGCTCGTATTGCCTTATACTTAATTCCGAACCAAACAATAAATATTTAGTCACTTACATTATAAAGGATTTTTATTATGAATGCGTTATTAAAAAACATGTTAGTTGCAACCATTGTTCTACCGCTTACATTCTCTACTGCTTTTGCTAAACAAGAAGGTCGAGGTGGTGCTTGTGATGCAATGCCTATGCAGTCAATGCTTGCAAAACTTGATTTAACGGATGCGCAAAAAGCGGATGTTAAAACCATCATGCAAAAGCATAAAAGCGATAAGCAGCAACAAAAGGGCGCTTTTCATGATGCTCAAATGAGTATTATGAAAGCTCCTAAGTTTGATGCTGCACAAGCAGAAGCTTTAATTGATTCGAAAGATGCTGCGAAAAAGGCGAGAAAAATGCAGCGTATGGAAATGATGTTTGATGTTTATCATCTATTAACACCGCAGCAACAAACAAAAATGGATAAACTATTAGCCAATAAAAAAGGCAAACATAGCCATAAAGGTAAAAAGTGTAAGCAAGGTAAAAACAATGATATGCAAGGTAAAGGTAAAGGACAAAATGGTAAAAAAGGAAATATGGCTGACGAATAATTATTAGACAAAACGCATGTCAGACCTGTTGTGATGGTACAGGTCTGGTGGTGCCCCTCAAATATCTCCTTGTCCTACGGCGCGCCAAGTCAGATACCAGCCCTGTATTGTCAATTCGAAAAATGAATAGAATAACCTCATGTTACGTCTTGCTCTGGTATTCGAGCTCGCGCATGACAAAACCTCTTCAGGTAGCATGGGGATGTAATGCTATTTACTATTGATAACAAAGGGGATTGGTTCCCATCGTATTTGGTTAAAATGGGCAAACAAGTTATAATAACATCCTCTTAAAATTAACTTATTTGTAGGTGTTTTTTTGCAAACCAACATTAGTAAAGAAGAATATGGACGCTTAGTTAACTTAGCAGGTCGAGCAGCTGTTGTAGCTGCTTCTATATTGATTATCGTAAAGTTAGTTGCTTGGTTTATGACCGGTTCTAGTAGTATTTTAGCAGCCTTGACGGACTCGCTAATGGATGTCACTACGTCAATTATTAACCTGTTAGCGATAAGAATTGCACTGCAACCTGCCGATGACCAACATCGTTTCGGTCACGGTAAAGCAGAAAACCTCGCCGGATTAGCGCAAGCAGCCTTTATTGCAGGCTCCTCTGTCTTTTTAATGTTTAATAGTATCTCTGCATTAATTAATGGGCAAACAATTAACGCATCCAATATCGGTATTGGGGTGATGATATTTTCAGTTGTTGTTACGTTACTATTGGTTTCTTTTCAAAGTTATGTTGTCAAAAGAACGGGCAGTATGGCAATTAGAGCTGATTCATTACATTATCGCACCGATATTGCATTAAATAGTGCGGTACTGTTGGCGCTTATTTTAGCTGGATTTGGTTGGCACTGGGCTGATGGTGTTTTTGCTATTGTTGTCAGTTTGTATATTTTCCATGGTGCTTGGGAAATTGGCATGCAATCGGTTAATGGCTTGATGGATAAGCAATTACCTAAATCCGAAGAGGAACAAATAATCAAAGCAGCTTATCATATTGATGGCGTCCATGGTGTTCATGATTTACGTACTCGTCAATCGGGTAATACCAAATTTATCCAACTACATTTAGAGCTTGATGATAAGCAAACGTTACTTGCAGCCCATGCTAAAGCGGATAAATTAGAGGATGTCTTAGAGGAATTGTTTCCAGGCTCCGATATTTTAATTCACTTAGATCCTCTTTCCGTGGTGCCGATTGAAAAGAAAAACAACAAATTGATTTTTGAAACGGAATTAATTGATGACAGTAAGGAAGATGTGTAATGGAAGCGATACAGCAGAAATTATGGGATAAAATTCGTGATGAGGCGTGGCATTATTCGAAGGATGAGCCTATTTTAGCGAGTTTTTTCTATTCAACTATCTTAAATCATAAAGATTTAAAATCTGCACTGAGTTATCAATTAGCTAATCGTTTAGATAATCACACCATGCCTGCCATTTTGGTTGGGAGGTGATTGAGGAGGCATTTAGTAAAGATCCCTCGATTCTTGAGGCTGCTATGGCCGATATTATTGCGGTACAGGAGCGCGATCCCGCGGTTGTTGATTATTCCACACCCTTATTATACTTAAAGGGGTTTCATGCTATTCAAGTTTACCGTATTGCCAACTGGCTATGGAAAGAAAAACGTATTCCCTTGGCTCATTATTTACAAAATCGCAGTTCCGAATTATTTGGGGTAGATGTGCATCCGGCTTCGACCATTGGTAAAGGCATCATGTTCGATCACGCAACGGGCGTTGTGGTAGGTGAAACAGCCGTTATTGAAGATAACGTATCATTATTACAAGGTGTGACATTGGGGGGGACGGGTAAAGAAACGGGCGATCGCCACCCTAAAATTCGCCAAGGGGTGATGATTGGTGCCGGTGCAAAAGTGTTGGGTAATATCGAAATCGGTGTCGGTGCTAAAATAGGGGCAGGCAGCGTGGTGTTAGAAGCTGTTCCTGCTCATACAACCGTTGCTGGCGTGCCAGCAAAGGTGGTTGGTAAACCGCTATGCGATATGCCATCGCTATCGATGGAGCAGGATCTCTCTAAGTAGGATAACTAGAGTGCAATGTTATGCCTCGCACCCCTGCATACTTTTTTGCTGAGTTTGTATCTTGAAGTATCATTGGGATACAAACTTAAATCGAGGTTGCTTTTTACCATCAACGTCGATCTCTTCAATGAACATGCTTAGTGGCCTAACCCATAATAATTGTTCACCGTAAAGAGGGCGGTATATGACCATTGCCTCTTCGGTTTCACTGTGCGTGGCAAGACCTTCCACTGAATATAAATTGCCTTTATAGTGGCGATATTGCCCCATTCTTATATTTTTTTTCATTTTTCTATCCTTTTAACCAGTAATATAGTTAGGCTATTTATTGATATTGGTATTATTTAACGATTATTGAACAATAAAGCAAAACAAAGGTTGAATAAGCTAACGGGAATGCTTATCCTCATTTCCTTGTAATCAATACTATTTCGTTTTATTGCATAGCATAAGCGATGAGTCAAAAAACGTATCAAAATTGATGGTTACTACTCACTAACAGGCTATGCGACATAGTATAAACTTATTCTTTAAAGGGCGAGTTAATGACATTAGAACTATTAGAAAAATTAGAAAGTAAAATTCAAAATGCAGTTGATACTATTTCATTGCTGCAGATGGAAGTTGAAGAGCTAAAAGAAGATAAACACTCTTTATTAGAAAAACAGAATCAGCTGCAAGCAGAGAATGCCCAGTTAATTGAAGAGCACCAACAATGGCAATCACGCCTAAGTGCTTTAGTAGGAAAAATAGAACAGGCAGAAGAAACGCTTTAACTCCAACATATCTGCTGAGAGTTGTAACGAAAAAATATATCCATGCTTTTTCTTGCTGATTTTGCATCCTCAAGAGCATGGGGATAAGAGCTAGGTTAATTGTTAACCTAGCTCTTATTTTTTATAATGGCTCAATATCCATCTCATCGATTTCATCAAGGTCTAACGGTTCGGGAGAGATGATAATCCCAGTGCTATCGGCATAAAGAATATCTTCAGGTAAGAAAGCCTCACGCCAGCAAAATTGACTGGTACATTGACTTCACCTATTTCGTTATCTGTTCCGCCAACGGGGATCGCCGTAATTGCTTGAATGCCGATTTCTAACTCTTCAAGAAAATCAACTTCACGCACACACCCATTGACAACAATACCTTCCCAGTTGTTTTCAACGGCAAGTTCAGCAATATCGGCATTAACCAAAGCGCGGCGTAATGAACCACCGCCATCAATTAATAATACTTTCCCAGCACCATTTTGCGCCAGCGTTTTATAGATAAGGCCAACAGATTCAAAGCATTTAACTGTGACCACTTCACCAGCAAATGAGTTTCGCCCACCGAAATTGGTTAGCAGTGGTTCTACGACATCCACTGTATCAGCATAAACATCACAAAGAAGAGAGGTATTATAGTGCATATTTGAACCGCCTATGATTACAAAAGTTATATTAAGTATAAACGTAACGTATTCATTTACAATCTAGTTTTGCTAACAAAACCGTTAGATTCAAGATTGGATGATAAAAATCAAGTGTCTATTATATCCACGTTACTTTAAGAGGCAAAATCAGTAACCCACAATGTACTGAGATGCCCGAAGTATCATTATGCTAGAGAGTGCTATTGGTTATCTAATCTAATTCATGGAAGAGTGATGAATTAAATGTTTTTTCACAGTAATGGCATTTTAGCGCTAAATTATCTATTTTTTTAACATAGAAGCGGGTGTTTACCTCTTTGTGGCTAATGCAATTCGTATTAGGGCAAGAAAGAACGCCTATAAAAGAGTCTGGAAGTTGTACTTTAAACTTATTCACAACTTTGAAATCTTTAATCTGATTAATGGTTGCATTAGGGGCAAACAGCGCTAATTGGTTAGCTTGCTCATCGCTGATAAAGGTATTTTCAACCTTAATGAGATCTTTTCCTTTACCGCTATGTGTTGGCAAGTTAAGGCCGATTGTTATTTTTTCATTGGTTTGTGTCAACTTGAAAAAATTGAGAATTTTAACGGCTTGTTGTATTGGAATATGGTCAATCACCGAGCCATTCTGAATTGCTTCAACCTGTAATTTTTTAGAAGTCATTTGCTATTAACCTTGTAGCTGAAATTGTTGGGTTAGTAATAAAGCCAGTAGCGCTTGTCGAGCATACACACCATTTTCTGCTTGTTGAAAATAATAGGCATAGGGTGTTTTATCAACGTTTATATCAATTTCATCAATACGTGGGAGTGGATGCAACACCTTTAGGTTTTCACGTACATTTTCGAGCATTTGTGCATTTAATAAAAATGCAGACTTAATATGCTGATATTCCGTTTCATCAAAACGCTCCTTTTGAACGCGAGTCATATATAAAATATCAAGAGAATCAATCACCTCTTCTATACTGCTGTGCAATGAGTAGTTGATACCTAGCGTGTCTAGCTCTTCAAGCAAGTAGTCTGGCATCGCCAATGCATCGGGAGAGATAAAATAAAAATTACAATTAAATAGGCTTAATGCCTGGGTGAGAGAGTGCACCGTTCGCCCATATTTTAAATCGCCAACAAAGGCGATATTGAGATTATCTAGGCGATTTGTGTTTCATAAATAGTGAACAGATCTAATAAAGTTTGTGTCGGATGCTGATTTGAGCCATCCCCCCCATTAATAACTGGAATAGCAGAAAACTCAGACGCTAAACGTGCAGCTCCTTCCTGTGGGTGTCGCATAAAAAAGGCATCGGCGTAGGAAGAGATGACGGTGACGGAGTCCGCTAAGGTTTCTCCTTTTTGTGCTAGAGAGGTGTTGCCTCCACTATCAAAACCAATAACACTGCCACCTAAACGCTGTACCGCGGTTTCAAAGGATAAACGAGTACGTGTTGAAGCCTCAAAGAAGCAGCTAGCAACAACTTTATTTTTTAATAGCTCAGGTTGTGGAGTCAGCTTTAATGAGTGTGCTGTTTGTAAAATGAGTTCTAATTCTTCACGAGAAAGGTCTGCAATGGAGATTATGTTTTTTTTATAGAGAGGGTTGTTCATTGTTATTAGCTCATAGTTAAGCGGCGACGTGGGGTAAATTATAGCATTGCTCTAGGATCAATTCTGCAAATTTAAATAGATTCGTGATTGCTAATCTTGTTTTCAAAACAGAAAATGAGCATAGTTTATTCTTGATTTATTTTTGGATATCATTTTATGCCTACACATCTGCTTTTTCTGTTTCTATTTTTTATACCGATCTCTTCATTGGCTTCGCAATGGGAGGATTTACATGAGTTGTTGCCCAATGGTGCACAGCTCTCTTATTTGATCATCGATCCAGAGAAAAAACAAGTGGAAAGTGAGTGGCAGGCAAGGGTTTTACGTACGCCTGCGAGCATGCAAAAATTATTAACCGCAACCGCCGCTAAACTCTATTTGGGTGAGCAGTTTCGTTATCAGACAAGCATTGAAGGAGCGCGTGCAAAAATAAAAAACGGTCGTTATCAGGGAAGTCTAACCTTGCGTTTTGTTGGCGATCCGACGTTGCTACGCAGTGATATTAGTCGCATGTTACGGGAGTTGAAAAAACAAGGAATCAGGGAAATAGCGGGGGATTTTTTTATTAATCAATCACAATTTGATGGTTATCAATGGAGTAATGGGCAAGCTTGGAATGATTTAGGCGTCTGCTATACCTCGCCAACAAGCGCTATTATTGTTAATAAAAATTGTGTATTGGGTAATTTAAGTTTAACGACAAAAATCGGCCATAAGGCAAAATTATTTATTCCCAACTATGAGCCGATTACAATTAGTAGTGATGTTGATGTCGTTAGCGAAGCGCAGCGCAAGGAGACTTTTTGCGATTTAAATATCACCCGAAAAAGTGGCAATAGCTACCATTTGTGGGGATGTTTGCAGAGTCGCAACTCGCCATTGCCGTTGTCACTTTCAGTGAATGACCCCTTTGATTATGCGCGAAAAATAATTCAATCAGAGTTACAAAAAGTGGGTATTAAGTTAATGGGGGATATTCACCTTGATGACGCGAAAAATCCAATTGATACCACGGAGTTACTGGTTGTTCATCACTCCCCACTATTGAATGAGCTATTAAAAGAGATGATGAAGGAGTCTGATAATTTAATAGCCGACAGTTTATTTAAAACATTAGGGGCCAATTACTTTAATCGTGCGGGTAACTTTAGTAATGGTGCGGCAGCGGTGAAAGCCATCTTGTTAGCTGAAAATATTGATTTAAAGAATGGTTATATCGCTGATGGTTCTGGTCTTTCTCGCCATAATTTAATGAGCGCAGAGTTGTTTATGTCGCTGCTCAGTTATATTTATCACAATGAACAACGTTTACATTTATTACCGACACTTTCCATTGCTGGGGTAGATGGCACATTAAAATATAATCGCGCGGTTAATGGTAAGCTTTTACGCGAAAAGGTGATAGCCAAAACGGGGTCGATGAAGGGGGTGACTAATATACTCGGCGTGATACAGACCGCGCAGGGCGATAAGCTTTTTGTCGTAATAATAAATGGTTATAGTGAACCTGAAGCATCCCAGGATGATCCCAAACAGAGCCATCGAGAACCCGCAAACCTTATTTTTCTGAAAGCCTTTTTAGAAAGACTGTTGCAGGGCAATTTGTAGTTTGCTCATAAAAGGTTTTAGCTATCTTGTCTTGTCGTGTTGCTTATTCAACACCTGAATAAGGTGTCGACAGTACGACACCTATTCTTGTTTGTTAGACTTTCTTTTTTCTGCGAGTAAAGCCTAACCCAGCTAAAGATAAGCCAAGTAAAGCGATTGAGGCTGGCTCGGGCACACTGCTTTGGGTGACATAGCTAAAGTCATCAATTTTGACCCAATCGGAATACTGCCCCATAAACTCTACACGAGAAATATTAGTTATATCAGCACCGATAAAACCAACGTAGGGCGAAGTTTGTGCTGGAATAAACATACTTGTGAGTAAGTCGTTTGAATAATCAAAAATATTCATATTCCAATACCCGTCGGCAGCGCCCCATCTCATACCAAAAGCTGAAACTGGAGTAGAGAAATTAACATTGAATGATCCTTGTACAGATTTCGTTGAAAGTTCAAGACCAGAAGTACCAAAAACACCTCCATCGCTATAATCTGTAATCTGTAAGGTACCTGTTCCTGCATTTGAAAATGTAACATCACCAATCGAATAGCTAGAAGATGAGCCTATAGTCTGTGATTCAAAGTCGATTACAGTCGCACCAGATAATGCTGAGTTGGAGGAGTTTGTAATTAAGACAGCATTTGCTGCACTGGCAAATATACATGTAGATAAAAATATAATTTTTTTCATAAATATCGGTCATCCTTGATAAAGGTTTTATTGGTGAATCGCTTTAAGCAAAAAATACGCCATTATTTCAAGGTGTTGTTTCTTTTGAGGTTTTAGTTTTTTGTGTTGAGTTTTCTGTGTGGTGTGTAATGAATTTCGACAGTTCTCGGTGGGGGTGTATCGTTGCTTAACTGCTTGCTAGATAGCGTAATTCCGTACTCACAATGTGGTGCGAAAATACTTTTTCAAAACACCACACTCTTTTGCTAGCCCATCAATATTGCTTATTCTTTTATCGGGAACCAAACGGTTGGTTTGCCATTGGCAAATAAAATAACATCGGTGCCTTGTGTTGCTCTATCTCCTGGGTTATTTAATTTGCGTGCGTCAGTTGGGTAGCTGATACCATCAAAGTCGAGAATTTGCCATAGCCCATTTTTTTCGACCATCAGACTTTGCCATCGATAATGTTGCATTCTTGCGATCACAATAGGTGTTTCAATACGTGAAACGCGGCTCGAAAATTGATAGCCATTCTTTGTATTGTTAAAAATGAGCATTTCACAGCCGCTTTTTGAGCACCAATCTAATAGGACAATGGCTTCATCCATGCCATCTCCATTTAAATCGTATTTAACCAAGCTGAATTTACTGTTTTTGGGATCGGTGCGATGGTCTTTAAAGTATTTTATTAATGCTTGTTGTACCTCTGTGTCGATTTCACTCTTTGGTGCGATGCGTTGCGCTATAAACTCTCGCTCAATGGTATAGACTTGTTGGGGCGCCTCTACAGCGCTGCTCATTTTTTCAAACACAAGGCCCGGTGCTGGCAATGGGGTGATAATATTATTTGTATTTATTTTTTGTGTTGTTAATGCTAACCCCTTGCGATTAAAAATAAGTTCTTTGCGAATGTTTTTATCATCTTGCTTGGTGAGCATTACTACGATGGTATCTGGTGAATTACTTTTCCAAAAACCGTTACTAACAATCGTGTTGGAACCTATTTTTTCTTTATATTCTACGCTGTAATTATCATTAATGGTTAAATCCGTTGTTTTTGTATCATCTTGATTGAGGTAATAGCCGGTAAATTTTTCTTCTATAGTCGTCCAACCAGGCTCTCCACAACCGTCATATTTTCCCCAAACCGAATCGACTTTGGCAATATACCCCCAATAGGAACCATTTTTTTGGTCATAACAGTGCCCCGGTTTTTGAATCGTTAGATCAAGACGTTGGCCGTTATCACTGAGCGCTTTTATATGATTTATTTGTGTTGTGCGGAAGTTTCCAGATTGTACTTGATAGACTTGATTGCTCGCTTTGACCGCAAAAAATATGTTTTGGTTATTGATATTTATGCGCCAATAGGGATCATCACCCTTTGCTTTAAATCTAAAGTTATCTACTGGTTTAGCACATTGTAAGGAGTTTTTTGCCAATGCCATATGATGGATGCGGTCAAGGCGAATTAATGGTTCTGATTCGTCAGTTTTAGGGTTTGAAAAGACGATTTCACCTGTAAATTCAATATATACAGGCGCTAAGTCTGTCTTGCTAACTTGCCTATAAGTATCCATTAACCGTTCATTGTCTCTAATGGAAAATGTTTGCTTAGAATCACACTCGGTAAAAATCAGCTCACCATTAGTTGATGCTAATTTTCCTCTAAAGTTTGCCTCTAAAATTTGTGCGAAATCTTCTTTGATAATGGTAGGGGCTATTTGCACTTCCTCTTTGGGTGGAAGTGGTGAGCTACAGGCAGCCATAAACAGTGCAGGAATGCTGAGTAATAAGTGTGAATTGCGCATAAAAAACCTTAGTGCAGTGATTTGAATCGGTAAATTATATGTGTGTTCAATAGAGTATAACAGCGCTTGTATTTATTTCTCTATGGATAAGTAAAATCTGCTTATTAATTTGTGTCTGATAAAGCATCTTGAGGCAACATGGGGGATATTATTTAAGAGAGATGTCATGCTGGTGGAGGGGGGGCCTTGTCAGTAAAAAGACAAGGTATTAAGGTTAGTTATTATTGTATTTTGCTAATAGTTTATCCATATAAAATGCGACGCCATCTTCTTTTGAAGTGAGGGTGAATTCGGCATTGGGTATTGCGTCTCGCAACGCTTTTTGTGCATTACCCATCAGTACCGGCTTACCCACCACTTCAAGCATTTCGAGGTCATTCATTCCATCTCCAAACGCAACAGCATCATCAACGCGTAATCCTTTGTCTGCTAATACTGCTTTAACGGCTTCCCCTTTGTTGGTTGTTGCATGCATTACTTCTAAACATTTTGCTAATGAAAATGTTAAATTAATACGTTTGCCGTAACGGGCGTTAAGGTGCTCATAAATGGGTTGTAAAAATTCGGGCTCAGCCCAGAAAAAATCTTGATAGTATTACCTTTATCAAGTTTGGCAAGATCTGTGGCGATACAATCAAATCCTGCATCTAGACCCATTTCATCCAGTGCAGGAATACGGTAATTGGCAAACCAGTTTTGATCGGTAAAAAGATTAATTTGTACTTCATCTGCGAATGTTTGAGCACAAATTTCTTCGGCAATCTCACTGTTTAAATTTTGTTTATGGATGATCTCCCCTTTGTGATTATGTACCCGTGCACCATTGCAGGTGATCAAATAAAGCGGTGTGTCGATTGATGCCTGTAGGTGATTTGCTTCGATATAGTGTCGCCCGGTGGCAATAACAAATTTACGGTCACTATCGAGCCAACGTTTTATTGTGGCATTGGTTTGTGCGGATATTCGGTGATCTGGGCCGAGGAGTGTTCCATCAAGATCTGATATTGCTATTTTATACATGTTTGTGCGCCTTGTTGTGATTTGCTAAAGAATTGCAGTGTTGCATTGAGTGCATTAGAGCGATATGGGTCGCTTTCTAATAATATTTCATGTTGTGCACCATCAATGGTCATTAGTTGCTTATCCTTGCAATTTTTCATATTAGCAAAAAAATCATTTTGCCCTGAAGCGCTAACAACAGAGTCATCTCCTGCTTGAATGACTAATACGGGAATCTTGATGTTATTAGCGCTGGCAACGGCTGCTTCGCTGGCGCTAATACTTTCAGCGACCCAACGCATGGTGGCCGAGCCAAGTTGTGTGGTTGGGGCTTGTAAAAAGGTGTTTTGAGAGGCGCGGAATCTTACTTCACTGGAGGTGAGGTCATTACCTTGAAAGCTTTTTATTTTATGTGGTCCCCCGGCAAAAATATAACAGGCTTTATCGTTAAACCAGCTGCAAATTTCAGCGCTGCTATAGGTGAGTATTTTGGCAATGCTATTTGGTATCCCGCCGATATTTATTGATAACATTGGGCTAAATAAACTCGCCGCTTGAAATGGGTGAGGATATTGTTCAAGGTATAGCGCACTGATTGTCCCTCCCATTGAATGGGCGAGCAAATATCTGTATTGATAATGTTTTTGTAGATCTAATGAGTGAATAAATTGGTTGAGGTCGGTGACATAATCTTGGAAATTTTGTACATGACCACGGAATTGGTCACCGCCTAATCTTTCTGAAAAACCTTGTCCGCGATGGTCGATTAAAAATAGATCATAGCCTTGTTGGTATAAATCAAAGGCAACCTCTTTATATTTCAGGACACTTTCATTACGTCCTTGGCTAATGACAATCACTTTGTTGTTTGCTGATTTGATACTAACAGTGTGTATCTTTTTATTATCGACACCATAAAAGTAATGCGACTCTGCTTTTTTGTCCCAAAAGGTATTTATGTCGTTACTAAAATTTTTATTAAGTTGATTTTCATTGCTGAATTTGAAAGTTGTCATGTTTTGGGAGGCATGTGAAATAGCGCTGTATAGTAAGTGTAATAAGGTGAATATGAATACTAATCGTTTTAATTTCATTGGCTGTTTCCAGATTCACTCTTATTTAGGGGAGGGATTAATGACAATTAGTGCAAAAAATCGCACTGATTGTCATTAAAAATAGAACAATTACATGAGTTTGTCTTTAATAAAGGTAACGACTTGATCAATAGCAATCTCATGTTTTTCACCTGATTGCCTATCTTTATATTCAATAACACCCTTATCAATGCTTCGCTCACCAATCACTAATGTATGTGGAATACCGATCAACTCGGCATCGGCAAACATGATACCAGGGCGCTCGTTACGATCATCGAATAATACTTCAATGCCTGCCTGTTGTAGTTCGGCATAGTATTTTTCAGCGAGCTCAGCAACACGATGTGATTTTTTCATGTTCATCGGTACGATAACCACTGAAAAAGGAGCTAATGCGTTATTCCATATAATGCCATTTTGATCATTGTTTTGCTCAATTGCGGCAGCAACGATACGGGAAATACCAATACCATAACAACCCATGGTCATTATTTGGTTTTTACCTTGCTGGTTTAATACGCTGGCGTTCATTGCTTTTGCGTAGGTATCGCCTAGTTGGAATATATGGCCTACCTCAATACCGCGAGCAATGGATAACGTTCCTTTACCGCATGGGCTTGGATCGCCTTCAACCACATCGCGTAGATCAGCGACTTCATAATTGCTAATATCGCGATCCCAATTAACACCCGTTAAGTGTTTGCCCGTTGTATTTGCACCACAGACGAAGTCAGCGAGTTTTTCAGCTGCTCTATCAACGATAATGCGGATCGACAATCCTTTAGGTCCGATAGATCCTGCATCGCAATTTGCTGCATCTTTAATCTGTTGTTCATTAGCAAAGCGTAATGGGCTAGCTATTCCTGCAATATGTTCAACTTTAATTTCATTTAAGTTGTGGTCGCCACGTAATACGAGTGCGATAACGGGGACTTCTTTTCCTTCTTCAACTTCACCTTCAACTAATAATGTTTTGATAACTTGTGTTGCGGGAATATTTAAGAATGTGCAAACTTCTTCAATCGTGTGCGTATTGGGTGTATCAACGATTTGAACTTCAGCGCTAGCAGCTGGACGATCAAAGTCAGGGGCAAGCGCTTCGGCTTTTTCAATATTCGCAGCGTAATCACTCTCGCTAGAGAAAACGATTGCATCTTCACCACTTTGTGCAAGTACATGAAATTCATGAGAGGCACTGCCGCCAATACTACCAGTATCGGCGATTACAGGACGGTATTCTAGACCGAGACGCTCAAAGATACGGCAATAGGCGTTAAACATATCTTGATAAGTTTTTTTAAGCACTCATGTTCAAGATGGAAAGAGTAAGCATCTTTCATGGTAAATTCACGCGCACGCATGACACCAAAACGAGGGCGCGTCTCATCGCGGAACTTAGTTTGGATTTGGAATAGATTTAGAGGAAGCTGTTTGTAACTACTCACTTCTTTGCGTACTAACTCAGTAATAACTTCTTCATGTGTCGGGCCTAAAACAAAATCACGTGTATGACGGTCTTTGATACGCAATAATTCCCCACCAAATTTGTCCCAACGACCTGTTTCATGCCATAAATCGGCAGGCTGAACGACGGGCATTAATACTTCAATTACCCCAGCTCTTTCCATCTCTTCACGGACGATATTTTCAACTTTACGTAAAACACGTAAACCCGTTGGTAGCCATGTATATAGGCCTGATGCTAGTTTACGGATCATGCCTGCACGTAACATTAGTTGGTGACTTGCAATAACAGCATCACTTGGTGCTTCTTTTTGAGTTGAAAGTAAATAGTTGGAGGTGCGCATAGAAATCCTTAATTGATCACATCAGTACAAAATAGGGGGGATTTTAGCAGCGGATCAGTTACTACTAAAGGTTTGTTACTCTATTTATAAAATATATTTGAGTATTCAGGCTAGTTTCAGCTATTTTATTGTCGTTAAGCCGTCACTTTGCAAGAGTTTACTATGAAACGTTACCTTACTATCGCCAAATATAGCATTACAATCATGTTAATTTGTTTAATTCTTTTAATTATAAATAATGTTTTAGCGCTTAATTTAAATGGCTATGGCATTGTGCCTCGTTCTAGCCCTCATCTAATCGGTATATTTTTTGCGCCATTTCTACATGGGGACTTTGCTCATTTAGCGAGTAACTTTCTGCCCTTTGTTGTGCTGTCGACTTTAATCGGCATACATAGCATTAAACGATATTTCGTTCTTTTACCCTTTTTTATTATTACCACAGGATTATTGGTCTGGCTTTTTGCACGAGGTAATAGTGTTCATATCGGTATGAGTGGGGTTATTTATGCGCTATGGGGATACCTGGTAGTTTATGGTTTTATACGTCGACAAATAACGTACATTTTAATTTCACTGATCACGTTACTATTTTATGGTGGCTTATTTTTTGGTCTTTTCCCTGGAGAGTTAGGCGTTTCCTTTGAAAGTCATGCGATGGGCGCGTTGGTTGGCGGAGTAACGGGTTATGTTTTAGCTAAGCGATAGATTCTATATCTAACACGGTGACGGTTGAGTCATCGTTACGCCAGGAAATATTAAAGTCTGATAAATTCACCGCGTATATTTTATCATCTACTTTCTTCTTTTTGTAAGCAGGACGAGGATCCTGTTGCAACACTTCCTTTATTAATTGCTGTAATTCAGGATAGCGAGTGTTTACCTGCTGTACTTTTTGTAATGCTAAACTAGAAAAATGCACATCCATGATACCTTCAGGTTTCTCTTGAGCAAAACCAGCTAATGCCGCTGGATTCGAGTCGGCATAGGGAATATAAGGTTTAATATCAATGATAGGTGTCCCGTCTACCAAATCAATTTCACTCAGTTGTAGAAAAATTTTACCGTCTGCTTGCCTTAAGCCGTGATAGCGAACTTGTGATAAACCGATGGGATTCGGACGGAATGGTGAACGAGTTGCGAAAACACCCATACGCTCATTTCCACCTAATCTAGGTGGGCGTACCGTTGGGCTCCAACCATTGCTTTTAGCTATGTTATTATTTTTGTGAAAAACAAAAATCAGCCATAAGTGGCTAAATGCTTCTAGCCCATTAAAGGCATTTAGATCATTATACGGTGCTAATATTTCCAGCTCGCCTTTTGCGCAAGTAACTAAACCAGGTTGTCTAGGTACGGCGAACTTCTCTTTATAAGGTGAGTGGATCAAGCCAATATGGTGAAATAAATGGGGCATTGTTATTTTGTTTCTTCTGGCAAATTTACATGAATCGCCTGAGCATAGCAGATGATATTTGATAAGCAGGTTTCATCAGCTTCAAAACTTAAACAGCTTTGAATAACAATCCCATTAGCATTGAGGTCAGCAGCTTGAATACGCGCTTTCGTTCTTGCTTCTTTTATATCTGCGGGGCGGTCATTCGCCTCTTCTTGGCAGCTGCTACCTTCTACAGTCGCGATAAAGGTGTAATCTAATTTGGGTAATTGTTCTTTTGAATAAATGGTTACTTCAGATGGTTTGAAATAGTCCGTGAAATTTTCTTTGTCTAAGTTGGATGTAAAATCATAATTACTGCAAGCAGTAGTGAAAATAAGAGCACAGATGCAAAGGGTGGATCGTAACATAATCGCTTCTTAATATTAGTCGTTATTAAAGTTGAATGGCATAATAGCATCTTTAATTAATCTAGTAACAGTGATAGGAAACATTATGACAATAGCAAATCGAAATCGGGCCATTTTTCTTGATCGCGATGGTGTTCTCAATGTTGATAATGGCTATGTGTCAAAGGTTGATGATTTTCATTTTATAGATGGTGCAATAGATGCCTGTAAAGATCTGCAAAAGAAAGGTTATCTACTCGTTGTCATCACTAACCAATCCGGTATTGCACGAGGCTATTTTAGTGAAGAACAGTTTCATTCATTAACAGAGTGGATGGATTGGTCATTAGCTGATAGAGGTGTTGATTTAGATGGCATCTATTATTGCCCTCACCATGCAGAAAAAGGGTTAGGTGAATATAAAGTCGATTGTGATTGCCGCAAACCAAAACCGGGGATGATATTGAATGCGATTGAAGATCTTAATATAGATGTTAATGAATCCATTTTAGTGGGTGATAAAGTCTCTGATCTACAAGCTGGCATAGCTGCGGGTATAAAAAGCAATTATCTGGTGCGTACAGGTAAAGAGATTACCGAAGAAGGTAAAAGTATTGCGACAGCTATCTACGATGATTTGGCTGCGATAGCAAAACAACTTTAAAGGATAACTTTGTGGATAACATCGTTGTTTTTGTGGGTAAGTTGTTTGCGAGTCAGGTATAAAAAATAATTTCAAAAATAACCGATTTTTATAGAAAAAACGCTTGCCAATGTGATCTGAATCCCTATAATGCGCATCCACAGACACGGGGCGTAACGCAAGTTAGCAACCAGTTTGAGAATAAAAGAAACGCATTTATCGCTTCGTAAGAAATGTAAAATAAGACGTTGACATTGTTCGAAAGGCGCGTAATATACGCACCTCGCCGCAAGGCTAGCTCTTTAACAATTTAATCAAACAATCTGTGTGGGCACTTATTGTTGATGTGATTTCAAATAATCAAAAAGTAACGCTTCTGCTTGCAGAAAGTTACACCTAACTTGTTTAGGTAACATCAATAGAAGTGACACACGAATTAATTCATTTACATTGAAAGATTTATCTTTCAATGATTAACAGGCCAAATATTTATATTTGGTGGTTAATTCAGAATAACAAAAAGAACGTAAGTTCTTTAGTTTTAGTCAGTAATATTGAGCTTGGTTAAATTCTACATCGTAGAAAATAACCTAATTAAACTTTAAATTGAAGAGTTTGATCATGGCTCAGATTGAACGCTGGCGGCAGGCTTAACACATGCAAGTCGAACGGTAACAGAGAATAGCTTGCTATTTTGCTGACGAGTGGCGGACGGGTGAGTAATGCTTGGGAATTTACCTTGTTGTGGGGGACAACAGTTGGAAACGACTGCTAATACCGCATAATGTCTTTTGACCAAAGGTGGCCTCTATTTATAAGCTATCGCGACAAGATGAGCCCAAGTGGGATTAGCTAGTTGGTAGGGTAAAGGCCTACCAAGGCGACGATCCCTAGCTGGTCTTAGAGGATGACCAGCCACACTGGAACTGAGACACGGTCCAGACTCCTACGGGAGGCAGCAGTGGGGAATATTGCACAATGGGGGAAACCCTGATGCAGCCATGCCGCGTGTGTGAAGAAGGCTTTCGGGTTGTAAAGCACTTTCAGCGAGGAGGAAAGGGTGCAGGTTAATACCCTGTATCTGTGACGTTACTCGCAGAAGAAGCACCGGCTAACTCCGTGCCAGCAGCCGCGGTAATACGGAGGGTGCGAGCGTTAATCGGAATTACTGGGCGTAAAGCGCGCGTAGGTGGTTAATTAAGTCAGATGTGAAAGCCCAGGGCTCAACCTTGGAACTGCATTTGAAACTGGTTAACTAGAGTTTTGTAGAGGGTGGTAGAATTTCAGGTGTAGCGGTGAAATGCGTAGATCTGAAGGAATACCAGTGGCGAAGGCGGCCACCTGGACAGAGACTGACACTGAGGCGCGAAGGCGTGGGGAGCAAACGGGATTAGATACCCCGGTAGTCCACGCAGTAAACGATGTCTATTAGAAGTTTGTGGCTATATGCCGTGGGTTTCAAAGCTAACGCATTAAATAGACCGCCTGGGGAGTACGGCCGCAAGGTTAAAACTCAAATGAATTGACGGGGGCCCGCACAAGCGGTGGAGCATGTGGTTTAATTCGATGCAACGCGAAGAACCTTACCATCCCTTGACATCCAGAGAATCACCAAGAGATTGATGAGTGCCTTCGGGAGCTCTGAGACAGGTGCTGCATGGCTGTCGTCAGCTCGTGTTGTGAAATGTTGGGTTAAGTCCCGCAACGAGCGCAACCCCTATCCTTATTTGCCAGCGGGTCAAGCCGGGAACTCTAGGGAGACTGCCGGTGATAAACCGGAGGAAGGTGGGGACGACGTCAAGTCATCATGGCCCTTACGGGATGGGCTACACACGTGCTACAATGGCAAATACAAAGGGTTGCTAACCTGCGAGGGTATGCGAATCTCATAAAGTTTGTCGTAGTCCGGATCGGAGTCTGCAACTCGACTCCGTGAAGTTGGAATCGCTAGTAATCGTGGATCAGAATGCCACGGTGAATACGTTCCCGGGCCTTGTACACACCGCCCGTCACACCATGGGAGTGGGCTGCACCAGAAGTCATTAGCTTAACCTTCGGGATGGCGATGACCACGGTGTGGTTCATGACTGGGGTGAAGTCGTAACAAGGTAGCCCTAGGGGAACCTGGGGCTGGATCACCTCCTTACGTAAAGAAATTCACAATAATGAGTGTTCACACAGATTGTTTGATTAGAATGATAAAGACGTATGACAGGCCGTTATTGGGTCTGTAGCTCAGTTGGTTAGAGCGCACCCCTGATAAGGGTGAGGTCGGCAGTTCAAATCTGCCCAGACCCACCAATTTCTTGTAAGTTTACTTGAAATTGTGAACAATCTGTTTATACAAACCATGTTGGGGCTATAGCTCAGCTGGGAGAGCGCCTGCCTTGCACGCAGGAGGTCAGCGGTTCAATCCCGCTTAGCTCCACCACTTACATTAGTAAGTGTACCAACATGAACCTCTTTTAGAGGGAGAGGCTTAAGATAAGTTAGATAATTTATCTTAAGCTTTTTTTTACGAAAAAGTTTGCTCTTTAACAATTAGGAAAGCTGATAAAGTTCTGTTTGAACGTATCGATATAGATATCAATATGTTTAAACGAAACGAAATTGTTCTCAATGATTAATTTATTAATCATTGTAATCAAGCAAAAATAAAAAGTTCATTTTTCACGTAGTGAAATGTGAACAGTACGTATCTACTCAATCATATGATTGATAGGTGCACGAAAAACGAATGTTGTTTTTTGTATTGTAAAATATGAGAAATCGCAAGCGTCTTGGAAACGACATACAAAACAAAAATCAGTATTAAGTAGTGATGCCAAATGGTGTTGCCCACTCAGACATTGACAAAAAGACGTCAATCTCTTGTTGGGAACAATACCTAAAACGCGTCACTGCGTGACACTTTTTAGGTGTTGTATGGTTAAGTGAATAAGCGTGCACGGTGGATGCCTAGGCAATTAGAGGCGATGAAGGACGTGGTAATCTGCGATAAGTCCAGGGGAGTTGATAACAAGCGTTATATCCTGGAATTTCCGAATGGGGCAACCCGGCACTTAGTGTCATCGTTAAGTGAATACATAGCTTAACGAAGCGAACGAGGGGAACTGAAACATCTAAGTACCCTTAGGAAAAGAAATCAACCGAGATTCCGAAAGTAGCGGCGAGCGAAATTGGAACAGCCCTTAAGCTGTTTAGAAGTTAGTAGAATGGTCTGGAAAGTCCGACGATACAGGGTGATAGTCCCGTATATGACAACTTCTTTACAGTGAAAACGAGTAAGACGGGACACGAGAAATCCTGTTTGAATATGGGGGGACCATCCTCCAAGGCTAAATACTCCTAATTGACCGATAGTGAACCAGTACCGTGAGGGAAAGGCGAAAAGAACCCCTGTGAGGGGAGTGAAATAGAACCTGAAACCGTGTACGTACAAGCAGTAGGAGCCGACTTAGTTCGGTGACTGCGTACCTTTTGTATAATGGGTCAACGACTTAATTTCAGTAGCAAGGTTAACCGTATAGGGGAGCCGTAGGGAAACCGAGTCTTAACTGGGCGAATAGTTGCTGGGATTAGACCCGAAACTTGGTGATCTAGCCATGAGCAGGTTGAAGGTTGAGTAACATCAACTGGAGGACCGAACCCACTAATGTTGAAAAATTAGGGGATGACTTGTGGCTGGGGGTGAAAGGCCAATCAAACCAAGAGATAGCTGGTTCTCCTCGAAAGCTATTTAGGTAGCGCCTCGTGTATCACTGTTGGGGGTAGAGCACTGTTTGGGCTAGGGGGTCATCCCGACTTACCAACCCCATGCAAACTCCGAATACCAACAAGTGCAATCACGGGAGACACACGGCGGGTGCTAACGTCCGTCGTGGAAAGGGAAACAACCCAGACCGCCAGCTAAGGTCCCAAAGTATATGTTAAGTGGGAAACGATGTGGGAAGGCTTAGACAGCTAGGAAGTTGGCTTAGAAGCAGCCATCTTTTAAAGAAAGCGTAATAGCTCACTAGTCGAGTCGGCCTGCGCGGAAGATTTAACGGGGCTAAACATATCACCGAAGCTGCGGATGCTTATTTATAGGCATGGTAGAGGAGCGTTCTGTAAGCCGTCGAAGGGAAAGCTGTAAGGCATCCTGGAGGTATCAGAAGTGCGAATGTTGACATGAGTAACGATAAGGGGGGTGAAAAACCTCCCCGCCGGAAGACCAAGGGTTCCTGTCCAACGTTAATCGGGGCAGGGTGAGTCGACCCCTAAGGCGAGGCCGAAAGGCGTAGTCGATGGGAAACGGGTTAATATTCCCGTACCCTTATATTTTGCGATGGGAGGACGGAGAAGGCTAGGTGGGCCTGGCGATGGTTGTCCAGGTTCAAGTATGTAGGTGGAAGACTTAGGTAAATCCGGGTTTTCTTAACACTGAGATACGATGTCGAGTCACTAAGGTGATGAAGTCATTGATGCCATGCTTCCAGGAAAAGTCTCTAAGCTTCAGAAATATAAGGATTGTACCCCAAACCGACACAGGTGGTCAGGTAGAGAATACCAAGGCGCTTGAGAGAACTCGGGTGAAGGAACTAGGCAAAATGGTACCGTAACTTCGGGAGAAGGTACGCCGCTGACGGTGAAGTCCCTTGCGGATGGAGCTATTGGCGGCCGAAGATACCAGATGGCTGCAACTGTTTATTAAAAACACAGCACTGTGCTAAATCGCAAGATGACGTATACGGTGTGACGCCTGCCCGGTGCCGGAAGGTTAATTGATGGGGTTAGACTTAGGTCGAAGCTCTTGATCGAAGCCCCGGTAAACGGCGGCCGTAACTATAACGGTCCTAAGGTAGCGAAATTCCTTGTCGGGTAAGTTCCGACCTGCACGAATGGCGTAATGATGGCCATGCTGTCTCCACCCGAGACTCAGTGAAGTTGAAATCGCTGTGAAGATGCAGTGTACCCGCGGCTAGACGGAAAGACCCCGTGAACCTTTACTACAGCTTAGCAGTGAACTTAGAGCCTACATGTGTAGGATAGGTGGGAGGCTATGAAGCGTTGTCGCCAGATGACGTGGAGCCGACCTTGAAATACCACCCTTGTATGTTTTGAGTTCTAACCATGGCCCCTGAATCGGGGTTTGGGACATTGTTTGGTGGGTAGTTTGACTGGGGCGGTCTCCTCCCAAAGAGTAACGGAGGAGTACGAAGGTTGGCTAATCACGGTCGGACATCGTGAGGTTAGTACAATGGTATAAGCCAGCTTAACTGCGAGACAGACACGTCGAGCAGGTACGAAAGTAGGTCATAGTGATCCGGTGGTTCTGAATGGAAGGGCCATCGCTCAACGGATAAAAGGTACTCCGGGGATAACAGGCTGATACCGCCCAAGAGTTCATATCGACGGCGGTGTTTGGCACCTCGATGTCGGCTCATCACATCCTGGGGCTGAAGTCGGTCCCAAGGGTATGGCTGTTCGCCATTTAAAGTGGTACGCGAGCTGGGTTTAGAACGTCGTGAGACAGTTCGGTCCCTATCTGCCGTGGGCGTTTGAGAATTGAGAGGAGCTGCTCCTAGTACGAGAGGACCGGAGTGGACGAACCGCTGGTGTTTGGGTTGTCATGCCAATGGCATTGCCCAGTAGCTACGTTCGGAATCGATAACCGCTGAAAGCATCTAAGCGGGAAGCGAGCCTCAAGATGAGTTCTCACTGGGACTTTAAGTCCCCTAAAGGGCCGTTGGAGACTACAACGTTGATAGGCAAGGTGTGTAAGTGCGGTAACGTATTGAGCTAACTTGTACTAATTACCCGTGAGGCTTAACCATACAACACCTAAGACGTGTTGATGTAACCAAGAAAAAGTACGTTTGCGACAATATATTTTACAACTTGCAAGATTAAAGAATAATAGACAGCTTTTCTAATTAACTTTTTAGCTTGGCGAACATAGCGCTGTGGTCCCACCTGATCCCATTCCGAACTCAGAAGTGAAACGCAGCTGCGCCGATGGTAGTGTGGGGTCTCCCCATGTGAGAGTAGGTCATCGCCAAGCGCCTAATTCCTTATAAAAGCCCCAATCCTGTGATTGGGGCTTTTATAGTAAATTTTTTCTGATAATAATAGCGCTGTAGTCCCACCTGATCCCATTCCGAACTCAGAAGTGAAATGCAGCTGCGCCGATGGTAGTGTGGGGCCTCCCCATGTGAGAGTAGGTCATTATCAGATTCCCTTTTGCTGATATGGCTCAGTTGGTAGAGCACACCCTTGGTAAGGGTGAGGTCGGCGGTTCGAATCCGCCTATCAGCACCATCCCCCCTGTTTTTAAAGTCTTTAAACTCCATAAACTAATTAAAAACAACGTAAATACAAGCTATTAACGCAATGCGTAGTCCAGTAGTGTTTTTTTAACGTCTTGCATAATCCTACGTTTTAGGTAACACTGGCAAAATGTTACTAAGGCGATTAAAATTGCCCCCTTAACAGATACTCAAATCAAGAAAGCAAAACCACATAAGAAAGAATACAACCATCAATGATGGCAATGGGTTGCGTTAAGAATTAAGCCTACAGACTTAAAATTGTGGCTGTTTAATTATTATCGACCAATCACACCAAAGCGAGCCAATTTAAGTTTTGCTAAATACCCTGATAAATCATATTTTCCCAATTATCGGCAAACAGCCAATCACTTCAATTACAGCCCCTCACGTTATTACAGCACTTAGACCGATGAAGCAAAAGGCCATTAAAAATCGCAAGGTATTCCCAACGGATGATTCCGCTAAAAAAGTAGTCTATCTTGCTGTGATGGATGCATCAAAGAAATGGACAATGCCAATTAGGAATTGGAAAACGGCCTTAAATCGCTTTATGATAGCATTTGAAGACCGTCTTAAAGATTACATTTAAAAACTGCAGTTACACAGAATTATTTACAGGGTCGATTAAGTCTGAGCTACTACAGCTTAGGTTAGCTGAATGGGGTTGGCTCATCCACCTTTAAACCTGTTCTATTAGCTTTAACAGACTTTAATTTGGTCATATCCTGAAGATTTGGCATCTCTTAAGGCATTATCAACTTTTAACATCAAAGATTTCATTGTGTTTTCATCAGTTGGTAATATATTAGACAAACCGAAACTCATTGTTAAGCGATTTTGAATGGGAGAGTAAGCATGCACCATGGCAAGATCTTTAATAGACTCATGAAGTGTTTTGGCTATTTTTAAACCTTTTGTAGCATTACCCCCTTTAATTAATATAACGAACTTTTGCTCTTCAAGGTGTGCAATAAAACAGCCAAACTCTTCGCATTTACTTTTTAATGTACAAGCAACTAGCAAAAGAATTTCTTCGCTGTTTTCCTGACCATAGTGTTGTTCATAGTCATTAAAGAAGTCAACTTCTCCAATCACCATTGATAATAATTCTTTGTTTGTTGTGCTTTCTTGCCAAGCATTGACAAAGTAATGATTAAATTCGCGGCGATTATATATATGTATTTGCGATATTGAACGCTCAAAGCCGCTTTCTTGAGAATCTTTAAGCTCTGAAGTGTTATCTGCAAAGCCATTTTGTTTAATCTTTAATTCAACATTGCTAAAAAAACGATTATGTCCTGTTTTTTTAGCACTCTGCAATGCATGCGTTGATTTTTGGAACAACGTATCCATCGTTGTTGGATAAATACTAGAGATACCAATGCTAAGTGTCACAACATCGCTGACTTCCGAGAACTTATGTTCTGTATGAGATTCTTCGACAGCAAGCCTTAGCGCTTCAGCAACCTCCTCTGCTGTTTCTACATCGCCCCCTTTAATTATGACGGCAAACTCACCACCCTGATAGTGGGCTAGGTAACAATCAAATTTCTCACAAGTATTTTTTAGTGCAAGACTAATAACTAGCAGCATGAAAGCTGAACCTTGATAGCCATACTTATCGAAATATGCTTTGAAGAAGTCTATTTCACAAATGAGTAGAGAAAGTAGTTCTCTTTTATCACTTGCTTGTTGCCAAGCTCTTTCATATTGCACTTCAAAAGTATGCCGATCAGCAATATTCATTTGTGACATTACTTGGTCAAATGCAGCTCTTTCTGAACTTATTTTATCTTCTAGATTTTGATATTTAGTGATGTCAACAACGGCTTTGTTATTAGCGGATTGATATTTACCACTTGGATTATCTGTTTGATTAGATTGTGACATCAGCTATTCCTTTATCTTAGTTTCTTTCTCTAACTCGTTTAAACAAATGAAATCTTAATTCTTTGCGTTGTAACTAGTAAAATAGATTCAGCTATTTACTGGAATTGGTAATATAGCTATATGATCTGAATATGTGTCTCCGGCTAGAGCAAAGTAAGCATGAGCCTTTTGAAAACATTAACTGCGATAGCGTATAGTTTCATTCAAAATTGTAATGTCCAGTTTAGTGAGAATTGAATAATAGAAATATTACTTTTGAACTAAACGGAAACCATTACCAGAGTCTCGATTACTCACTGCCCTATGTTCACGATTAGCTGAACGCAACTGAGTTGGGGGCGAATTCCAAGAACCACCACGTAACACCGCCATATCACAATTTCCATCTAACCGCGCGGCATCGTTATCCAAAGCCCCATTGTAGTTTTCATTCCAACAATCTTGTGTCCATTCAGCCACGTTACCATGCATATCATATAATCCCCATGGGTTAGCATCAAAACTCTGTACGTGTACAGTCCGTTGATGCTTCAAACGACTACAAGAGTCACAGTTGGTAAGGTTGTCTCCAATCTCATCTCCCCAACTGTATAGAGTTGTGCTACCTGCACGTGCAGCATATTCCCACTGTGATTCACTCGGTAAACTAAACTCCATCCCTGTTACTTTATTCAACCAAGGAATATATTCATCGACAATATCATTGAAACTGACCGATATAACTGGACGGGTACCTTTTCCCCAGCCTTTATCTGACGGTAAATAAGTACAGGCGCCTTGGTTTACACATGCCTGCCATTGTTCGAAAGTTACTTCATGAGCCATCATCTTAAATGGCTTAACACTCACACTATGAACGGGGCTTTCGCTCTTTTCACCATCGTTTGAGCCCATTTGAAACTTACCATCTTTTATTAAAACTAAAGGGCCAACATATTTATTTAGCATTTGCGCTTGTTTTTCAGCTCTTGTTTTTTCTAATACTTGTTTGGCTTCTGCTGCTATTTTGGCTTCTTCTGCTATTTTGGCTTCTAATGCTATTTGGGCTTCTGCTGCTATTTTAGCTTCTAACGCCATTTTAGCTTCTGCTGCTATTTTAGCTTCTAATGCTATTTCAGCTTCTTTTGAAGCTTTATTCTTTTGTATCGCTTCAACTTGTCTTGCTAAATCGCCGAATATTTTGTACCAATGTTGTTCAGCTTGTTGGTACGTCGAAATTGCAATTTCGATATAACCTCCACGGCTACTTTTTTCTGCTTTTTCCATTAAATCAGAAGCTTGTTGTATATCTGGAGATTTTAAATTGTGTTCTTTAACTATTTGATCTACTTTATCTTTAGCTGTAAACGCCTCTTTTTTTGATTCTTGTAAATTTGCTATGTGTGCAAGTAATGCAATAAATGTCGTAGATGCTTCCTGATAGTATTTTATCGCCTTGGTATATTGCCAAGCTTGCTTGGTTGCATTTGCGGTATCCATCAACAGGTTAGCTTGCGCGATTTCACTCGATGCAATTAGCTGATAGGTTTCCAAGGCTCGCATTAGTTTTGCTTGTGCTTGTAGCGCGTCTTGCTGAATGGTATATAAGTGCTGACTAGCATTAAACTGCTGCCATATATTTTGGTATGCTTGATTGGCATCATGAAGTAACTGCAGCGCTTGTAAGTTATCTTCAGGTTTAGATTGTTGATTATTCAAAATATTTTGTGCTTGAGTAGTTTGCCCTGCTAACTCTGATAGGAGGGCTCCTTCCGCAAGATACTCTTGGATAAGTTGCTGCCTGAAGTGTAACGCTTCAAGGTTGTCTATCTTAACAGGATCACTCTCAGCAATTTCTAGCTCTGCAGATAAATCACGTTGCCCTTTATCTAAACGTTGAACCTGAGTATTGATCTCTTCTAATAATTGTGTCCCCTCCATTCGTTGCTGTAAAAAGAACTCTTTCTCAACTGAGTTAAGGTTTCCTATAAAATGGTTTAACCAACCCTGTTGATAGGCGATAGCTCCACCACCTAGTAATATAGCGGTGAGGAAGATAAGTACTAATTTGTTTGTGCTACGGTTAGTGTTATTAATTTCCGCTTGCCTATTCGCTTGAGGTATACATTTATCTTTGCTCTCTTTTGGGAGCTCATGAAAAGTATGATGTTGAACGCCCTTCTTTGAAGTATCTATTATCGGTATTTGGGTATTACTTTGTCTCGCAACAATCGATTCTTTGATGCTATTGATATTCGTATGGAGAGAAGGTTCAGCTATATTATCTAACGTATTGGGCTCATCAATACTATCTAATAAAGCTGTTTGCGCTTGGTTAAGGCTATCAAGTGTTGCCATATGCTTTTTAACTAACTCAGCTGTTGATGCATTAATGGCCTCCATTTGAATAGGCTCAGCTATTGCATTGTATGCTTGTTTGATGTTTTTTTCGGTTAACGCTTTGCCTTTTAATTGCAGTAAAGCAATCGCTTCTTGTTTTTCCATTTTGTCTTATAATCCTTTGTTGTGTTACAACTTAGCAAGAAAAGCCACTGGCAAAGCGTGGCATAGGAGCAAAGTAGGTTAATTGATATTAATTGCTTTTTAGAGATAGGTTACGAACACAGACGTTCGCTATTTTTTGAGCGCCGAATTGTAGTTGGAAATCTGTTTTAGGGTCACTACTTTCCTGATGAGTGAAGGTTAAAGTAAACGGTGCTGACTTACTGCTTACAGATATCTCTTTGCTAAAATAGTTGGTATAAGGTGCGCCTTCATGTTGAATTACGGCATTGAACTTAGTATCTACATTAGCGCGAGCGGTAAATTCTAATGTGTAACTCATTCCTTTTATTAGCCCAAAGCCTCCTTGGCCTAAAATCACATCCCAAGGTTTGCTACCTGCGGTGGTAATGTTGATACAACCTTCAGTATCTTTTACATTTAATTCTGCACCTGTAGCCCACCAACCATCGAAGCCATTAGTAAATTGACCATTACGTAGCAACTCACCTTTCATTAGAGTATCTACATTGTCTGAGGTGGTACTACAGCCAAATAATAAACTACCTGTGAGAGTTGAACATATAAGTAAAGCTGGGAGTTTTTTATTTAAAAGCATCATTAATTACCTTTGTAATGAGAAGTTAAAAATAAGAGAGTGCCACCCCTCTGTCTGTGTCGGTTAAATACCACCCTGAAAGTTTATTGTAATTAATTTATTGTGAATTTTGTGTTTTGTCATCACGCATTTCTATTCGAAATTTAGTAATGTTATTTCGATATATTGTTTGTGTGAATAGCTCCTCGTTTCTTCATTGTTATTATTTGCCGATTTATACCAATTCCGATAAATAGCTGATCTATTTTACTGGTTAAAACAACTTACTGCTGCGTTGTAATTTTCGCAAAGGGAATAGCCATTTACGTCAAATTACGCCTTGAATTAAGCTGTTTTTCCTACGCGAAATTTAGATCACATACTTACCGGAGTTGGTATTATCTTTTCAGGAATACGTTTCTATGCTGAATACGCCGTGGGGATTATAAATATTGTCATATACTCAATAGTCGTTGCATAACTTTGACAGGGTGCTAGCCAACTTCATTATTGTGTGAGGGTCAACTATCTTAGTAGGCTGTAAAATTTTTGACTTGTAGGATATGTAAGTGATAGATAATTTGACTGGGTATGCAACAATTCGCATAAAATACCGCATAATTGAGATCCCATCGTTAAATGGGATAACTATTTAGTGTTTCGTAGTCTTGGTGCCGTTACGTACTAAGTCTTGGCCTGTTTGAAACACCTCTTCTGTGATCCATCTAGATAATAATAGTTGGTGCTTGTCATCCAACACCGCGACAAATCGGCGTCCATCTTTTTTGCTGGTTGCCATAGCTATTCCGCCTATATTGCTTAGACCTAAACCACCGTTTTCAACAGTGATTAAAAATGCTTTTAATTGGTCGAGGTTGGTGATGGTGTCTGCATCGTTATTCATCGTGTTAATGTTCTCTGTTTGATTAAATTTTAAGTTTCGCAAAGGAATGCCGTCAAGTTAAGCGCTTTAATCCTTTTGCTAAAAGGAAATGTTACGGTGTTTATTTCTTTAAGGCAACACTTCATAGGATTGCACAAAATATTGTTTATATTTGCAAAAGGCCAATAAAAGTAGGAAAAAACTTACAAAATGAATGTTTCAATTTTTTGATAGAATTTAAGCAAATTTAAAGGGGGCTTTATATCTACATCTGTATTGTCATCGTTGCAGTGTTCGGCAACGAGTGAAAAATATCTGATGATATTTACGGAAATCTACCCTTGCATCTAAATATGCCAAATGATTTGGAAATATACATAGGCGGCAAAGCTGTTATTACTATCCACATTGCAGATAGGCTTTCTTGTAGACGGGAGAAACGTAGCTAAGATCTCTCCAATTTCAAATTAAAATGGAATAGCTAAAAATATAATGCATTAATGTAAAAGGAAATTTATGCGCAAAATCAATAAAATAACAGCTGCGCTAGCTGGTATTCTCTTAACTGGTCACTTGTATGCTGCTGAACTCTATGACGTTACAAAGGCGTATCCTGGCCGTTCTCAGGTAACAGCTAACGGTAAATTGTATGAAGCCAAGTGGTATGCTAATCCTGGACAAAGCCCTACAAATGATTATGCGAACGTGTGGGACTCTCCATGGAAACTAATTGGTAATGCAGAACCGATCCCAGAGCCGGTACCAGGTGATCTTGTGGCATTTATTCCAGGTGAGACACGTGTTAGTAATGGTGCTATAGTTTCTTATAAAGATCAGTGTTTTATTGCTAAAAATAATCCCGGAGTATGGGAAACTCCAAGTGCATCATCATGGTTTTGGACTTTAACTGAGTGCCCTAGCGAGGGGGCGCCAATCATTGCACCGGGTGAGCCTGGTTCGCCAATTGTTGCACCTGAAGAGCCTAATAATGGCAACCCCATTATTCCAGCTGATCCCGAATATCCACTTGAGCCAGGTATACCAGTTGTTGTTCCGGGTGAGCCTGGCTCGCCAATTGTTGCACCGGAAGAGCCTAATAATGGTACCCCCATTATTCCGGCCGATCCCGAGTATCCACTTGAGCCTGGTATACCGGTTGTTGTTCCTGGTGAGCCTGGTTCACCAATTGTTGCACCTGAAGAGCCTAATACTGGTACCCCCATTATTCCGGCCGATCCCGAGTATCCACTTGAGCCAGGACAACCAGAAGTACCCCCAGTAGATCCTGTTGATGAGTTGTGTGTCGAGTTTAATGTCTACCCTGATTGGACCCAAAATGGATATGCCGGTCAAGGTGATATCATGGTTTATAACAATATTGCTTATTCTGCTAAATATTGGACACAGTCAATTCCAGGTGGCGATGATTCTTGGCAACATCACTTAAATTGTGATGGCACCGAACCGGGTACTGCACCTCTACTTTCTTTACCAAACCCAATGGATCCTGTGAGTTTGAAGGTTAAGGGGTGGCCGAGTGATTTTGTTGTCGCTAGCCCCTCATTAGATGCGCCGACTGTGGTGAATGTTAATACGATCAACGCCGACGATTTATCTGATTACGCAAAACTAACGAATGCTTTTATTGCATTGATTGAGGTCGCTAAACAGGCTGGTTCTTCAGCAATTATCATTAGAAGTGATGTGCTTGATGCACTTATCAATGATGGCCAAGCGGTAAGGACTATTGCAGTCAAAAAAGCGTTAACGGAAGCGCTTGATTACACGGGTAGTCGAATTGATATCGATGATATTAATGCACTAAGCAATGATGTTAAAGGCTGGGCTCAAGCGCAAAATTTAGTGTTGTCTACAATGGCTCCTGAAGCAACTTTTGGTTGGTCTTTAAGCATTGGAGATTTTGCTTACGAAACTTATTCAGGTAGAAGAGCGGTATGGAATGCGGCATCTAAAGCAACGGCAGACTTACTGGATAAATTCAAGCTGTATAAAGCTGAATCAGGTAATGCTGCTGACTTTATTGCTTTTTCTAAGTCAAGCTCATCTGCCCCCTTATCAAGCGATCAATGGCACAACGCTTTGGAGTATGTAAAACAAGTCACAGACTTTGTACAGGCTCCTGCATTACTATCGACCCTGCCAACGGCTCAAGCTGCTGCTTATTTTATGGGGACGACCCCTGAAGAAAGTAAAATTCGTAAAGCGGCTCATAGTAATATATTCGCCATTTTATTCGACGCTGATAGTGCTGATTTAACGGCAAAAATTGAACGTTACCAAGGTGCTAAAGTGCCACTATATTATGTTGGTGATGATGTTCTAGAAGGACCATTAACGGTTATCCCATCACTTAATCGTGATTTAGAGAATGCTGAAACGGTGATGAATAATGAAGCCTTTCTATACGAAACCCCTCAATCAAAATGGATTCCATCGACTGTGTATAAGTGGGCGGATTTCTTAAATGGCTTAAATTCAATGCATAATATTGGTGTTGCTGGCAATACTTTCTGGTTAGTCGATGAAAATGCAGATGATGAAACAAATGCTAAGTACGCTAAGGTCGCTATCGCAGCTTTCTTAGCGCAAAGTATGCAAGAGACGATTCGCTACAATGCTTGTGATGAAAACAATTGGGCTGAAATTAAATACGGCGCACCAGCAGACTACCCGATGACAGCAAGTTGTGGTCAGTTAGGTCAAAAATATGCAGATTATGGAATGAATCCGGTAACCGGTAAAGACCATCCATATTCTTGTCCTCGTGATAATAAAATGGAAGTAACAGCGCAAACTCACGCCCAATGGTACGGTGCACCGGCGCCAATTTTTGCCGCTCCAAATTCTGTACTTGCAGAGCAAGGCCTATTGGTTAATGGTCACGTTGGTCGTTGGACGAACAGTGGGCACTGTAATACTGTACCGACTGCTGTTGATACTTCAAAGCAAGTATGGGAACGTAACGAGTGTGAAGTTTATATTGGTCAAAAAGCTGGGAAGTTCATTTGGGATGGTAGTAGCCAGGAGACCGTTGAAGGTTGTGGCTGGTGGGGACGTGGTGTTATACAAACTACTGGTCGTCAAAATTTCGGTACACTGAATCACTTCATGGGCCGTTCACATGTCGATCCTGAGACTATCGGTAAAACGATTGATGGTACGACAGTTGAAGCTCCACCTGCGAGTCCGTTGTATGCCGACTTAGACTTCTGTTCAAACCCAGGGTTAATTTGTAGTTCTGAAGAGAATAGAGAAATCAAATGGATTGCGGGTCTGTTTTTCTGGGTAACCTCAGTACAAGCCTACAATGACGAAGGCGGTTTATACCAAGATTGGAACTACTACAATGAAATTAAAAAGTATGTCGATGGTGGCATGACGGGAACAGCATTTATTGATGCGGTATCAGGTATCGTTAACCGAGGTTGTCCTGACAGTACTTGTCCAGAGAGCGGTGCGGTTCATAACATAAAAGAACGCCGTGATAACTTTATGCTAGTACTAGAAAAATTAGGTCTTAATCCACAATAAGCGTTATTGAAATATTATTTCACTTGGATCATGCCAGCCAGTTCGAAACTGACTGGCATTTTTTTGTTTTTTGCCAAAAATAGAGGGGGATTACTGACCATTGAGTTAAGTATGTGAATTAAAATTTTAGATCGGTTAAAGCGCTTTCTTCGAAGCGTAAATTAATATAGGGTAAAGCTCTAAATCGCATATTGGGGGACATTATTTATGAGGGAAGGCATGCGTCTATCACGTATCTATTTGTTTCAATTAACCATTTTATTTTAGTGGGTAATGTGTTTACTTCGGAGAGTATTATCCCACTTTGACTTAATATTGCTTCTGAATCATTCACAATCGTACTATAATTAATCTAATTAACCCCTTTCAAAAGGAATATCTGATTTTGGGAAAAACAAGTCAAGGATGTAATAATGACGCAAGATTACGTAAGAGATAGTATTAATAGGAATTCTTTTGTATATAGACTTGCCGATTTAGTGGTGATTCAATGCGTTTTGCTGCTTTCTATTTATAGTTATGACTCGAATTTTAACGAACACTACTCTTTAGTCTCATTAATCGCTTCTATTGTTTACCTTCTCCTGGCTGAAAATAATCAGCTTTACCATTCAGGTCAAACTCGCTTTTATTCTCGTTTAACGTTAAATACTTTTCTTTGTTGGTTGTTTGCTATTTTTGCGGTGACAACATATTTGTTTTTTACTAAAACGGGGACCGATATTTCTCGAGTGGTTATTGGTTTGTGGTTAGTTTTAACCTCATTTGGTTTGATTGGTTGGCGCTATTTTTTACATTTATATTTATGTAAATACCGTAGTCTTGGTTTTAATCTTCGTAAAGTGGCCATTATTGGGTTGACTGATTCGGGGATTCGTTTGGCCGATGAGCTTACTGAGCGAATGGAAATAGGTTGCACGCTAACGGCTTTCTTTGATGATAGAGAAGTTGAGCGATTATCTACCAAATACATTGACTTTTTAGGTGGGAGTATCGATTCGGGGGTAAAAAGAGCTAAGGATGGTGAATTCGATTTAGTTTATATTGCGTTGCCTTTTAACGCTCAAAATCGTATTGAATCTATCTTGCGATATCTAGGTGATACGACCGTTGATGTACATATTGTTTCCGATTTTTTTACCTTCAATTTATTGAATTCTCGTTTGTCTTATATGGGCAACGTGCAAACAATCAGTGTTTATGAGTCTCCTATGAGTGGTTTATCTTCCGTTGCAAAACGGGTTGAAGATATCATTGGCTCCTTAATTATCCTGCCGATCATTATGTTGCCGATGTTAGCGATTGCTTTGCTCATCAAGCTTGACTCCCGTGGTCCTGTTTTTTTCAAGCAAAAGCGTTATGGGCTTGATGGGAAATCTATTGATGTTTTAAAGTTCAGATCAATGACCGTTAGCGAAAATGGTACTGCTGTTAAACAAGCTACTAAGGGAGATGCTCGGGTAACAAAATTAGGGGCTTTTTTAAGGCGAACTTCCCTCGATGAGTTACCGCAGTTTATCAATGTATTATTTGGGCAAATGTCCATTGTTGGTCCTAGACCACATGCAGTCGTACATAATGAAACCTACCGTGAATTAGTCGACTTTTATATGTTGCGCCATAAAGTAAAGCCGGGGATTACGGGGTGGGCGCAAGTTAATGGGTGGCGTGGAGAAACCGATACCCTAGATAAGATGAAAAAACGCATTGAGTTTGATTTAGAGTACATAAGGTCTTGGTCAATATTATTGGATATAAAAATTATTTTTATGACCATTATTAAGGGATTTTCAGACAAAAACGCTTATTGATATATTGAAAAAGCCACTATAAAAATAGTGGCTTTGATAGGTTTAATTGTAGAGCTAGAGAATGAATCGACTTAGATCTTCGTTTTCGATTAGTTCATCTAACGCATTAGCAACATAGTTTGCATCGATGATAATTGACTCACCCCCTCTGTCGGAGGCATCATAGGATAATTCGTCCATAATGCGCTCCATGAGAGTATGTAAACGACGTGCGCCTATATTTTCTGTTGTTTCATTGACATGCCATGCTGATTTTGCAATTTTATCAATACCACATTGGGTAAATGAGATGGTTACCCCTTCAGTTGCCAATAATGCTTGGTATTGTTCACTCAGCGATGCTTTAGGTTCAGTTAATATACGTGCAAGATCTTGCTCTTTTAACGCTTCTAATTCAACACGAATAGGTAATCGCCCCTGTAGTTCAGGAATCAGATCGGAAGGTTTGGCAATTTGGAAAGCACCCGATGCGATAAATAACATATGATCGGTTTTTACCATGCCATGCTTAGTACTGACGGTTGAACCTTCAATTAAAGGTAGCAGGTCGCGTTGCACCCCTTCTCTAGAGACGTCAGGACCTGAAGTGTCCCCGCGTTTGCATATTTTATCTATTTCATCAATGAAGATAATACCGTTATTTTCAGCGGCAAATATCGCTTTCTCTTTCAGATCTTCTTGATTGATTAATTTTGATGCTTCAGATTCTGTTAAGACTTTTAACGCATCTTTTATTTTCAATTTGCGTTTTTTAGTTTCGCTTTTACCTGACATATTTTGGAATAGACCTTGTAGCTGATTGGTCATCTCTTCCATGCCCGGAGGTGCCATTATCTCCACGCCTATTTGTGGTGCGGGAACATCTAACTCTATCTCTTTTTCATCAAGTTGCCCTTCACGTAACTTTTTACGGAACGATTGGCGTGCA
The DNA here is from genome assembly GCF_040566515.1 of Psychromonas sp. MME2. Classification (NCBI taxonomy): domain Bacteria; kingdom Pseudomonadati; phylum Pseudomonadota; class Gammaproteobacteria; order Alteromonadales; family Psychromonadaceae; genus Psychromonas; species Psychromonas sp. MME2. The sequence goes on along the minus strand of NZ_JBEWXI010000002.1, from coordinate 230,864 downwards.
GCACCATCTTCAACTTTGCTCTTGTCCCACTCATTATCGGTTTTTGCAGGAGGGATCAATATATCTAGAATGCGATCTTCGGCTAAGTCTGCTGCTCGATGGGTTACTTTTTCCATTTCTTCTTCGCGTGTTAGTTTGATGGATACATCAACTAGGTCGCGGATAATACTTTCTACTTCTTTACCGACATAACCGACTTCAGTAAATTTTGTTGCTTCAACTTTAATAAAGGGGGCTTTCGCTAACTTTGCTAAACGTCGTGCAATTTCTGTTTTACCGACCCCAGTAGGGCCGATCATTAAAATATTTTTAGGAGTCACTTCTTGGCGAATTTCTTCATCAAGTTGCATACGGCGCCAGCGATTACGAAGGGCGATTGCGACCGCGCGTTTGGCTCTGTTTTGACCAATGATATGGCGATCAAGCTCGTGTGCAATCTCTTTAGGAGTCATATTGGACATGGCGATATATTCCTATTTGTTACTTGTTGCATTATCGTTATCAAACTCAATGCATTCAATAGTTTGGAAGGTATTAGTGAAGACACAAATGTCACCAGCAATAGTTAATGCTTTTTCAACAATTGTTTTTGCATCTAAATCCGTATTTTCTAATAAGGCGATAGCTGCAGACTGAGCATAGTTGCCACCTGAACCAATCGCGATCAAGTCATTTTCAGGACGAACAACATCCCCATTACCGGTAATAATGTATGAATGTTTTGCATCTGCAACGGCTAACAATGCTTCAAGTTTACGTAGCATTCTGTCGGTGCGCCAATCTTTAGCCAGTTCAACGGCTGCACGCTCTAAGTTACCTTGGTGTGCTTGCAATTTTGCTTCAAATCGCTCTAAAAGGGTAAACGCATCAGCCGTGCCGCCAGCAAAACCTGCAATTACCTTGTTGTTATATAATCGATGTACTTTACGTGCATTGCCTTTCATGACGGTATTACCGAGAGAAACTTGACCGTCTCCGCCAACCACGACTTGGTTACCGCGACGTACTGAAACAATAGTAGTCATATTAATACCTTTAAAACTGAAAAAAGAGGAGCAACAAGCAGGATCTAATAGCTGCTAATTCTTATATATGAGGGGGGTTATTATATTTTCAAGGGTAAAAAGAGAAAACAATAATTTATTCGTTTATTGTTTTCTCTTTTAAGGTTTTATCGCCATAGCCAGATTTGGCAACCGTTGATTCTGGCGCGTTGCAGTTTGTGACGATCTTTTTCTGCTAGACGTTTGCGTTCGTAGGGGCCTAAAATAACACGGTACCAGCTGCCTGTTAGTTTTACTTGGCTATTTAAACCTTGGAAGGCAATGCTTGCTTTTAATGCTTGTGCATCATCATTTTTACGAAATGAGCCACATTGCATTTGATATTTATTGGTCGATTTTTTTGCAACGGGCAGATCAACGACGATTTCTTTTTCTTTAAGCGCCTTTTCATACTCCCACTTAGGTTGTGGTTTTTCCGGTAACAGTTCTTCTTTTTTTGTTACCGGAGCTTTAACCGCGGGGGCGGGGTCTGGTTTATCTACAGCGAAGATAAAGTAACCGATAAAAGCCATTAATAGCGTTGCAAGTAAGATTGCTAATAATGGAAATCCGTTATTAGATTTATTTTTTTTACTGGCCGCGCTAGAGCGGGGACGTTGTCCCGTTTTCGCGCGAGTACTGGGTTTTCGTCGGTTAACAGGGGGCATTACATACGTTCCAATGTGTTGATTCCCAGTAGAGACAATCCCTGTTTCAGGGTTTTAGCGGTTAATGCTGCTAGCTTCAAGCGACTCTGTTTTTCGGTTTCATTGCTTGCTGATAAAATCGGGCATGCTTCGTAAAAACTTGAAAACAGGCCTGCTAGCTCAAAGAGGTATGAACATAAAAAGTGTGGCATGCCTTGTTTAGCAACATTGTTAACTATTTCATTGAACTGGGTTAATTTATTCGCTAAATCAACCTCTTTCTCTTGGCTTAGAGTAACTGGGCTGGTGATGTTATCGAGTTCAATTTCTGCTTTATTAAAAATACTGATAACGCGCGTGTAGGCATAAAGTAAGTAAGGTGCTGTATTGCCTTCAAAACTCAGCATGCTATCAAAGCTAAAGGTGTAATCACTGGTGCGACTTTTTGAAAGGTCAGCATATTTAACGGAAGAGATACCAACAATTGATGCGATATGACGAAGTTGTTGTTCATCCATATCTTGATTTTTTTCTTTTACTAAATCGTAAGCGCGCTCTTGTGCTTCTGTTAATAGATCCGCAAGCTTCGGTGTTGAACCTGCGCGTGTTTTAAATGGCTTACCATCTTCACCCATCACGGTTCCGAAGGGCATATGTTCAAGTGCGGTTTCTTGTTTGACAAAGCCAGCTAAACGAGCAACTTCAAAAACCTGTTGGAAATGCAAGCCCTGACGTGCATCAACAAAATAGAGGATACGATCCGCATGTAATTCATTTTGGCGATAGCGCATTGCTGCCAAGTCCGATGTTGCATAGAGGTAACCGCCATCTTTTTTCTGGATAATAACGGGTAGTGGTTCACCATCTTTATTTTTAAAACTATCTAAAAAGACACACTTAGCCCCTTGGCTCTCTTTTAATAAGCCCTTTGTATCTAAATCGGTGACGACATTGGCTAAGTCATCATTATAGGCACTTTCACCACGTACATCGTCAAGGGTAAGGCCTACTCCTAAGCGGTCATAGGTTTCTTGGCAATGAGATAGACTTATTTGATTAAATTCTGTCCATAATTTTAGGCAAGCTTCATCACCGCCTTGTAATGCTACGACTAAATCACGAGCACGTGTCGCAAAGGCTTCTGACTCATCGAAACGGCCTTTTGCGGCACGATAAAACTGTTCAAGGTTAGATAGGTTATTTTCAATGGGTTCATTTTTAGCGCGTAGCTCTTCCATGTAGGCGAGCAACATACCAAATTGTGTTCCCCAGTCGCCAACGTGATTTTGACGAATAATATTATGTCCTTGAAACTCAAGTGTGCGCGCAACGGCATCGCCGATAATTGAAGAACGTAAGTGGCCGACGTGCATCTCTTTAGCAAGATTAGGTGAAGAGTAATCGATAACAATCGTTTGTGCTTTATCCGTTTTCGGTACATTTAAGCGCGCATCAAGGAAGGCTTCATCTATCTGTTTTTCTAAGATGTTAGGGGCAATGAAAAAGTTAATGAAACCAGGGCCTGCAATCTCCATTTTTAGGATTAAATCCGATGCAGGCATGTTATCAATGATTAGTTGTGCTAATGCACGAGGATTTTGTTTCGTCGGTTTAGCTAACATCAAGGCTAAGTTATTTGCAAAATCGCCATGTGATTTATCTTTTGTGCGGTCAATGTTTATACGTAGTGCAATATCGGCAGGAATTATTTGCTCTGTTTGTAAAGAAATAACAGCTTGTTCAAGTAGTTGCTGGATATGTGCTTTCATAGATAAATCACCAATGGCTAAAGAGTAGTAAATAGGCAAGGATTCTACCGTTTATCTGAGGTGAACACTAGGGGGGGATAAGTAAAATCAGGTGATAAAAAGTAAGAAGGTTTATTCAATAGGCTGTTATTGCAATTACATATAATTAAATTCATTGCTAGCCATGACAACGCGGTGTAAATTTTCCTGCTCTTGATGCGTTAGACTGACCAAAGCGAGTTCAGCTTCGGGCGTTGGTGAGTTATAGGCTACCGTTTGCATTAATTCAATGAGTTGTGTATCAAGTTTCAATGCAAGAGCCAGAACATCTTCGATATCTAAATCCGCTTGTAATTGCATCTGTTGGCATTTCATGGGGATACTTTGATCAAAAATATTTTCTAACCAAGTTTCTAATAAACTGCTCGGTGCTTGTTGGGCATATTCATGCAACTGTAAATAGGAAAGCTGCTCTTTATAGTACATGAATTCGAGTAATAATTTCACTTTATCGTTTTTGCTTTCAAGACTAAGTCGTTGATAAAGTTCTGCCAATGCGATATGGCAATCTTCTACATAGGTAAGAAACTCTTTAATAAGTTTAAAGTGCATCGTAAGCCCTCCTAACTAGAACATTGCTGCGCGTTAAAAACTCAAACCTTTTTAAAGGTTAGTTTAATTCTTAAAGATCACAACTTACTGCGCAACAGGGCTTAACTGTTTTAAAAGGCTAAACGGCCTCTAGGCGAGCGTAGGCGGTCATCAACCATTTACTGCCAACGCCCATAAAATGGACTTGTAAACGGCTATTTTCGCCACTCCCTTCTTGCCCGGTGATCGTGCCTTCGCCAAACTTGGGGTGTTTGACCTGTTGCCCTAGCCTAAAACCTTGTATATCTTGGCTCTCTGTGGCAAAGCTTGGCCGGGCAAGTGGAGCTGGTTGCATCCGTTTAACCTGTGTCTTAAGGCGCACATACTCGATGTCGTGTTCGGGTAATTCGTTGATGAAACGTGAAGGCGAATGGAACTTTTCTTGGCCATATAAACGGCGACTTTCGGCATGGCAAATGGTTAATTTTTTCATGGCGCGCGTCATGCCAACGTAGCACAGACGGCGTTCTTCTGCTAAGCGTGTTGGATCATCTGCGGATTGTTGTCCTGGGAACATGCCTTCTTCGGCTCCGACAATAAATACCTGTGGAAATTCGAGCCCCTTGGCTGCATGCATGGTCATCAGTTGTACGGCATCTTCAAATTCATCGGCTTGATTATCACCAGATTCTAAAGCGGCGTAGGCTAAAAATGCTGTCAGCTCATCCATATCCTGCTCTTCTTCTGGGATGACAAAGGCTTTGGTGGCTGAAACAAGCTCCTGTAAGTTTTCAATGCGGCTACGAGATTTTTCACCCTTTTCTTCTTCAAACATGGCATATAACCCAGAATGTTGCGTGATATGGTCAACGATTTGAAATAGTGGCAATTCAGAGGTTTCATTTTTAAAGCGATTAATTAACTCAATAAACCCCTGTAATGATCTTTTAGCTCCCGCACTCAATTGTTTATTTTCAATTAAATAGAGGCTTGCTTGCCACATGGTATAGCCTTGCTCGCGGGCGCAAAGACGAATTTTGTCAAGTGTGGTATTACCGATTTTACGTTTGGGTTTGTTGATGATCCGCTCAAACGCAGCATCATCTTGATGGTTATTCATGAGGCGCAAATAAGCGACGCTGTCTTTGATCTCTAAGCGGTCGAAGAAGCGTTGCCCACCATAAATATGGTAGGGTATTTGTTGTGCCATTAACTGCTCTTCGAAGAGTCGCGATTGCGCATTGCTGCGATATAAAATGGCGCATTCTGCTAATTTGTTGCCTGCAGACTTATAATTTTGCAGTTGTGAGGTAACGTAACGCACTTCATCGTAATCATTAAATGCGCTGTAAATGGAAATCGCCGCCCCTTCCTCACCACTGGTCCAGAGTTCTTTGCCTAATCGGTCGCTGTTATTTTTAATCAATGCGTTAGACGCATTAAGAATGTGCCCTGTAGAGCGATAGTTTTGCTCTAGGCGTACGGTCACAGGGTTGTTTTTTTCTTTTAAAAAACGTTGGATATTTTCAATATCTGCACCACGCCAACCGTAAATTGATTGGTCATCATCGCCAACGATAGTTAAGTAGTTATCGCTGTCTGTGAGTAAATTTAGCCACGCATATTGCAGTTTATTGGTATCTTGAAATTCGTCGACTAACACATGGCGAAAACGCGTTTGATAATGCGCTAACAGAGATGGGTTATTGAGCAATAATTCGTGTGCGCGTAACAATAGTTCTGCAAAATCAACCAGTCCTGCTAATTGACAGGCTTGCTCATAGGCACGATAAACCTGTAAGCGTTGTTTATCCTGTAGGCTGTATCCTGCTTCAATATGGCTTGCGCGTAAACCTTCATCTTTCTTATCGTTGATATACCACTGTAATTCTTTGGCTGGGTAGTATTTTTCATCAAGATTCAAGCTTTTAATAATGCGCTTGACCATTTTTTGTTGATCGTCGCTATCAATGATTTGAAACTGCTCAGGGAGATCGGCTTGCTGATAATGTAAGCGTAATAAACGGTGGGCTATTCCATGGAAAGTACCAATCCACATAGAACCTATTTGCATCGGGCAGATATCGGCAATACGGCTGCGCATCTCTTTAGCGGCTTTATTGGTAAAAGTCACTGCGAGAATACCATAGGTTGGGATATTATTGACTTGCATTAACCACGCGATTCTATGGGTTAGCACTCGTGTTTTACCACTGCCTGCTCCTGCTAATACGAGCATATTTTGCTCGGGAGCCGAAACTGCTGCACGCTGGTGGTCATTTAAGCCATCAATTAAGTAAGAAACATCCATCACAATAAACCTGTTTATTTAATCAGTGGGTGATTATAGCAACTTGTAGAGCTGATCTAAATGGCTGATTTCAACCGTAGGTAACAAAAGTGCGCCATTTAATGATTGTTTATTGGGATTATACCAAACCGCTTGCGCCCCATTATTTTGTGCACCATAGACATCGGTAATGAGGTGATCACCGACGTGGAGAATATCGCTTACCTCAATCTGTAAACGTCTCGCCGCTTCGACAAAGAGATCGCCCTGAGGCTTCGCTTTTAAGCCATCGCCAGCTTTTAGGATAAATTGAAATTTATCCTCTAATGCGATTTTTTGTGCATCGACATTACCATTGGTGATAGCGACGACCGGATAGTGTTGTGCTAAGTTAGCTAACAGTTGCATGCTTTCCTCGGGCACCACAAAATCACTGCGCAGAGTTAAAAAGTGTGCAAAAGCAATCTGGGACTGTTTAATCGCTTCATATTCCGGCATCCCATGGATAATCATCACGCGCGTCAATGTTTGTAAACGCCATAGTGAAACATCATCGCGTAATTGTGGGTTTTCATTGGCCATTTGATCTTTATAAAGCAACCATTGGTGCCGCGTGAATAGTTCAAGGTCTGGATAGCATTGGTTGAGATGGGTGATAAAGGATTCTTCTGCTTGCTCTATGATCGGGTGGTTATCGTAGAGGGTGTCATCAAGGTCAAAGCTGATCGCTTTAAAAGGTTTTAGTGGGCGGTAATATTTCATATTTTAAATTCCTACTTTTTCCGCTTTGCACGTGGATGCGCTTGATCGTACACCTGCGATAGGTGCTGAAAATCGAGGTGGGTATATATTTGTGTAGTGGCTAAATCGGCATGGCCTAATAGGCTTTGCACAGCACGAAGATTGCCACTTGATTCTAGCATATGGGTGGCAAATGAGTGGCGCAGTTTATGTGGGTTGATATGACTTGGCAGTGCTTGTGTCAATCCCCATTTTTCCATTCTGGCCTGCACACTGCGCGTTGATATACGTTTTTTTTGTTTGGAAACGAACAGCGCCTTCTCGCCTGTAATGCAAAATTCAGGGCGTATTTTCAACCACGCTTTAATCGCATTAGCGGCACTTGTTGTAATCGGTAACAAGCGTTGTTTACTGCCTTTACCTGTTACCATGACCTCTTTGGCTGCGAGTTTAATATCCGTGAGATTAATACCAACTAATTCACTCAGCCTTAACCCCGATGAATACATTAACTCCATCATACATTGGTCGCGAACACTGAGAGGATCCTGTTCATCAATATCGAGCAGTTGAAACATCTCATCTACCGAGATATTTTTTGGTAAAGGTTTATCTAATTTGGGGGCTGATACGCCCTTCGCAGGATTGTGAGTTAATTGATTCTGTTGTACTAAATAGTGCAAAAAGGAGCGTAGGGCAGATAATTTTGTGGCAATAGAGCGCGCTTTGATACCAGTTTGGTGTAGCGCTTTGGTCATCATGCGGACTTGCTGACTGTCTAATTCTGGCCAACTTGTGATCTGTTTTTTTTCTAATAATTCAATAAATTGAGCTAGATTTCGACGATAGTTGAGGATGGTGACTGGGCTGAGTCCACGTTGACTGGCGAGATGATTTAAATATTCTTCAATTTGTACATATAAAGGACTCATAGCTTTGCTCAATACAATTTGTAAAATAATACCAATCAGAATAAATAGCAGATCTATTTTACTGGTTAAAATAACTTACTTTTTTGTTGTAAGTTTCGCAAAGGGAACAACCATTTGTGTCAACTTACGCCTCAAATTAATCAATTTTTCCTGCGCAAAATTTAGATTACACACTTAATCCGATTGGTATAAAACGTGTTGCAAAGCAACACGTTAAAAGTCGCTTTAAATATTAATTTGTCCATCATAAACAAATTCAGCAGGGCCTGTCATTCTCACTGATTGTCCTGGTTGCCAAAAAAAGCGTAGTTCACCACCGGGTAAGGAAATGGTGCAATGGGTATCGAGTTTATTTTGTAGTTGCCCAATTACCGCAGCCGCACAAGCCCCCGTTCCACATGCCATTGTTTCGCCCACACCGCGTTCCCAAACGCGTAAACGGGCATAATCTCGACGCTTTATTTCTAAAAAGCCAACATTTACCCTATTTGGAAAACGTTCATGATTTTCTAGTAATGGCCCTAAAGTATCAACGGGCGCCGTATCGATATCATCGACTAACACGACACAATGTGGATTGCCCATAGAGACTGCACCGCACATTACCGTATGGTCTTCGACGCGTAAGATATAGGTTTTCTCCTCTTTTTTAGCGATAAAGGGGATTTTAGCTGGCTCAAGAATGGGCTTGCCCATATCGACGGTAATATTGCCATCCTGCTCTATTTTGAGTTGAATTTTACCATTTGCCGTACTGACATTGATCACACGCTTATGAGTTAACCCCTTCATTTTCACAAAACGCGCAAAGCATCGCGCCCCATTCCCGCACTGTTCTACCTCACTACCGTCAGCATTAAAGATGCGGTAATGGAAGTCCATTTCAGGATCGTAGGGCGGTTCAATCATTAATAATTGGTCAAAACCAATGCCAAAATGACGATCAGCTAGTCGCTTGATCGCCTCTTTTGAGATAAAAACATTTTGTGTGACGTTATCAATGACCATGAAGTCATTGCCTAATCCGTGCATTTTTGAAAATTGAATATTCATCATTTCTCGTTGTTAAATGTAAAGCATGTAAAATAAAAGACGGCTACGTTAATGGTTATTTGGGTAATACATGCTCACCACGCCACAGATCTCGATGCTCTTCACGTTCACGTACGACAAAAGCTTTTTCCCCATCAATAATCACTTCGGCTGGGCGGCAGCGAGAGTTGTAGTTTGAGCTCATTGTTGAACCATAGGCTCCGGCACTGCGTACCGCCAGATAATCACCTTCGGCGATTGCTAGCTGACGATCTTTACCTAAAAAGTCGCCCGTTTCACAAATTGGGCCAACGACATCATAGCGACGTGATGGGCGTAATTCTGAATCTACAAAGGTGTTATTCAGTGGAATAATATTTTGCCAGGCGCTATATAATGCTGGACGGATCAGGTCATTCATCGCCGCATCGACAATGGCAAAGCTTTTATGGCTATTGATTTTTAAGAATTCAACTTTAGTTATCAACATCCCCGCATTTGCCATGATTGCACGACCGGGTTCAAAAATAAGCTTCAATTTACGTGAGCCCATTTTCGCAACAATGGCTTTCATGTATTGACTTGGTTCGGGAGGTGTTTCTTTATCGTAAGGTACGCCTAAGCCACCGCCTAGATCAAGGTGTGCAATCGTAATTCCTTGTTCCGCTAATTCATCAATCAAAATAAGCAGTTTATCTAAAGCTTCAAGAAAAGGTTCTATCTCGGTTAATTGTGAACCGATATGACAATCGACCCCTTTGACCTCAATAAACTCAAGTTCATTAGCTAAATGATAGACAGTACTAGCCTGTTCGATATCAATGCCAAATTTGTTCTCTTTAAGGCCCGTTGATATGTAGGGATGTGTGCCTGCATCAATGTTGGGATTAATACGAATTGAGATCGGGGCTTTCTTCTGTAAACTTTCGGCTACGGCGTTGATACGATACAGTTCAGAAATCGATTCAATATTAAAACAGTGAATATTCGCTTGTAATGCCGTGGCTATTTCAACTTCGGTTTTACCTACACCTGAAAAAACAACTTTAGTGGGGTCACCACCGGCTTGGATCACGCGTAATAACTCACCTACCGAGACAATGTCAAATCCCGAACCTAAACGTGCCATTAAGTTTAGCACGCCTAAATTCGAGTTAGCTTTAACCGCGTAACAGATAAGATGAGGATAATCACCAGCCGCTTGACTAAATGCATTCCAATGACGTTCAATGGTGGCTCGTGAATAGACGTAAACCGGTGTGCCCGATTTTTTTACAATTTCTTCAACAGCAATTCCTTCAGCAAAAAGGCGACCATCATCTTGATAATTAAAGTGATCCAATTTCAACTCCTTTGTCATTCTAAATGTTATTAAACGTCGTGATAGGCAAATGTCATCGTTATTAATGCTATCGCTTGTGTGATTTATCTCTAGCTGTTATTCGCTTCATTGTCGATATCTGTGTTTTCTTGTCGTGGTAATTGTGTTTCTTTTGCTGCTTCTTTTGTGTCACTAGCAGGGGCTTGATAAAGTGGCCCCTTCATTCCACAGGCAGCGATTGAAAAAGAAAGAATAGACATCATTATTAATAATTTAGCGTTTTTCATCTCTTATCCTAGTTTATTGTTTTTATTGTACGGTAGGCAAGCTATTTGAGGGTGCCAAATTGTACATTTTCCATTATTATCTCACTTCTTTACAGGTATAATCTCATTTCATTGTATAAAAGCAAAGGGCAGTATATGAATGATAGCGAATTTCAAGAAATTGCAGATCAGCTTTACCGAAAAATTGAAGATAAGATCGAAGAGTCTGGTGCCGATATTGATTATGACCAAAATGGTGGTCTATTAACGCTGGAGTTTGAAAATAGATCTAAGCTGATTATTAATCGTCAGCAGCCATTGCATCAGGTTTGGTTAGCTACATTAGAAAATGGCCATCATTACAACTATATTGATGGTCAATGGATTGATGATCGCAGCGGTGAAGAGTTTTTGAGTTTTTTATCTGCGGCTATTTTTAAGCAGTCAAAAGAGACGGTTAGCTTTAGCTAATATTTTTTATATTTAAATTAATAGGTTATTTATGTTTAAGATATTATTTGTTTACCCGCTTGTTGCCCTAATTATATTTTGGATTGCTAGCGATGTTAAAATTGGTGCTTCCGTTTATTCCTTTGATGATAACTACTTATCCATTGAATTTCCGAAGCAAAGCTTACGCTCCGCGGATCACCCTGAGCCTTGGTATACCCTGTATTGGAATGCTGAATCAGCGCGTGATGATTTAAAAGCAATCAATGATGCGGTGGTAAAATAACAGTGAAAACGGTCATTTTTCCCGGTTCCTTTGATCCTATAACCAATGGTCACCTTGATCTTATTTGCCGAGCGAGTCGTTTAGCGGATCGAGTGATCATTGCCGTAGCTATCAATACCAGTAAAAAACCGCTGTTGAGTTTAACTGAACGGTGCGAGTTAGTCGCGCTGGCAACCGCTGATATCAAGGGAATCGATGTCATTCCCTTTTCTGGATTGCTTGCTGAATTTGCCAATGAGCATAATGCAGAGGCTTTAATCCGAGGTATTCGTGGAGCGAGTGATGCCGATTATGAAATTCAACTTTCACAGGTGAACCGCACCTTAAACCCTCAATTAGAAACTATCCTCTTGGCTGCCAATTGTCACACGGGGTTTATCTCTTCAACCGTTGTCAAAGAAGTCTATAAGCATGGCGGTAATATTGATGAACTTGCTCCGCAATGTGTTAAAGAAGCACTTTTAAAGCATCAAAACAATTAACTTTGCCTCGCAATGATGGGCTATATAGATGATCGTGCTACTTTCCTCTTTTACTTATTATGAGTGACTTCGGAGAGTTTATGTTGTGAGTTGCGCATTGCTATCGAGTAAAAGTACTTCCTTACTTTCTTTGTTTAGTGCTAAATTAATTGATATAAGTTGAGCATAAAGAGAATTCTATTAATGAACATACCTTTTATTTATCATGGTCAAGACAGTGCTTGGTTAGTACAATCGGGTGACGTATTGAAGGTGACCGTTGCCGTTGCAAATGATATCGATATCTCTCAGTTATTTATCCGTTGTGAACCTGATAATGAAGAAAAACTGATTCCGATGAAACCTGTTCGGTGCACTAAAAAGTTGCAATATTGGTCAGCTAAGTTGCCTATTAATAAGGATAAAGAAACAACTTTTTATGCTTTTAAAATGTTACAGAATAATCGTCAATGGTGGTTAGACGGCTGCGGTATTACATCGCGTATATCGGGTAGAGAACGGCATTTTAAGTATAATCGAACAGATCAGCCCCCGGGATGGGTTAAAGAGCAGGTTTTTTATCAAATTTTTCCCGATCGTTTTGCCATCGGTGATAGTAGTATTAGCGTACAATCTGGTGAATATTGTTTACGTGGCGATTACGCCCGACGATAAAAAAAGCGTGGGGCGATGCTGTTTCTGAGCATGGCAAAAACGGTGCTTGTGAGTTTTTTGGTGGCGATCTGCAGGGGATTTATAACAAACTGGATTACCTCCAAGAGCTAGGTGTCACTGCACTCTATTTAAATCCCATTTTTAGTGCGCCTAGTAATCATAAGTATGACACGGTCGATTACCTCAATGTAGACTCTCATTTAGGAACAAATAAGTTATTCGCTACAATGGTGGAGGATCTGCATGGGCGTGATATGAAGATCATGCTAGATGCAGTATTCAACCATACTTCTGTTGATCATCCTTGGTTTGATATGTACAAACGCAATTCGCTTACGCATGAGGAGGGGGCTTATGCAAATCCAGCATCGCCTTATCGTGACTATTATCAGTTTGAAGGTGACACAACGCAGTACGTTGGCTGGAATGGTATCGCAACCTTACCTAAATTGAATTTCTCCAATCCTCATGTTCGTGATTATATCTATGCTGGTGATGATGCGGTTATTAAGCATTGGTTACGTCCTCCCTATAATATTGACGCTTGGCGCTTTGATGTTATCCACATGCTAGGGGAAGGTGAGGGAGCATTTAATAATGCTCACTATGTTCGTGAATTTCGTAACGCCGCTAAATCGGTCAATCAAAATTGTTACGTGTTGGGAGAACATTTTAGCGAAGCATCACAATGGTTACAGGGCGATCAAGAAGATGGCGCAATGAACTATTATGGCTTTGCTCACCCTATTCGCGCTTTTTTTGCACAACAAGATATTGCTTATCAACCTTGTCAAATTGATGCTCAAGAGTTAGTTGAATGGCTCAATGAAGCGCGCGGGAAAATACCCTGGTTAAATCAACTTTCTCAATTTAACCAGCTCGATAGCCATGACACGATGCGTTTTTTAACGATGCTAAATGAGGATATCGAAACACTGCATTTAGCCTTGTTGATGCTGTTTGCCTATGTGGGAACCCCCTGTATTTATTATGGTACTGAAGTTGCCTTACAGGGCGGTCGAGATCCCGATAATAGGCGTTGTTTTCCATGGGATAGAGTTGAGTCTGACGGCAAGCTACAAACATTTTTATTTGTACAGAAGCTTATTGCAATAAGAAAATCGGCAACAGCGTTGCAATCCGGTAACTTTCATTGGTTAAATGTTCAGGGGCGCTCCTTTGCTTTCGCTCGATTTACCCAGAAACAATGTTATATCTGCTTAATTAATAATGGCGATCATGAGCTGTTAATTGATCTGCCACTGTGGCAATTGGATATTGAGTCTGGCGTATTAGAGGATCAACTAAGCGATGCGCAATGGCGGTTACAAGAGGGGAGTATATCGATCGAAATTGCGGCGAAGCAGGGCATGTTACTTAAATTGTGCTAACGTTTATGAGGTCTAATGTATAAATAATATGAGTATCTCTTGAAATGGATAAATATAGAGAGCACGGAACATATAACATTGATATTGATAGCAATACTTTGATTATTGATGCCAAAGGTCCCTTTAATCTTGAATTGATAACCCATTACCATGCTGATCTATGCAATTCTGTCGAGTGGCTGGCTGTGAACGTCGGGGTGTGGGATCAGATTATTATTCTTCACGAAGAAAGTTTGTTTACGCCCGATGCAGCACAAAAATTAACGGAGGTAAATCTTTGGAAAAAAACCAAAGGGCTAGATCGTTCTGCTATCGTGCTGATTAACCCGATTGGTTCCTTGCTTATTTCTAAGCAACTCGAGAAGCTATATCGGGAAGCGGGTGTCAAAATTCAAATGTTTGACAATATGGTTGCAGCAAAACGTTGGCTTGCCCAGCCAAATGAAGCCAATATGTAATGGTTTCTATCGCTAAATGCTTGTGGATTTAGCGCTGGCATTTAGGGCAATAAACACTATTTCTTGCCGCAAGTTTAATGCTTTTAAGTGGCGTTTTACAATGTGGGCATTGTTCTCCACTTTTGCCATAAACTTGTAATGTTTGCTGGAAATAGCCGGGCTTACCATCCCCACCGACAAAATCTTTTAGGGTTGTTCCACCCTGTTGAATCGCTTTGTGTAAAATATCCTTAATTGCCTCGACCAGTAGTGCATAGCGTTTTTGCGATATATTACCTGCACTACGAGCTGGATTAATAGCGGCTCTAAATAGCGCCTCTGAGGCGTATATGTTTCCTACACCCGTTACCACCTTCTGATCCATAATAAATTGCTTAACGGGCAGTTTACGCTTCTCTGCGTTGCGATATAGGTAGCTTGCATTGAAATCATCATCAAGTGGCTCTGGACCTAGTTGATTAAGTAGTGGAGAGTCTTGTGGCGTTTTACCTAACCACAGTATTGCTCCAAATCGACGAGGATCGGTGTAGCGTAAGAGGCAATCAGAAAAGATGAAATCAACATGGTCGTGTTTTTGTGCGTGGCTATTTAAAGGGCAAATTCGCAAACTGCCTGACATGCCTAGGTGAATTAATACAGTACCAGTAGCAAAATTAAGTAATAGATACTTAGCTCGGCGGTCAATGCTGATTAGCCGCTCTCTATTAATATGGCTTAACAGGTCTTCGGGGATCTTCCAGCGCAACTGTGTATGTCGCAGAGTAAGCCCTTTTATCTCTTTATTAATAAGATGCGGGCTGATACCTCGACGGCTGGTTTCAACTTCTGGTAATTCGGGCATATAAATACTCTGTTTAGGCTAGCTGTCGGGGTTAACGACCAAGTAATAAAGGCAGCTGCTGTGCATTTAAAAATAGCGCATGATTTGACTCAGTTTGTAATACGTAATCATCACCCTGTTGGATCAGATTAACCGTAATAGGTTCCTCTCTATCTGCACTATAAATCAAGATGGTGTATGGGTGTGAGCCGAGGGGGATTGGCTCATGTGGATTGAGCGTTAACTGTTGCCAATTGTTCACTAATGTTGCCAGTTGCTTTGCCGATAACCCTAAATTAGGCTGACTCTGCCAACTGCGTCCGACACGGGTTACTCTAAAATCCGGGGTTTTGATTTCGACAAGGGTAAGATTTTTGTCGATGATGGATAACGCGACTGGTTTTTTATTCGCGGTTAATTTATGGCCAAAATTGAAGATAAAAATAATAGTGAAAACGGCAAAGATAAGTACATTGTTCCAACCTTTACGTGATAAACGCATATTATTTATCCTTTTTCATTTTTAGCAGGCATAAAAAAACCCAGTATAAACTGGGTTTTTATTAGATAAAATCAAAATTACTTGATTTTGCCTTCTTTGTACATAACGTGCTTACGTACAACAGGGTCAAATTTTTTGATTTCAAACTTTTCAGGCATCGTCTTTTTATTTTTATCAGTAGTATAAAAATGGCCAGTACCAGCACTTGAATTTAAACGAATTTTATCACGCATTTTAAAGCTCCTTAAACTTTTTCACCATTGGCACGGATATCAGCTAATACTGCATCAATACCTTTTTTATCGATGATACGCATACCTTTAGTGGTTAGGCGTAATTTAACAAAACGGTTTTCACTCTCAACCCAAAAACGGTGTGTTTGTAGGTTAGGTAAAAAACGACGTCGTGTGTGGTTCTTTGCGTGTGATACATTGTTACCAACAGCTGGACGCTTGCCTGTAACTTGACATACTCTAGACATGTCGTAATTCTCCAAAATAATAAATTTTACTCGAGCAAAATAGTCGAACACCTTTTTAGCCGTCGCCAAAGGCGTCGAGGGCGCATTTTATACATGAATACGTATGAAAGATCAACAAAAGTGTGAATTTAAGCGTTAAATCCATCCATTTTCAGCAAAAGAGGTACATTTTTTATACCCAATAATGAAATGATCTAAAACGCGCACATCGATCAGTTGCATTGCAGATATGATTTTTTCAGTGATTTTTCTATCGGCAATACTGGCTGTTGGATCTCCCGATGGATGGTTATGTACCAAAATAATGGCGGCGGCATTATCTGCTAATACTTTTTGTGCGATAACACGAGTATGAACCGTTGCACTATCAATGGAACCAAAGAAAAACTCATGGAAACGGATAATGCGATGTTGACTATCGAGCAATAGCGCAGCAAACACTTCGTAGGGTAAATGGTGCATCTTAGCTTGTAAAAATGATTTGGTTTGTGCGGCACTCGTTAATGGCTGGCCATTTTGTAGCGGCTCCTGTAAGTAACGGCGAGACATTTCTAATACGGCTTGCAATTGCACATATTTGGCTTTTCCTAGCCCCTTTTTAGCGCAGAAGTGAGATTCCGATGCGCCAAAAAGGGCATGTAGCGAGCCAAATTCACTAATTAAGTGGCGAGCAAGCGTCACCACGTCCGTTCCTTTGCAGCCTGTTCTTAGAAAAATAGCGAGCAATTCTGCATCAGAAAGCGCGTCAGTGCCCTGTGCGAGTAGTTTTTCTCGTGGTCTTTCTTGTTGTGGCCAATCTTTTAATTTACTCATGCAAGACTTTTTTGTTACATAATGGTGATATTAAATCTAGTCGATATTTTCACATCGTGCAGGAAAAGTTTGTGGTATCCTATTGCTCTTTTTAATTACCCCTAAATAACTAGGGGATAGTGATTAGAGTGGTCGTTATGTCTGTTTCTTCACCCTTAGCGGGAAAAAAGATTTTATTAGGTATTGCTGGTGGCATTGCTGCTTATAAATGTGTTGAACTAACTCGTCGATTAACGGAGTTTGGTGCGGATGTACGCGTGGTTATGACGACATCTGCAAAATCTTTTATCACCCCCCTCACAATGCAAGCTGTTTCTGGCCATGCCGTGGCTGATGATCTACTGGATCCTAATGCACAATCGGGTATGGGACATATTGAGCTTGCGAAATGGGCAGATCTTATTTTACTTGCTCCGGCAACGGCGAACCTTATTGCTCGTTTACGCGCAGGATTTGCCGATGAATTATTAACCACGCTTTGTTTAGCAAGCCCTGCACCGATAGCGGTTTCTCCTGCGATGAATATGGAGATGTATCTCGCCTCTGCTACACAGGAGAATATTGCTGTTTTGGCTCAGCGCGGCATGCATATTTGGGGGCCGGGAGAAGGGCCACAAGCCTGTGGTGATATTGGTCCTGGTCGAATGCTCGAAGCGCATCAATTAGTTGATCTCGTGGTTGATTTTTTTGCACCACAAAAAGCTATTTTTAAAAATGTAAATATTACGATTACAGCAGGTCCGACACAAGAAGCGTTGGATCCTGTTCGTTATATCAGTAACCATAGTTCGGGAAAAATGGGTTTTGCATTGGCAGAGGTAGCGCAAAAAATGGGGGCAAATGTTACCCTTATTACAGGTCCCGTCGCGTTAACCTGTGCGGCTAATATTAATCGAATTGATATTAAAAGTGCATTAGATATGCATGCTGCAAGTTTGCAGACTCTTGACCATTGCGATATTTTTATTGCCTGTGCTGCGGTCGCCGATTATCGCCCCGAAGTGATTGCCCAGGAAAAAATGAAAAAGCAATCTGGAGTTGAGAATTTAACGCTTCATTTAGTGAAGAACCCAGATATTATTGCCGATGTCGCAAATCATTTAGATCGCCCATTTTGTGTCGGTTTTGCTGCGGAAACTGAAAATGTAGAAGCTTATGCTCTCGATAAACTGCAACGTAAAAATTTAGATTTGATTGCAGCTAATGATGTAGCTAAAGCTGATCAAGGCTTTAATAGTGAAAAAAATGCATTAACGGTGTTTGCTGCCAAGCAGCGATTTGATATAACACTTGCTGATAAAAAAAAGGTTGCCCAGCAATTGCTTGAAGTTATTCATCAACAATATTCTACGACGAATAACGATTAAGAAAATAGGAAATATAATGAAACAAATTGAACTAAAAATTCTTGATCCCCGTATTGGTAAAGAGTTTCCATTGCCTGAATATGCCACAATAGGCTCGGCAGGTATGGATTTACGCGCTTGTATTGATAGCCCAATAAGCATAGCTCCGGGTGAAACGCAGCTTATACCAACAGGCATCGCGATTCATATTGCAGATCCAACGTTAGCTGCAACGATATTGCCTCGCTCAGGCTTAGGTCATAAGCACGGTATCGTATTAGGAAATTTAGTCGGCCTTATTGATTCTGATTATCAGGGGCCATTAATGGTTTCTTGTTGGAATCGCAGTGCAACCGCTTTTACTTTGCAGCCAGGTGAACGTTTAGCGCAATTGGTTTTCTTGCCTGTGGTACAAGCAACATTCGAAGTGGTTGATAGCTTTGATGGTAGTGCGCGTGGGGAAGGTGGTTTTGGGCACTCAGGGACAAATTAAATAACAAAGGATGTTGTTAACAATGGTGACAAAAACAGAAAAGAAAAAGGTAAACCGTAAAGATGATATCTTACGCGCGTTAGCCATTATGTTAGAGGGGAAGCCTGGGCAACGTATCACTACGGCAAAACTTGCTGCTGAAGTGGGTGTCTCTGAGGCGGCGTTGTATCGTCATTTCCCGAGTAAGGCGAGAATGTTTGAAGGGTTAATTGATTTTATTGAGACGACCATATTTACACAAATTAACCTTATTAAAGATCAGCAAAAGCAAACGTTAATTCGTATTGAACATATCTTGTATTTTTTGCTTGGTTTCGCAGAACAAAATCCGGGCATCACGCGTATCTTAACGGGTGATGCATTGTTGGGTGAACATGAGCGATTACAATCACGTATCGAGCATTTATTTTCCAAATTAGAATCGCAAATTAAACAGGTGTTAAGAGAGAAACCAATTCTTGATGGCGGTAAGTTAGGGGTTGATGAGGCTATTGCAGCTAATATGCTACTTGCCTATGCAGAAGGACGTATGAGTCAATTTGTTCGTAGCCAATTCAAACAAAAACCGACGCAATTTTTTAAAGCGCAATGGGCTTTTTTTCACGAACAGTTTAAATAGCCATATTCTCATACCAATTCCGATAAATAGCTAATTATTTTACTGGTTAAAACAACTTACTGCTGCGTTGTAATTTTCGCAAAGGGAATAACCATTTACGTCAAATTACGCCTTGAATTAAGCTGTTTTTCCTGCGCAAAATTTAGATCACATACTTACCGGAATTGGTATCATCATCAACGTTTTAAAGTATTCACAAAGTGTTGATGATGTAACTCTTCCATTAAACGCGAGCTAATCAATCCACCTGCGCTTGGGATGACTATAATCAGTGATAAATTATCAAAATAGCATTTTGCTAAAACTTGTTAAAAGTCACCCCGAAGGGATCAAAGAGTATGATTTATTAAAGCTGTTACAGGAGCAACAACTTCAACAGCAGCAACACCTACCGTTTGATAACTTGGCTTTATTCCAGCAACATTTTCTTTTATTTCATGCACTTTATAAGCTTTCAGATCAGTTGCGATCTGAACAAGCAGGTTATATTGTTATTGAGGCACTGAACATTCAATGGTTGCCGCAAAGTGTTATTGCACAACAGCCAACCAGTTTAGTTAATAGAGATCCGTTGCGTGCATATTATCTAGACATAAATAATTTGCATAATACTAGCGGCGAAGAGGTTGATAATTTACTGGCTAGTTTTTGGTTGAAAATGAGCGATGATAGTGAAAAGCAGAGTGCTTTAGCACTATTTGAGTTAAATGAACCCTGTGATTTGGCGATGGTTAAAAAACGATATCGGCAGCTTTTAGCTAGGCATCACCCCGATAAAGGAGGTGCTGTTGCAACAGCGCAAGCTTTGAATGAAGCGATGGCGGTTTTAAAACGTTATTACGCTGAAGGTTAAAGATATGCACGCTTTTCTTTTCGGGTAACAATAAATGATTATCGTAGGAGCTTGTTGATTTTTATAAAGAATAGA
Source organism: Psychromonas sp. MME2 (assembly GCF_040566515.1). Lineage (NCBI taxonomy): Bacteria > Pseudomonadati > Pseudomonadota > Gammaproteobacteria > Alteromonadales > Psychromonadaceae > Psychromonas > Psychromonas sp. MME2. The sequence goes on along the minus strand of NZ_JBEWXI010000002.1, from coordinate 210,530 downwards.
TTATAAGTGTAAAATAAATACCGAAAAAACAACATGTATGTCGAAAAAAATTACACTAATGGTTTTTGAATTCTAATGTTCGCCTATATTGTGTTGATATTTAAGTGTTTTTATTTATTGGCTTGATATTTGCAATTTAAGGCTTCGTTACGTTTAAAATAATTAACTCAAGGAAGATAAATGAATATCTCTAAAGTATTCTCTACCGCAATATTCGCCACCACGATGGTAATTTCAGCTAATGCTTCTGCGTCACTAATGACTGTTGCAACAAGAACGATTGATAATGCAGCTATGATTGATAGCAGTGATTTCATTAGCTCTTGGAATAGCCAAAGTTCAACGGTTACAACGAACGCTATCGATGCATTTGAGCTTTATAAAACTGGAAATAATACCATTAATCATTTTTCAGTTGATTTTACTATAGGTGCGACTGGGACTTGGGGTGTTGAAGCTGGATTAGATGCACACTATGGTGCTGCGTTATATCTTGATGGGCTTTTACTAACAAATAGAAGCGATGATTTATGGTGGAGTACAGACTGGGCTAATAGCGATGTTATGAAAGCACATGATATTGATATCTCAGTTGGTAGCCATTTATTGGAAATATACTGGGCGGAAAGCTGCTGTAATGGACCAAGTACAGTGAGATTTACAAATGATGGCCAAAATTGGGATGTGATGTCAAAAGAGAGTATTGCAGCCGCAGTACCTGCTCCCTCTGCATTAGCTATATTTGGTATCGGATTAATCGGATTCGGTTTGCGTCGTAAAAATAACAACGCATAAATTTAGCTTCTGAAATAATGAAATAAAGCCCCAATATTGGGGCTTTATCATTTCTAATACTCTCGAAAAGTGTTAAGCCGATTAATGGTGTTTATGACGTATCTTCATAAAGCTTTTAGGAACTAATTCGGCAATAAAGCTACGTGCTCCACGGCGCAGTAATGAGCTTAAGTAGAGTGTTAAGATAATGCATAAACTGATAATTTGCCACCAACTGTAATTGCCCTGCTGTTGCAGCCAGGATAACGAAATCGTATCAATATATTGATTGATTCCTAGGCCGATAATAAATGCTCCTCCCACCATTAGCATCGCTAAACTCATTGCAGCAAAAACCCCCTGTTGCTGGCGAATCATTTTTAATAGCTCAATACTGATTGTTGGTGCAATTAAAAAGAAGGCGATGGCAGCTCCCGGTGATAAGCCTGCCAATAATAGCATTGCAATGACAGGTGTGATGCCCGTGGCACAGAGTGCAAAGGGAAATGCAACGGCAATCATTACTATTACTTGTAACCAAAGAGCTTGTCCAAAAAAGTCCCAAACAGAGGCTGCAGAGAGGGTTGCTGCCAGCATCCAGCCTAATAAAACCCATGGGGCTGTATGATCTAACTGGTGTTGATAACCTTGCTTCACAGCATTTACAAATCGTGAGCTTGAGTGCTCACATTGGTTCGTGTTTGCTGCCGATGTAGTGTGTTGTAATTTAAAATGACGGCCTATGACCCATGCAATTAGCAATGCAAAGAGTGCGGCTAAAACGATGCGTAAGAGTAATAACTGCTCGCCTAGTAATGGCCACGAAATTAACAGCGCATCAAATCCTACAATGGGGGCGGCAATTAAAAAGGCAGTGGCAAAGGTTTGATTAGCCCCCATGGAAAGTAGGTGTTGGTGCATTTTAGTTGCACTAGGAGAACATATGGGCAGGGGTAAACCGTAGGCAACCCCCTTTAATGAGTCAGCAAAGAATGTTTGGCTGTCTTGAACCGGTAATATCGAAAACTTAGGTTTAAAATAATGCATTAAGGCACTGAGGAAATATGCCAACAATAGCATTGGCGCACTATGCATAGCGATATTGGTGAAGTTAATTAGTGTCAGTGCTGTATTATGTTGACGATGCTCATCGGTATCACCACTATTTGCTATTTTGTTGCCTTGATCATCATGCAGCGTTTCGTTGCTTACTGCGATATGTTGATGGTCGTGATCATCATGCAGCGTTTCGTTGCTTGCTGCGATATGTTGATGGTCATGATCATCATGCAACGCTTCATTGCTTGTTGCGATATGTTGATGGTCGTGATCATCATGCAGCGCTTCGTTGCTTGTTGCGATATGTTGATGGTCGTGATCATCATGCAGCGCTTCGTTGCTTGTTGCGATATGTTGATGGTCGTGATCATCATGCAGCGCTTCGTTGCTTGTTGCGATATGTTGATGGTCGTGATCATCATGTAGCGCTTCGTTGCTTGTTGCGATATGTTGATGGTCGTGATCATCATGCAGCGCTTCGTTGCTTGCTTCGATATGTTGATGGTCGTAATGATGTGCTTCGGTAGTAGCAATAGCACCATGGTCGTGATGATGTTCAATATAGCCAAGCCAGTGTGGTAATAAAACGGAGCCTAACACTAACAAACCTATCAGGCTGCCAATTCCCGCTGCATATTTATTTTCGGATGGGGGTGTCTCTTGACCATGCCCATGAAAATAGGGGCGATGTAAGACCACATGCATAATCGAGCCCATGACAAAAGCTTGTAACCAAGCTAGCCATTGTCCGTCTAGTTGTGCTAAAGAGTAATCGGCATAATAGGCACCAATCAAGGTGGCAATGGACATACATGTTAAAATGAAAATTGGCAGTGCACGGCCATATTGCGGGCGTAATAACCACCAAATTGTTAAGCCAACGGGAAATCTATGTAGTAATACTCCAAGGGCAAGTAACCAACTGGTGTGATTATCCGGATCAAAAATAAGCACTGAACCATCAATGCTAGCGTGCAATATTAGCCCTAAAATACCCAGAAATAATGTTGTTTGATGTGCTTGATGCGCGGCTTTATGAAAATATTTTTCTATCCAACTCGGTGCTAATATGCCCAAAGCCATTAATACTAATACAATTAAACCACCACTGTGTAATAACTCTGGAAGAATGTGGAATAAGACTAAACCGGAGATGGTCACAAATATAAATGCATCAACCAGGTCTATCCAACCCGATTGACGCTGTAATATGCGGTAAGTAATTGGGCCAAGAAATAGTGCGAATAGGCTGATCAGCAACAACATAAAAAATCTCAATAAAAGGAATTATTTGCGGGCGCACAATATATACCCATTAACCATCATTATGCAATATTAAGATGGCTGCGCCTGCTGCGGTAGTAACAAAGAGATCAAGGCAGCAGTGACAATAAAAAGTGCCGATACCAGCAGACAAGCTGATAAGCCAAAACTAACAAAGACCCACCCAGAGAGAAGTGTACCAATTAATCGTCCGAGTGCATTAGCCATATAATAAAAGCCTATATCCAGTGATACGGCATCACGTTGCGCATAACTGACGATTAAATAACTATGTAATGATGAGTTAATAGCAAATAACGCACCAAATAAAAATAGCCCGGCAATAAACCAATCACTACCCCCTTGTAAAGAGGCGATAACTAATAGTGGGGTCATTGCTAGTGTAGTTGCCCAGATAACGGCTGTTTTTCCCGCTGGGACTTTGCCCGAACGTTTACCAGTAAAATAAGGTGCAATTGATTGAATGCCGCCATAGATGATAACCCACAGTGCCATTAAGCCACCCACACTCCACGGTGTCCAGTCTAGCGTCTCACTCAGGTAAACAGGTAGTGCGACAACAAACCAAACATCACGAGAGGCAAATAAAAACAGCCTTGCCGCTGAGAGAATATTAATAGGACGACTTTTGGAAAATAGCTCGGTGAATTTTATTTTTCGACTTGCTTTGCCTAGCTCTTTTTTAAGTAACAGCATACTTGCGCTATAGACAATAAAGATCATGGCCGCCATTAATAGCATGGCACTTTGAAAACCAACTAAAGTCAGTAATAAACCACCAAGAAAAAATCCCACCCCTTTTAGAGTGTTTTTTGAGCCCGTTAAAATGGCTACCCACTTATAAAGCGTACCCTGTTGTTCATCTTTAACCAGAAGTTTTATGGCACTTTTGGCGCTCATTTTGTTAAGGTCTTTGGCAATACCAGAGAGGGCTTGAGCTAACATAACCCAAGGAATGATTAACCAATCATTGGGTAGGGCGAGCATCAACAGCGCAATGACCTGCATTAACAGGCCAATATTCATGGTTTTATTTAAACCTAAGCGTGCGCCTAACCATCCGCCTAACAAGTTGGTGACGACACCAAAAAACTCGTAAAACAGAAACAGAAAGGCGACTTCTAAGGCGCTATAACCCAACTGATGAAAATACAAAACGACCAACATTCTCAGGGCGCCGTCCGTTAAGGTAAACGCCCAATAGTTAGTGGTGATAATTAAGTATTGTTTTAATTCAACAGAGAGTTTATTTAGCATTATTTATCTGACAACCCAACGATACGCATTAACTCAGCGGTGCGCGTTGCATACCCCATTTCATTGTCATACCAAGCATAAATTTTCACCATCCGTGAACCCACTACCATGGTGGATAAGGCATCGACGATAGTTGATCGTTGATCGCCACGGTAATCGATAGATACTAATGGCTTTTCTTCATAACCAAGGATACCTTTCAGCTCATTCTCTGCTGCACTTTTCAGTAAAGCATTGACCTCTGCGACGTCGGTATCACGGCTTACGTCGATAACAATGTCGGTTAATGAGGCATTGGCTAAGGGTACGCGAACGGCATGACCATTAATACGGTCTTTAAGCTCTGGAAAAATTTCAACAATGGCCTTCGCCGAACCTGTTGTGGTTGGAATGAGGCTCATTCCACAGGCTCGTGCTCGACGTAGATCTTTGTGCGGTGCATCTAAGATGGTTTGCGTATTGGTTAAATCGTGAATCGTGGTAAAACAGACCTGTTCAATGCCAAGTTTTTCATTAATCACTTTAATAACAGGTGCAAGGCAATTGGTTGTGCAGGATGCCGCAGTAACAATTTGATGCTTACTGGCATCATAAATCGCATCATTGACACCCACAACGATGTTCGCAATAGAGTCCGCTTTGACTGGCGCAGAAACAACAACACGTTTTACACCTTGGTCTAAATAAACTTGCAGAAGATCGGCATCACGATGCACACCCGTTGCTTCAATAACAACATCACAGGCGGACCAATCGACGGCAGCGATAAGTTTTTCCTGTGTACAGGCTATTTTATGGTCACCAATTAATATATTGTTTTGATCAACGGTTACTTGTTCGTGCCAACGTCCTTGAATGGAGTCAAATTCAAGCAGATGAGCAAGCGTCGCGGTATCGCCAGCACAATCATTAATTTGTATAAATTCAACGTCAGGCCATCCATAGGCGGCGCGTAATACTAAACGGCCAATCCGGCCAAATCCATTGATACCAACTTTAATTGTCATATGTGAATTTCCTGCAAATAAATTTTATTGTAATTTTTCGGCTAACGATTTTAAATAGTCTTGATGGCAAGTGAGTGTAAAAGCGTTCGGTCGTCTTTTTTTAATACGTGTCATTACTTTTTCCAAATTTTCGCCGCGCTCTACTAGGATTTGTGCAGCAACGAGTCCCGTTCGCCCTGTCCCGCCCTTGCAATGAATGGCAACTCGTTTACCCTGTTCTAGTAAACGGTGTATAGCCGGGCCTGCCGTTTCCCAAAGTGTTAAAAAATCGTCGCTAGGTGCGTGGTCATCGGTAATTGGCAGATGGAACCAAGATATGCCTAGCTCTTTTACCGACCCGCCTAACTCTACCAATTGATTCTTTAATAGCTCTTCAGAGGTCATTAAGGTGATTAGCGCATCGACCTTCTCTTTTGTTTTTAACTGTTTTAGGGTTTCCTGTAATGGAACTCCTTTTGTTCCGGGGCAAGGCATGAGTAGTAGCTCTGCCGCGCTATTTTCAATCGGAAGAGGAAAACATGGGTGAATTGATGTCATATTCTGTACCTCATAAGTGATATAAAAAACAGGAGTTAAGCTCCTGTTTTTATGGGATTTTATAATATAAAAATGTCATTAAGATGACAAGACAATAGATAGTCCACGACGATAATATTGTTGTGCTTCGCTATTACGGCCATCCTCTTCTAGTAAGTTAGCTAGCAACGCAAATTCCTCGATATTTGCCTCACTCTCAACACTCTGTTTTAAATGTTCTATCGCTGCGCCAATTTTGTTCTCTTTTAACATTAACCTTGCCAAGGTGCTATGAATTAAAGCTGCGTGCGGCTCTTTTTTAAGTTTTTTCTCGAGTAATAATATCAGTGGGTAATAATCATTAATTTCCAATTTTGTTAAGTAACTAAGTAGTGGTAATGAGAATTGTTTATTGAGTTTCATTATTAAGAATTGCTCGGCGAATTTATCTTCTCCTGCCTCAAGAAAAGCATCTAAGACCGCCTTTTGATAGTCCAATTCCTTACGCATCCAGCGCGGTGCATTGTTATCCCAATACTCTTTTAGTTGTTGTGCATTTTCTGCTGCCAACTGTTTAAATAGTTGTTGGTAAGCATCAAGTTGTCTTGCGCTAAATTCACTATCAGTAAAGGTTAGACCATTACGTTTGTTGTTGATTAAATCGATATATTTTTGCCACTCATGCAGTGCGGGGTAGAGCTGTGCATAGAGTTCATGAATACGTCCATTTTTAGGGTATTTAAGAGATAACTCTTGCAGCGTCTCTTCTGCTTGGTGGAATTGTTGCGCTTCTATTTGTAATTTAGCCCAGACGAGCCCTACCGCGAGCTGGCTCGTTTGTTCTGCGTCATTGGCTTGTTGCAGATACTCATCGCGTAAATCATATTTTTTCTGCTGCTGTGCAGCTTTCGCCGCGGCAATATAGGTCAAGACAGGGGTACCACTATGCGCGGCTGATCCTGCTAATAGTTTCTGCGCCTTTTGGGAATCGCCTTCAAAGAGCGTGAGCATACCCAATAAGCTATTTTTTTGTGCTTTGATTGTTTTCCTTTCAGCAACCAACCACGTGTAATTGAGCTCATTGATAATACTTTTCGTAATATCCATTCTGCGAACAATAGTAAAAAATAGAAAATAATAGCCATCATGGCGGCATTAATTAGCGTTGTTTCATAGGTTGTATAGGAATCAATAGAAATAAGAATGTAGCCCTTATTATCGCTGAGATCGGGGCCAATGAGTAAGCCTCCAAGCAAAACTAAAATGAGGATAAATAGACGTAACATAATTAACCCCCCTCAGTAATACGGCTGCTTGCTAATGATTTTTTAGCGCGTTGTTGGATGATGTTAGCGAGCAGCGCAGTGCTTTTTAACTGGTCAGGGTAGGAGATGGCAATCTTATTGGCTGTTAATTCTTGAACCGCGTTATAAAATTGATTGGTCGCATGGTCAGTTAAATCAAAATAGTTTTTCAATAATTTATTGGCATTGTTAAGCGCAATATCGTAAATATTTTGCTGTTCTCGATAGACAGAAAACTCTGCTTTAGATAGGTTGTTACGAAGACTTTCGCGTAAATACCAACTTTGCTGTGGTGAAAGTAACGCTTCTATTTTACTGTCTCTTTTATTAACGACAATAAAGTTTTCCACAAAGGTCGTCCAAGACTTGCTAATGTTTTCTTGCCAATCATTAATATCAGTCGATAACACAGTATCTTCATTATTGGTTGCATCGGGCAGAGAGATGGAGGTGATCACTAATTTATTAATGCGTCGCTCTAAATTTGATAAGGTAAGTACCAGCCCATCTAAATCGCGTTTAGGCAGAGCTTCTAAGGTATTAATATCTTCAAGCAATGCCGCACGTAAACCACTCAAGCTGGCATCATTCATCTCTACAACACGTTGGTCTGCCGCTAATAGCAAGGCGATTGCCGTAGCAATATCATGCTCTAACCAGATTTTTCTACCGGCTAAAGAGACGAGGTATTCAACTTCCGCTAAAACCCAATCGTTGGGATGACGTACATTTTTTTCTGACAAACTGCGTTGTAGTGCCTGAATATCGCTCTTATATATTTTATTTTCATTTTTGGTTTGTTGTAATTGCGCCTGTATATTTTCTACTTTCGTAGAAAAGTTAGCTTGAATGGACTTTAGCGCTTGTTCTTCTTCGCTTTGTTGTTGTGATAACTGTTCGTTAAATTTACTTTGTTGTATTTGCAGCTGTTTGACTGTTGTTTGATTTTGTTGATAGAAATAGCCCGCTGCGAGGATCATTATAAGCATTAAAAACAGCGCGCCTCCGGCAAGGGCTAAAGCGAGGCGATTTTTTGTCGGCCCACTTGCCATGTCGGAGTTTGCGGTCGCAATGGTTGTCGTTTGCTGTTGAGCTTCGCCATCGGTTATATTGTCTTTATTAACAGTCATAATGACCCTCATGTCTAAAAAAGCAGTAAGAAAATTTAGTTATCTTGAGTAAAGTAAGCGAGAATATCTTCATCAACTAAGCTAGGAAGTAATTTCCGAGAGCTCCAACCCATTGACATAGCATACTTTAAAATACGTTCGCTAGGTGCATAAATGGTTAGTGTTTTTAACCAAGGCCGAGCCGCTTCCGGCACAATATCATATAGCCGTTGTAATAGTTCAACGCTACTAATAATAGCACCGTTAAGATTTTCCTGTTGCCATTGTTTAACTAAAGATAATGCGTCTAATTGCAACGCAATACGTTGATATGATTCAAAGTAGTTAACAAACGCGCCGCGCTCCATTAAGCGTTCCGCAAGTAACTCTCGTCCACCGACACCGCGTAAAATTAGCACCTTCTGGTATGTTACATTTTGCAGGCAGGGCAGAGCCAACAGACCTTCACTATCAAACCCTTGTACTGGCACGATGACGTTTTGTTTGCAGGCCTGTTCTAGCTTGGTTTTTGTGCCGTTGCCGACGGCTAAATAAGTTGCGATTGGCCAAGGTTTGCCTGCTAATGCTAGATCCGTATAATCTACGGCATTGCCACTGACGGCGATAATCAGGTCATGATTATTAGCCACCACGGTATCAATATCGGCAGTGCTTTCAGCCATTGTTAATAAGGGTTGAGCATGGGCAAAGATGCCATGCTCTTTGAGTATGTTTGCTAAACGTGTAGCATGCGGTTCAAACGAGTCACCAATAGGCGTGGCGTTGACATGGGAATTACATCTCTTGCTGATAAACATCGGCTAATATCTGTTTCGCGCCGCTATCGAGTAATTGCTGTGCCAATGTTAGACCTAACTGTTCAGCATCATCTTGGTGGCCCGTGATCTCTTTACGGATAATCTCCTTGCCATCAACACTGCCCACTAGCCCACGTAAAAATAGCTGTTCACCCTGTAAAATGGCATAACTACCGATGGGGACTTGGCATCCTCCTTGAAGCGCAAGATTCATGGCTCGCTCGGCAGAGACACGTAAACGTGTAACCGTGTCTTCAAGTGGTTGTAGCAGTGCGATGGTTTGTGCGTCATCAAGGCGGCACTCGATACCAACGGCACCCTGACCAACGGCGGGAAGACTTTGCTCTGGTTCAATAACGCTGGCAATACGCGCTTGCATTTGCAGACGAATTAACCCTGCTGCCGCTAAGATAATGGCATCGTACTCACCGTTATCAAGCTTCGCTAAACGAGTATTTACATTGCCGCGTAAATCTTTAATCTGCAGATCTGGACGCTGTGCACGTAACTGGCATTGGCGTCGTAAACTGGATGTGCCGACAATGGCACCCTGTGGGAGTTCCTCTAAACATGTGTAGTTGTTAGAGACAAAGGCATCGCGAGGATCTTCTCGTTTACAGATCACCGTTAACCCTAAACCTTCGGGAAAATCAACGGGTACATCTTTCATCGAATGGACTGCGATATCGGCACGCCCCTCTAAGATCGCAACTTCTAACTCTTTGACAAAAAGCCCTTTACCGCCAACCTTGGCGAGAGGGGTATCGAGAATTTTATCGCCTTTTGTTTTCATCGCTAACAGTTCGACCGTTAAATCGGGATGGAATTTTTGTAGTTCCGCTTTGACAAAGTTAGCTTGCCACATAGCCAATGGGCTATGGCGAGTTGCGATACGAATTATTTTGCCACTCATTTGATTTTATCTCATTAAAAACGTAATTTATTGATGCTACCAAAGATAACTTCAATTAGCATCTGTAATAGAAATAAAATACTAACCGTCATATGATCTATCTGTAAAACGTTATTTTATGCAAATCAGCGAATATCTTCATGCCTTAGTTGCCGATATTTGTGTAGAGAATTATAAAGGAAGCTTCATGAAACAGTCATTACCTGAAATTTTGAAATGTACATTGGTGGCCAGCAGCCGATTTTTTAAAATTGAATCTCTACAGCTAAAATTCAGTAATGGTGTGCAACGTGAGTTTGAACGGATGCAAGGGCAGCACCAAGGGGCGGTGTTAATTGTCCCTTTTTTCGATAAAGAGACACTGTTATTGATTCGTGAATATGCTGCTGGCACCCATTCATACCAACTTGGTTTTCCCAAGGGGTTGATTGACCAAGGTGAAACGGCTGAAATTGCTGCTAATCGAGAATTAAAAGAAGAGGTCGGTTTCGCTACTCGCTCTCTCACCAAATTAAAAAAAGTATCCATGGCACCGAGTTATTTTAGCAGTGAGATGACGTTGTTTATGGCAACGGATTTTATCCTGAAAAATTAGCGGGCGATGAGCCTGAACCGCTTGAAGTGATAAAGTGGCCATTAAATAAGGTGGAAGAGTTATTAATGCGCGATGATTTTCAAGAGGCACGCAGTATTAGCGCACTGTTGTTAACATTGAAAAAGTTACAGGAAGAAAGTTAGGGAGAGTAGCACTCTCCCTGATAGGGATTAAAATAGACGGTTTAATCCATTGAGTGCGGCTACCCGATAAGCCTCAGCCATGGTGGGATAGTTAAAGGTGGTGTTAACAAAATATTCAATCGTGTTTGCTTCCCCCTGTTGCTCCATGATTGCCTGCCCGATATGGATAATTTCCGCGGCTCGTTCACCAAAGCAGTGTATGCCTAAGATCTCTTTCGTCTCACGATGGAAAAGAATTTTCAAACTACCAACATCTGAGCCGAGTATTTGCGAGCGTGCTAAATCCTTAAACTGGGCGCGACCAACTTCATAGGGGACTTTCTGCTGGGTTAACATCTGTTCAGTTTTGCCTACGGAGCTCATTTCAGGAATGGTATAGATCCCCGTTGGAATATCTTTGATTAATTTTTTCTGCCCTGCGCGCGTTAAAATAACGCGTGCAGCAATGCGCCCTTGATCATAGGCCGCACTCGCAAGGCTGGGGTAACCGATTACGTCGCCAATGGCGTAGATATTATCGACGCTGGTTTGGTAATGCTCATTGATAGCTAGTTGACCCCGTCCATCGGGCTGCAAACCAATTTCCTGTAAATTCATATTATCCGTGTTGCCCGTTCTACCATTAGCAAAAAGTAGGCAATCTGCTTTCATTTTCTTACCTGACTTAAAGCTGATCACCACGCCATTTTGCGTCGATGTGACACTTTCATACTCTTCATCGTGGCGCAGAATGATGCCAGAATTTCTAAAGTGGTAGGAGATAGCGTCCGACATTTCGGTATCTAAAAAAGATAACAGCCTGTCACGGGTATTAATGAGATCTGTTTTGACACCGAGCCCTCTGAATATAGAGGCATACTCACAACCGATCACACCCGCACCATAAATGGCGATGTTTTTAGGCTGATAATTTAGCGATAAGATGGTATCGCTGTCGTAGATGTTGTTGGCGGTAAAGTCGATATCATCAGGTCGGTAGGGGCGAGAGCCCGTTGCGATAATGATATTTTTTGCGCTGATTAGCTCCGATGAGCCATCATGTTTTGTAATGGTTAAGGTATGGTTATCGACGAAGGAGGCGCTGCCAAAATGTATATCACAGCCATTGCGCTTATAAAAATTACTGCGCATGGAAACTTGTTTATTAATCACTTGTTCGCTGTGGCGTAGTGCGTCAGCAAAGGTGAATGATTTTTTTTGAAAATAATTATCATCAAAAAGAATATTATTTTTCAGCTCAATGAGTTGGCTAACACTGTGGCGCAGTGCCTTTGATGGAATGGTGCCCCAATGTGTACAGCCTCCACCAATTCGTTCATATTTTTCAACGACAGCAACACGTAAGCCCGCCTTAGCCAGCTTCATCGTTGCCCCTTCACCGCCCGGACCGCTGCCAATGACAATTGCATCGTAATCATAGCTTGCTATATTTATATCTTTGAGTTTTGACATGGTGATCCTTCACGATAAATAGACAATGTGCTTCATATTAACAAGTTACATTATTTTGTCACACAAACTTACAACAAATCTGGACATTATTGCTACGATATTGTTGCAAGTTGTGAAAATAAAAACAGGAAAAATTACCAGTATCATGTTATTTTTAGAAGCTTAACATCAAATGGTCATTATTAAGGAACTGCTCATGAGTCACCCCACCATTTCGTACAAATGGCTTATTTACACATTTTTAATTGGTCTTTCTATTAGCGCCTGTTTTTCGATACTCACTGTGTCACAAGTCTCCTTTTCTATCTTTCCTTTTTTGACGTTATTTTTTACGGTCAATAAATTTTACGGAATATATATTAAAGAGGGAAATTATGAAGCCAATGTTGGCCCAGCTTGGGTGGCATTGTTTATTGGGATATTCTCCTATAGAGCGTTAATTGCTGCACACTACCCGGAGCTTGGTTCTAATTTTATATCGATTACCATCACATTGCTGTTGTGCATCTGGCTGATGTATAAACTGATGTTCGGTGATAAACGTTACTCTGCATAACGCATTGCTGATCAACCGAAGCCTTTTACATTGATCGGCTTCGGTGTCTGTTTTTTATGTTTCTAGCAGCTTATTATTGCCCGAGGGGGTGTTGAAAGCGTTTAAAAATCAAGGAGGTGTTAATTCCACCAAAGGCGAAGTTATTACTCATAATATATTCACACTCTATGTCACGACCACTACCTGTAATGTAATCTAATTGCCCACAGGCTGGATCAATATTGTTTAGGTTCAGTGTTGGATTAAACCAACCCGTATTCATCATCTCAATCGCAATCCACGCTTCAATCGCACCACAAGCTCCTAACGTATGACCAAAATAACTTTTTAATGAGCTAATTGGTGTGTTTTTTCCGAGCACATTTGCAGTGGCATTGCTTTCTGCAATATCACCCCGTTCGGTAGCCGTGCCATGGGCAGAAATATAGCCAATTTTATCCGCACTGATAGCCGCATCCTGTAGTGCCATTTGCATACAGATTTGCATGGTGCTTTGCTCGGGTTGGGTGACATGTTTCGCATCACAATTAGTCGCAAAACCAACTAACTCCGCATATATTTTTGCACCACGTGCTTGCGCATGTTCATACTCTTCTAAGATTAATGTACCAGCCCCTTCGCCAATCACTAAGCCATCCCGATCTTTATCGTAGGGGCTCGGTGATGATTTGGGATTGTCATTTTTTAGACTAGTGGCAAACAACGTATCAAATACGGCTGATTCCGTTGGGCATAACTCTTCTGCACCACCTGCGAGCATAACGGTTTGTTTGCCATACTTAATGGCTTCATAGGCGTAACCTATTGCTTGACTGCCCGAAGTGCACGCGCTGCTAGTCGGAATAATACGACCCTTTAAGCCAAAAAACAGGCCAACGTTCACCGCGCAGGTATGTGGCATCATTTGTACATAGGTGGTTGCGGTAATCGCACTGGTCGTTTTGTCCGTCAGCATCACCCCAAAAGCCCTCACTGCATCGGTACTGCCTGCCGACGAGCCATAGGCTATTCCCGTTTGCCCATTGCTTAGTACCTCATGTCCTAGCAACCCACTTTGTATTAATGCATTTTCCGAGGCTAAGGTGGCTAATTTAGCAACACGGCCCATTCCACGGACCATTTTGCGGGTGTAATGTTTTGGTAATTCAAAGCCATCGATTGGCGCGGCTAACTTGGTGTTTAAACCTTCATATTGCTCATAGCTTGGCATATATTGTGTTGCATTTTCACAGGCTTTTAGCCTTGTTAATACCGTTTCCCAATCATTACCCAATGCGGTAACACCAGACATACCTGTAACCACGACTCTGCGCTCATTGCTCACGCTAAACCTCCATTAATCGAAATGACTTGACGAGTCACGTATGCGGCAATGTCAGACATTAAATAACTGACCAGACCTGCAACCTCTTCAGGCTGCCCCATTCTGCGTAAGGGTACCAGAGGTAGGGCGTGTTCTTTAACTTCCTCCGTGACCATTCCCGTATCGACTAAACCTGGGGCAACACAGTTTACCGTGATTTTACGTTTAGCAACCTCTAAGGCTAATGCTTTTGTTGCACCAATAATACCCGCTTTGGCTGCGCTATAGTTAGTTTGCCCTCGATTGCCTATGATACCCGAAACGGATGCCAGCGTGACAATGCGCCCACCTTGACGCAGTTGTACCATGGGCATGATACAAGGGTGAAGGACATTATAAAAAGCATCTAGGTTAGTGTGTACCACGCTATCCCACTCTTCACCCGTCATGGCAGGAAATACCGTGTCATTCGTGATACCTGCATTACTAATAACACCATAATAGGCACCATTGGCTTCAATATCAGCTTCTAAGACCTCTCTGCATTGTTCTCTATCGCGAATATCAAATTGTAAAATTCGACCTTTACCACCTGCTTCATTAATGGTTGCGAGGGTTTGTAATGCACCAGCTTGGTCGCTCATATAATGTATAACAATGATGAAACCATCTTTACTTAGTTGCGTCGCGATCGCACGGCCAATGCCTTTACTTGCGCCAGTCACTAACACCGATTTTGTCATTTATATTTCCTATTTCTTACTGCTAAGTTGTAACTTATCTTGTGGTGGAACAAAGGCATTTAACTGGCAGCTTGCTAATACTCTGCTATTACATTCAATGCGACAGGCAAATGCAGCCATGCCTTCATTTTCCAGTAATTGTTCGGCATAAATATCTAAGGTTTCCCCTAACTTAAACTCGCTGCATTCACTATGATAACGACGACTACCTAATAAAAAACCGATTGGGGAGGGCTCTCCTTGCTGATTCGCATGGTAACCCGACCAAGCAGCTACGGTTTGTGCCATAAATTCAATGCCCACCCATGCTGGAGTGGCGTTAAGCTGTTTATCAAAAAACAGTCCGAATTCATTAATGGTTACTTGGCAGTGGATGGTTAACGCAGTCACATCGATGACGTTATCAATTAAGATCATCGGCATTTTATGCGGAAGTAGTACACTGATATCTGCAAATTTAGCCATGATAGTATCCAAATATTAACGATACATTATTCCCACCGAAGGCAAAGGAGTTGCTTAACAAAGCCTTTTTTTGTAACGGCTGTTTTGTCGTGACTAATTTAATCGGCGCCATGTTTGTATCAAAAATTCCATCGTTAATTTGTATGGGGAGATCTAGCTTTTCCTGTAGCAGCAGGCAGCAGATACTCGCTTCGAGAATGCTTGCTGTACCTAGCGTGTGGCCCGTTAAAGGTTTCGTTGAACTAACGGGGACGGCGTCTTGGAATAAACGATAGATTGCCTTCGATTCCATCGCATCATTAAGTGGCGTCGCTGTACCATGGGCATTGATATAGCCAATGTCATGGGCGTTTAATTGTGCATCATGCAATGCTTTTTGCATTGCGCTTATTGCGCCGAGTCCTTGCGGGTGCGGTGCTGAAATATGATGTGCATCCGAGCTATCTCCGACACCTAATAAGGCGATGTTATTACTGCTTTGTTTTGTCGAGAGCAACATAAAGGCAGCGCCTTCACCAATATTTATACCATTACGATTGGTACTAAAAGGGTTACAGAGTGAGCTAGATAACGCCTCTAAGGCATGGAAACCATTGAGTGTCAGTTTGCACAATGAATCTGCACCCCCAACCAATACGGCATCGACTAATCCTGCTTTTAATAAACGTTTGGCGGAAATAAAAACCCGACCACTAGAAGAGCAAGCCGTGGAAATGGTGTAAACCCCCGTCACTTGTAGGTATTGAGCAATAAATTCACCTAAATTACCCAGCTCTTGTTGTCGATAATGGTAATCGTCAGGAAACTCACCCATTGTATTTTTAATCGCTAAAGCCTGTTCGCCATCACTGATCCCTGAAGTGCTGGTGGCCATGATAATGGCAACACGATCGCTACCATATTCAGTGATCGCGGCACGTACATCCTTTTCTATTGTAAGCAAGGCGGATAATGCGATTTGATTGTTGCGTGTATTAAACTGTCCTTTAATCTCAGGTAGGGGGCTTTTGATTTTGCCGACAACGGTCGACTTACCATCATTTAGCCAAGCGTTCCAGGGCACATATCTTCAGAGAAGCCCTCTGCTAAACGTTGCTTCGCTATATTTAAGGTATTTCCTAGCGCGGAGTTCATTGCCCAGCTATTAATATACACGGGAAAAATCGTGTTTTGTTTATCCATTACTGCCCATTATACGTTTCAATGTTAATAATATAATTTAGTTGTAAGTGTTTGATGGTGATCAATCCCTGCAGGTGAGGGGTTGTTTGATAATCTATTTGCATAATCAAATCACCATTGCCATCCATTAATAAACGTTGTTTCTCTGTTGCCATTAATGACCAACCGATATTTGCAAAAGGTGTTTGCCAAGCCTGTGCTGGCCAAATTGACAGCATCACATTAAACAACACTTGCTCAGGTTTTGGTAAATTCGCTGCGAGCCCCGGTATAGTAGAGGTTTCTATTTTTTGCTCTGTATACTTAACACTCAATAGTGGTGCTCCCCAAGCTGAGAAAGCCGCTAATACCAACTGTTGTGAATCGACTTGCAACTGCACCATCAGTTGTTGTTGTTGCTCTCCCCATTGCGCGCTAATTAACTGACTAATATCTAGCGTTCGCTGTAGCTGTGCAGGAGTAGGTAAGGTGACAAAGGTGTTTTTTGCGACCTCGACTTGTAGCGGATCCGCTCTGTTCTGTAATGGCTGCATTGAACAGGCGGAAAGTATGAACATGGCTAATAGAGAGCTAATCAGGCGCATTAATTTTCCTTTGCATTGCTAACGGTGCCAATAACCAAGCCACCGTAATACCACTTAGCAAGGTGATCCCAAAACCATGTATTGCCTGTGTTTCACTGAACGCTAATAAACCAAAGGATAACAGAGTGGTGATAGCGGAAAGTGTGATGGCTAATAACGTATTTGCATTGTGATTATGCCGTTTTTGTTCGGCAAAAAAAGTGTGTAATCAATACCGATACCTAAAATCAGCATTAATGCTAATAGATTGAAAATAGTGATCGGTATGCCCATGATGCTTGTTATCGCCAGTCCGGCGCAAGCAGCAATGAATGGGGGGTGATCACCAATACCGTTTTCCCTATAGGGTAGCGTAACAACAAAAATATTGTGATCAGTAAGTAGGCGGCGGCTAATAATTCACTAATATGTTGGCGATACTCCTTAAAAATCGAAGAGACTTCATCGACTTTATTGAGATAAGTTAAATCAGAAAAGGATTGGCTATAGTTTTTTAGCTGAGCAACATCCTCTAGTTCATTGATTAAAATGATGGATGAGCTAATTCCGTTAATTTCATCTAACCATAGAAAAGAGACAGCCTGAGAGACGGGTGACTGTAGATATCTATCAAAACTTAATGGTTGGAAAGGTGCGATGGTCGTAATAGGCGCCGTGAGGGCTAATTTTTCGCGTAAATTTTCTGCCTGCGATTGGTATAGTTGAACGACTAAATGGTAGTTGTATTGTTGTGTGGATATTGACGGAAGAAATTGGCTAATCGTTTGATAGTTTTTCAATAAACCTTGTTGTTGCCACTGTTGTAGCTCTTTTTGTACCTCTTCGAGACGCATTAGTAACGCTTGCTGAGTATCCGCTTTGACCAGTAGCATGTGCTGATTTTGGCCCATCGCGGTGATCTCTTTGATCAGCCGTTCCTGTGCTTTTAAATGTTCAGGTTGCGTTTGTAGCTGGCGAATATCGTCATCAAAGTGTACCTGTGTTAATGCAATACAGGAGATAGCGAATACCCCAAGTGGGGTTAACAACCTTATTTTTGGACGATCCCATAAAGCTAAGTAACGCATTAGCGGGCTTAAGTTAGGGGCTTTGCTTGTACTTGCAGATCTTGCTAATAATGGATACCAGCAGATGACGGTCAAATAGGCGGCTAATAGCCCGACCACGGAGAATAAAGAGAGTTGTTGTAGGCCAGGGAAAGGGGCAACCAATAGCCCTAAATAACCAATTAAACTAGTTACTAACCCTAATGTTATAGCATTAAAAATACCCTTTAACGCCCGTTGTGAATGCCAATTTTTGTTGTTGAGTAAACGCTCTGTTAAAAAGTGAAACGCATAATCGATGGAGACGCCAATTAAACTGGCACCAAATATTAAGCTAAACAGATGTACTTTTTTAAACACCAATACGGTTACCACAAAGGCAACAAGCAAACCGCAACCGATAGAGAGTAGGGCGAGCGTTAATGGTAATAGGCTGCGATATAGCAACAGCAAAAGCATGACGATCCCGATTAATGAGCCGACACCAATGAGGTTAATTTCATTAATGGCGCTTTGTGTACCGTGGGATGCGTAAAACAGTGTTCCGGTATGTATCAGTTGCACATCAAATTGTGTTTGTAGCGAGGTCTCTAGGGCGAGCAGTTTGGGTAACAGTGCCTGTGTTTTTAAATTATATGGGCTATTTGCAAGTTGTGCATGCACCATAATATAAAAAGTGTCCTGCCATTGTCGGCTTAAGTAGCCCTGTTGTAAGGTGAATTTATTGATTGACTCGCCTTTGTCAGCCATATATTCACGGAATAATAAAAACGGATCGCTTGCGATCTCTTGCCCTGTCACACCTGAAAAAGGGTTGTATATTTGTTGGATTACCCGCTCGGTTTGTTGATTCGGGGATGCTGATAAACGCAACTGTTGTGTTGGTGATAATAATTGTGCTCGGTAGGGGAAATATAAATCTGCCCACGCTTGTTGTTCCTGCTCATTAATCTTGCCAGAAACTGAGGCGAAGAGGCCCAGTGACGCTAATTGCTGTTCAAAATAGGGTGCGGCTTGTAAAGCTTGTTGTTTATCTTTGCTCGCAATCAAAAACAGGAGTTGATTACCTAACTTATCCGCTACCTGTTGAAAGGCTTGTTGCGCAAAAGTATCTTGCTCATTTTCGGGTAACAGCGCGAGGATATTGGTCTCTATGGGAAGTTTATTTTGCCCAAGTGTCTGCTGTAGCAATAACAGTGCGCTACCGATAATAATAATTAGCCAACAGAGGGCTAACTTAGAACTGTAAAGAAGAACGTTCATCTTTGCTTAAATGGGGTGGGTAGCTGTGTTGATTTATAAAATTAATCTTCGTACTGTCACCCTGTAATTCGTTTAATTGCAGTGTTTCGATATACGTTGCACCAGAAATAGTTATCTGTTGAAAGATTTTGTCCAATGGTGAACTTTTTGGGGTTAATAGTAATGACCAACGCTCGCCTTTACTCTGTAATTCCATCACAAACTGCTCACTTAACCCCTCGGTATCACCTTTAAATAGGGATAAAAAAAGGTGGCTAAAATAAAACACCATAGGGTTATCCGATGCTTGCATTATTTGCGCAGGTTGATCGGCAATGCGTTGGCTTAATTTATCTTTATTCAAGGCTAAGGTGATGAGAAAGGGTTTTGTTTGTGACCAGAGTAGACCCTGTTGTTGTTCGATAAGAAATTCGCCACTCGATAATAGAGGCTGTTTAAACAACTGCATGTTTTTGATTTGTGTATATTGTCCTCGCACGATTTGATGCGCACTCAATTTTTCCTGTAATTGCGTGATAGTGGTGGCGTGAATAACAGCACTAAAACTTGCAAACAGTAACCAAATTAAACAGAATTTTTTAATTAACAAAATAGGGTTCCAGTTTATCTAAGAATACTTGCGGTGATGCAAAGCACATCTCTGCGTTTTTGAGTCCGACCGCTACCTGCCGAGTATAACCTTTGGTCATTCGTACTCCGCTAATGGCATCATAGATAACATAGTCAACACGCAGGTGGTGCTCCCATTCCGTTAAGCTCGCGGTAATGCGAATTTGATGATGAAAGGGGATCGCTTTGACGTATTTTACGTAGCTATCTATGATCGGCCAAGCGTACCCTGATGCTTGCATATCGTGATAGCAATAATTTATTTTTTCCATCAAAATCCGTCGCGCTTCTTCAAAAAAGCGAAAATAGTTACCGTGATAAATCACCCCCATTGGATCGGCATCTTGAAAAGCGGTTACCAAAGTAACTTCTGCGGTTAGATCAATCTTACGTTCTATCATTATATTTCCATTAGTAAAGCTGCCAATGTTGTGCCTCAATCAGCGCCATAAATTTACGCAAATCAGCCTCTAACGGGCGATCTTCATCGACGGGAACAAACTCAGATAACACCGCATTCATCATGCTTTGTAAACCTTCACTAAAGTGGTTTTCATCTAATTCATTATGCCGTTTGCGTAATACCAACGCCTGTGTGGCGGCTAACAATGAGGCTGCGGTAACTTGTTCGCTAAGCTGTAATACGCGTAAACAATCGCGCGCAGCAATGGTCCCCATGCTGACTTTATCTTGATTATGGCATTCCGTTGAACGTGAAAAAACGCTCGCGGGCATAGTCAGTTTTAATGCTTCAGCGGTCCAAGCGGAAACGCCGATTTGTACTGCTTTAAAACCATGATTAATTGCTTTTCGAGGCCCTTCTGCGCCGGTTAGGTTATATGGTAGGCCATTATTAAATTTATAATCCATCAATTGAGCCATTTGCCTATCTAGCAGGTCGGCAATGTTTGCGACAACGGTTTTTAAGCTATCCATTGCCATCGCGATATGGCCACCGTAAAAATGCCCACCGTGTAATACGCGTTGATTGTCACCATCAATAATGGGGTTGTCATTGGCACTGTTTAATTCATTTTCAATCATGCTGCGAAAGAAAGGTAAGCTATCCTGTAAAACACCGATCACATGAGGCGCGCAGCGTAATGAGTAACGATCCTGTAAACGGTCACTATTGCGAGGTGGGCGCTCTGCTTGTAAATCCGCGCGCAACCAAGCCGCTATCTGTTGCTGACCAGGATGTGGTTTGACGGCGAACAGTGCCGCATCAAAATGAAAGTCATTGCCGTGTAGGGCAACGGAAACCATGGCGGTTATTTTGGTCGCTAATTGAGCGAGGTATTCTGCACGCTTAAAGGCTAAACAAGCTAATGCTGTCATCACCGCCGTGCCGTTCATTAACGCTAATCCTTCTTTGGGTTTTAGCTTGATCGGTGTTATGCCCAATTCCGCAAAGACCTCTGCCGTTGCGCGAATTTGTCCTTGGTAAATAACGTCACGCTCACCGATTAATACTGCGGCTAAGTATGAAAGTGGTGTTAAATCGCCACTTGCCCCCACCGAACCCTCTTCAGGGATACGCGGAGAAATATCGTGATTGATTAGGGTAACAATCTGTTTAAGTAGGTCATGAGTTACCCCTGACATAGCCTGTGATAAGGAACATAAGCGCGTTGCTAGTACCGCTTTTGATTGTTGCTCCGTGAGATTATTACCTAAACCACAACCATGAAATCGGGTCAGATGTAGGGGTAATTGATCAACCAACTCAGGTGGAATGGCAATGGTACAGGAGTCACCATAACCTGTTGTGACACCATAAATAACCCCCTCTTCTCGCAATAATGATTCAAGAAATGCCACACCTTTGTCTATCTTACTATTGAATTCACTGCTGTTACTCATTGCCGCACCCGCACCATTGGCGATAGCTACAATATCTTCAATACGTAAACGGCCTTCACCAAAGGTGATGCTTTGCTGTTTATTTGTCATCTCTCTTTCCACTTAAGTGCCAAAAATCAAAAAAGTTGTACCATTGCAGCGGAGCTTTCATGGCATAAAATTGTAATCGTGTGGCATAGCGTTGTACCACATTTTGTAAGGCTTGTTCTCGTTTACCTCTAGGGAGGTCAATGGCGTCGCTAAAATGTTCAAAATAGAGGTCAAAATGCGCCTCTTTTTTACTTTCATTGCGTAATGCAAACAGGAGATAAACGGGCGCTTTCAATAGCGCGGCTAAGATAAAGGGCCCCTGTGGAAAGGGCGCGGGTTTATCTAAAAAATCGGCCCAGACAGCACGATGTTCAACACGAGTTGATGTTCGGTCTCCGACAATCACCACCCATTCGCCCGCTTCAATTTTTTGTGCGAGTAAAATGGCCGTCTCTGGACCTAGTTTATCCACTTGGATGATATTTAGCTCGGATTTAGGGTTAACGGCTTTCATCACCGTATTAAAGCGTGTGGCATTGGCGGTAAAAACGAGCGCATTGATTTTAAGTTGCTGGTGGTGCTGACTTAATGCTCGACATAACTCTAAATTACCTAAATGCGAACCTAAAATAACAGCCCCTTTTCCCGATGCGATAATGGCGTCGATCTGCTGCTTGCCGTGTATGGTTAAGTTATCGAGACAAAAGTCCCCCTTCCACGCAGCGAGTTTGTCCAATATCGTCAGGGCAAAGGAGTTGATATGGCGATAAAAGGTTAAATGTTGCGGCACGTTGAGTTGCGATTTCTTAGCGACAATTTTTATTTGCTGCAAGAATGCCGATGACGCGTGTTTAGTTTCCTTGGCAGTCAATGAATAATAAAAAAGTACGGGGGCTAAAAACATTTTAAAAACATTTCGACCAAATAGGGAGTAAGCCGCTAATAGCAGTTTGATACCATAATAAGTGCCGCGTTCACTTTGTTTCGACCAGTGTTGCTGCCGTTGTTGGTTGAGGCGTTTATGGCGTGTTAACAGTTTAGGAATACGCGTTAACATGGCAAAAAACAACTTGCTGTGCATTTTACTGATCTGCACATTATCTTTAAAAGCATGAAAATGAGAAATACCATCTTCAGGGTAAATAACCTTGGTATTGATAAAACGGACATCGCAATCAGCCCAATATAGTCTGACCATGATCTCCGTATCAAAGTCCATGCGCAATCCCAATTGACAGTGATTAATGAGTGCGATGGTTGCGGCTATTGGGTAAGCGCGGAAACCACACATGCTGTCTTTAATGGAAAAGGATAAGGTTTCTACCCAAACCCAGAAATGGGTAATGTAACGACCATATAGGCGAGCTTTGGGAATGGATTGGTCATAAACGGGACACCCAGATATTAACGCTTGTGGGTGTTTTTCGGCTTCGCTTAATAGTGCAGATAAAGCGTCCAGATCATGTTGGCCATCAGCATCAATTTGAATGGCATGGCTGTAACCAAGTTGTGCTGCCCGCTTAATGCCGGCAATGACAGCGGCCCCTTTCCCTTGATTAGTGGCGAGGGTTATGACGGTATGATTGGCTAGCAAAGGCAATAGTGCATTTTTGGTCTGTATATCACTCCCGTCATCAATAATAATAATAGGGTGGTTATAGCGTTCACAGAGTGTTGCGACGACAGCAGGTAACATTCGTCCATGGTTATAACAGGGAATGATGAAACAGGGGGCGAAATGGTTCATGCCGCGTTGACCAATTTAATACGTCCCGATGAGTGTGTTTTTACTGGCTGAACACCGTGACTGTTAAAACTAAAATAGAGCATTCCCTTGTCACTCTGCCACTTTAGAGTCAATGATACCGTCTGATTTGGTAAGATAGCCTCTTGAAATTTAATGACTTCCATCCCGGCAAATTTGTTGGGGCAATTTAATAAAGTTTGTCCATAATAAATCGCCCAGTCAATTTGCGCCACGCCCGGCAGAATCGGGAAGTCAGGGAAATGCCCTTGAAAATAGGCTAATGACGGTTCCATAAATAGCAGTAGTTGCAGCTCATTATCTGCTATTTTTTGTGCAACGATGGGCGCTTTATTGAGTGGCATCTGTTTCTCTACTGTGATCATTAAATAATGCAGACAACTCATTATGTAACTGTTTGCCCTGTCTGTTAACCGGGATTTCATCCACTATACGAAAATATCGAGGAATAGCAATGGGTTCAATCCAGAGCCGTAGTTGTTGGCGAAGTAATAGGCAAAATTGTCCTTTACCCTGCTTTTTCAGGGCTTGCACACCTTGCTCAGTCAGTTTGATGACCGCGCCTAAACATAACCTCGTCTGTGAATTTAGTAGAATAACGGCGCTTTCGGCAATCCAAGGTAGCTCATTAATACGCAGTTCTACTTCCGTTAAAGCGATCCGTTTTTCTTCAATTTTAACGATTCGGTCGATGCGGCCTTTTAGTAAAAATTGCCGTTCGTTGAGTAATTCACATTGGTCGCTTGTTTGGTAAAATTCGGCATTATCTATCCAAGGCGATTTGATCAGTAAACAGCCTTGCTCATTACATTGGGCGCGTAAGGGGGAAAATAAAGTCCAAGGTGTTTGCGCGGATTGCTGTTGGCGATAGGCAATACCACCGGTTTCGGTGCTGCCAAAGACTTCGATCGGCAACTGTTTTAAACAGGCTTCATTATGTCGGGCGGTTTCGTAATTAAGCGCGCCTCCAGAGGAGAAAATAGCGCGATAGCCAGCACCTTCACAGGTATCGCTTAGCCGTTTGAGCAACGCAGGGCTCGCAATGAGGGTGCGATTTGTCTTCGCTGCCTTTATTACCTGCTCAGGATAAATGAGATCGACACTATTTATCGCCCGACCTGCACAAAGAGGCCATAGTATGCGAAATAGCAAACCATAAATATGTTGATGCGATACGCTACTGACAATCTCTGTTTCTGTTAATAATTTCCCCCAAACCTCTTGTAAGGAGTGAATTTCAGTATCTAATAAGGCCAGCGTCTTATGAATCGCCTTCGGGAAACCGTTTGAGCCAGAGGTATATAAAAGCAGGGAGACGTTATTGATATCCAATATTTGTTTAATCGGCTCTGCTTTTTTATCGGCCGCAAAAGGCAATAAACAGTGCTTACTTTTTATTGTTGTTAGTAAATCCTCATCCGTTAGTAACCCATCAAATTGTTGCGCTAATAGGGCAAGCATCTCGGGTTGATGGTTACCTGGTAATATTAATTGTTTGTCAGCGTAGGCAGCAGCAAAAAAAGCAACTGAAAATAGATAACTATCTTGGCAACAAATAGCCCATCTCAGCGCAGTTTGTTGGCGCAAGTGAGCGGATAAATCCGCTATATCAGTAATAAAGTGATGCCAATTTTTATTGCTTTGATTAGAAAAAGCGACCCGTTGATTGAACTTGCGATCGGCAATTAATAACTTATCTAGAGGACTAAAATTCATTATTCTTTCTTTTTACATATAAGCGCATCACATATTCACACGCAAATAGAGTACCCGCTAATAAATAACTGATCAGGCCATTATATAAAGTCCAAATCTCCATACTCATAAAACCAGTGGTGAGGGAGATGGTCGCGTTAATAATAAAAAAAACGCACCATACTTTAGTGACTTGGCGTGTATATAAAATCGCATAGTCAGGTAATTGTGGTTCTTGTAATCGCGCAAAACGTTCACAAAGCGTCTCTTTTTGCCATAGGCTTGCCATAAATACAGTCAGCATCAATAAATTGACAATAATCGGATAATAGGTAAACCAACTGCTATTTTTAAAGAGGTAAGCGAGCAGAGATAGCGCAATGCCAGCACAACCACTTAGCCAAGTAATATATTTAAGCTCTCGCAGGCGGGTTTGATTTCCCCCGATGATGCGTAAAACAAACATCATGACTAATAAGGCGCTAATGGCGCCGATCCCCCAGTGGCTTAAACCATAATAGACAGCAAGGGGATAAGCCAATAAAACCAGCACTGACAGTAGTGTCAGTAGTTTCATTATGCGCTCTTTAAGAGATTTTCAACTGCATCAACGATATCTGCAACGGTACGCACCATTTTAAACTCTTCCGGTTTGATTTTTTTACCCGTTAGTTTTTGTAAATGTACGACTAAATCAACGGCATCTAAACTATCGAGATCTAACTCGCTATAAAGGTTGGTTTCAAGATGAATATCTGCTTCGTCAACTTCAAAAAGCTCAATCAGTGCGCCTTGAATTTGTTGAAAAATATCTTCACGATTTAATTCAGGCATGGTTATTCCTTACTTTCAAAAATATATTTAGATAAATTACCGACCGATGCAAAATGGTTGCGGACGTTAGGATCATCAGCATCAATGATGACGTTGTAACGCTTTTTAATGGCTAACCCTAATTCAAGCGCATCAATTGAGTCTAAGCCGAGGCCGCCGCCAAATAGCTCAGCATCGGTTTCAATATCTGCCACGCTGATATCTTCGAGAAATAGCGCATCAATGATGAGTTGTTTTATTTCCGTATGTAATTCGTTCATTAAGTCCTACTTACTGATTTTTAAGTGTGATCGGGTGGAAAAAGATCGCTAAGGTGCCTATTTAAATTTCTGACCGCTACCGAAGGAGGAAGGTGACTATCAATAAAAGGCTGTATGCTTAGTTTATCTTTTACTTGCACGTGGAAAAAGGGCTTTATGTCAGGAACTTGATACCATTTTGTCTCTTTGGTTAAAAAAGGGGGGGATACATGAATATGTATCATCCGTATATCTGTCGCTGTTTTGATAGCAATTTGTGCAGCCCCTCGTTGTAAAACCGAATGTTTACCGGGCGTGGTGCGTGTTCCTTCAGGAAAAATTAAAAGCACATTGCCATCATTTAAGCGTTTAGCGCAATGTTCGATTAACTCTTGTGCGCCGTTGTTGGGAATATATCCCGCTGATTTAACTACGCCTTTCATAAAGGGGTTATGCCAAATTGCAGCTTTCACTAAACAGTCGCATTGCTTTAGGCGGGAGGCGATCAGTACGTAATCAATTAAGCTAGGGTGATTCGCTATAAGCAAACAATTTTTATCTAATTGTAACTTTTCAGCACCTTCAATACGGTAATCAAGCGCACCGAGAAAGCGCATGGTGTCACAGAAAAGCGAAAATGCGCGCTGAATTATTTTTTGTACTTGTAACTCTCGTTGACTGACTTCTTTGATGGAAAAGGTTAATAGAGGAAAGATAATAAAGGTAAGCGTCAGTCCGCCCAAACCAAATAAGCTAAAACAGAAAGCCGTCGCGAAAATACGCCATAATTTATTAATACGTTGGTAGAGTGTCACAATTGTTTCGTCCAAATCCATTTTTTATGATTACTTTTAATTTCCATGTTGCGCATTGTTAAAAGAAAATCTATGACATTAAACGCCTGTGGGTATTCTTCTCGCTGATTTTGTTGATTTTGTTGATAACTGATCGAAACGTCCCGCCCAGATTGTAACAACATGGCGAACGCATAGCTTGGGTATTGCTGAGTCTCATATTGTTGATATAACGCGGGTAACATTTCATCAAAATCAACGAGTAAGACCGTATGTTGTGGGTTTTCCGCAAGGTAACAGTAGGCCTCAATAATGGCACTTGTGAGGCTATTATCTGACGCGGTTATTGATGTCACAGGCGCGGTGCAATGGCTAGCGATGGTGAATAAACCCGCCGCGGTATTATGTACCGATTGCGAAAAAGCCATCGGTGAAGCATCTTCGCCTTTAATGATATCTTCAAGTAAAGCGACTGTCCGAGAGAGTTCTGCATGGCGGCTAGAGAAAACAATATAGTCGATCTGCGCTTCTTGAGAGAGTTGTAGGGCAGTTTGTACCGCTATTTTACTTAAACGACTCATGCGTCGACGCATCATCGGCGGAATTAAATTATCTGCAACGCTCTCGGTTGTCGTTGGCCAGCGTTTGTTTTTATCTAGCCATGTTTGCCAATCTTTCCTGTTATTTACTCCTGGAGCTAATGCGAGCCAAGCTTTTATATTAAATTCGATATCATCCATAAATCTTATTCTTTGTTTTAATGACGAGTTACAAGCTGTAGCATAGCAAGGTAGTAAATCTACCATCAATCATGCATTGCTACTCGCGATATGATCAAAAAAAGATTAATTGCTGCTGATACTGTTACTTTGCCAATAAAAACATACAATAACCCTACTCGTAGCAGTTGAATTACGATTCATTAACGAAATAACAGACAAATTAATAGATTAAATAATAGGGGCGTCATGATTGATTTTTCTAAGGATCCATTAACGGCATTACAAGCAAAAAATGAAGCACAAAAATTGGCCTTTTCCCCAATTGTTTTTCATGCTGCTCGCACGTTACGAGATCTCGGCATTTTAACGGTATTAGATAACGCTCAGTCACAAGGGTTAAGTGCGACAGAAATAAGTCGGCAAACGAATGTTTCTGAATATGGCGTAAAAGTGTTATTAGAAATGGCATTAAGTGCCCATATCGTTACATGGGAGAAACCCAATTACGTTATTGCTAACCTAGGGTATTTCCTATTACACGACAAAATGACGCGTATTAACTTAGATTTCACGGCGGATGTTTGTTATGCCGCGATGATGCATTTAACCGAATCGATACAAAAGGGCGTTCCTGCGGGTTTAAAGGAGCTGGGTAATTGGGCAAACATTTATGAAGGTTTATCCATTTTGCCTGGGAAAGCGAAAAAAGCTGGTTTGAATTCGACCATTTCTACTCAGATAGAGCTTTCCCTATTCTTTTGCAAACCATATTTAAAGATAAACCTAAGCGTATCTTTGATATTGGCGGCAACACCGGGAGATGGTCTTTACAATGCGTTAATTATGATAGTGATGTCGAAATGACGATTATTGATTTGCCACAGCAGATTGAAATGGCGATGAAAAACGTAAAAGCACAAGGTTTTGCAGATCGCATAAAAGGTTACCCCATGAATATGCTCGATAAACACCTCGCTTTACCAACGGGCGCTGATATTTGGTGGATGAGTCAATTTCTAGATTGTTTTTCTCCTATGGAGATACTTAGTATTTTACAACGAGTACGTAATGCCATGAGTAAACAGGCTAAATTGTATATTTTAGAGCTGTTCTGTGATGCTCAGAAATATGAAGCGGCAACATTAAGCTTAAATGCAACGTCATTATATTTTACCTGTCTTGCTAATGGGAATAGTCGCTTTTATCGCAGTGAAGATTTCTTGGAGATAGTTGAGGCCGCAGGATTTGTTGTGGTGAAACGTAGTGATGATATCGGTTTGGGGCATACCCTGCTTGAGTTACAGGTAAATTAATGGGGAAAATTTCTCATTCTCTGCTGTTGAACCACATGGCGGACATCTAGCCATCTTGATGTGCGGATTGCCAAAAATCACAACACACGTTAAAATGCCCCATAAAAACTATGGGGTCTTAAACATGTCTACAAAATGGAACGGTGAATACATCAGCCCTTATGCTGAACACGGTAAAAAAAGTGAGCAAGTTAAAAAGGTAACCGTCTCAATTCCCACCAAAGTTTTGAAAATACTGACCGATGAGCGAACGCGTCGTCAAGTAAACAACCTGCGCCATGCAACCAATAGCGAATTGCTTTGTGAAGCATTTTTGCATGCCTATACGGGGCAGCCTTTGCCGAAAGATGAAGACCTAGATAAAAATCAAGATGCAGATAAAGTAACAACTGAATAATAATGTTCCATATTTAAAAAACTAGCTCGCTTTATCTCGTCGTTGATTGTCTGTTGCTATGTCGTTGTAGACAAATAGAGAATTACCTTTCATTTTTTTAGCCATTGATTTCGCGTATGTGGTTAATACGGCAACATCGTGATGCGTTTTACAAATGGGCGGTGGTAAACTTACGCAACCTATGGATAAACTCAAAAGCGGGTGGAATTGTTTATTACCTTCGCGATCTTCACCTAATATTCCGCCCTTTAGTAGATCTTCTGGTTGGTAGCGATCGCGAACCCAGTTAGCGAACTTGTTGAGTATTTTCTGGCATTTTTTTTGCCAAGAATCAGAGGATAGAATTAAAATAAAATCATCTCCACCAATGTGGCCAATAAAGTCATCACGATCAGTAATAACCTCTCTTAAAATATCTGCAACGCCAAGGATTATTTGGTCACCTTTTTCATAACCATAATAGTCATTGTATGGCTTGAAATGGTCTAGATCGATGTAACAGACCGCAACGGGTATTTGCTCTTTAATCCGTAGATCTAATCTTTTACTGATGGGGACATTACCAGGTAACAAAGTGAGTGGATTGGCATAGCGCGCATTATCGATTTGTAGATTAGTGATCTCCTTAAGAAGGTCAATAATGGAGCCAACGCCTTGGTATTCTCCATTACTTACAATAATAAATTCCAGTGCTTTTTTACTTCTAACTTGATCGCTAATTAACATACTGGCTTGTTCAATCGGTAAATTATTCTCTAATATCAGAACATGCCGATCAACGAGCGATGTTATTTTGTTTTTGCCTGATAATTCTCGCCCGTATTTTGAAAAAAATAAATTTGTTAGGCTGTTACGGCGAATTAAGCCAATCGGTATATTATTATCAAGCACTGGAATGCTATCTAAGTCTGGTGCTTGCTTAAACAAATCCGCACACGTTTCTACACTTGTTGAAACGTTAATTGCATCGATATATTGCAATAAATCACCGACTTTTTTTGATGAAATAAGCCTGTTTTTACTTCTTTTGGTGACTCGCCTATCACTGAAAAAATGGTTCTCTACCTTTTGGATGGGGAGCGGCTCTGGGTGACTAAAATAATAACCTTGGCAAAATGGTAAGCCAATTTTTTCTATAAATTGAAATTCATCGACTGTTTCAATACCCTCGGCAATCACCTTACAATCTAGCTCTTGAGCAATATTTTTTATCGAGCGTACAAATTGCTGTTTTACTTTATCGTTATCAATATCACACATAAAGTGGCGATCAATTTTAACAAAATCGGGGCGCAACTCATACCACATACGAAGTCCAGAGTAACCCGAGCCTAAATCATCCATGGCAATTTCAAAGCCCATCTCCTTATAATGCTTTAATGCATCTCGAACTAGTTCATAATTCTCTAAGGGACTGTGTTCAGTTAATTCAATGACGACACGGGAAGGCGGGAAGCCTATTTTTTCCAGTAATTTTAATGTTTGGCCTGATTTGAAGTTAGGTTGGAAGAGCGTTTCTGGGCTCGCATTAAGAAATAGCTTCCCGGGGAGGTCAAGTTTTTTGAATTGCAGAATTGATAACTCGCGACATAAAAACTCCAATTCGACTAATCTGCCTTGTTGTTTGGCCTCTGCAAATAGCGCCACTGGTGAATGCAATGTACCTCCTAACGGCCCCCGTATTAAGGCCTCATATCCAAAAATACTACGTTCCGCATTTTCAATAATGGGTTGAAAAACAACGCTAAGATTTTTATTTTGAATGATAGAGTCCAGTGAAATCGTCGTTAAATTTTGCATATTTAGTCTTCATTAAATAGGTTAGATTCGAGATTTTTACTCATTTTATTTGGCTCTCTTTAGCTAACCTTTAAAGGTTATAAGGTATTGTAAATAAAGTGTTAAATCGATAAGTGATATCCCTGTAAAGCGTTTAAGATAAGGTTTGTTTGTGACGTTTTTATGACAATTGCTGGTATCGCAATCAATTTGCTTCTCTATTTGAACATGGTTTGATTAATGTCATTTTATGGGTTATTCCCTTAATTCTTTTCGTATAAGAATTTATTCATTTCCGTGAAAATTTAATTATTTATTTATCTTTTCTTAATAAAAAACAATTACTTTAAATAATTCAGTTGGTTATTAAAGTACATTTTTGATTAAGGTGAATAAAATAATGAAGTTAAAAGTTAAACATAAATTAATCCTACTAACTTGTATTCCCATTTTCATTACGATTTTTTTTATCACGATTATGTTTCACTCTTCTAATGTATTGATTAAAAATACAGAGGATGTGATATCTAAACGCTTACTGCCTATTATTCAATTAAACGAAATAGTGACGCTTTACTCGACCAATATTGTCGATTTGGCGCATAAGACGCGTGCACAAATGTTGCTCTGGAGCGAAGCTGATGAGCAAATAAAAAGTGCCCAAAAAACATTGCAAATAAGTTGGCAACAATATTTAAGTAGTGAATTATCAGAGCAAGAAAAAATATTGATAGAAGGCAATCAGGGCGCTTTTGAATCGGCACAAAATACGATTCTCAAGTTGCAAGGTTTTATTGAAGCACAATCGAGTTATGCAATGAGTGATTTTGTCGATCTTGAGCTTTATAGTGGTATTGAGCCAATCACAACACTCTTAAAAGCGTTGATTAAGCAGCAGAAAATCATAGCAGATGAGACACTGCAAGAGGCTCAGCAATATAGTGCCACTATTAAACAGTGGCTTGGTATTATTGCTATTAGTGTTGCTCTTGTTGCTCTAATGTTGGGCTGGTGGCTCGTTTGGGGTGTGAATCGTCGCCTCGATAAGATGCTCAATATTATTACGCAGATTGAATCGAGTAACAATTTATCACTGCAGCTAGATATGCCGCAAGGAGACGAATTTGGGGATATCGGTAGGCGTTTTGATCGTATGATCCGCTCCTTTGCCGTTATTATCGAAAGTATACAAGAAAACTCCGCCCATTTAGCGACGGAATCACAGCAATTGGTTGCTATTAATCGTAGCAATGAAGCGCAGTTACTTGCCCAGCAGGTAGAGTTGCAATCGACAATTAGCAGTGTCGATAGTTTGAATGAAGCAAGTTTGCTTCATTAGATGACTTACAGGTTACTAATGGTGCTGTGATCGATGCCAATGGTAAGGCGCATGATTGTAATCAAACGGTCAAAGAGACGGTCGCCGCTATTATGGATGTGGCACTATTGGTGAAGGATAATAGTGACAATATGACACATTTACTTACTAGCAGTAAGCAAATTGGCAAAGTCACCGAGGTGATTCAATCTATTGCTGAGCAAACTAACTTGTTGGCCTTAAATGCAGCGATTGAAGCCGCTAGGGCTGGAGAGCATGGGCGAGGCTTTGCCGTTGTTGCTGATGAAGTGCGCCAGTTAGCCACTAAAACGACCCATTCCATTAAAGATATTCAAGCTATCATTGCCAGTATTCAAAAAAATACAAAAATCTGTTATCAGTTGATGTGTGAGGGAGAAAAAGCGAGTGATAACGCAGTTTTAAAAGCGGAAGCAGCAAGTCAACTACTGTTACAGATCACCCATATTTTCGATAAAATTGCCGTGCAAACGAATACGATTAGTGAACGGTCCCAATTTCAAATGGAAGTGGTCAGTGGAGTAAAGAAAAATATTAATAATACCGAACAATTAGCTGGCTTATCGGCGAAAATGTCTACAGATGGATTGAACTACAGCGGTGAAATGGTCTCGCGTGTTGAACAAATTAATGCGCAGTTAAGGATATTTAGCACGGTGTAAGGTTAACTATCTGATTTTACATACTAGTTAGTGTCTGAGGCTAAGCCCGTACAGTATTGGCTAAGCCTCTCAGGAAAATATTTTTAGTTAATATTTGCTAATTCTCTGTGACTCTTCCTATACTGATTAAAGATTAAATAATAACTGTTATCAATACGATGACTTGAGGTATCACTCATTTCTCAGTTGAAGCGTTTTTTAACTAATCGGGAGGGGAAATAATGTTGTCGAAGCCAGTTTATGAACTTATTCCTTATGCCTATTTGAGTATAGGTGGTGTGAGTGCCATCTCTATCGATAGCATACTGGGGCTTTTCTCGGGTATAGCTCTTTATGGATTAGGGGCTTTAGTGTGGATGATGCGATTTCATTATAGGCATCCTGCAAAAGCAAATTTTTATCGACGCGGGACGCTTCTACCTGAAGCAATTTATGAATTTAAACCCTTTATACTTTTAGCTTGTTCACTTTTTTTATTTGCATTTTATATCACGCCTTGGGCGATTGGGGGCGGTTTCGCTCTCGTTGCACATAGTTTTTATATCCTATTGAAGCGTTACCAGAACCGCACCTATGTAAGAGTTTAGTCCCGACATTAGCGCTATGCATGACACATTGTGGCTATTATTAAATGGGGTGCGGGCTTTAGCCCGCCATTTGCTACTGTGTGTAGAGAGTATCCATCTTTATTTAATCATAACGGCTTAAATTTGCCCGTTTCGTAATAATAATATGAAGATCACTGCAAATAGACTTATGATATGGCTCTGTTCTCTTTGTGGCTGCTTTTTATGAATAACGCTTCTTCACAAACATCTTCAAAAATGGTCTCAAAAAGTCACTTTTTGGGTATTTTTTCAATTGTCTTTTTACCGATGTTATTAGCAGCGATAGACCAAACCTTACTTTCCACGGCGACACCTGCCATTGCTAAGGAGTTGGGTGGGATCCAATCCGCCTCTTGGATCATGATTGGTTATCTGCTTGCGACGGCGGCGTCCGTTCCCATTTATGGGTGGTTGGGAGACCGTTATAATCGCCGTAATATGTTGATTGTGGCGTTAGTGATCTTTTCTATTGGCTCGTTGACCTCTGCGTTGGCGCATTCCATGCCGATGTTGATTATTGGGCGAGTGATACAAGGTTTAGGTGGCGGGGGGTTGATGAGTTTATCGCAGGCATTGATTGGTGAGCTGATACCACCTCGACAACGTGCTCGCTTTCAAGGCTATTTTGCCTCTCTATTCGCCGTTGCCAGTATCGGTGGGCCTGTGATCGGAGGGGTTGTTGTGACGTACTTTTCATGGAAGTGGTTATTTTGGATCAATATCCCGCTGGCGATCTTTGCTGGCTATCGCTTACTGGCTTTGGCGGCCAGCCCGTCCTCATTAGTTAAACGGTCAGTAGATTGGGTTGGGTTAATCCTGTTCCCCATCATTATGACGACCTTTATTTTTTGGTTAACTTCGGGGGGGGTATAGATTCCCATGGTTTTCCTTAGAGAGTGCGATGTACATTGGTATGGCTATCCTGTTGGCGATAGTGATGTTGATGCAACAACAAAAAACTGCGCACTCATTTCTACCGCTGCATTTATTGATTAAAAAGGAGGTTTATATTCCGTTAACGTCAACGTTTTTGTTTGCTGCGTGTTTGTTTGCATTAATCTTTTTTTTGCCAATCTATTTACAGCTTGGTTTTGGTGCTAATGCATCGACTTCAGGTTTATTATTATTGCCACTAACCACGGGGTTAATAACAGGATCGTATATTACCGGTAAGATAATCGCTAAGACGGGCGTTCCGAAATGGATACCTGTGGTGGGGATGAGTATCACCACGGTGGCGTTTTTATTATTAGGTTTGCTACCTCCACAGCCAACCATCATCTCTGGATTAGGGCTTTGCTGCGGTCTGGGATTAGGCACTGTCATGCCGTCTACACAACTGCTTATTCAAACCGTTGGCGGTAAAGAGAATCTCGGACGTATTACTGCAATGGCATCATTGTCGCGTTCATTGGGGGCATCGATGGGGACGGCATTATTTGGTGCTCTTATCTATGCATTAATTCCTAACTTTGACCGCAATGCCAACATTAAGTTTTTGTTGGCTAGCCCGCAAACGCATATTATTGATGCGTTTCAAACTGCATTTTTACTCGCCGCAGTACTCGCTTTCTGTTGTGCGATTAATGCCGCTCGAGCGCCGAGAATACAGCTAGACGACCTTGATCAAAAATGGTGAGCGATATGACTGATTGCCATTCTTAGGTACAGGATTGAATCTGCTTGATCAGCCATTGTACGCTATCTTGGCTATCATAAAGTTGATGGGTAAACATGCTTAAAGATAATTCGGGGATGCCAGCTGGCAGATTAACCATCCTTAACGGCAGCATCTCCACGAGCTGTTTGGCTATATTATAAGGGACGCACATTAAATAATTACTTTTGGCGATAACCATGCCACCAACCGCATAACTTTGCA
Source organism: Psychromonas sp. MME2 (assembly GCF_040566515.1). Lineage (NCBI taxonomy): Bacteria > Pseudomonadati > Pseudomonadota > Gammaproteobacteria > Alteromonadales > Psychromonadaceae > Psychromonas > Psychromonas sp. MME2. The sequence continues at coordinate 174,608 of NZ_JBEWXI010000002.1, read as the reverse complement.
CTATCATAGATATGTGGCGGGACTGATGTTGGCTATGTAGCCAGCGATCAATGAGATCTGCCCCACTGTTGATTAGCGGTAGATGAACCTGTGAGGTGCGTAAAAACTGCTTTAGTGTTAAGCTGCTAGGCAATCTGTTTTTCTCTGCCACTATGCCAACATAATGGTCTGACAACCAATGATAGCGATGATAATAACGTGGCATTTCCTGCAAATTATCAACAGCAAGTAAGATATCAATGCGCCCATCTTCAATCCTTTCTAGCTGTAAATTTTCCGACAAGATATCAATGCCGATACGTACATTCGGCGCTTTTTTTTCTATTTTGGCTGCTAATTTAGGTAAGCCATAAAATTCAAAGTAATCAATCGCACCAATATAGAAGGTTTTCGCAGCGATGCTCGGTTCAAAGGGCTTTGCCTTATCGAGCGCCATTTCAATGGTGTTTAATCCCTTTTTAATTCCCGGTAATAAATTGGCGATAAAGGGGGTTGGTTCCATTCCTACCTTGGTTTTTATAAATAATGGATCATCAAAACGATTACGTAATTTAGAAAGAATGTGGCTTGCCGCAGACTGACTCATAAAAAGCCGCTGTGCAGTGCGAGAGAGGTTTCTTTCATGATCTAAAAGAACCAACAAGCGCAGTTGATTAATATCTATATCCATAGGTTATTACTTTCCTTCATATTAAAATCAAAATATCGCATTTTCATTATAACTTAAGCGAGGATAAAGTATCACCATTAAAAATCTACTGTTAATTTAAAAATATGAGGATGTAAACACAATGAGAAAAGTGAAAGTTGCTGCAACACAAATGTCTTGTTCATGGGATGTGCAGGAAAATCTTGTTAAAGCTGAGCGTTTAGTTCGTCAAGCTGCCAGTGAAGGTGCGCAGATTATTCTTTTACAAGAGTTATTTGAAACGCCCTATTTTTGCATTGAAATTAATGAAAAATACCATGCATTAGCGACCACCTTAGAAGAAAATCCGGCTTTTCAATTACTCACTAAATTAGCCAAAGAACTGCAAGTGGTTTTGCCTTTTAGCTGGTTTGAAAAATCAGGCAATGTGCGCTTTAACAGCATGGCGATGATTGATGCGGATGGTTCTTTATTGGGAACTTATCGTAAGACACATATTCCAGACAGTGATGGCTACCTAGAAAAATACTATTTTAGCCCTGGTGATACGGGTTTTAAAGTGTGGAATACACGCTATGCAAAAATTGGCGTTGGTATTTGTTGGGACCAATGGTTTCCTGAAACAGCGCGTTGCATGGCTTTGCAGGGAGCGGAAATCCTCTTCTATCCAACGGCAATTGGTAGCGAGCCAAGCCAACCTACAATGGATTCGCAACCGCATTGGACGCGAGTGATGCAAGGTCATGCCGCCGCTAATCAAACCCCTATTATTGCTTCCAATCGTATTGGTATGGAGAGTGCGACAACGCGTGATGTGAGCATTACATTTTTTGGTTGTTCTTTTATCTGCGATCAAAGTGGCGCGATTGTTGAGCAGGCTGACCGTGTCAGCGAAGGGGTGCTTTGTCATGAATTTGATCTCGATGAAATCACTTTTCAACGTCAAGCTTGGGGGCTATTTAGAGATCGTCGCCCTGATCAGTATAAAACGCTATTAACGCTTGATGGGAATCTGTAAGCGTAACACTGCTTATTAAAATAAAGGAATAAAATTATGACGGATAAAAAAATGGGCGTTAGCGCGCTCGCACTGTTTAGTTTATGTGCTGTTTTAGTACTCGATACATTAACCGCCTCAGCATCAATAGGGGTTAGTTCATTGGCTGGTGGGCATTTATGCTGGTTGTATTTGTTATCCCCTATGGGTTAATCACTTCCGAGTTAAGTGCCACCTACCCTGGAGAGGGCGGGATTCATGATTGGATAAAACGTGCCTTTGGTAAAAATTGGGCAATCCGTGTGACGTGGTTTTATTGGGTGAATGTCGGTTTATGGATGCCTGCTGTTTATATTTTATTTGCTGGTACTTTTGCCGAACTTTTCTTTCCCGATCTGTCACTGGCCATGCAAATAGCCATTTGTATCAGCTTAACGTGGTTAACGGTTTGGATTTGTAATGTTTCTGTAAATGTTGGCCTGTGGGTTTCTAATCTTTGCGCAATATTAAAAATAGCGATTATTTCTGTGTTGGCTATTGGTGGTTTTGTACATGCCTTTAATCATGGTTTTGCTAATGAGTTTACATTTTCCGCGATGCTCCCCTCCTTTGAAACGGGCAGTGCCTTTTTGCCTGCTTTAGTTTTCAATCTAATGGGATTTGAATTGGTTGCAACAATGACCAAGGAGATGAAAGATGTAAAACAAGTACCTAAGGTGATTTTTCTTGCCATTGCGGTGACTGCTTTTTTATATGTTGTCGGTACCCTTGGTATATTGGCGGCTTTACCCGTGCAAGATATTGGCTTGGTAGCAGGTATTGTGGATACTTTTAAGGTGCTTTTCGGTGACGGTGCCTTTGGTCAAGCAATCACATTGATGCTTGGTGTAATGACGCTAATTACCTTTATTGGCAACATGGTCAGCTGGACGATGGGCTCTAGTCGCGCTGCAGCTGAATCTGCCAAAGAAGGAGAGTTGCCTGAGTGCGTTGGTTATTTATCGGCAAAATATGCAACCCCTGTTGGAGCCAATGTAATCACTGGTTTAGTCTCTACTGCCGTGATCGTTATTTATGCTTTTTTTGCGAGTAGCAATGATGAATTGTTCTGGTCGATGTTTGCCTTCTCTAGTTGTATCTTTCTTTTACCTTACCTATTTATGTTCCCAGCATATTTAAAATTACGAGTTACCGACGCACAGCAAATTCGCCCTTTTAAAGTGCCAGGCAACTTTGTCACTCAGTTAGTGATGACGTTAATCTGTTTTGCCATTATCGCACAGGCCGTTGTGCTATTTATCTTTCCTGAGATTATTTCCAGTAGCATCGACTGGACCTACAGTGCGCCTGTATTAGGTGGTGTGTTAATGACCATTGTGGTTGGTGAAGTGCTCTTATATCGCAGTTTAGCGGCAAATAAGGCGGGCAAAATCTCTACTTCAAAGGAGGCTTGTGTATGAATATAGCACTTAATTCAATACATTCACTGCGAGGATATCGCATGCCCGGTGAGTATGAACCTCAGCAAAGTGTTTGGATGGGCTGGCCACATCGAGCAGATAATTGGCGAGAAAACGGCAAAATGGCACAGCAAGCATTTATTGATGTTGCCACGACCATTGCTGAAAAAACAGCGGTGACGATGATTGTGAGCCCGTTGCATTACGATCAAGCTTGAGCCAAGTTGCCTGATAGTGTACGAGTGGTTGAAATGTCCTACGATGATTGTTGGCTGCGTGATATTGGTGCGGTTTATGTGGTTAATGATAAGCAGCAACGTAAAGCGATTGATTGGCAATTTAATGCTTGGGGTGGGTTGGTTGATGGATTATATGCCCCTTGGGATAGTGATGATAAAGTCGCTAAGAAAATGGCCGAAATTAATAATGATAGTTGCCATCGTGCGCCGATGATATTAGAAGGTGGGGCTATTCATGTTGATGGTGAGGGGACCTTATTCACGACGGAAGAGTGTTTGTTGCATGAAAGCCGTAATCCTGATTTGTCCAAAGCGCAAATAGAAAGTCAGTTACAGGCCCATTTAGGGGTGGAGAAAATAATCTGGCTTAAGCAGGGTTTGTACAATGATGAAACCAATGGTCATGTGGATAATTTAATGCATGTTGTTAAACCGGGTGAGGTGTTATTAACGTACTGTGACGATCCCCTCGATCCACAGTATGCTATTAGTCAGCAAGCTTATCAAACACTGCGTGAGGCGCGTGATGCTAAAGGGCGCAAGATAACTATCCACAAGCTACCGATGCCGGGGCCTTTGTATATTACCAAGGAAGAGGCACAGGGGATCGTTGCCAGTGATGGGATGTCTCGACAAGAAGGAGAGCGATTAGCGGCTTCTTATGCTAATTTTTTAATTAGTAATGGGCAGATTGTTTATCCTTTGTTAGATGAACGCCATGACCAAGAAGTTTTTAACATATTACAACGGGTCTTTCCTGATTATGAGATAAAAGGGATTGCTGCACGTGAAATTGTGCTTGGAGGTGGCAACATCCACTGTATAACACAACAAATACCGCTATAAAAAAATATGCCGATAATAGCCCCATTAATAATAGTGGGGCTTTTTTATGGTCAGCCATTGCTATTATCTCATTGATCAACTCTTGCCTTCTTGCTATAAATACCTATCTGGATAGGGAGCAACTGCGTGCATATCATTAATTTCGAAGCTTTTTTAATTGCCATCACCATCCTCACCTTAACTCCGGGATTAGACACGGCATTGGTGATTCGTAATAGTAGCCGTTCAGGTAGCCTTGATGGCTGTGTGACCAGTTTAGGGATCTGTTCCGGCCTGTTTGTGCATGCACTTTTTTCTGCACTGGGGATCTCGGCAATTTTACTGCAGTCTGCGCAGTTATTTGAGGTGATGAAGTGGATTGGTGCGTCATACCTTATTTGGCTTGGGCTCACTAGCTTGCGTGGCATGTTTAAAGCGCAGCCTGATTTAACCATGCAAGATCAAAAGCATCTGGTTTTTAACTGTCGTCGTTCGCTGCGCGAAGGCTTTTTATCTAATGTGCTTAATCCGAAAACGGCTATTTTTTATTTGGCTTTTTTACCGCAATTTATCGACCCCAATTATTCACCCGTTTTACAATCTTTAACCATGGCTGCTATTCATTTTTTAATTGCGATGGTGTGGCAATGTGGTTTAGCTCATGCCATCCATTCAGCAAAAGCCTTTTTTAAAAATCAAAGTGCGATGAAAACCATGGAAGGGCTGACCGGTGCTGTATTAATTTTTCTCGGGGTAAAACTAATACTCAGTGATAAATAACCTCAACCGTCACTATCTTAGGCAAAGCGATTATTTAAATAATTGATAATCGCTTTGGATTCATACAGCCAAGTGACCTTATTGGCCTCTTCAATACGCAAGCAGGGCACTTGTACTTTGCCTGCTTGTGTTGCAAGTATCTCTTTATTAGCGCTTTGTTTAGCATCAACCGTGGTTATTGTAAGATTTTGACGACGCATCGCGCGGCGCACTTTGACGCAAAAAGGGCAGGCTTCGTATTGGTATAGCTGCAGTGATTTACTCTCTAAATCTATTTTAATCTGTTCATGTTGCTCTCGTTTACGTCTTTTAGGCGGCAAACTAAAGTTTACTAATAAAATGATACGCCCCAAAATCCAACGGATTATAAACATCTACACACTCTCTTTTGTTATAAAAATGTTAAAAATAAAAGTAAGTTTAACTGAAAAAAATGGATCATTAAAGGTAAGATGGTGATACCTAGAAAAACAGAATGGATTACATCGATGAGTGACATTGCATCACCCTGTATACGAAATTGTTGCTTGGATGAAAAAGATATTTGTATCGGCTGTTTTCGCACAATGAATGAAATTATGCAGTGGCGAGAAGTGAATGAGCAAGAGAAGCGAGTTATTCTGGCTCGCGTTCAAAAACGCAAAGAAAGAGATGCAAAATCAAAGGGGGATAAATGAAGCAAACTATCAGTATTTTGGGCAGTGGTTGGTTAGGTGTACCCGTTGCAAAGAGGCTATTAAAGCGCTTTGCACAGGTTAAAATTTCTACCCGCACTGACGAAAAAATGGCACATTTAGCAGCGTTGGGTTTACAGCCTTACCTTATCGATATTGAAAATTTACAGGATAATATCGACCCTTTTTTAAATAGTGATATTTTACTCATTAATATCACTAGTAAAAATGTAGCTGCCTTTGCACTGCTGCTTGAAAAAATAGAACAGTCGTCGATACAGAAGCTGTTATTCATTAGCTCAACGGGGGTTTATCCCAATAATAGTGGGCTTTGTAAGGAGTCTGATGATCTAAGTGAGGTATTGCATCCGCTTTTAACCATCGAATCACTGTTTCGTAATAGTCGCCATTTTCAGACAACTATTTTACGTTTCGCTGGATTAATTGGTGGGCGCCGTCATCCGGGGCGCTTCTTCGCTACGACAAAAGTGCCTGCTAAGACCATTTCCTCAGCGCAAGCGCCAGTTAATCTTATTCATCTTGATGATTGTGTTGAGATGATTGAACAGATTATTAAACGCGAAGTTTGGGGGGAAGTGTTAAATGGCTGCGCAGATACCCACCCAACAAAAGCGCAATTTTATACCCACAATGCGCTAGCATTAGGGTTAGAAAAACCGCGCCTTAGTGATGATTCGGCAATTAATAAGGTTGTTTGTAATGACAAAGTAAAAGCCTTGTTGGATTATCAATTTATCCATCCAGATCTAATGCAAATTGATGATTACGAGTAAGCGATAGAGTTAATTATTTGTCGTTTATTGCTTGCAAATAAGCTTGTGCATCCGCTAAGTTAAATTGATTAAATACTGCGATATTATGGGCACGTAATAACTTAGCGGTGCACCCTTCGCCGTTAACTAATGTCCTGTTAAAACTGCCATCGTAACGTAATGAACTGCCACATGATGGGCTTTTTTCCGTCAAAATGGCAACTTTCACCTTATTCTCTAAGGCCAGTTGCAAGGTTTTTTGTGCACCGAGTTTAAAGGCTACACTCACATCTTCCCCACTTGCCGTTTTAATGCTGCCATCTACTTGTATTTCAGCAGCTGCGCGTGGCGTTGCTAAACCGCCACACACTTCAGGGCAAACGGGTAATAGCCACTTTTTTTGTTGCCACTGCATTATTAAGGGATCTTCTAGTTTATTTATTTTGCCATCGTATCGTACCCGTTCACCAAGTAAACAGGCACTGATGAGGATTTTAATATTGTTGTCTTTAGGCATAGCGGTATCGTTTTTGTTTAGAAATTAGCAGCGCAAGATAGCACAACGTTTACCCCTTTTTAAAGTAAGGTTTTGTTAGAAAACATTGATTTATATGTGGTCTTTGTTAAGTAAATGGTTACCTATTAGTGGGTATATTGCTATTTTGTTAATGAAATTCGGGTCGTGATGCTGTTTATTTTGATTTTCATCAAATTTGTTTTTCGTTATTTGGTTAGTCTGCAGGTGAATTTAACTTCACTTCGTGATTGAGGAAAATATGAGTAAACAAAAATTAGTGATTATTGGTAATGGTATGGTAGGTCATCGTTTTATTGAGGATTTTGTCGATAAAGCGGATCTTGATAAATTTCAAATCACTGTTTTTTGTGAAGAGCCTCGCGTTGCCTATGATCGTGTTCATTTATCTTCCTACTTTTCTCACCATACGGCAGAAGAACTTTCTTTGGTAAAAGAGGGTTTTTATGAAAAACACAATATTGAAGTATTGCTTGGTGAACGCGCTTTAATGATTAATCGTGAACAAAAGGTGATTCACTCACAAACTGGTCGTGCGGTTTATTACGATAAATTAGTAATGGCAACGGGATCCTATCCTTGGGTGCCACCGATTAAGGGCAATGATAATAAAGACTGTTTTGTCTACCGTACGATTGAAGATCTAAAGGCGATTGAAACAACGGCGCACCGTAGCAAAAGCGGTGCCGTGGTCGGTGGTGGATTGCTAGGGCTTGAAGCTGCGGGAGCATTAAAAGCACTTGGCGTTGAAACGCATGTTATTGAGTTTGCCCCAGTATTAATGGCTGAGCAGTTAGATGTGCAGGGCGGACAAATGTTACGCCATAAAATAGAGCACATTGGTGTCAATGTACACACCACTAAAAATACGCAAGAGATAGTCAGCTCAGGGCAAACAGCGCGTAATACGATGTGCTTTGCCGATGGCAGTGAGTTAGAAGTTGATTTTATCGTTTTTTCAACGGGTATTCGCCCACAGGATAAATTAGCTAAGCAGTGTGGGTTAGCGACTGCACCTCGCGGTGGGATTAGCATCAATGACCAATGTCAAACCAGTGATGCGGATATTTACGCGATTGGTGAGTGTGCCTCCTGGAATGAAAAATTCTTCGGCTTAGTGGCACCGGGCTATAACATGGCGAAAGTGGCCGTTGATACCCTACTTGGTCGTGACAATGCGTTTACTGGCTCTGATATGAGCGCAAAATTAAAATTATTAGGTGTTGACGTTGGTAGTATCGGCGATGCCAATGGTCGCACGCCAAATTGTAAAAGTTATGTTTACCTTGATGAAAACAGTGCCGTATATAAACGCATTATTGTCTCGGAAGATGGTAAGGCATTATTGGGTGCTGTATTAGTGGGCGATACCGAAAGTTATGGTGATTTACTGCAATATACCCTTAACGATATCGAACTGCCTAAACATCCTGACTCTTTGATTTTACCTGCGCATGCTGGTACTAAATCGGCGGGGTTAGGTGTGGATGCTTTACCTGCGAGCGCACAACTCTGTTCATGTTTTGATGTGAAGAAAAGCGATATTGCTGATGCCGTTGCGGCTGGGCATACAACGATTGGTGCGATTAAAGGAGAAACGGGCGCTGGTACAGGCTGTGGTGGTTGTGTTCCGCTTATTACGCAAGTACTTAATGCGGAGCTAAAAAAGCAGGGAATGGAAGTTAAAAACCATCTTTGTGAGCATTTTGAATACTCTCGCCAAGAGTTATTCCACCTTATCCGTATTGAAGGTATCAAAACCTTTAAAGATTTATTAGCTAAATACGGTAAAGGTTACGGCTGTGAAACTTGTAAACCAACCGTGGGTTCTATCTTAGCGTCATGCTGGGGTGAGCACATACTAACGAAAGAACATAATGGTCTACAAGATACCAATGACATTTTCCTTGGTAACATGCAAAAAGATGGTACTTATTCAGTTATTCCACGTATGGCTGGTGGTGAAGTAACACCAAAAGGCTTAGCTGCTGTTGCCAGTGTTGCTGAGCAATATGCGCTATACACTAAAATCACTGGCGCACAGCGTATTGGTTTATTCGGCGCGCATAAATCAGATCTTCCTGATATTTGGAAACAGCTTTTAGATGCTGGTTTTGAAACAGGTCAAGCCTACGCTAAAGCACTGCGTATGGTAAAAACCTGTGTAGGTAGTACATGGTGTCGTTTTGGTGTGCAAGACAGTGTTGGTTTAGGTGTTGAGTTGGAAAACCGTTATAAGGGATTGCGCACCCCCCATAAAATGAAGTTTGGTGTTTCGGGTTGTACGCGTGAATGTGCTGAAGCACAGGGTAAAGATGTCGGCATTATTGCCACTGATGCGGGGTGGAACCTTTATGTTTGTGGTAATGGAGGTATGAAACCGCAGCATGCATCATTACTTGCCTCTGACTTAGATAAAGAAACATTAATTAAATACCTAGATCGATTCATGATGTTCTATGTGCGTACGGCGGATAAATTAACACGTACCTCGGTGTGGTTACAAAACCTAGAAGGTGGTATTGAATACCTGCAAAAAGTAGTGATTGAAGATAAATTAGGCATTAATGCACAGCTTGAAAAAGAGATGGCTGAATCGATTGATAATTATCATTGTGAATGGGCAACGACGCTAAATGATGAGCAACAACTGAAACGCTTTGCACACTTTATTAATAGTGATCAGCAAGATGATAATGTGGTGTTTACCCCTGAGCGTGGTCAAAAACGCCCTGCATTTTTAGATGAAAAAGCACCTACGTACAAAATTACTTTGGAGGAAGCGTAAATGAGCAAGTGGATTAAAGTCTGTGAATTAGAAACTGTTTTCCCATCAACAGGCGTTTGTGCGTTAGTTGATGGTAAACAAGTGGCTATCTTCCGCCCTTATGATGACGAACAGCTTTTTGCCGTTAATAACATGGATCCATTTGCGCGTTCAAATGTGTTATCTCGAGGTGTGATTTGTGAGCATCAAGAGCAGTTATGGGTTGCTTCACCATTGAAAAAACAACGCTTTAATTTAGCGGATGGTCACTGTTTAGAGAATGCAGATGTTTCTATCGAAACCTATAAAGTGCGTGTTTCTGGCGGCCAAATTGAAGTGCAGCTGTAAAGATTAAATAGCTGAAATGTTTCTTACTTACGCTGTGAATGTGCATTCCTGGAGGTGAGTAGGAAGCCTTTTACTATTTAATTTTAACTTTCACATTAACTTTACTATTAGGTGCTTAACTATGTCTTACAACAAACCTGCTGACTTCGTACAAACCATGATCGATGTTGGTGAAGCCAAATCCAATACCAGCACACGTGATCTGATTTTACGTGGCACAATGGCTGGTATTATTTTATCGCTTGCCGTTGTGGTTGCAATTACTGCTATCACACAAACTGGCAGTGGCCTTGTTGGTGCGCTCGTCTTCCCTGTTGGTTTTTGTATCTTAAGCCTGATGGGTTACGATCTTGTAACGGGGGTTTTTGGTTTAGCGCCGCTGGCTAAATTTGAAAACCGTCCTGGTATTGATTGGCCTCGCGTATTTCGTTGTTGGGGACTCGTAGGTCTAGGTAATTTTATCGGTTCACTGCTTGTTGCTTATTTGATTGCTGTTTCTTTGACGATGAATTTCAGTATTGATACTAACGCGGTAGCGCAAACGTTTATTAAGGTCTCTACAGCGCGGACTGCTGGTTTTGAAAACTTCGGTGTAGATGGTTGGATCACCTGTTTTGTTCGTGCTATTTTTTGTAACTTGATGGTATGTTTAGGTGTCGTGGGTGGCATGACGTCACGTTCAGTGGGGGGGAAAATTGCCGCAATGTGGTTACCTATCTTCATCTTCTTCGTTTTGGTCTTTGAACATACGGTTGTCAACATGTTCTTATTCCCACTGGGCATGATTTTAGGTGCTGATTTTGGTATCGCGACTTGGTTGAACTTCAACCTTATCCCGACTATCTTAGGTAATATTGTTGGTGGTTTATTATTTGCAACGATTCCTCTTTACCTAACACACAAGAAAACAGCTGCACCATTAGATGTTAAGTAAATTTTTAGCGTCTTATTTTAGGTAAAAAATCGTAGATAATAAAAAAGCCTCGTTTTTACACGAGGCTTTTTTGTAAGCAAAATATGAATATACTTATGCTAGATAGAGATTTTATAACAACGCAGATTGGTGCTATTTTTGCCCTACGGGGCGCTAGCGCGAAAACCCGCCCTGCGTTATTAGGAAACTGTTTTACTCATATCTATAAATAACCAGGCCATGTAAGCAATGTAACCCATTAACAATAACCCACCTTCAAAACGGCCTAATACACCCGACTTACCTTTACGAAATCCGATTGAAAACACCATTAAGGCAACGGTTAGAGCGATCATGGTTGGATAGTCGCGAGTTAATACTTCCTGATCAAACGTATCTGGATTAATAAGCCCGGGCAGCGCCATTACCCCAAGAATATTAAAAATATTAGAGCCAATAATATTACCCACAGCAAGGTCAAACTCTTTCTTACGTGCAGCGGCAAGCGTCGCCGCAAGTTCCGGCAAGCTGGTGCCAATTGCGACAATGGTTAAACCAATAATGAGGTCGCTGACGGCGAAGTATTCGGCAACTTCTACTGCACCCCAGACTAGAATACGTGAGGAAGCAATCAGTATCACAATGCCTAATATTAACCACTTTAGTGCTTCGCCTTTACTAACCTGCTCTGGTAATTCATCGATAATTTCCTGTGGCAAGCTATCTTCACCGTGGCTTTTCGCTTCATATACCGTGAATGCTAACATCGCAAACATCATCATCATAAGTATGAGGCCATCCACCACACTGAGGTTTTGATCCCAAAGCAGATACAAGCTAATCAAAATAATGATAAGTAAAACGGGCATTTCTCTTTTGAGTAATTTGGAATGGATTTGTAATGGATAAATGAGTGCCGTGAGTCCAAGCATTAAGCCAATATTGGTAATGTTTGAACCGATCGCGTTACCGATAGAAAGCCCTGTTTTGCCCTGCCATGCCGCAATTGCCGAAACTAACATCTCAGGTGCAGATGTCCCTAAACCAACAATGACAACGCCAACAATTAAGGGTGAGATGGAAAAGCTGCTTGCCGTATTTGAAGCGCCAAGTACAAATTTATCGGCACTCCAAATGAGTAGTGCGAAACCAGCAACAATCGCAAAAGCAGGTAATAATAGCGATATCACAGTATAAAACTCCTTGTGTTTAAGAAAAAAAACGCCGGACATTTGCATGTACGGCGTTTCTTAAAAAATTAAAATAGTCGGTTATTAACCACGACCTTCAGCAATAGCCGCAACTGCTGCTAATTCAGCGGCATGTTTTTCATACTTTTCTTGACGGTCTTGAACATCCATCAATTCATTAGTAATTAAACCCGCTTCAATTTCTCGTAAAGCAATAACGGTCGCTTTATCGTTTTCTGGCTCAACTAAAGGTGTTTTACCTTGAGTGGCAAGCTGACGCGCGCGACGCGATGCCATTAAGATTAAATCAAAACGGTTACCAACTACATTTACTGCATCTTCAACGGTTACACGTGCCATTGTTGAACTCCAAAAAATATTTACATAAAAAAGGGCGCTTATTATACGGTTTAAAGGCGATTTGATCCAGTACCTTCGTGTTAATAAGCGTTGCATTCATCAGACGGTTATTTATATTGCGTTATCATGAATGCGAATTAATTTTTTTTACTATGATAACAGATAGTTATCAGTAATGTATAAGTGCTTTTGCTATTTTCAAGGTTGATGTTATTAAGGTTTTAATAACTCATCGATGGTTGCGCGATACTTAATAGCCTGCTTTTGTTGTTCATTGCGTAACGATTTTACAATCGCAGAAAACTCAGCAGTTGCCGTTTCAAAATCATCATTAATAATTAGGTAATCATATTCATCGTAATGAGACATCTCAGATTGTGCTTGTTCCATCCGTTTAGCGATGATTTCACTGCTGTCTTGTCCTCGTTTATTTAAACGCGACTCTAGCTCTTTGCGGCTTGGCGGTAAAATGAAAATGCCCTTTGCATTAGGCATCATTTTACGTACTTGACGAGCACCTTGCCAATCGATGTCTAACATCACATCGATGCCTTTTTCGAGTGCCTGTTCAATAGCAACCCGAGATGTGCCGTAATAATTACCGAATACTTCAGCCCATTCAAAAAAGGCATTTTCAGCAATGAGTCGTTGAAACTCTGCTACATCAACAAAATGATAATGCTCTCCATCGATTTCACCGATACGTGGTTGACGCGTAGTATGAGAAATAGAGACCTGTGCACTCCCATCTCTTTTTTTTGCTAATAACGCCTTAATGAGACTAGACTTTCCTGCGCCACTTGGGGCAGATACGATATAAAGCGTGCCGACTTGGGACATAAATAATAATTCCTAACAACATTATTGAGTATAATGCCAATCCGCATAAGCATCTGATCTATCTTGTTGGTCAAAATAATAGATAACAGTGTTACATTCAATCGTAATAGCGAGCTATTACTCAATCATGTGCCTTGCTCTATATCATTTTTCATCAACAAGCTATGACCATAATATTATGCGAATTGGCATAAATCACGTACCTATCTCCAAGCTTACTCATCAGCTGGATTTTTGATAGTCGCGTATTATCTCTTATTTTTTAGTTGTTGTCTTTTTAATCGAGTAAATAAGTGAATTAATATTATTTATTATTGATAAAACTGTGCTTTGTCTTTTAATTAATAACAGGTCTATTATTACAGCGTTTTATAATCTCCCCCAACGACTCGTAATCACATAGACTAAAGGTAATTCGTGATGCAAAAATTAGCCAACATCAGAGGTTTCTGGCCGTACCTATTTGCCATTTTTTTGAATGTTTTTATTGAGTTCGGACATAAGATAGTTATTCAAAATACTATTTTTAAAGCCTTTCACGGTGAACAGCAAATCCTTTTAATGGCTTTGATCAACGGTCTTATCCTCCTCCCATTTATTTTATTATTGTCACCCACGGGGTTTATCTCCGATAGATACCCCAAAAATAGGGTGATGGTCGTCAGTGCTTGGTGCTCCGTGGCATTGAGTCTTGCAATTGCTTTTTGTTATTACCAAGGGCTATTTTGGCAAGCCTTTGTGATTGCTTTTTTACTGGCAGTGCAGTCCGCTTTTTATTCGCCGGCAAAATACGGTTATATTAAACCTTTATTTGGTCGAGAGAATTTGGCGCAAGCTAATGCGTTAGTGCAGTCCGTTTCTATTATTGCCGTGTTGGCGAGCATGCTCATCTTCGCCTCTTTATTTGAATCATTTTATCAACCAGAATCGCTTACCCCAGAACAAATTTTACAATCAATGGCGCCTCTTGCATGGTTATTAGTATGCAACGCATTGTTCGAGTTATGGATGGCTTATCGTTTACCTAATGTGCAAAAGGCGCCATATAAAGAGACCTTTGATTGGAAAAAATACCGAACAGCGGGGTATTTTAAACGTAATGTAGCGATCTTTACTTCGCAGCCGATTATTCATCTGTCGATTATTGGTTTGGCGATGTTCTGGTCGATTACGCAGCTGTTATTAGCTAGCTTTCCCGCTTATGCAAAAGAAAATTTGTCGATTACCAGCGCCTTAGTTATTCAGGCGGTCATTATCACCTCGGGTTTGGGAATGGTTATTGGGTCGTGGATAGCTGGGCGTTATTCAAAAAATCATATTGAAACGGGTTTGGTGCCCCTTGGCGCAATAGGCTTTGCAATGACACTGTGGTTTTTGCCTTTTATGGAGTCGGCTTTTGCTCAAACGGTCTGTTTTTTCTTGGTCGGTATGATGGGTGGACTCTTTATTATTCCTCTCAATGCCTTGATTCAATTTCATGCGAAAAAGAATGAAATGGGAAGGGTGTTAGGGCTGAGTAATTGGGTGCAGGGGATTTGTATGGTGATGGTTATATTGGTCACTGCAGGTTTTGCCTATTATGGTATTGATAGTGCTATTTTATTCACTTTTACTGCGATTTTTGCCCTCGTTGGTAGCCTATATACGATTTATAAATTCCCACAAAGTTTGGCAAGAATTGTGCTCAATTGGTCGATTGCACGTCGCTATAAGGTCTCAATTCAAGGTATGCAACACGTACCCGAACAGGCGGTGTCTTGCTACTTGGTAATCATGTGAGTTGGATAGATTGGGCAGTGTTGCAAATTGCATGTCCTCGTACGGTGCGCTTTGCCATGGATGAAAAAGTGTTTGCCCGTTGGTATTTAGGTTGGTTTTTTAAGTTGCTTGGCTGTATTCCCGTTAATATGCTTAATATCACGCCGCAATCGTTACTCGATATTGCAAAAGTACTCGACCAAGGTGAGGTCGTGGCTTTGTTTCCCGAGGGGACAATGAGTCGCAATGGGCATCTTGGTGAGTTTAAAAAAGATTTTGAAACCGTATGTAGCCATACTCAGTGCGATATCGTGATTGTGCCTTTTTATATGCGCGGATTATGGGGTAGTAAATTTAGCCACTCTTCTACTAACCTAAAGGAGGTGCGTAGACGCGCGCTGTTTCGGGATTTGGTGATCGCTTTTGGTCAAGAAATGACGAAAGAAAGTAATGCGGAACAGGTTAAACGCTGTGTTTTTGACCTTTCAGTAAAGTCATGGAAAACTCATGCCAACGAGCTGCAGAGCCTTGGTTGTGCATGGATTGATACGGTAAAGCGTCTTGGCAGTCAACGCGCAGTGACAGATAGTACGGGTAAAAAATTATCAGCAGAACGTACACTAGTTGGCGCAATTAGCCTCAGTAAGGTGATTCAAAAGGGTAATAAAGGCCAAAATGTTGGGATGTTATTACCTAACAGTGCGGGTGGGGTGATTGCCAATATGGCGACCATTCTGGCGGGTAAAACCATTGTTAATTTGAACTATACGGCAAGTCATGAGGCGTTATTAGATGCCATTGCACAAGCGCAGCTGGCTAAGGTTTATAGTTCCCGCGTTTTTTTGCATAAATTACAACAACGCGGTATCGATTTAACTGCAACATTCGCCGATGTTGACGTTATTTATCTCGAAGATGTCATGAAGGAGATTAGGAAAAGCCAGCAAATTATCCGTTTAATCTTGGTTAAACTGCTGCCCGCTAAGGTATTAAAACAACTTTACGTTAAACATGTAGACAATGAACAGGCAGCCGCAATCTTATTTTCCAGTGGTAGTGAAGGCTCACCTAAGGGGGTCATGCTCAGCCATACTAATATTATGGCTAACTTACAACAAGTTTCCGATGTGCTAAATACGCAAGAGAGTGATGTGATCATGGGCTCTCTACCTCTATTTCATGCCTTTGGGTTAACCGTCACACAGTTTTTACCTTTAATTGAAGGGATTGCCTTAGTGTGCCATGCAGACCCAACCGATGCGCTTGGCATTGGTCAAGCCGTCGCTAAAAATAACGTAACAATTATTTGTGGAACATCGACTTTTTTCCGTTTATATAGCAATAATAAAAAGCTCAGTCCATTGATGTTTGATTCTTTGCGTTTTGTGGTTGCAGGGGCTGAAAAACTCAATACACAGGTTAAAAATGCCTTTGAGAGTAAATTTAATAAAAATATATTAGAGGGATATGGCACCACCGAAACAACGCCCGTTGCCAGTGTTAATTTACCTGACATGCTGGATAAAAAAACCTGGCAAATTCAGGTTGGCACAAAAGAGGGAACCGTGGGGATGCCATTACCAGGAACGAGTTTTAAGATTGTCGATCCCGATACGTTTATTGAGTTACCCACGGGAGGGGAGGGCTTGATCCTAATTGGTGGGGCACAGATCATGTTGGGTTACCTCAATAATCCTGAAAAAACAGAACAGGTAATTAAAGATATTAATGGCGAACGTTGGTATCTCTCGGGTGATAAAGGGCGTTTAGACAGTGATGGATTTTTAACTATACTAGATCGCTACTCTCGCTTTGCTAAACTTGGGGGGGAGATGATTAGTTTGAGTGCGATTGAGCTAGCGGTATTAAAAGATTTCGATGAAGAGGTCGAAGTTGTCGCGGTCGCGATTGCTGATCCGCAAAAAGGAGAAAGTATTATCCTTCTTTATCAAGGCGAATTGGATAGCCGTGAAGTAAGAAAAAGTATGTTAGCGCAGGGCTGTAATCCCTTGATGGTGCCAAAACGTTGGTATCAGGTGGAAGCCATTCCCAAACTCGGATCGGGAAAAACGGATTTTAGCCAATCGAAACGATTGGCTTTAGAGATGATTAACGCAGGTTAAAACGGCTAGGAAAAAAATGGATAAGTTAAATCGTGACATAAAGGAATATTACCAGCAGGATTTTTTGGGGCTGGATTTATCTCAGCAACAGATAGAAGAGGTGATTTTTGAAAATTGCACCTTTACAGAGTGTAATTTTAGCGATGTGATGGTGAAAAGTTGCAAATTTATTGATTGTCGCTTTATCAAAAGTAATTTATCAAATATGAAAATTCTCGCAAGCCGATTTGCCGATGTCTGTTTTCAAGAGAGTAAGGTCATTGGTATTAATTGGGCAAAAGCAGTTTGGCCTAATTATAGCTTAACGACCTCTATCAAGTTTCAGCAGTGCATTATCAATGACAGTTCCTTCTTTGGTCTTACTTTGCAAGAGATGGAAATTCAGGGCTGCAAAGCACATGATGTCGATTTTAGAGGGAGATTTTGCCTATGCAAATTTCACTGACAGTGATTTTTCCTATAGCCAGTTTATGCGTACGAATCTCGATGGAGTCGATTTTAGTAATGCGACAAATTATCAGATTGATGTCACGCTAAATAGAGTTAAAGGCGCTAAGTTTAGCCGTTTTGAAGCCTTAGAATTGCTTACTTCATTGGGGATTGAATTAGTCGATTAACAGGACGATATTTCGTCCTGTTAATCGTGCTTTTATTTAGCAATACGTTGCTTTTGTTTGTTTAACTGTTTTTTTGCACGGTTATTGTGTATTTGTTCTGCGGCGTCAGTACCGATATGTGCCTCGCCACGTAGCTTAGCTAAAGCTATCTGTTTTTCACGTTCGCTAAAACGCAGCTTTTGCTGATCACTGAGCTGGCCATAACAGTGCGGACAGGCGATACCCGGTATGTATTTATCGGATTGTTTGTCCGTAGCGCTAATCGGTAACCGGCAACCATGGCATTGGTCGTACTGACCTTTTTCCAGCTGGTGATTGACTGAAACTCGATTATCAAAGACAAAACATTCTCCTTGCCAGAGACTTTCTTCTTGTGGTATCTCTTCTAGGTATTTTAATACCCCGCCCTGTAGATGATAAACTTCGTCAAAGCCTTGCTCTTTTAAGTAGGCCGTTGATTTTTCACAACGAATGCCACCGGTACAAAACATCGCTACTTTTTTATGCTTAGCAGGATCTAAATTGTGTTTGACATAGTCGGGGAATTCACGAAAATTAGTGGTTTTCGGATCCACTGCATTTCTAAATGTGCCGATACTAATTTCATAGTCGTTGCGTGTATCAACCAGTAATACCTCAGGATCGCTGATCAGGGCATTCCAGTCTTTCGCCTGTACATAACTGCCGACCACGCGATTCGGGTCAATTCCTGCAACGCCCATCGTCACAATTTCTTTTTTAAGTTTTACCTTAGTGCGATAGAAAGGATTTTCTTCGCTGAATGACTCTTTACAGCTGATATCGGCAAAGCGTGGGTCTGATTTTAGCCAATTCATTAGCTTATCAACCCCTTCTCGACTGCCTGCGATGGTGCCGTTAATCCCTTCATTGGCAAGTAGTAACGTTCCCTTAATTTGGTTTGCCATCATTATAGCTAAAAGCGGTTGTTGGATTTCTTGATAATTTTCAAGTGCGACAAATCGATACAGTGCACAGACGATGGTATTTGACATGGGACTTCCTTGCAGCTAACTGGAGCGTAAATCCAGTGCGTTATTTTATGTGAATGGCATTATAGTTGAGAAAAAACGGTTACCGCAATGTTAATTTGTTAACAATTTAGCAACTTTGGCGGTGACAAAATAAACAACGCGGAAATAAACTTTACCACGAGTAGAAGGGAACTGCTTTTTGTGAATATTGGTGCTAAATTAAAAGATTAATAGATAAATTATCGAGAGACCATGTCCAACAGTAAATTTGCTTTAATTATGGCGTTGATTGTGGCAGCAACGCCATTTGCTATTGATGCTTACTTACCCGCCATCCCCTACATGGCTGATTTTTTTACTGTAAGTTCAGAGCAAATCGCAACAACGATTAGTTTATATGTATTAGGATTGGCGACAGGGCAGCTAGTTGGTGGTCCGCTTGCAGATAATTATGGTAAGCGTCATTTAATATTGGTTGGCTTACTGCTATTTGCTGCTTGTAGTCTGATCATTGCCCTTACTCATAGCCTCTTAGTGGTACAAGTTAGTCGTGTAATACAGGCTATTGGTGGTGGCTTTGCCATGGTCTGTATTGCCCCCTTGGTGCGTGAGCGAGCGACGGGTAATGAAGCGGCTAAGCTGTTCTCTTTAATCGGTTTGATTATTGTTGTTGCACCTATCGCTCCGAGTGTTGGGGTGCTGCTTATTTATTTATTTGGTTGGCAGAGTATCTTCTTTTTTCTGTTCATTTATGCGCTTTTTGTTGTTTCAATTTCACACTTTAAGCTCGCTAAGGATGCTTCATCAAAGACAGCAAACACATCATTTTTACGTCGTTATCGCTTGGTGGTTGCCAATCGAGAAGGGATGCGTTATTTGGTTGCGCAGGGATGTTCATTTTCTGTGATGCTGGTGTTTGTTACCAATGCTTCTTTTATCTACCAAAAGTACTTTGCCCTGAGTGATGCGCTGTTTGCTCTGCTTTTTAGTGCCAATGTTATTATGATGGCTATTTTTAATCGCTATAATAACTTCCGTTTGAACCATATATCGGCCATGACGCTATTGCAACAGGGTCTTTGGATCCAACTGACTGGGCTCTGTTTATTAGTGTTGATGGTGATATTCAATGCTCCCGTGGCAGCTGTTGCCATTAATATTATTTTCATTATTGGTGCACAAGGCGCTATTTCTGCGAATTCAAATGCTGTTTATATTAGCCATTTCCATGAACATACGGGATCGGCTTCTGCATTGTGTGGCGCGAGTCAATTTTTAATGGCGG
Organism: Psychromonas sp. MME2; assembly: GCF_040566515.1. NCBI lineage: Bacteria > Pseudomonadati > Pseudomonadota > Gammaproteobacteria > Alteromonadales > Psychromonadaceae > Psychromonas > Psychromonas sp. MME2. Next base: position 154,483 of record NZ_JBEWXI010000002.1, on the reverse strand, counting down.
CACTCGCTGGTGGATTATCGACCCTATTATATAATGGTACACTCTGGCCAGCTGTTCTGGTGATGCTTGGCCTCTCTTTAATTGCTAACGGTTTACTCTTAACTCGGCCCAATAATAGCGGCAATGAGTAGGTGAACATCATATGTTCGTCGTTGTTTGTATGAGGAAAATTATAAAATGGTAAAAATTTTAACGGAACAGGCATTCCATCATGGTGATACGCCCGTTTACAGTGAGTCGAGTGCGACAACGAGCCAAGCCTTTAAAGTAAAAGAGGGCATTGCCAATGTCCTTTATTCGCCTGCCCATAGTAATCCTTTGGCGCCCGCTGGTTTGCAGGGAGCTGGTGACCTAGTCGGGAAGTGGTTGTACAACGAGCAACCAGATAAGCAAGAAAACCTCCTTAAAAGTAGTATTGAGCTGTTTATGGATTCGAGTTTAGCGCCGAATGCCAGTGTTGGTTTGCATGAACACATTGATACCGAAGAGATTTATTACCTATTAGAAGGGCAGTTATTCATTCAGTTGATAGATAAACAGGGGGTAACCGTTGAGCAAACAATTTATCCCGGTGATACCCATTTAATTCAACCTGGCGAGCATCATTTCGTACAAGCGGGTGAAAATGGCGCTCGATTTATCGTGGTCTCTGCGAAGGTGTCAGAGTAGGTTGCCATCGCTACGGTAATGGCAGCTCGGTCGTGTATTTTAGCTGTTCCATGGCAAAGCTAGAGTTAACATCGGTTAGGCCGCTGACATTATTGACTAACTTTTTGTAAAACTTATCAAAGCTGCCCATGTCGGTGACTAAGACCTTAAGCAGGTAATCGTACTCCCCCGTCATGCGGTAAAATTCTAAAACGGGGGTAAAATCCTTTACCTGTAAGACAAAGTGTTTTAACCAAGCCTCTGAATGTTGCTGGGTTTTTATCTGCACAAAGGCAATCAGTTGTAAGCCCAACTTTTGCGCATCCAATAACGCCACGCGTTGGCGAATAAAACCATCTTTTTCAAGCCGTTTAATGCGATTCCAGCAGGGCGTTGTGGTTATGTTTAACTGCTCAGAAATTTGCTGTAAAGATAAGGACGCATCCTTTTGTAATAAGGTTAAAATTTGTTTGTCTACCTGATCAATAGGCATAGTTACCTCATTATTTTTATATAAAAGATAAATTTTCTTATTATTGTGAATATTAAGGTTAATTTTCTTTCAAAGCAAAAACTAATGATGGTTCAGGAAACTATTTCTACTGCAGTTTGGTTATGGTAGTGATTCTTATAAAAGGATCTTTGCAAATGAATGAACAACGTAACTGGGTCGATCAAGCGATCGCCAAGATTCAAGCTGATTACCAACGCAGTGCTGATACCCATTTAATTAAACTAGATTTAAACCGTTTTCAAGGTATTGATATCTATCTTAAAGATGAAAGCACACATCCAACGGGAAGCCTCAAGCATCGTTTGGCGCGATCGCTGTTCTTATACGCATTATGCAATGGCAATATCAGAGAAAATACCACTATTATTGAGGCTTCATCGGGAAGTACTGCGATTTCCGAAGCCTATTTTGCCCGTTTACTTGGGTTAAAGTTTATTGCTGTGATGGCTAAAAACACCAGTAAAGAAAAAATAGCGCAGATAACAAATTATTCAGGAGAATGTTTTCTGGTTGATTCCACGGAGATGATCTACGCTGAATCGGAACGTTTGGCGAAGCAGATGAATGGTTATTATATGGATCAATTTACCTATGCAGAGCGTGCAACCGATTGGCGTGGCAATAATAATATTGCCGATTCTATTTTTATGCAGATGAAATTAGAGGAGCATCCGATTCCTAAGCATATCGTCATGAGTGCCTGGCACAGGGGGAACCAGTGCCACTATTGGGCGTTACATTCGTTATCATCAATTGCCCACAGAATTAACCGTTGTTGACCCACAAGATTCGGTATTTTATGACTATTTTCACGGTGCCGATAAGCAGCTAGTCATCTCCTCATGCAGCCATATCGAAGGTATTGGTCGCCCACGAGTTGAGCCCTCATTTATCTCCTCGGTCATTGATCATATGATTAAAGTCCCGGATGTTGAGTCGGTGGCGACGATGCTCTGGTTAGAAACGGTGTTAGGTCGAAAGGTCGGGCCAAGTACGGGCACTAACATGGTTGGAGTGTTGCAATTAGCAAAACAGATGGCTGCTAAGGGGAAGTCTGGTTCAATTGTGACCTTGTTATGTGATCAGGGGGACCGCTATTTAAATAGTTATTTTGACCCTGACTGGGTGGCAGAAAACATTGGTGATATTCGCCCTTATCAAACACAGTTAATAACTTTCTTTGCTGATTAATGGTAGAAGTCGCGTGCCAAGATTTGTTTAATCTTGTCACGCTGTTTTCACTAAACTATTATTATGGAAATGTCTGAAGTGATATTTTTCTGAGCTGTTATTTCATTCCCATGCAGTTTGCATAGTATGTGACCGTTGCTGGCCAATCACTAAAGACACCAATCACGCCGACTTGTTTTGCTAATACATCGAGTACGACCATGGTGTCGCCATCATTATTAATAGCCTCAGCGACGCTTTGGTAGTACCAACCCCCGCCTTGAGCTAATGGGCCTGAACGCTCAAGCGACCAAGTAATAATATCTAGCCCAGCTTGTTTAGCATATTTCGCATAGTCAGAGGGAACGATATTACCTTGGCTATTTAACGTTAGCAGCGCATAGATGGGCGGTGCTATAATTTTTACGCCAGCTTTAGCAAGCGACTGCATATCTTTAAGTGATGCCTTAAAGTTCTGATCTTCATACATGCGTTCATCTAAATAAACAGCCTGTTTAGCAAAATTGGGATTATTGGCTATCCAATATTTTATGTCATCGAGGTTAAATGATTGCAAATAACTCTCTTCAGCAGTGAAGCCCGCCTCTTTTAACTCCTTCACTAATTTTTGTGCATACATCTCCTGAGTGAAGCCCTCGTAGGGCATATTAACTGAGGCAGATTTCAGTTCTGGTGTGACTTTAACGCCATGTGCTTTGAACAGTGCTGCACTTTCTGCATGCGTCATCAGAGTGCCCGTCGTTGCATAAAGATCGCTTCTCCAACTTGGTGTTCCGCGCATATATTCTTCTACGCTTGTCGCCATCGGGTTGGCGCCATCCATTTTCCCTTTTAATGATTTAAACTCTGCTAAGGTAAAATCGGATGTTCTGCATTCAACTTGTGCCTCTTTCCCTGTCGCTGGATCGGCTGGTGTAAAAGGTACTGTACATTTTTTGGCTAGTTCTGGGTGGGCAAGGACATCCGTTGTGGTATGAAGGTCACTTTGAGAATGGCGACAAACCAGTTCTTTATCTTTAGTGAAAGTAACGTCACATTCGACGATGCCAGCACCACTGCGAATTGCCGCAAGATAGGATTCTTTGGTATGTTCCGGAAACAGTAATGGTGCGCCACGATGCGCAATAGAGAAATCGCTTCGTTGGAAGCGTTCATTACGGCACTGAGATAATTTTGTTTTTAAGGGGCTTGCGACCATAGCATCAATTAAAAACAGAGGACGAACGCCTAAGGATATAGGCTCTTGTGCCCATGTAGAGCTGACACCTAACCCAAGTGTTATTGCGAGCATACCTGTAGCTATTTTTTTCATTTTTATTGTTCCTTTATAAAGATGAATACACGTTTAATGGTTAATACCAATTCCGGTAAGTATGTGATTTAAATTTTGCGCAGGAAAAACAGCTTAATTCAAGGCGTAATTTGCCGTAAATGGTTATTCCCTTTACGAAAATTACAACGCAGCAGTAAGTTGTTTTAACCAGTAAAATAGATCAGCTATTTATCGGAATTGGTATAATCATTAAACGTGACTATAGAGGAAGTATATGACGTTTATATTACCTAAATGACCTATTTGGTGGTGTTTGTTATGGCTAAACGGTAACCTTATATCTTTTCTCGTCCACTCTATTTAGGAAATCGCAAAGTATGAACCATTACCCGCCCGTTGAAGTACCTTTTAATCACCGGCATTGCTGTTGGTTTTGCGGAGAGCCTAATGATACGTGGGTTGATTTTCCAAGATATGCTAGCGAAGAGGGGTTATTAACCCACACTCCTTTATCTCTGCCTAGCTGCAAAGAGTGCGATACTATTGTTAAACGTAGCGCATTCACCTCTTTGTATGCGTATCGAGATGCCATTAAAAAAGCGCTCGCCGTTAAGCATCAAAAAATATTGGCAATTGGTTCAAACTGGACCGAGCAGGAGTTACGCGATTCGGAATTTGAAGGGGCCGCCTTTGCAGGCTTTAAGCGGAGCGCTTGGTTTATGTTTGAACTCATGCAGGGGCGCATTAACTACCCAGGTTGGCCGTTGCGAGTAAACAACGAAACTCTCGTGATTGAAGAGGAGAACGACAGCTTTGTTTTTGATGGGGTAACTTATGTCAATCTTGATAGTGCCGTGACACATGCGGTAAAAACCTTTTACCTTGATGAGCAGCTATTTACCCGCGTATTGAGTGTCATTGGTAAAGATAAGTTTGCTCAAGCAATTAGATTGTGTCGCTTATACCCCATGTTAACGAGCAAAAATCGTGAATCGGTTTTTGTGCAAATCCTAGAAAGTCTGGGTTTATAATTGGTTTTATATTAGGTGCGACAAGGAGCAAGAGAGAATGAGTGAGAGGCTGTTTGTATATGGTACGCTCGCCCCGGGGCGCGAAAATGAGCATCTGCTGGCAAGTGTTTCTGGCGAGTGGCAGGTCGCTACAGTTAGAGGGAAGGTCTTAGATGGTTGGGGGGCATGTGAAGGTTATCCCGTGATTATTTTAGATGATAAACAAAGCCTTGTGCACGGTTTACTTTTTACTTCTTGCGACCTATCTATGCATTGGCAGCGTTTGGATGAGTTTGAGGGGGAAGGTTATGAACGTGTATCTGTCTGTGCTGAGCTTGCTGATGGCTCCCGTGTTGAGGCGTATATTTACGCACTCAGCACTCATATCAAGGTTGCCAACAGTGCAGCTAGTTAGCCTGTTTAATTTGTTGTGATTGTAATGTGTGCAGCACATCGGCTAATGATGAGTGGATATGATGCCCCATAGCGATAAGTTCAGTTGAAGGTGGGATAAGATCTGGCACTTGATAGACTTGCATGCCCGCAGCGACCGCCGCTAGGACTCCGTTATGGGAATCTTCAAAGGCTAAACATTGTTGCGCAGGAACCTGTAAACGCGCTGCCGCGAGTAAAAATATTTCTGGATCAGGTTTACTCTTGGTCACTTCACAACCCGTACTCAAACAATCCACGTAATCAATAAGCCCTGCTAAGGTTAATTTAATCGTTGCGATTTCTTTATCTGAAGAGGTTGCCACTGCAATCGGAATTGACTCGGATTTTAACCACTGCATTAACTCAACAACGCCTTCTTTTATTGGAATGGCTTGCTTTGTAACAATGCCATGATAACGTCGTAGCCATTCGCTACGTAATGCCTGATAATCGAGTTGGCTACCATATCCGCTACAAATAATCTCTTGTACCGTTGTTGCGTTGCAACCAATAACCTTTAAATAAACCTCTTTTAGCATTGGCAGAGAGAGTGCCGAGCAGGCTTCACTGAACGTTTGCATGGAAATGCGTTCCGTATCTAAAAGCAGTCCATCCATATCAAAAATTGCAGCGTGATAGTTCATCATTTTCTCCGAAGTTTAAACTCGTAAAATAGCATAATAATGATTGTGTCGCATTAAAGCGATCTAGTGCAATGAATTGCTAAGCAAGTAAAAGCCCCTACTATTTATCCATGTTAACATTATGTTATAACGTGGTGCGGAGTTGCCCTCTTAACGCAACGCTCAACAAAATCAACAGAATCAGTTTACCAAGGTAGAGAGAATGAGTGTTAAACCATACCAGCTTGTTAATCGTCAACGTTATGAGCTAGCAGCCGATACGACAATGATAAGCCGATTGAGTCAAGATGAGGTGATTAGTGAAGAGCCGCTCAATATTGTACTACACTGGTGTTGTCAAAAGACTGGAGAGCGGCTTGAGAAACCCTTAATGGTTACCATGAGGACACCTGGTAACGATGCTTTTTTAGTCACAGGATTGCTATTATCCTATGCGATTATTGAGACCGCTGAGCAAATAGAATCGATAACGGTTAGTGAAAAAAATCAATGCGATATTGCATTGATTAATGCCGTTAGCTTTGAGTGGAAAAAATTCACCCGTCACTTTATTAGTCATTCGGGGTGCGGTATTTGTGGTAGTAATAATATCAAGGCATTAGCCCATGCTTTTAATGTGCTCATTGATGAGCATAAAGCGTGGCTACCTTTAACGACACTACTAAGCTTACCGGCGCAGTTAAAGCAAAGGCAGCCTATTTTTGCGAAAACCGGTGGCGTTCATGGCGCGGGGATATTCACCCTGCAGGGCTGTTTATCAGTGCAAGAGGATGTCGGGCGACATAATGCGGTTGATAAAGCCATAGGGGAAGTTTTGACGACTGGCTCGTTAACCAAGCAAAGCGTATTGATGCTGAGTGGGCGAGTGAGTTTTGAATTAATGCAAAAAGCGATTGCGGCAAAAATTCCGGTCGTGGTGGCGATAGGTTCGCCTTCAAGTTTGGCGATTGCAGCAGCAAAACAATTTAATATCACCTTAATTGGATTTGTCAGTGAAAATCACTGCAATGTTTACCATGGTGATTTTCGTATAGTAAAGGTAGGTGCTAATGAGCGTTAAAAAATATACAGGGGCCGCTGGTGGTTGGGGCTCTCTTGCAAGTACAGCGAAACATTTGCTGAAAAGTCAAAATGTTGCTAAAAATATTAAAAACCTGTTGAATGCCAACCAAGACCATGGATTTGATTGTCCGGGATGCGCATGGGGGGAAGAACAAAAAAGCGACCTTTTCCGTTTCTGTGAAAATGGCGCTAAAGCCGTAAATTGGGAAGCTACCTCACGTCGTGTTGATGGCGACTTTTTTGCTCAGCATAGTGTCAAGGCGTTGCGTAAGCAGAGTGATTATTATCTTGAAGAGCAGGGTAGACTGTCGCAACCCGTCTGTTATGACGCGCAGCAAGATAAATATCTCCCCATTACTTGGGATGCCGCTTTTGCATTAATTGCACAACACTTACATCGCTTAGATCACCCCAATCAAGCGGAGTTTTATACCTCGGGACGAGCAAGCAATGAGGCAGCCTTTTTATATCAATTATTTGTGCGAAAATTTGGTACCAATAACTTCCCTGATTGCTCCAACATGTGCCATGAGGCGAGTGGTTATGCACTAAAGGCCGCTATCGGAGTAGGTAAAGGGACTGTTACCATGGAAGATTTTGACCATGCCGATGCGATATTTGTATTTGGTCAAAACCCCGGTACAAATCATCCGCGTATGTTACATACCTTAAGTCATGCGGTGCAACGTGGTGCAAAGATCGTCACATTTAACACCTTAAAAGAGCGAGGTCTAGAACGCTTTGCTAATCCACAATCTCCTGCGCATATGGTGTTGGGCGGTGAGTTGAAATTAACTAGCCGCTATTTTACGCCTAATTTAGGTGGGGATATGGCGGCAGTGCGTGGCATGGTGAAGATATTGTTAGCGCGTCACGAAGAAGCATTGCTAAGTGGTCAACAAGTGTTTGATGTTGATTTTATTGCTCAACAGTGCAGTGGGTTAGATGAGTATTTAGCGCAGGTTAAAGCGACACCGTGGTCATTAATTACCGAACAATCTGGATTATCGCAAGCGCAGATAAGTAGTGCCGCAGATATTTATCAACAGGCTGAACGGGTTATTATTACTTGGGCGATGGGGATCACGCAGCATAAGCACTCCGTTGCCACTATCCATGAACTAACCAATTTGCAGCTATTGTTTGGGCAAATTGGTAAGACAGGTGCTGGGCTATGTCCTGTGCGAGGGCACTCTAATGTGCAGGGGGATCGCACCATGGGGATTGATGAAAAACCCCATGCAGCATTGTTAGAGAGTATCGCAAAAACCTTTAATTTCACCCCGTCCGCTGAGGTTGGTCATAATGCTGTACAAGCTGTTGAAGCGATGTTAAGAGGCGAGAGTAAAGTATTCGTTGCTCTCGGTGGCAATTTTGTCGCGGCAATGCCCGACTCGCAATACATACAACAGGCATTAAGTAGTTGTGAGTTAACGGTTAATATCGCGACCAAATTAAATCGGACGCATCTCTATCCCGGTAAATGTGCACTGATTTTACCTTGCCTTGGACGAACCGATATCGACATGCAAAATGGAAAATCACAAAAAGTGACTGTGGAAGACTCTTTTTCTATGGTGCATGCATCGCAGGGGGTAGTTGCAAGCGATATTAGAGAAATGCGTTCTGAGCCAGCGATTATTGCCGGTATCGCTCAAGCGACCTTAGGTAATGAACCGATAGCGTGGCTTGATATAGTAAAAGATTACGATCAAATTCGTGATTTAATTAGCCAAACAATTCCCGGATTTACAGATATGAACCAACGTTTGCAAGCACCGGGGGGATTTTACTTGGGGAATGCTGCCGCCCAATTACGTTGGGCGACTAGCGATCAAAAAGCACAACTTCATAGTTATCCTTTACCCGAAGCGATTATATCGGCATCACAGCGAGCTTTAACTCAAAACCGTATTTTTGTATTGCAAACGTTACGTTCTCACGATCAATACAATACAACGGTCTATGGTTTTGAGGATAGATATCGCGGTATAAGTGGCGATAGAAATATTATTATGCTTAATAGCGATGATATTAGCGCATTACAGTTGTCGGCAGGTGATAAGGTTGATATAGAAGCATTATGGCCAGATGATATTATTCGCAAAGTGAGTAATTTCACGGTGGTTGAATACGCCATCCCTAGTGGTAATGCAGCCGCCTATTTTCCAGAGGCTAACCCCCTCGTTGCGTTAGCTAATTATGGTGATTTTAGTTTTACGCCAAGCTCAAAATCGATTGCCATTGTTATTACGCCAGCTGCAAAACAGCAACGCATATTATAGTGCTATCTATTGGGAGCTATTGCTTGGTTAAATAATATTATTTAACCAAGCTTTTTCTAGTTCATTGACTTGCAGCGGGCGGGAGTAGTAATAGCCTTGAATATCAACGATACCGCATTTATTGGTTGTTTTAAGTTCATCTAACGTTTCGACACCTTCAGCTATCACTGATAAGTTAAAGTTATTCGCTAAGCTGACAATGGTTTGTACTATTTTTTGGTTATCTAGATTGTGGTGTAGTTCACTGATAAATACGCGGTCAACTTTGATTATATCGACGGGTAAGTAGGGTAAATAGGAGAGATTAGAATATCCAGTACCAAAGTCATCGATACTAATCAGTACACCCTTGCTTCGAATCGCTTTTAGCTGGGCTATCACCTCTTCCATATCACCCATTAAAACACTTTCAGTGAGCTCTATTTGCACCAGATTCCCTGGGATTTGATAGTTATGTAAATGTTTTATAAGGGTGTCAGCAAATTCTGGTTGGTGTAATTGTATTGCCGATATGTTAATCGCAATAGGTGGGCATTCTATATTATTATCAATCCAATAACGCATTTGTTGCAGTGCAGTGGTGATAACCCAATTACCTAATTCAACAATGAAACCATTTTTTTCGGCTATTGGAATAAAATCATAGGGAGAGATAAGTTTATCATCTAATTTCCAGCGCAACAGCGCTTCAACGCCAATCAATTTTTTATCTGTCGAATCGACCTTGGGTTGATAGGTAAGATGAAACTGATTTTTTTCTATGCCTTGATTCAGTTGATTGGATAATTTCATTTTATAGAGTAATTGTTCGGCAAACTCCGGCATAAAATGGACATAGCCTTTGCTATGGCTGACTTTGCTCTGATACATTGCTAAATCTGCATGTTGTAACAGTTTTTGTACATCTCGCCCATCCTGTGGCCCAACTGCAACCCCAAAACTTGCCGTAACGCGGTGCTTTATTTCATTGAGTATTATTGGCGCTATTAACAGCTCTAGCAATCGCACTTTTAAGTTAGCTAACGAGTTTTCAAATTTAGCATAGTTATGTGCTATCGCAAATTCATCACCGCTCAAACGGGCAATGATGGTGTTATCATTGACTAATGACTTTAAACGACTCGCAATTTGTATTAATGTTTTATCACCACTATGGTGTCCAAGGCTATCGTTAATGTTTTTAAAGTTATTGAGATTAAATAAGATAATCGCGACGGTGCAGTTGTTTAAGCTCAGTAGTTTATTAAACTGTTGATTAAAGCCATTACGATTAGGTAAACCGGTCAATTCATCGTGATAGACAATATGCACCATTTTTAGCTCGGCTAGTTTGCGGGCCGTAATATCTCTGGCGATACCAGCTGTGCCAACCACATTATTATTTTTATCTATGAGTGGTACTTTTAATGTTTCCGACCAACCCAGCGAACCATCCGGCTTATTTATTTGCTCTTCAATATGATGTATTTTTCTCTCTCTTTGTACTCTCATATCCTCTTCGAAGTAGCTCTGTGCTAATTCATTATCGCAGGGCAGATCAAAATCTGTTTTTCCAATAAAATGATCTTTGGGGAGGGAAAATGTTTTTTTGAATTGGCTGTTTACAAATAGAAACCGTGATTCTCTGTCTTTGACCCAAATTAAATCAGGTAAGCTATCAACTAATTCTTGTATATGTTCATGGGCCAGCTTGAGGCGGCAATATTTCCGCTCGATAATAATTAAACGCAGCGCAGTAATAATTAATAAAGCCAGCAAAATAATAGAGAGTAAAGACATCGTGATTACCGTGAAGAGGCTTAAATACAATATGAAAGATTATAAATCGATTAACTGTAAATAGACATCAGCTAGTAATGGATAGTGTGAAGTCTATTTAGTTATACATGGCATATATGTGAAGATATCGTTAAAATGCTGTTATGAGTATATGTATGGCCTTCAAATAGGCTATTTATGAAACGTTATTTTTGTCGTTGGAGAATTACATTTGTTTAAATTGAACCGTGTTTTTCATGTTGCATCCACTGTATTGCTATTTAGTCTTTGTCTTTATAGTGTTATCGCTAGTGCGAATAGTCAGTTAGTAAGCTCTGGATGGTTAATTAATCCTTCACATCCTCCCGTTTCTGTGCAGATGCAATTAACCGGACAAACAGATCCACAGGCTAACACCGTTAATGCTTTGTTGAGTGTGAATCTCGATGATGGTTGGAAAACCTATTGGCGTTTCCGGGAAGGAGGGGTGGCACCGCAATTGGAGTGGGTTCACGATGCCAATGTTACTGCGCTAAATTGGCATTGGCCTGCGCCTAAACGCTACCCTGTTTTGGGGGTTGATACCTTAGGTTATAAAGAGATAATCCACTTTCCGATGGTTATTTCCGTAGCTGATTTTAATAAAGAGACCTATTTTGAGGCAAAACTGACCTTGGCATCCTGTACGACTATTTGTGTGCTAAGTGATTATAATTTTATGCTCTCATTTAATCCATCTGAGTTGCAGCCTGACTCTGAGGTCGCTTTCAGCTATGCGCAGGCGATGTCGAGCGTTCCCGTTGTTATTGACTCAGAGCAACTGGCTGAACAACAGAGTGCGACGATTACCGATATTCACTCTTATTGGGATAAAACAACACAATCGCTGCGCGTACAAATTAGTAATCAATTTAATTGGCGTAATCCCGATGTTTTTGTTGATACAGAAGATCCGCTGTTAGCGGAAATCAATTTTTCAACACCAATAATTAACATCTCAGGCAAGCAGCTAACAGCCTCATTTAATGCTTCGAGTTGGGCTGGAGATGTTGATTTATCCCAACAACCTTTGCATTTTACCGTTGTGGATGATGATCTTTTAGTTGAAATAATTAATCGTAGTTCTGATCAGGTTATCAACCAAACTGGTGCAGATTCACTTACGTCAATATTTTTAGTGGCATTATTAGGTGGTTTAATTCTTAATATCATGCCCTGTGTATTGCCCGTTTTAGGCATGAAATTAAGCACCATATTGTCGTTACAAGGAATTCAACGAGGGCAAATTCGTCAGCAATTTATTGCATCGAGTTTGGGAATTCTTTGCTCTTTTTGGTTGTTAGCTGCTTTTATCTTATTTCTGAAGTTATCAGGGCAAGCGCTCGGTTGGGGGATTCAATTCCAAAACCCATATTTTATTGCATTTATGGCAGCTATCACGGCGTTATTTGCGGCTAACATGTTTGGTTTGTTTGAGATACGGTTATCCGTGAAAGCCAATACATGGTTAGCCACGTCGGGTGATAACTCGTTAGTTGGTCATTACTTACAAGGTATGTTTGCAACATTGCTGGCGACGCCCTGTAGCGCTCCATTTTTAGGAACCGCAGTCGCTTTTGCCTTAGGGGCATCGACAATGGCGTTATTTACCATCTTCACCGCGTTAGGCATGGGAATGGCTTTACCTTGGCTAATAATTGCAGCTTTTCCTGGTCTTGCCCTGTTGTTACCCAAGCCGGGGCCGTGGATGAATCGTGTTAAGCTTGTGTTTGCATTAATGATCTTAGCAACCAGCCTGTGGTTACTGAGTTTGTTGGCGATATTTATTGGTGCGATGTGGACGATTAGTCTGGCTAGCTTACTGCTATTATCGCTATTTATATTAGTCATACGTCAATATGGTCAACGTGTTTTCTTTTTGGCATTGTTATCGCTATTACTGGTTAGTGCCGTAGGTTTTACTGTGGCTCATTTAAGTGATAATTATTGGGCAAGCTCAAATCGAGATGAACTAGATTGGCAAACACTTGATGTTGCAGTTATTACTCAACAGGTCGCGCAGGGAAAAACAGTTTTTGTTGATGTCACTGCCGATTGGTGTGTCACCTGTAAAGCGAATAAAATAGCCGTATTATTGCAAGAACCTGTATATAGCGCATTGCAATCTGAAAACATAGTATTGATGAGAGGCGATTGGACGGTGCGTTCCGATTCTGTTACACAATATTTACAGTCATTTAATCGTTATGGTGTACCATTTAATATTGTCTATGGCCCTGCTGCACCAGAGGGGATAGCTTTGGATACTATTTTGAGTAATAAACAGGTGTTAGCTGCGATTGCGCAAGCGCAAGGAGATAAATGATGAGTGATAGTAATGAACTGAGTACAAAGAAGAAAAAATCGATACGTAAATGGGCATCAACCATTGTCATTTATTCACTACTCTTTTTAGCCGTTGGTTGGGGGGTGGATTTATGGGCGAACCCGAGCCGTCCCTTCCTATCAAATATTGGGTTTAGTGGTCAATGATGTACAAGGGGATAAAATTGATCTTTTAGCGATGAGCAAAGAAGAACCTGTTTTGCTCTACTTTTGGGCAACGTGGTGCAGTGTTTGTAGTACGGTATCACCATCGGTTGATTTCATGTCAGCGCATTATCCAGTGTTATCAATTGCGATTAGCTCGGGTAATGAGAGCCGTATTAAGCATTACATTGAGAGCAAAGGGTATGATTTTAAAGTTATTAATGACCAGCAGGGGGTAATAAGTAAAGCCTGGGGCGTTTCTCAAACACCAACCATTTTTATTATTGATAAAGGTGAGATTAAGTCGATAACAACCGGATTTACATCGCCGATAGGGATGTGGTTACGGTTATTGATGGCTTAATCGCAATCTGCATAATATCTTGAGGTAACATGGGTAAAGATAGCTGCGTTGTATTCAATTGTAATTCGGCTATTACTCAATCATACAGTTTGCTCCCTCATTTTTTCTCAATAAGCGATGACCACAATATGATTCCCCATATAGGTATAAGCAGCGCCTTGGAGCACTGCTTATAGCCATTACTTAACCATGAAGGGTGACGAACCAGTTAATGATAAACGCGTTCATTAAATCAATAAAGAAACCACAAACCAAGGGCACCACAATAAATGCTCGATGCGCTGCGCCATATTGTTGTGTTACCGCCGTCATATTAACGATAGCAGTGGCAGTTGAACCAAGGGTTATCCCTCCAAAACCAGAACTAATAACTGCTGATTCGTAATCCTTACCCATAAATCGATAGACAATGAAAATAGTAAAGACAATTGAAAGTAGCGCCTGTAAAAACATCACTGAACTTAAGTAAACGATGGCATTTTGCAATTGCCACAATTGTAGCCCCATCAATGCCATCGTTAAGAACATACCTAGACAAATATCAGAGATTAAACCTAAACTTTGTCTCATACCCTCTTTGGTTTTTCGTTTTAAGATGAGCGTTCTAAAGTTACCAATGACGATCCCTGAAATCATACAAGAGACGAACATGGGGAGTTTTAAATCTGTTTCTGAAATCAACATGTCTAATAGATAACCTAGTATTAAACAGATATTCAATAACAACCAAGCATGTAAGACACTATAGTGATCTAATTTTACGTGGATATCTTTATGGGTAACGCCAATATCTAACACTTGATCGTTACTTGCTGTTAATTTGTGTCGGTTAATTAAGTAGTTAGCAATCGGGCCTCCCATGACACAGGCAAGTATTAAACCGATGGTGTTACTCGCTATGCCCATTTCAGCGGCGCCTTGAACACCCCACTCTTGGTATAGTGGTGCCCAGGCCATTGTCGTACCCACACCGCCGATCAAAGAGATAGAGCCAGACATGAGCCCTAATAATGGATTTAATCCAAAAGCCGTCGCGACGCTAACGCCGAGAATGTTTTGCATAAAAATATAGATGATAGCAAGTAAGGTTAGAATTACTAAAGGTTTGCCACCAGAGAGTAAGCTTTTAAAGTCTGCATTTAGTCCAATCCCTGCAAAAAAGTAGAGTAGTAGAATATCGCGAACATTTAAGCCGAAATGAATTTCTATTTTAAAAACATAATAAAATAGTGCGACCACCCCTGCACAAACAAAACCGCCAATAACCGGTTCCGGATGCTATATCGTTGTAGTAGAGGTGATTTAGATATTGCTATTTTACCGATAAACAACAAAATAATTGTGATGGTAAAAGAGATAAAAGGTTTTATTTCAATAACTTCCATATGTATCCTGTTATTTTTCGGCTAATACTTTAAATAGGGTTACAGTTAAGCAGAAATTTTTCTGTAAAGAAAAAAGTAAAAAAATCGAACCCTATGGTAATCCATAACGGTTCGATTTTAACTATACCTATTATCAATAAAAATGCAAAAATCAGTCAAGAAAAAGAGAAGTCATCCAGCTATGCAAGCTGTAATTTCTCTATTATTTACACTTACTGACCATCATAGTGCCTTTATGCAGTCCTTTTTCAACTTTAAAGCTATACACGTAAGTACCCGGCTCTGGAATTTTTATGGGTGATTCGGTACCGTAACCTGAAGCGGTCATGATTGGTTGCTCTTGACCAATAATAACGGCTTTGGATTTTTTCACTGCAAATTCAGATGACCAGTCAGCTGCGGCAAATTTAAAGGCAAATGCACTTGCACTCTTTTCTTCAACAACCACTTGGTAAATATTATTACCCTTATAAGTAAATTTATGTGAAGCAGGAGTTGCATTAAAGCCATCGCCACCTTTGTAAGTTCCGCGGATCCACATTGTTTTACCTAGCGGTCCTTTGTCACCTTTAATGGTTGGAGCATCACATTTAGCAAGATTGCCCGTACCCGTCAAACTCGCAACTTTTTTAGTGAACACAGGGCCTTTCTTAGAAGGGGAGTCTATATTATAAAATGCGGCAGAAAGAGGAGCGAGTGTTATCTGATATTGTCCAGTGACGAGTTTAACCGTTTGCTTGTCTAATAGATTAGTTAAGTTGCCAACACTACCTAACGCATCTCCTTTGAGAGTGATAATTGCTTCTTTATCTTTAGTGTTCACTAGATAAAGCACATGGTTATTACCTGCATCTTTACGGTCGACGTAAACATTATTATCTGAATAGATGTGTGTACGGCTGCCGTTATAAAGTGCCGGATTTGCAGCGCGCATTGCCATCAAAGAAGAAACATAATTTTTCAGGTCTGATTGTTGTTCATTCAGTACAGCAATCTCACCACCAACTGTGGTCGCTAAGCCTTCAATTGTTGCGCTTGAACGAGCAACGTGATCATCACATAGGCCACTTGAACCATCACAGTTAGAGTACATTGCTTCAAAATCTGGAACTTGATCGCCTATCTCTTCACCATAGTAAAGTGTAATTGGGCCGCTATAGGCAGCCATAAAGCTGAATGCCGCTTTATGACGAGTCCAATATTCTGGCTCACTTGGGTCAGCGATAAAGCCACGTTGTAGTAAATCACCAAAGCGCACTAAATCATGATTACCTAGCATTAAATTTGGCATCGCATGAGATGGATAGGAAACATGTGAGAATAGTGCCTCATCTAAATGGGTTGCTGGGCGTTTGCCGCCACTGTTCTCATCGACAGCAAAAGTCTGTACAACTGAATAACGTACAGGGAAATCAAATGCTGATGGCAGTGCCGGATCATCCTCTGGACCATATCCCTGTGCTGCGATGTCGTTGGCACCTGTACGCCAGATTTCTGCGACCATGTAGCCAAGAGGATTGACCTCTTTACCTGCTAATTTATAGGTTTGTGTTGCTGATGCCTCTTCTACGGCTTTACGAATTTCCGTCCATTGTGAAACTGGAACTTGATAAGCTTGATCTAAACGCCAGCCATCAATTTGTAGCTCATTGACCCAGTAGGTTGCAACTTCTTTATAAAACGCTAAGTCTTCTGGATATTTGGCTTCAAATCCGACATTACCAACTGGAGCACCGATAGTAGGTAAACGACCCTGAGGTGATTTAACAACATTACCTTTATGGTGACCAAACACACCATCAAAAATGACATACATGCCTTTTTCATGTGCTTTTTTAACTAACTCTTTAGCCTGTTCTAGTGTTCCAAATTTTGGATTATATTTGAAATAGTTGCTGGTAAAATAACCCGTTGCATCGAGTCTATCTATCCATTCTGTTTGTCCATCTATAGGAATCGATTCAAATATCGGTGTTAACCAAACGGTATTCATACCTAACGATTTAATATAATCCAATGATGCAGTGACACCGGCTATATCACCTTTATGATGGCTTGTACCGTAACCTGTTCCATAATCGGCATTACTATCTGCATCGATAAATGATTCCACCATAACTTGATACATACGCAAATTACAGGCTGCATTGTTACTTTCGGGCTGATTACAGACTAAGTGGTTGTCCGACGCTGCTTTAGCAGCGGTAATATTGACACTATAGGGAGCGTTAGCCGCCTCCGTGTTATTAGCTTGAGTAGATTCTCCTGCACCACCAGCACAAGCTGACAATAATGCGGTCACCGATAGAGCTACTAGAGATTTCCGTAACATAATAGTAAGTACCTTAATTGATATATAAATAAAAAGTACGTTATTAAAGCATAGTCATTGAAATCTCAAGCGGTTATAGATCACACTCTACCCGTCATGGTACAAGTAAAATGTAAATTTATGATCGATCAGGGATCGTGGCAAAAAAGAATAAATTTCATTATGAATTGCTGTACTTTATGTGGTAGGGCGTAGTTTTCTGTTTTTATTAGGGGGCGTAGCTTATAAGCTCAGTTAAAATAGGTCTTTCAGCCTGTTTGCTGATATTTTATGTGAAATTGGTGTGATCTGTGTCATGCTATTTTATTGCTTGATTAGTGGGGCAAGCATTTTCTCTAGCCCGTTTAGTTTTACCTCATACATTAAAGCAAGTTGTTCACCTAATTTTCCTTGCGGAAAACCTTTACTATAAAACCAGACAAGATAGGGCTCTGGTAAATGGATAAGTTTACGACCCGCATACTTCCCAAAGGGCATAACTTGGTTGATTGCATCGCTTAATGCTTGCGTGTCTTGCATTGTGTTCTCCTGATAATAAGCCGCAACGAAATCGTTACGGCTTAAATTTGAACGCCTAAATTTAAACCGCCGCGAGCGCTTGCTCTACATCGGCAATGATATCATCGATATTCTCAATACCGACGGAAATACGTATAAGCTCTTCGCTAACACCCGCTGCTTTTAACTCTGCGGCATTAAGCTGTCTATGTGTCGTTGAAGCAGGGTGGCAGGCAAGGGATTTAGCGTCACCGATATTAACTAAACGTAATATCATTTTTAAGGCATCAATAAACTTGCCTCCTGCCTCTGAGCCTCCTTTGATACCAAAGCTTAATATACCCGATGCTTTGCCTGAGCAAATTTTTTGGCAGGTTTCATGATATTGGCTGCTTTCTAGGGCTGCATAATTTACCCATTCTACCTTATCGTGATTGCTTAAATAGGTTGCCAATTTGACTGCATTTTCACAGTGTCGCTCCATACGCAGGCACAAAGTCTCTAAGCCCTGTAGTATTTGGAATGAGTTCATCGGTGAAATTGCAGCCCCGGTATTACGAAGTGGTACAACACGACAACGTCCGATATAAGCAGCCGGACCAAAGGCTTCAGTATAAACAACATCATGGTACGAGGGATCTGGCTCATTCATCACAGCGAAACGTTGTTTATTGGCAACCCAATCAAACTTGCCTGAGTCAACAATAATGCCGCCAATGGATGTGCCGTGACCACCGATATATTTCGTTAAAGAGTGCACCACAATATCCGCGCCAAATTCAAATGGACGACATAATACAGGCGTTGCTACTGTATTATCGACAATCAGCGGTAAGCCATGTTGATGGGCAATCTCGGCCAATTTTTTAATATCAACAATGTTGCCGGCAGGGTTACCTATTGATTCGCAAAAAATAGCGCGTGTATTTTCATCTATTGCATCGGCGAAACCTTGGTAATCATCAAAGGAGACCATTCGTGTTTCAATACCCTGTTTAGGGAATGAGTGTGCAAAAAGGTTATAAGTGCCACCATAGAGTTGGCTAGTGCTAACTATGTTTGTACCTACTTCGCAAATACATTGAATGGCATAAGTGATTGCAGACATGCCTGAAGCAACAGCTAATGCGGCGATACCCCCCTCCATTTCCGCAACACGTTTCTCTAAAACATCGGTGGTGGGATTCATAATGCGGGTATAAATATTGCCAGGGACTTTTAAATCGAATAAATCTGCGCCGTGCTGTGTGTCATCAAAGGTGTAAGACGTGGTTTGATAGATTGGCACGGCAGCTGCTTTAGTGGTCGCCTCTGATTGATAACCATGGTGTAACGCAAGTGATTCTAATTTCATAATTACTCCGAACTGAAAATGGCTGTTGATACGTTTCATGTATACGATGGAGTGTTAAATCTAGCACTATAGAATAAGATAATCAGAAAAAATGTTTAAAATAACGGAGATTACTCCATTATGGGTATTGCTTAACTCTCCTTCAACCAGTCACTTTTATATCAGCAATTTATTTCGATGGGGACTAGCGACGAATGTTTCATCCAATTGACAGAGATAATTGACCATTTTATTATTTCATTTACCGAGGATGAATAACGCCTCTATAGTGTACTTTTAGCATGTTTTTTTTAATGATCACAAATCATGATAGGACTTTTAAAAATGAAGAAAATTTCGTTAACACTATTTGCTGTTTTTATTGGCCTAATTTCTCAGGTCGCCGTTGCAACTATTCCGAATATCACTGCAGACGGGAAGCCTTTCCCTTCCTTGTCACCTATTTTAAAACAGATAAGTCCTGCGGTGGTTAACATCTCTACTTACTCAACAAAACCACAGCAAGTTAACCCACTATTAAATGATCCCTTCTTTAGACACTTTTTTAATTTGCCTGATCAACAGCAAATGCCAGAAGGTAAGCAAAATAGGCGTCAGCAAAGTGCAGGCTCTGGGGTTATTGTGGATGCTAGTAAAGGCGTGGTAATGACCAATTACCATGTGATTAAAGATGCCGATGAGATACGCGTTTCGTTACTTGATGGGCGAAGTTATCAAGCAAATTTGATGGGAGTTGACCCTGATTTAGATATTGCAATATTAGAAATAGAAGCAGATCGCTTAACGGAGGTGAAAATTGCCGATTCATCAGCCATTGATGTTGGTGACTTTGTGATTGCTATCGGTAACCCCTTTGGCTTAGGGCAAACCGTTACTACGGGTATCGTTAGTGCACTAGGGCGAACTGGATTAGGGCTAGAAGGCTATGAAAACTTTATCCAAACCGACGCGTCTATCAATCCGGGAAATTCAGGTGGCGCGCTAGTTAATCTCGCGGGTGAGCTGGTTGGTATCAATACTGCTATCATTGCCCCAGCCGGAGGTAATGTTGGTATTGGCTTTGCCATTCCGAGCAATATGGCCAAGGCAAGTATGGTACAGATTTTAGCACATGGTGAGGTTCGCCGTGGTCAAATAGGGGTTGCAATCCAAGATATTACACCTGATCTACGCGATGCTTTTGCGCTTGAAAATGGCCAAGCAGGGGTGTTGATCAGCGATGTTGCTAAGGGGATGCCTGCGGAAAAAGCGGGGTTGCGGGCAGGGGATGTTATCGTCATGGTTGATGGTAAAAATACCACTTCCACGGGACAATTACGCAGCCTTATTGGTGTGAAAAATATAGGTGACAGCGTACAGGTAACCATTTTACGAGAGGGTGAAGAGAAACAGTTAACTGTTTTAATTGCCGCTCCACAGGAGACGGCGATTACGAATGAAGGACTACATTCATTGCTAGAAGGTGTGCGCTTTGAAAATGATAATGATGGTAATGGTGTTGTTGTTACACAGGTGTCGGGAAACTCGATTGCTGCGGGTAGTGGTTTAAGAGTCGGCGATCTTATTGTTGGCGCGAATCAACGCCGTGTAACTGACATTAAATCACTGACTAAAGCCTTAAAACGCAATGAATCTGCATTACTGTTACAGATAAATCGTAATGGAGGTTCGTTCTTTATCGTTATTAAATAACAGCGCATTAAAAACACATTAGAGCACCTATTTCCTTTGGCCATGAATATTTTATGGTTATTTGTGGTAATAGGTGCTTTTTTGTAGGCTCGATACCCATCTTTGGGATATAATGAAGATTCTTCTCTTTTTCATTATTAAGCCCCCAATATGCATAAAAATAGCAAGCTCATGGACAATAGAATGAATATTGTCGCCCTTACTTGGCCTATGTTTGTCGAGATATTATTGCGCACGGCACTTAATACTAGCGATGTGTTTATGCTTAGCGGCTACTCAGAGAAAGCGGTTTCTGCTGTAGGTGTCGTTACGCAAATATCATTTTTCCTTGTTATTATTTCAATGATGGTCAGCACCGGCAGTAGTGTGCTTATTAGCCAATATAATGGCGCTGATCGTCACCAAGATTCAGCAAAAATTGCCGTTGCGAGTATCTATTTAGGGCTTGCGATGGGGATCGCTTTAGGGGTGCTTTCATTTGTCGCAACAGGTGACATTATCTCACTGTTTGGCCTAGAGGCTCAGGTAGCGCAATTTGGTTATGACTATCTAATTATTACCGCTTCACTGACAATTATGGTGACCCTAGGCATTATTTTTTCTACTATTTTACGTGCTCATGGTTACTCTAAATCACCGATGTTTATTAATTTATTTGCTGGCGCGATTAATGTTTTCGGCAATTATTGTGCATTATATCAACCCTTTGGTCTACCCGTTTATGGTGTACAGGGGGTGGCGATTGCCACCGTTTTTAGTCAATTTATTAGTGCCGCCATTTTGTGGTATATGTTGCGCGATAAGAAAATTGACTTGCCAATAGGGAGTGTATTCGCGATACCTGCTCTTTTTATAAAAAAATATTGCGCATAGGGATAATGAATGCAGGGGAGATCCTTTCCTATAATGTTTCACAAATGGTGATTATCTATTTCGTCGTACAGATGGGAACGGCCTCTTTAACGGCTTATACCTACGCACAAAATATTGCTAGAATCTCTTTCGCCTTTGCTTTAGCAGTTGGCCAAGCAAGTCAGATCCAGACCAGTTATTTTATAGGTAAAGGATGGATTGAAGAAATATTGAAGCGTGTGCAACAATATTTCGTCGTTGGTTTAATCGCTTCAACGACGATCACCGTCCTCGCTTATCTATTTCGTTTTGAGCTCATTGATATATTCAGTGACGATCCAGAGGTGCTCATCTTAACTGCAGCCTTAATGGGTGGATCGATTATTTTAGAAGCGGGGCGTGTTTTTAACTTAATCTTTATATCAAGTCTTAAAGGGGCTGGTGATATTGCTTATCCAGTGAAAATAGGCATATTAAGCATGTGGGGGATCAGCGTACTACTCGCCTATCTGTTTGGTATCGTCTTTGCTTTTGGTGTGCTTGGGGTGTGGATGGCAATCGCCGCGGATGAGTGGATAAGAGGGGTTATTATGATGTTCCGTTGGCGTTCTAAAAAATGGTTAAGATACACACTAACTTGATAACGAGGAGGGGGAGTTAATCCCCCCTCCTTATGATTAATCCATCAAAAATTCTAGACCGTATACTAACTCTTGACGTTTTACGACCTCTTTACAAGCGAGACAAATTCCAGGCATAAAGGATTCACGATGTTGTGAATTATGCTCTATTTTCAGCGTTTCACTTTGCCCGCCAAAGAATACCGTTTGTTGTGCAACGACACCTGGTAGACGTATTGAATGTAATTTGACGCCATGCAGTTCTGCACCACGAGCACCTTCAATTAATTCTTTGTCGCTGCAAGGCGTTGCCGCTTTAGTACGCGCTGCGGCAATCAGTTCGGCAGTACGAATGCCTGTACCTGACGGGCTCTCTTCCTTTTGTGGGCTATGCGCCTCGATCACTTCGACATCGGGTAAATATTTAGCGGCTTCAGCGGCAAATTTCATCATCAATACCGCACCAATTGAGAAATTAGGCGCAATTAACCCACCGAGCTGTTTCTGTTGTGCAAGCACTTGTAACTGTTTAACCTGTTCAACTTGAAAACCACTTGTTCCGATCACAGGGCAAGCACCCGCGTTTAAAATGATTTGCGTATTATTAAAACCCGCAGAAGCCGCAGTTAGGTCAACGACTACTTGTGCTTTTGTTGTGCTAATCAGCTCAGCAAGGTCATCACCAAAATCACATTCACCAACGAGCTGTAATTCGGGATCATTGTTAATTGCATTCACGGCTTCACTGCCCATACGCCCTTTAGCGCCATTTACGATAACTGTAACCATTGTTATTCCTTGCTTTTATTATGTGATAAAAACGCGATGAACAGGAATTCATCACTGAGTAAAAAAATAGAGTGCAAACAGTGCCCAGCTAGTTATTAATAAACCCCAGGGTAATGCGCCACGAGCATTTTTTGTTTGAGGAAGGGGGGCATTTTCAGATTGCTCACTCGTTTGCGTTACTTTGTTTATTCTGGATTTTTTAGCTTTATCGGCTTGGCGTTGCTTGTTTTTAGCTGATTTTTTATATTCAGCAATGCCTTTTTGAATACCTAAAGCAATCAACCTTGTTTGCTCTTTCGTTTGTCCAGGTCTTTGCGTGCTCTTTGCAATAACCATTGCTTCATCCTGAGTCTCGCTGGATATAGCATCATACTTACTCATGTTATTTACGTTTCTCTTCTTTTAGTGCTGCTAAACGGTTGAGTGATTTAGTACAGAGAACATCTAAAAAATTTTCCGGATCATCATAGCCATATTTAAATAGATGAGCGACTAATGTTGCGCCAATGGCTTTAGTTTCGCGTATCTCTTGATGGCTACGACCACATCCTTGGCAATAGTTACCGCCACTGGTGCAATTATTGGTACAGGGGCTGAATTTCATGATGACATCCTTTGCATAATTGGTTTGTAAAGCTAATTAAAATAGATTCCTTGTAATAAGAAAGTGAGTTTAACAATTTTGCGAGTGAGAATCATGAGTTAAACAATACTTTCTTCGTTGAATTTATCTTTCGTTAGGATTTTTAATTACAAAGGAGGATAATTCATCTCCATTCATTGACGATAATAAGGGTATGCATGCCATTTACATTAGATCCTCGCTTACATAAAGATTGCCATCTCATGGCAGAAAGCGATCGCAGCCTTTGGCTGTTACTTAATAATAGTCATTTTCCTTGGCTGATTATTGTTCCCAAAACCACGCAAACCGAGTTGTACATGTTGACGCCACAAGAGCAGCATGCATTACAGCAAGATAGCAATCTTTTAAGTGAATTTTTAACAACGCATTTTTGCTGTGATAAACTCAATGTTGCGAGTATTGGTAATATTGTTGAGCAGATGCACTTGCACATTATTGCGCGAACAAAGTCAGACCTTTGTTGGCCAGGGGTGGTTTGGGGGACGACCCATAAGCAGCCCTATAAAATTGAAGATGTTATCGAAATTCAAAATAAATTAAAATTATTTTGTCAACAGAAGATGATTACACTATTTGAGTTTGCGCCACCTCAATAAAGACTTGTTTGCTTGTTGCATTTACCCGCACAAAAGCTTAATTTGCTAGATTATAGAGACGATTACTAAAAGGGAATGTGGAATGCTTGAACTTTCACAACTATTTAAAGAAGTAAAACAACTACCCGTGTTGCCTGTTTTGCTGCTTGATTTAATGCAAAGTTTTTCAGACGAAGATGTCCGAGTCGAAGACATTGCCAAAAAAATTGGCATGGACCAATCTATCAGTGCGAAAGTGATTCGTATTGCTAACTCTGCTGCATATCGTCGCGGAAAAGAGGTCGAGTCCATTGAGCAAGCGGTGATCCGTTTAGGATTCAATCAAGTGCGTAGCATTGTGGTCGCAGCGACACTCTCTAATACATTCCCATCGACCCCTAGTTTTGATAAAAATCAATTCTGGAAAGATACATTTATTACCGCCACCATTGCTAAAAAATTAGCAAAACATACCAACGTTAATCAAGAGACCGCATTTACCTGTGCAATGATGCATAACATTGGTGAATTGTTACTGCAAATATTAAAACCGCAGGAATGTTCTTTAATTGCGATGGCGGTTGAGAGTGGTGAATCCGTCTTTCCGCTCAGCGTGAAACTTTCGGATTTGACTATAGTCAAGTTGGTGCACAGTTAGCGAAACATTGGGATTTCTCAACGGTATTTTGCGATGCAATAGAGCAACAGCTTGATCCGCTCTCCTATGAGCAGCCCTCTAAAGCGGCGATTCTTATTCGCTTATCTGTCTTTGCCAGTTTTGCATGGGGGGCAAAATTACCACCAGCAATGATAGTCGCGCGTTTTCCCGCAGCACTGACCGACTATATCGCGTTAAATAAAGAGGGCTTAGTGGATGAATTTGCACAGATGATAGAAGAGGGAGAAGAATTAGGCCGTCTAATGTCATCTTGATCTGAAATTAAAGCAGTTAAATCCTGCCTGTTTTGTTGTAAAAGGTAAATTGGCCGTGCATATTGCTCGGCCATTTTTTTAGCGAGTGAATAAGCTTTTTCTGAATTTACCCATAACTTATCAGACTCTTTTATTAAAGAGAGATAACCGTCATGCAAACGATATTTCTCATCACTCAATTGCTCCTCTGAAAGTAAACAAATTGTTTTCTCAATGGAGAGTATCGGCTGGTAAAACTGCCCCTGTAATAACTTCTTAATATTAACTAAATGACCAAAGCCTGCGGGTTCAATAAAAATGCGTTGCGGTGCACTCTCTTTGATTAAATTATTTAATGCCACACGAAAAGGCATGCCTGCGCTACAACATAAACAGCCGCCATAGATCTCTTTAACAACAACGTTATTAGCCAAAGCATGGGCCTGCGCATATTGGTGATGACCGATTTCGTTGACCAACACAGCCCAATTTTCATGCATGGGTTTATAGGATATTAGTCGCTCAATTAGTTTACTTTTACCTGCGCCTAAAAAACCGCTCACAATATGACAATTAATTTTCTTTACCATGAAAATAGACTCCTTAATTCATGGTTATCGTAGCATGTTTAGGCCATCCTCAGTTATACTGCAAAATTAAATTTACTGTTTAATTATTCGAGGTAGCTATGATTTACAGCATGACAGCATTTGCGCGTAAGCAATTTAAAGGTGATTGGGGTACCGCAGTGTGGGAAATTCGCTCAGTAAACCAACGTTACTTAGAAACTTATTTTCGCCTTCCTGAGCAGTTTCGTGGTTTGGAAACGAAATTAAAAGAGATATTTCGCAAACGATTAGATCGCGGAAAAATAGAGTGTAACCTTCGTTTTGAAAGCAATGATAGTAGTCAGAATGCACTGGTTATGAATTACAATCTTGCTGCTCAATTGATTCAAAATGCGCAATGGGTATTAGATACCGCGGGTACGGGGACATTAAATCCTGTAGATATTTTAAAATGGTCGGGTGTCATGCAAGCGCCAGAGCAAGATTTCGATAGCATTGCAATTGAATTAATGGCGGGTTTCCAAGCGACCATGAATGAATTTATCGCTTCACGTGCCGCGGAAGGAAGCAATCTCGCACTATTAATTGAACAACGTTTAGATGCTATTGAACAACAAGCGGCTAAAGTTCGTTCATTTATGCCAGAGGTGCAAGCGTGGCAAAAAGCACGCATACTAAAAAAATTCGAAGATGCTAATGTCGATTTAGACAGTAATCGCGTTGAGCAAGAGTTGGTCTTATTAGCACAGAAATCCGATGTCGCAGAAGAGTTAGATCGTCTCGATTCGCATGTTAGTGAAGCGCGCAATGTACTTAAAAAAGGCGGGGCAGTAGGGCGTCGTTTAGATTTTATGATGCAAGAATTTAACCGCGAAGCGAATACACTAGGGTCTAAAGTGATCAATACCGATATCACCGCCGCCGCCGTTGAGTGTAAAGTGTTAATCGAACAGATGCGCGAGCAGGTGCAGAATATCGAATAGTGTTTTACCCGTCCAAGAATGTCTTAGAAGCCCTGTTGGTTGCTTGTAAATACAGGGATTTTTTATTTCCCCAGTACAAATCGGTTTGCAGATGTCCGTTACCAACTACCTGTTTAGTGGTGGGTAGAATGGTGGGCAGCCATTATTGCCCCTCCATTATTTCAGCAACTATGGAGTAAACATGGGAAAACTCACAGCAGACAGGTTATTGTATACAGCAAAGCCGACCCCAAAAAATATTCAGACGGTGAAGGCCTATACTTTTGCGTTCGGGAACTAACTAATGGGTGACCCTGATTGCGGTCACTAAGCAAGCAGGTGGAGTTTAAAGGAAAAACTTTTCTATTATTATTCTGAATAGCCATCGTTATGAGTCAACAATAAGGTGGCACTAGGTAGCCATCCCCGAACAGGGGATGGTCGCGGCGATTTAGGTTCTTAATTTTTTCAGTTGTTGATCCTGCTGAACAACGAGTTCGGCTAGGCTCATGCTGCTCTGTTGGGCTTCATCGGCGAGACGAGCGAGTTCAGAAGCTGAATCGGAAATGCCAGTAATGTTACGATTGACCTCTTCGGTGACGGCGCTTTGTTCTTCGGCAGCGGTGGCGATATGTGTTACTTGACTAGAAACCGCCTCAATTTGACTAACAATAGTGTTAAGTGAATGCAATGCGGATTGGGTTTGTTCCACAGCTAACAGTGCGCCATCGGCGCCTTGGTCGATAATTTTTGAGGCGCTTTTAACCTCCCCTTGTAATGAATCAATCAGTTTACTGATCTCGCTGGTAGAGCTTTGGGTTTTAGAGGCGAGTGTGCGCACTTCGTCGGCGACTACTGCAAAGCCTCTGCCTTGTTCACCTGCTCTGGCTGCTTCAATTGCTGCGTTTAATGCAAGTAGATTGGTTTGGTCTGCAATGGCGCTAATCACCTCCAAAATTTTACTGATATTAGTACTACTTTCGGCCACTTTAGCAACCGCTTGTTTAGCCAATTGCGACTCTTGCGACATATTGTTTACATAGGTCATCGCTTTACTGAGGCTTTCTTCACCGGTTTTAACATTGACACTCATCGCTTCGGTTTCCGAAGCGGTTTGTTCAGATGCTTTGGCTACTTCTAAGGCGGTGGCGCTCATTTCATTAACGGCGGTGACCACACTTTCAATTTCGTGGTACTGACGATCCACGCTGGCACGGGTTTGTTGCGCAATATTGGCAACTTTCTGGCTTTCTTTTTGTGAGCTGGAAGCTAACTCTTTGAGCTCGCTGATCAGTATTCGAAGCTTGCTAATAAAGCCATTAATGCCAGCTCCTAGCGCGATTAATTCGGCATGTGATTGTACTGATACCGATTGAGTCAAATCACCTTCGGCACTGGCGAGGTTTTCAATTCGACTCTGGATCATGTGCAGTGGTGCGATAATTGAGCGGATCACAAAAATAATCGCAGCCACTGCAATTACAGAGACTATGCTCCCAACTATCAGTAACAGGCTACCTAAGGAGCTTTCCATATCACTCATCGCTTCGTCCATGGCGATGGCAGCCTGCAATGCATCGCTTTTAGCCACTTCGATAAGTAGCGACCAATGTGCATCTGCGATGGGAATGGTCACAGGGAAAACGACGACTATGTTATCGGTAGTTTCCATATAGGCGTCATTCTGGTTTAGGTTTTGATATTGTTTGGCAAGAGTGGGATCTATCGACTCTGATAATGGACGTGCTTTTTTTGTGTAATGGCTGGCCGCAACGACTAATCCTTTTTCGCTTAAAAGGGTTACTTTGGCATGGCCTTGGTAGAGACTGCTGGATAGTTCATTAATTAGCTTTTGAAAAATAGGTAAATTGATATCAACCCCTACCAAGCCGATGAATTTATTTTTCACCACCACAGGTACCGTTAATGAAGTCATCAATTCCTCATTGCCAGGGCTGATTTCATAGAGGTATGGCTCCATTAAGCAAGGCTTTTTGCTCTCTTTGGCGCATAAATACCATTCTGCTTCGCGTATCCCAAATTCGTTAAGTGTAGCGATATATTTGGACGTAGCATCGGTGATTTGATGGTGCTCTACGCTACCGTCATTATTACGTGTGTAATAAATTTCTAAGGAACCTGCATCTGGTACACTGTGGCTATGGCTTCCACTGTAGTCGCTGTCTAGGCCATCGTAACCATTGGCTTCAAACTGGGCATACATGGATGAGAGTTGACTATTTTTTTGTAGTATAGCGGTCACTGCTGTTTCAATGTTTTCTCGGCTTAATGGTTGCTGCTGTGCTGTCGTTTCGATAATCCCGCTAAAGGAAAATGGAATGCGGTAAGCTTCGTTAATGAAACCTGCTATTTTCTCGCCATATTCGCCTGCTTTGGCATTGAGTCGCTGTTGAGTCTCTTGTTGCATGGTGCCTTGAACTTGTTCTGCTAATTTTGCATTTTTATTACTCAAAGACCACCATAAGCTAAAGGATAGTACGCTGACAATGATCAGAAAGAGTGCAGAGGTGATCCAAAGTAGTTTGGTCGCGATGGATAGTTTGCGCATGGTTTTCTCCATAAATCATAGAACGGTTGCCTGAAATTAAATAGATGCCTTCTTACAACAGTAGCACCGCTTGCCGAGTATAACCAACGGGCATGGCCCTTGTTCTAAAAGTTGCATCTCGATCATTGTCGTGGCTATGAGCCTGTCGCTAAGTATGGTTCGCATTTCTAGATTAATTTATTTTTAAATTGTGATATTGGTTTGTTCTGGTCATTTATCAATCGTTTAAGTGTCACTGTTTTTATTGTGTGATTAGCGTATAAAAGCACATCAAAATAAAAAGATAATAGTGCTACTGCAAAGGGAAAACTATGAAATTCAAAAAACTCTCAATAATGTTCGGGTTGCTTTATTTACTCGTGACAACAGCTAGCCAAGCTTTTAATGATACGACTTATCTGCAAGATCCAGAACACCAATTTTGGTTTGATATTGATGATCTTCCGACAATAAAACTGCATTTTAGTGAAGATCAATGGCATGTGTTGCTCAGTTCCACCAGTAGTGTTCGTGAGGTAGTGAGTGGCGATATGACCTTTATTAAAGGCGGTGTCGAGTATCCCTTAAATAATATCGGCATCAAGATTAGTGGTAACACCAGTTTTGAATTACCAGAGCAGGAAAATGGCAATTATGCGCAAGCTAACTTTACTCTCGACTTTGATGAGTTTGTTGATAATCAAGTGTTGAGTGGCATTAGCAAGCTTAAATTGAAGCGCTTTAAAGATGATCAAAGCTATGTTCGAGAGCCTTTATCTAATCATATTATGCATAATTTTAATGTTTGGACGGCGCACTCTTCGACCTACGCACGCCTAGATATTACCGTGGGTAACCGAGCCAGCGTTTATTTTGGTGTTTATCGAATGAATGAAAGCGTTAATCGTAAAGAATATTTAGATAAACGTTTTGGCCCAGACAATGACAGTGGTTTCTTGTGGCAAGGTAATCATAAAGCTTGGGGTAAAGCGCATTTTTCACGGATCAATGACAGTTGGGGGGGGGTAGGTGACTCTGATCAAGCTAGTTTTGAATATAAAAGTAAGGGCAGTAAATATACGCAAGCACATGCGCAATTGGTCGAATTAGCACAGAACTTTAGCAATTTAGAGGGGCAAGCATTTGAGGACTATGTTGCTCTGCATATTAATATTCCCCTCTTACTTAAAGGTTTAGCAAGCGAGGCTGTGCTTGGACATTGGGATGGTTTCTGGGGTAATGGAAATAACTTTTTTATTTATATTGATGAAAGTGAAGTTATGCATTTTGTTCCTTATGATACTGATAATACCCTAGGAACCTCATTGTTGGTCGGAGATGTGGGGGAGAGCGATCCATTGCAGTTTGCCTCTGCTAATGATGCGCCATTGTTGGTACGGAAAATTTTAGCGATTAAGCGCTATAGTGCAGAGTATCAAGGTTATCTTAAAGAGTTGGTCACAGAGTCGGGGCTGATGCGTCAGGAGGACTCCTTGCCATGGATAGAAAATGTACATCAGTTGATCCGTGATGAGTTGGAAAATGACACGGGAGATAATGAAGTCATCAATGATAGACCCGCTAGTTGGGGCAATGAAAGTCGCTATAGAATATTTACTCTAGATTCAGGTAAAAATTGGTATGAGACTCGCCGTAATGCGGTATTGAAAGCCTTGGGTAGTGTTGAAAATATCTATGCAACGGTTTATTACCGTGGCGTCAGCAATAATTGGGCTGCCAGTTTGATGGAGCAAGTAGAGCCTAATATTTGGCGTATTACCGTGACGAATGGGCCTCAGAGTGACGCCACTGGTGCAGGGCGCTTTAAGTTCGATATAAATGCAGATTGGAGTCAAAACTTAGGTGATGATAATGCCGATGGGATCGTCGATGCTACTGGTGCTGATATTCTATTTACTGAAGGCGAGGGAGAATATCGGATTACTTTTTATGCGCTTGATGGTCGCTATGAAATTGATAAATTGAACGTTACTGTGCCAGATCCTAGCCCTGATAATGGTTCCGAGTCGAGCGTGGAACCAACTTCACAATCCTCCTCGGGTGGAAGTAGCTCTGTAATGATTGTTGTGTTGTTGTATCTGTTGCTATTGACCAGACGACGCATGGCGCATTAACAACCCGAAGCTAAAACGTCATTAAAAATGTAGCTAAAATTAATTAGAAAACGAAAAACCCAGTTAGGTAATCTATCTGGGTTTTTTGGGTTATAGAAGGTATGTTATCAATCATTTACTTAGTAGATGATTTACGTCTGCGAGTCATTCCTAATCCAAATAGTCCCATACCAAGTAGCGCAATTGTTACAGGCTCAGGTACTTCTTGTGTGCTTACATCATTGGCAGTACCTTTCCAGATAACGCCAGTAGGGCCCCCTATATTATTTACATAGAAGTTTAGGCGGCCATTGCCAGCTACGAAAAGCTCACCGGTTAAAGCAATAACATCAGTAATTTTTTTCCATGGGGAAGCAATGCCATAATCGTCAGAGTTAAAGAGTACATTTCCTTGGCTCTTAATTATTAATGAATCATCATATGAAACAAATAGCGATGAAATATAATTATCCATGCCATTTTTATTCAAATCTAATTCCCATACTCGGTAATCCCCAATAACATTCCAAGCATCATCGGGTTGAATCCAACTTGCACCATCAAGATCAGTACCCGTCGGGTTGACATAGGTTCCAGCATTTTGATTGCTTAGTGTACATTTAGCACAACCGTCATCGAGACCTGACATAAAGGTGATTGGCGCTGCAAAAGATGCGGTTGAAACAAGCATTAAAGCGGAGATTAACATTGATTTAATTAACATCATTTTTATTTCCTTCTTAAGTTGTCTAGGATTGCATATAAAACGAGTTACCATGCTTAGTTTTGCATTTTTCTTGCCAGTTATTAATAGGTATGTAATTTCATATGGTTATATATATTTTGTTTTCCTATACTCTCTTTTTTCAACCTAACTTATTTTTTTTGTAAAAAAAGCTGACACCTCTTAGCTGCCTGCCCTTAATGTAATTTATGCTTCATTAGTGTGACTTAATTACCATTTTCTGAATTAGTTTTATCTAATGTAGCTTTATTAACTAAAGGTTGATCTAATACAGTTTTATCTCATGTTGTTTTGCCATAATTAACTCAATATGGCTGTATACCCTATTGGGGGTATTTTTGTTACTACAGGAAGCTAGGAGCATGAGCGTTATGATGCAAGGAAAAGCAACAGCAATAATCGCACTATTGCTATTAGGTTGGATTAATACGGTGTTGGCCACGGATTCTGATGCTTCTGCGGTAGATTTAAATCGCACAAGGATGACCGCAGACCACAGTAAATTTGAATCCCTTGATCAGGATTTTGATTATGCGCCTGATGTTACTGAAGCTTGTTTGGAATGCCACACCGAGGCTGCCAAGCAGGTGCATAAAACCTTCCATTGGAAATGGGCTGCTAAAGTCGATGAGCAAATGGTTGGTAAGGGCAAAAATGGTTTTAATAACTATTGTGTTTCTGCACGTGGTAATGAGAGTTGTACACAATGTCATACGGGCTATGGTTGGCGTAATGATGATTTTGATCAGGAAGCGGAAGAGAATGTTGATTGCCTAGTTTGTCATGATGGTACAGGAACATATAAAAAATCGGCGGCGATGTCGGGACATCCTTACTATGAAGCGACGCAGCTCGGTGAATTTCTTCAACCCGCGGTCGACCTTAAAGCCGTAGCAAAAAGTGTCGGAGCACCTAAACGGGAAAACTGCCTTGCATGTCATGCTAATGGTGGTGGCGGTAATGGTGTAAAACACGGCGACACCGACATGTCATTAGTTGATCCTGTCCACTCCCTTGATGTGCACATGAGCCCTGATAAGCTAAATTTCAGTTGTCAAACTTGCCATAAAACCAGTGGCCATGAAATTGCGGGGCGTTATAACGGTAAAAAAGCTTTTATCGACCATAAAAAAGATATGGGGCGTATCGAACGTGACGGCAAAAATGTCGCCTGTGAATCCTGCCATGGTGAAAAACCACATGAAGTCCGTGAGATTGATAATCATACCGCTAAGGTTGCTTGTACCTCTTGTCATATCCCTGAAATGGCGCGCGGTCCTTATCTCACTAAGTTGAGTTGGGATTGGTCTACGGCAACGAAGATGAAAGATGGTAAACCCTATACGGAAGAGAAGGTATTTGATGGGGTGGAAGCACATAGTTATATGAGTAAAAAGGGTACATTCACTTGGGGACGTAATGTGACGCCTGAATACCGTTGGTATAAAGGTGAATTAATCCAGAAAACCCTACAAACGGTGATTGATCCTAGCAGTGCACCAATTGATATTAATCCACCGACGGGGAATTACAACGATCCCGATGCACGTATTTGGCCCTTTAAAGTACACCGTGGTAAGCAACCCTATGACACCGAGTTTAATCGCATTTTGCCGATCAAATTATATGGTAAGAAGGGCACTGGGGCACTATGGACTGAGTATGACTGGGAGAAAGCATTAACCGCAGGTGCTCAATTAAACGAAGTTGAATTTAGTGGGCACTTTGATTTTATTGAAACCAATGGATTCTGGCCTATTAAACATATGGTTGCACCTGCAGAAGAGGCGGTTGATTGCCATTCCTGTCATTCTCGTGATAGTCGTTTAGCGGGATTAAATGATTTTTACTTAATTGGTCGAGATAGTAATTTCTGGGTGGAGTTATTTGCTTTGTTCGCTGTTATTGGCGGCCTACTGGGGGTAATTGGACATGGCGCTTTACGTTATCTAGCGGCTATTAGAAGAAAAAAAATGTCAGTGAAGCAAGAGCAAGGAGAAGGTTATGAGTAATCTGTCTGGCAGTAAAATTGTGGTGCTTTTTAAGCGTTTTGAGCGATTTTGGCACTGGGCGCAAGCATTGATGATTGTGTTGTTATTGCTCTCAGGATTGGAAATGCATGGATTGTTTGTTTTATTTGGTTTTGGAACGGCGGTTGAGACACATAACCTCATTGGTTTTGTCTGGACGGGGCTCGTTGTCTTGATCTACACCTGGATTTTGACCACGGGTGAGTGGCAGCAATATTTTCCCACCTTAAAAGGGGTGGAAGGGACATTGCGTTTTTATCTATATGGTGTGTTTAAGGGAGAAAAACATCCGCATCATATAACGCCAGAAGATAAATTTAATCCGTTACAGCGTCTAGGTTACATTGCGATTTTATTCGCTCTGCTGCCGTTACAGGTTATTAGTGGCTTTGCTTTCTACTTTTTTCCCGATTTACGGGCGGCAGGCGTCATAGAACATGTCGATTTAATTGCTATTTTACACACCTTTAATGCCTATGCCTTGCTTAGTTTTGTAGTCATTCATCTTTATATGATCACCTTTGGAGAGAAGTTATCAACGCATATTAAGGCCATGATCACCGGTAAAGAAAAAATCGAAGAATAATCATTTTTAATTAAGCTGAGGAGATAGATATGAAGAAATTAATAATGTTAACACTTGGGCTAATGTTAACTTTTAATGTGTTTGCAGATGCAGCGAAGGGGCAAAAATATTACTTGAAGTACTTGCGTCCCCATTTTGCTATCAATGGGCAGGAGTTTGCTAGTCAGCACTTAAAGGTTGAGTGGAAACGATTGTTTAAGAATGATGCCAAACGTTTTATTAAGGAATATACAAAGAAATTCCCTGATTCTGCCGAGTTTTTAAATGGTGATACATTTCAGAAAATAGCGCCAGATTTAGCTGATTTTGCCGAGAAGTATGCCGCAGACAGTGGGGAGCTTGCTAGTTGTAACTAAAACGGAATTAGTTAGTTCTACAAATGCATGATGGAAAACTAATAGGTAGTTTCCTTCTATTTTTAATAAGACAGGGATGACACATTATGAATAAAAAATTATCGCTAATCGCCGCCTCCTTATTCATTGCCTTTTCAACAACAGTTCAGGCTGATCAGGCGCAGGATATTGCAGACTTAAAAGAACAAGTGCGTGAATTACAAAAAAAAGTAGGTGGAAATAACCTTAAGCTAAGTGCTGATTATCGCGTTACGATGGACAGTATTGATTATAAGATGGCCGATGGCTCTAAACTACATAATCATGACCTTTTAGCTAATCGCTTAGAGATTGGTATGGGGTATCAGCCCTTTGATAACCTTGTTTTTAAAGGGTTACTCTCATATAACAAAGCATTTGGGCAAACAGGGCTTAATAGTGACCCCTACGATCCGGGAATGGGCGATTTTGATTGGGTTACTAACGAAAACTTAGATGATAATAGCCTTAAGGTGAAGGAGGTATATATGTTATATCTCGGTGATTCATTTTTAGGTAATGATCAAATACCTTGGACGGCGAGTATTGGTCGTCGCCCATCCACGAACGGCTTTCTTGCTAACATTCGAGAAGGTTATGACAGTGCAAAATCGCCACTTGGACATTCTATTAATGTCGAATTTGATGGCCTAAGTTTAAGTGCAAAACTTGAGAAAATAACGGGTGTTGCTGGTATGGATGCTAAAATCTGTGCTGGTCGAGGCTTGAGTGCGACGAGTACGCCACGATTTTCTGTCTCTGGACATGATTATACTGATACGGGAGCGACGGATAATATAGACATGATTGGCTTTATTATTACTCCCTATAATGATGGTCAATATGATATTAAAGCGCAATACTATTACGCCACCAATATGCTTGATATGGGCTACGATTATTCTAATCCTATGGCGCCTCAACCAACAGGCTTTGAGCAATTAGGTGATCTGCAAAATTTCACTTTATCTGTGCAAGTGAATGGTGTCGGTGAATTTATTAATGACTTTTTGGATGATACGGTTTTATTTGCATCGGTATCAGCCTCTCAGACATTACCCGATGGTGGTACATCCGCAGGTGGGAACTACGGAATGTTAGGGTCACAGGAGGATGAAAAAGGCTATTCCTATTGGCTTGGTGCAACAATACCTGGTTTTTTAGCTGATGATAGATTCGGTTTTGAATTCAATCACGGCTCTAAATATTGGCGTTCATTTACCTATGGCGAAGATACGTTAATTGGCTCTAAAATAGCAGCACGCGGTGATGCCTATGAAGCTTATTATAATTTGCCTATTATTGGTGAAACGCTCTATTTACAATTCCGTTATACCTATATTGATTATAAGTACTCCGGTAGTAATGGATTCTTTGGTAACAGTGGTGCTCCAATGACGATGCAAGAGGCGAATATGATGGGAATGGGAGGAATGGTGGCTGATACGGCACAAGATTTCCGCGCGATGATCCGTTACAACTATTAACCTATCTGCATCAGTTAAATCAAGTCGCATGATAATAAGTCAATATTACCTGCGGCTTTTCACTTTTTAATAGCGATTAAATTGCAATGCAAACTTCATCAGATGCGGACTTACCCGCTTGGTTATATGCACTAACTTGATAGCAATATGTCTGCCCAGTGAACGCCGTTTTGTCGTCATAGCGGTCGCTATCTTGAGGAAGGAAGATTGCTTGGTCATAGGCATCTTCTCCTGCTAGGCGGCGTTCGACGATATAGCCTGATTCATTATCTGAATTATCATACCACGAGATAACAAGTTGAAGTTTTTCACCAAGCGGTTGGTCAATTATTTGATCACTGGAGTCCGATTCGGATGATACACAGGAAAAGAGCAGTAAAGATAAGATCATTAATAATAAGTGCTTACATGATAGGGGTGAATTATGCATTTTGTCTCCTACAAAAAATGATAATTCAGTCATCCTATAACATTGTTAAGTATAAAAAAGTAGAGGTATGATGGGTCTATCATTGCCTCGGTAACCCCGCTGCCATGGAGCTTACTCTACAGGCCGGTGGTTTTGCGTCTTAAGGTTTCCCTCAATTTGCTATTTTCTAGCGAACAATATTAGTGAAAACTGAGTTGAAATTTGTGAATTTGTTTTAATTTCTATTTACGCGATGATTTTATGTCGTTTTTTTGTACAATACAAGTTCGCTTTTGATTGTTTCATGATGTTTTCTGTTCACATTGATTTTTTTTAAATATAACGTGTTGTTTTTTAGTTTAAATATGTACTGTATAAATTATATTTTAATGGTCACTCGAAAATGAAATGAGTGACGCGTTGGGTTAATTATTAGCTAGAGGGTAATAGAATGGTAATGTAGTTGCGCGAATTTCATTATCAGGTGACAATAATCACTGTTTAAATGGATTAACTACTTTTAAGGATAAATTTATGAATAATACATTTCGCTTTAGCGTTTTAGCGCTCTCTTCTCCACTATTATTCACCCCATTAGCCGTACAAGCTGACACCATAGCAGGCCTTTATGCCGGTGCGCAGATTTGGAATATGGAATCTTCAGGTTCATTTGGTGAAGATGGCACAATGCAATCGTTTAATCTGGATGATAAGACCAAAGGGAGTTTCTGGGTCGCTTTAGAGCATCCTATTCCAGTAATACCTAATATTAAAATTCGCTATAACCAACTCGATGTAAAGGGGTATAGTGATGTTAACAATTTGGAATTTGGTGATTATACCTTCACCGGACATGCCTCTGTGGATGCAAAATTGGATCATTTCGATTTTATTCTCTATTACGAAATCTTAGATAACGATATTGTCTCCCTTGATCTGGGGCTTAATGCTAAATATGGTGATTTTAAGGTAAAACTTGATGGTACAGTAGAAGATAATCAGGGCAATAGCCTGTCACAGAGCGCAGAAGAGTCCTACAATGGGGTTATTCCGTTAGGTTATGTGGCAGCTGAAATTGGCTTACCCTTTACTGGATTAGGCGTTTATGGTGAAGTAAACTGGATTGGCTACGATGATCATCATGTGCATGATATTCAAGGTGGTATTTTCTGGAATATGATTGAAACACTTGCGATAGATGCGACGGTGCAATTTGGCTACCGCGATATTAAATTTGATATTGAAGATCTTAGTGGCATCTATGCAGATGCTGAGTTTAAAGGTGCCTACGCAGGTTTACAGTTACATTTCTAATGCAATAGTCGTTAAGTGGTAAAGAGAGGCATCAACCATTTGATGCCTGTTTATTATCTAACCGACACTATTTATTTCTTGTTCGTTTAAATAGCGCCATTCTCCTGGTTTCAGTTCGGCATCTAACTGAATATCGCCAATTTGTTCTCTATGTAATGCAGTCACATGGTTGCCGATCGCTGCAAACATGCGTTTCACTTGATGATATTTCCCTTCACTAATGGTTAGTAGCACCTCTAGATCCGATTCAATTATTACTTTTGCTGGCAAGCAGGGGTGGGGTTCGCTCTTGAGCTGTATACCTTGTGTAAACAGTGTGCAGGAATGGTCATCGATCGGCTGCTCAATCGTAACGCGATAACGCTTGGCACACTTTTTACGAGGACTGGTAATGAGGTGTGACCACTGCCCATCATCGGTGATTAGTGTCAAACCGGTTGTATCGGCATCTAAACGCCCTGCGATACAGAGTTGTTCTGCATGGTCGACATCGATCAAGTTTAAGATACTTGGTAGATGTTCATCGACGGTAGAGCAGATAAAACCCTGCGGTTTATTGAGCATAATGTAACGGTTGCCCCGTAAGGTAATGGCCTTGTTATCAAGTGTAATGAGTTCGCCATCTTGTACTTTGTAGGCGCTATTACGTAATGTTTGTTGGCCATTATTCACTCGCCCTTGCAAAATCATTTTTTTAGCTTGGCTTCTGGTAAGTGTCGTAGACTGGCATATATATTTATCTAATCGCATCGAATCGTTTCTTATTTTTGAGTGAGCTGTTGAATGGCATTTTTTAATGCGCGTTGCGCTTCTTTTTTGCCTGTATATTGATTTTTATCGCAGACTTCATGCCAACTGTTATTTTGCAGTATTTTTTGTATAGCGAGTGACTGCTGCTTTTTATCTAAACGGTGTAAATTGCTGTTTAGCAGTAATTGTTGCAATTGATATTCAACGGTTTCAAAAGGGCGGTTACCAGCAATATAACTGATTAATTGAGTAGTGTCTTGTGGCTGATTATTTAATTCCGCTAATAGTGCCGATACTAACTCAGGGTCAAGACGTTGTAGGTGACGACTTAATTGTAGCGGCAGTTGTAATTGGAAGTTTTCCTGAATGGTTCGGTGTAATTTTTTTCCCTGATTTGAAAGCGGGTAATTAACAATCAGTGAATGTGCACCGCTGCTGCTATCTTGTGTTGTTCCTACTCGTAAGGTAGTGAAACCAAGTTGTTGCCAAAAGGATAAAAGATAAGCCGTTGCCGCAAAACTGGCTCCAAGATGGTCGAAGTGGTTATCCAAGGCCCAAGTTGTTAACGATTTTACAAATAACTTACCCACTCCTTGTCGTTGGCATGTGGGATGAATGGCAATCCGTTGTATTCTGGCAAAGTGTTGCTGCGCTGCTCCTTGATGGCCGGAATGGAAAGTCAAGGATTGGGCAATCAGGTTGCCTTGAACTCTGCGTGTTCCTTGCCATACCTGTTCTGCTAAAAGCGGTGAAAATCCGCCTTCTGAATTAACTAATGCGACACCGAGAATTTGCTGGTTTTGTTTAAAGAGGAAAATGTGCATGGCATTGTCATTAAGCATCATTGCGAGGTCTGAAGGTTTGGTTTGATAATGTGCATTAATTAAAAGCGAAAAAATAGTGGTTAATTGATTTTTATCGGCAATTAACTCTGCTGCTGTTACGCGATAAAACTGTACCGGTTGCGCTTCATCATATTGCTGCGGAGTCGTTGCATCATCGCTTAAACAGAGATTATTTAGAGTGAAATGTTCAAGGGGATCATTTTCAGACCAACGAATCGGCGTTTTCAGATGACATTTTCGCCACTGCGGTGCGATTTCCGTTAAACGTTTTTGAAAGCGTAATGCAAACCCGCGTCCTGAACCTTCGTAGCCATGTAATGTGCTAGCGAATACAATGCGAGCGTAGTGGCAAACAAAGCTTTCTAACATTGGGATAGGGATCGCGGCGGCTTCATCGATAATCAAAAGATCGCAATTTGGTCTGTTTTCTAGCAGTGCATCCGGGGCGATAAATTGGATAGATTGGTTACCGTTAATAATAGCATATTGATGCGCTTCCTTGCCCAGTAATAAACTTGCATGTTTAAAAAGGGTAAATGTGGCGCGTTTACTCGGTGCACAAACTAAAATCTTCTTTATCCCATTACGGAGTAGTGTTGCCGCAGCAATTCCAAGCGCAGCTGATTTTCCTCTTCCTCTATTTGCCGTTAAAACCAGTGGACGGCGTCGATGTCCCGTCACCGTTTTAACAATAGCCCTTACTGCGTATTCTTGTTCCCTTGTGTTAATCGAAAAAGAAGAAGTGGCAGGAGAGAAGGTATTATTAATTTGAGCAATAGGTGCATTTTCTGCAATTGTGATGAAATTATATTGCTGTAGTTGCTTATCAATAAAATGATAAAAGTAATCACTGTCATCGATAGTGAGTGGGCTAAGTAATATCAATAATCCCCCTCCACGTAAGGTGCCTTCCGCAGCTGCAAAAGCATTGGCATCAAATTCAGCAATAGCATTAATAAAGAGAAGGGGGGTTTCTTGGCCTAATATTGTTTGGTAAGGCGTTGTTGTGACCCCTGTCGGTGCATCACCAATCCAAAAATAGGGCTGCGGAAGATCTTCTATTAATACGCTACATTGTTGAAAACACCAGCTGGTTGTTCCACGTAAGCGTAATATTTGCCGATGGTTGCTGGCCTGCGCCTGTAGTTGAAGATGATCGATAAGTGAAATTAACGCGTGCACAGGAGATCCTATTTATTGATTCGAGTGGAAAGTATAGCATTGTAGCAAGCGCAAACTACTGAGAAAAAGCGCCTTAAGGATAAAATGTAATGGCATAAATCCGAAAAAGATTTTACGATAATTTTTCTATTTCAAGTTAAGAAAAACTTGCATTGCTTCACATTTACTGTATTATGCACCGCACTTACCGATATGGTAGGTGGGCAATAAGCCCATAACCATTTTATTAGGTTATCGAAAATGACTCCCGATTGGGGAGCGACTAGTTTGAATAAGCACTTGAGATCTATCTTAGATAGTTCGTCAGGTGTTTGTTTGTATGTTGTATTTTTAACTATTGGAGTTTTGGTCCATGCAGAACCAAAGAATCCGTATCCGCCTTAAAGCTTTTGATCATAAATTGATCGATCAATCAACGGCGGAGATCGTTGAAACTGCAAAGCGCACAGGTGCTCAGGTACGTGGTCCTATTCCACTACCAACTCGTAAAGAGCGTTTCACAGTATTGATTTCACCGCATGTAAACAAAGATGCACGTGACCAATATGAGATCCGCACTCACAAGCGCTTGATTGATATCGTAGAACCAACTGAAAAGACTGTTGACGCACTAATGAAGCTAGATCTAGCTGCTGGCGTTGATGTTCAAATCAGCTTGGGTTAGATAAGGAGTTACAACAATGACAATCGGTCTAGTAGGTCGTAAAGTTGGAATGACTCGCATCTTCACTGAAGATGGTGTTTCTATCCCAGTTACAGTTCTTGAATGTACACCAAATCGCGTTACTCAAGTTAAAACACTTGATACTGATGGCTACCAAGCTATTCAAGTAACAGCTGGCACTAAGAAAGCTAGCCGTGTAAACAAACCAGAAGCTGGTCACTTTGCGAAAGCAGGTGTAGAAGCTGGTCGTGGTCTGTGGGAGTTTACTCTTGCTGATAACGAAGGTGCAGATATCAAAGTTGGCGCTGAGCTAAGTGTTGAGCTTTTCAACGAAAATACGAAAGTAGATGTTACAGGTCAGTCTAAAGGTAAAGGTTTCCAAGGCGGTGTTAAACGCTGGAACTTTAACACACAAGATATGACACACGGTAATTCACTATCACATCGTTCTAATGGTTCGATTGGTATGTGTCAAACACCGGGTCGTGTTTTTAAAGGCAAAAAAATGTCTGGCCACATGGGTGCTGAGCGTGTTACGACTCAGAATCTTGAAGTTGTTCGCGTAGACGTTGAACGCAACTTACTGCTCATTAAAGGTGCAGTACCAGGTGCGAAAAACGGCAATGTGTTCATTAAACCTGCTGTTAAAGCATAACCAAGGATTTAGTAATGGAATTGGTATTGAAAGATGCACAAAGTGCACTTGAAGTTTCTGACGCTACCTTTGGACGTGAATTCAACGAGGCCCTAGTTCATCAGGTGGTCGTTGCATATGCAGCTGGTGCTCGTCAAGGTACTCGTGCTCAGAAAACCCGTAGTGATGTTCGTGGTGGTGGTAAAAAGCCATGGCGTCAAAAAGGGACTGGCCGAGCTCGTTCAGGTACAATCCGTAGCCCAATCTGGGTTGGCGGTGGCGTTACTTTTGCTGCGCGTCCTCAGGATCACAGCCAAAAAGTAAACAAAAAAATGTACCGTGGCGCAGTGAGAAGCATTCTGTCTGAATTAGTTCGTCAGGATCGTCTAATCGTTGTAGAAAACTTCACAGTTGAAGCTCCAAAAACAAAAGAGCTGAAAGCGAAGTTAAAAGAACTGGATCTTAAAGATGTTCTAATCATTACCGAAGAATTAGATGAAAATCTATTCTTAGCAGCACGTAACCTTTACAAAGTAGATGTTCGTGATGTGCAAGGTATTGATCCAGCAAGTCTAATCGCATTTGATAAAGTTTTAGTAACTGCAGATGCAGTGAAAAAGATTGAGGAGAGCCTAGCATGATCAGTGAAGCACGTTTACTGCAAGTTATTCTAGCCCCGCATATCTCTGAAAAGGGAACTTTATCTGCTGAAAACCATAACACTATGGTATTCAAAGTTGCAGGTACTGCGACTAAAGCAGAAATCAAAGCGGCAGTTCAAAAACTGTTTGAAGTTGAAGTTACTGGTGTTCGCACACTAAACGTGAAGGGTAAAACCAAGCGTACTGGTCAACGTATGGGTCGCCGTAGCGACTGGAAAAAAGCATACGTTAGTCTAGCTGAAGGTGCAGACATCGATTTCGCTGGCGCTGAGTAGAGGAATTATAGATGGCTATTGTAAAATGTAAGCCTACGTCTCCAGGTCGTCGCCACGTTGTCAAAGTGGTAAACAAAGACCTGCACAAAGGTAAGCCATACGCACCACTTTTAGAGTCTTTATCTAAATCAGGTGGTCGTAATAATGGTGGTCGTATTACGGTTCGTCATATCGGTGGTGGTCATAAACAACACTATCGTTTAGTCGATTTTAAACGTAATAAAGACGGTATCCCAGCAAAAGTAGAGCGTTTAGAATACGATCCAAATCGTAGTGCTAATATTGCGCTAGTACTTTATGCTGATGGCGAACGTCGCTACATCTTAGCCCCAAAAGGCTTAGTTGCTGGTGATGTAATCCAATCTGGTGAAGATGCATCAATCAAAGTAGGTAACTGCTTACCGATGCGTAACATTCCAGTAGGTACAACAGTACACGCTGTAGAAATGAAACCTGCTAAAGGTGCACAAATTGCACGTTCAGCTGGTGCATACAGCCAAATTATAGCTCGTGATGGTGCTTACGTTACACTACGTTTACGTAGTGGTGAAATGCGTAAAATCCCTGCTGAGTGTCGTGCAACAATCGGTGAAGTTGGTAATGCAGAACATATGCTACGCCAATTAGGTAAAGCTGGTGCTACGCGTTGGCGTGGTGTTCGTCCTACCGTTCGTGGTGTTG
This sequence comes from Psychromonas sp. MME2, assembly GCF_040566515.1. Lineage (NCBI taxonomy): Bacteria > Pseudomonadati > Pseudomonadota > Gammaproteobacteria > Alteromonadales > Psychromonadaceae > Psychromonas > Psychromonas sp. MME2. Next base: position 110,284 of record NZ_JBEWXI010000002.1, on the reverse strand, counting down.
TAATGAACCCAGTAATATTACCCACATGGTGGTGGTGAAGGTAGAACATCGGGTGGTCGTCATCCTGTTTCTCCTTGGGGTATGCCAACTAAAGGCTACAAAACTCGTAAGAACAAGAGTACTGATCAGTACATTGTTCGTCGTCGCAACAAGAAATAAGCAGAGGTATCGCCATGCCACGTTCTCTCAAGAAGGGTCCATTCATTGACCTACACTTGCTGAAGAAGGTAGAGAAAGCGATGGAAAACGGTGAGAAAAAGCCAATTAAGACTTGGTCTCGTCGTTCAATGATCATTCCAGATATGATTGGTCTGACCATCGCTGTCCATAACGGGCGTCAACACGTGCCAGTATTTGTAACTGATGAAATGGTCGGTCACAAACTGGGTGAATTTGCACCAACTCGTACTTACCGTGGCCATGTCGCGGATAAGAAAGCGAAGAAATAGAGGTATTTATGGAAGCTTTAGCTAAACATTTATTTGCTCGTTCTTCAGCTCAGAAAGCGCGTTTGGTAGCAGATCAAGTACGTGGTCTATCAGTAGAAAAAGCACTAGAACTTTTATCATACAGCCCTAAGAAAGCTGCAGTATTGATTAAAAAAGTTGTAGATTCTGCAACCGCAAACGCTGAGCATAATGAAGGCGCAGACATTGATGAGCTATACATCACAAAAATTTGTGTTGATGAAGGCCCAACAATGAAACGCATCATGCCTCGTGCGAAAGGCCGTGCCGATCGTATAATGAAGCGTTCTTGCCACATCACAGTAGTGGTATCAGACAGGGGTTAAACAATGGGACAGAAAGTTCATCCTAACGGTATTCGCCTAGGTATCACTAAGCCATTTAGCTCTACCTGGTATGCCGGCACAAAAGATTTTGCAGATAACTTATATAGTGATTTTCAAATTCGTAAATTCTTAACTGAAAAGCTAAAAAATGCTTCTTTGTCTAAGATTACAATTGAGCGCCCAGCGAAAAGTGTTCGTGTGACTATTCACACTGCACGTCCAGGTGTTGTAATTGGTAAGAAAGGCGAAGATGTTGAAAAACTACGCTCAGCAATTGCTAAAATGGCAGGTGTTCCAGCGCAGATCAATATTTCAGAAGTTCGTAAACCTGAACTTGATGCAAAACTAGTAGCAGACTCAGTCTCTTCTCAGTTAGAGCGTCGTGTAATGTTCCGTCGTGCTATGAAGCGTGCGGTACAAAATGCTATGCGTCTTGGCGCAAAAGGCATTAAAGTTCAAGTAAGTGGTCGTTTAGGTGGTGCAGAAATCGCACGTGCTGAGTGGTATCGTGAAGGTCGTGTACCTCTACATACTCTTCGCGCAGATATCGATTACTCTACTTCAGAAGCGTTGACTGTTTACGGTATCATCGGTGTTAAGGTTTGGATCTTTAAAGGTGAAGTTCTAGGTGGTTTATTGCCACAAGAAACAGAACAACAGCCATCTAAACCAAAGCGCAAAAGCCGCGGTAAGTAGGAGATACGCTAATGATGCAACCAAAACGTATGAAGTTCCGTAAAATGCACAAAGGCCGTAACCGCGGTCTTTCGAAAGGTGCGGAAGTAAGCTTTGGCGAATTTGGATTAAAAGCTGTCGGTCGTGGTCGAATTACTGCTCGTCAAATCGAAGCAGCACGTCGTGCAATGACTCGTCATGTTAAACGTCAAGGTAAAATCTGGATCCGCGTGTTTCCTGATAAACCGATTACTGGCAAACCGTTAGAAGTTCGTCAAGGTAAAGGTAAAGGTAACGTGGAATATTGGGTTGCTCAAACTCAACCAGGTAAAGTTCTTTATGAAATGGAAGGTGTTCCAGAATCATTGGCTCGTGAAGCATTTGCTCTAGCAGCTGCTAAACTGCCTGTGGCAACAACTTTCGTAACTCGTAAGGTGATGTAATGAAAGCTAACGAACTAAAAGAAAAAAGTGTTGAAGAGCTTAATGCTGAACTTCTTAACTTATTACGTACTCAATTTGAATTACGTATGCAGTTAAACACTGGTCAGTTAGAAAAGCCGCACTCAATCAAAGAAGTGCGTCGTAACATCGCCCGTGTTAAGACAGTATTAAATCAGAAGGCAGGTGCGTAATGAGCGAATCTACAACTCGTACTCTTCAAGCGAAAGTAATCAGTGCAAAGATGGATAAATCTATCGTTGTTGCTATCGAACGTAAAGTGAAGCACCCGTTATACGGAAAATTCATTAAACGCACGACTAAGTTACATGCGCATGATGAAACAAATCAATGTGGTGAAGGTGACGTTGTTTTAATCAGCGAATGCCGTCCACTATCTAAGACTAAGTCTTGGACATTGGTAGAAATCGTAAGCAAAGCTTAATTTTAAGCCTCGTTTACACGTGTATAAACGGCGTCCTTTTCGGATGCCGTTTTTTTAGACTATCTTTCTTTGAAAGTTGGTGGTATGATGCCGCTCCCTGAATAAAGGGAACACAACTCCTTAGAGAGTATTTAATAGTAAAATAGCGGAGCACTGTAATGATCCAAATGCAAAGTGTGCTGGATGTCGCCGATAATTCAGGCGCCCGACGCGTAATGTGTATTAAGGTCCTTGGTGGCTCGCATCGCCGTTATGCAGCAATCGGTGACATCATCAAAGTATCTGTGAAGGAAGCAATTCCTCGCGGTAAAGTTAAAAAAGGTGATGTTCATTCAGCTGTGGTTGTGCGTACCAGAAAAGGTGTACGTCGTCCCGATGGTTCTGTAATTCGTTTTGACCGCAATGCTGCGGTTATGCTGAATGCAAATAACCAACCTATCGGTACACGTATCTTTGGCCCTGTAACTCGTGAACTTCGTAATGACAATTTTATGAAGATTGTTTCACTGGCGCCGGAAGTACTGTAAGGAACCGATATGGCAGCAAAAATTAAACGTGACGATGAAGTAATTGTTATTACCGGTAAAGATAAAGGTAAAACTGGAAAAATTTCTAAAGTTTTAACTAACGGTAAAGTAATTATTGAAGGTGTAAATACGGTCAAGAAACACCAAAAGCCAAACCCGCAAGCGGGTGTAACTGGTGGTATTATTGAACAAGAAGCACCGATACAAATATCAAATGTTGCGATCCTTAACCCTACAACGGGTAAAGCGGATCGTGTTGGATTTAGAGATGAAGACGGAAAGAAAGTACGTTTTTTCAAATCTAATAATGAACTTGTGAAGTAACTGGAGTTTACGATGGCGAAACTGCATGATTTCTATAAAGACAACGTGGTGTCTGATTTGCAAAAGCAATTCGGCTATACGTCTGTCATGCAAGTCCCTCGAATAGAGAAAATCACCCTTAATATGGGTGTTGGTGAAGCACTGGCTGATAAAAAAGTGCTTGAGAATGCTGCTGTTGATATGGCTGCTATCTCAGGTCAAAAGCCTGTTATCACTAAAGCGCGCCGCTCTGTGGCTGGCTTCAAAATTCGTGAAGGCTACCCGATTGGTTGTAAAGTCACTCTACGTGGTGTTCGTATGTGGGAATTTTTTGAGCGTTTGGTAACAATCGCTATTCCTCGTGTACGAGATTTCCGTGGCCTAAATGCTAAGTCATTTGATGGTCGTGGTAACTACAGTATGGGTGTACGTGAGCAAATCATTTTCCCTGAAATCGATTACGATAAAGTTGATAAAGTACGTGGTTTAGATATCACAATTACAACATCAGCTAAGACTGACGAAGAAGGGCGTGCATTGCTGACTGCCTTTAACTTCCCATTCCGTAAGTAAGGTGTAGGTTATGGCTAAACAATCAATGAAAGCGCGTGAAGTAAAACGTGCGAAGCTAGTTTGTAAATTCGCAGAAAAACGTGCGGCTTTAAAAGCTACTATTAGTAATGTAAACACATCTGACGAAGATCGTTGGAGTGCAGTGTTACAGCTTCAAACGCTACCTCGTGATTCAAGTCCAGTACGTAAACGTAATCGTTGTAACGTAACTGGTCGTCCACATGGTTATCTTCGTAAATTTGGCATGAGCCGTATTAAGGTTCGTGAGCATATGATGCGCGGAGAAATCCCTGGCTTGAAAAAAGCTAGCTGGTAATCAATTAAATCACGGAGTAAATAGTTATGAGCATGCAAGATCCTATTTCGGATATGCTTACGCGTATTCGTAACGGTCAAGCAGCAAACAAAGTATCTGTAAAGATGCCTTCTTCTAAACAAAAAGTTGCTATTGCAGCTGTGTTAAAAGCTGAAGGTTATATTACTGATTACGTTGTTGCTGGTGACACAAAGCCTGAATTAGAAGTTACGTTAAAATACTTCGAAGGCAAAAAAGTTATCGATACTTTAAAACGAGTTAGCCGTCCAGGTCTACGTATCTATAAAGGTGCGAACGATCTTCCTAAGGTTATGGCTGGTTTAGGTATCGCGATTGTTTCAACTTCTCAAGGTGTTATGACTGACCGTGCAGCGCGTAAAGCGTGTATCGGTGGTGAAATCATCTGTTACGTATCTTAAGGAGTAATCTATGTCTCGTATAGCTAAGGCACCGATTACTGTTCCTGCTGGCGTAGAAGTTAAAGTAAACGGTCAAGAGATCACTGTAAAAGGTGGTAAAGGCGAATTAGTTCGTACTCTTCATGATGCTGTGGTAGTTAAACTTGAAGATGGCGTTGTATCCTTTGGACCTGTTGAAGGTGTTCAAGGTGCATGGGCACAAGCAGGTACTGCACGTGCAAATGTTAATAACATGATTATCGGTGTATCAGAAGGCTTTAAGAAGACTCTTCTTCTTCAAGGTGTTGGTTACCGTACTCAAGTTAACGGCCAAGATATCAACCTAACATTAGGTTTTTCTCATCCTGTTGTTTATACATTACCAAAAGGTATTTCTGCAGCGGCTCCTAGCCAAACAGAACTAACTATTGAAGGTGTTGACAAACAACAAGTGGGTCAAATAGCTGCAGAGATTCGTGCATTCCGTCCACCAGAGCCTTATAAAGGTAAAGGTGTTCGTTACGCTAACGAAAATGTGCGTCGTAAAGAAGCGAAGAAAAAGTAAGGTAAGACTATGGATAAGAAAGCATCTCGTCTTCGTCGTGCTACTCGCACACGTAAGAAATTACAAGATCTTGGTGCCACTCGTCTTGTGATCAACCGTACACCTCGCCATACTTACGCGCAGGTAATTACAGCAGACGCACAAGTCGTAGCAAGCGCTTCTACATTAGAAAAAGAAGTGCGTGCACAAGTTAGCAACGGTGGTAATAAAGAAGCTGCTCAACTAATTGGTAAATTAGTAGCAGAACGCGCGATCGAAAAAGGAATTAGCAAAATTTCTTTCGACCGTAGCGGTTTCCAATACCACGGCCGCGTAGCAGCACTAGCTGAAGCAGCTCGTGAAGCTGGTCTTCAGTTCTAAGGGTAATGATGATGGCAAAAGTAGAATCTCAAACCGGTGATCTGAACGAAAAGCTAATCGCAGTAAACCGAGTTTCAAAAGTAGTTAAAGGTGGTCGCATCTTTAGCTTTACAGCACTAACAGTAGTTGGTGATGGTAGTGGTCGTGTTGGTTTTGGCTACGGTAAAGCACGTGAAGTTCCTGCAGCTATTCAAAAAGCTATGGAAAAAGCACGTCGCAATATCAGCGAAATCCAATTAAAAGGTAACACTCTGCAACATCCTATTAAGGGCCGTCATTCTGGTTCTAAGGTGTACATGCAACCAGCATCTGAAGGTACTGGTATCATCGCAGGTGGTGCAATGCGTGCCGTATTAGAAGTTGTTGGCGTACATAACGTACTAGCTAAAGCTTACGGCTCAACTAACCCAATTAACGTTGTTCGCGCTACGCTTGATGCACTAGAGAATATGAATTCTCCAGAGCAAATTGCAGCTAAGCGTGGTCTAAACGTTACTGATATTCTGGGGTAATTAAGCATGGCTACTAAAACGATTAAAATAACCCAAACCAAAAGTGCAATTGGCCGTTTACCAAAACACCGTGCAACGTTAACAGGTCTTGGCCTGCGTCGTATCGGTCATACTGTAGAGTTAGAAGATACTCCTGCAGTACGTGGTATGGTTAATAAAGTTTACTACATGGTTAAGGTTGAGGGGTAATTATGAAACTAAATACTCTATCTCCAGCAGCAGGTTCGAAGCCTGTTGCTAAACGTGTAGGCCGTGGTATCGGTTCTGGATTAGGCAAAACTGGTGGCCGTGGTCACAAAGGTCAAAAGTCTCGTTCAGGCGGTAAAGTACGTCCAGGTTTTGAAGGCGGTCAAATGCCTTTAAAACAACGTTTACCAAAATTTGGTTTTACTTCACGTAAATCTCTAGTTAGCGCAGAAGTTCGTTTGAACGAAATCGCTAAAGTAGAAGGTGATGTAGTAACTATTGATACGTTGAAACAGGCCGGACTACTTGTAAACACAGTTAAGTTTGCAAAAGTAGTTTTGTCTGGTGAAATCTCTCGCTCAGTAACAGTTGAAGGCCTTCGTGTAACGAAAGGTGCTCGTGCTGCTATTGAAGCTGCGGGCGGAACAATCAAGGAATAATAGATAATGGCTAAGAAACCAGGATTAGATCCTAAAGCGGTACAGGGCAGTAACTTAAGTGAACTTAAAACACGACTATTGTTTGTTTTAGGGGCTATTTTAGTGTTCCGTGCAGGCTCTTTTGTTCCCATTCCTGGTATTGACGCCGCTGTACTAGCTAATCTATTTGAGCAGCAGAAGGGTACCATCATTGAAATGTTTAACATGTTCTCTGGTGGTGCACTTTCGCGTGCATCTATCTTTGCGTTGGGTATTATGCCGTATATTTCGGCATCGATTATTATCCAATTGTTGACCGTTGTTCATCCTCCTTTAGCTGAGCTAAAAAAAGAGGGTGAGTCTGGTCGACGTAAGATAAATCAATACACGCGTTACGGTACTTTAGTTTTAGGTACATTCCAAGCAATTGGTATTGCGACTGGTTTGCCGAGTATGATGCCAGGTCTGGTTGAAAATCCAGGTCTTAGTTTTTATATTACGGCTGTTGTAAGTCTAGTAACAGGAACCATGTTCTTGATGTGGCTAGGTGAACAAATTACAGAACGCGGTATAGGTAATGGTATTTCTATCATTATCTTTGTGGGTATAGTTGCAGGTTTGCCTCAAGCAATTGGGCAAACAGCAGAGCAAGCGCGTCAAGGTGAACTTCATCTTTTAGCGCTATTAGCATTAATCGTTATCGTTTTTGCGACAACGGCATTTGTTGTTTTTGTTGAACGTGGTCAACGACGTATCGTTGTTAATTACGCTAAACGTCAACAAGGGCGTAAAGTTTTTGCGGCTCAAAGTACTCATCTGCCATTAAAATTAAATATGGCGGGTGTAATTCCTGCAATATTTGCCTGAGTGTTATCTTATTTCCTGGTACAATCGCGCAGTGGTTTGGTCAGTCTGAAGGTTTAAGCTGGTTATCGGATGTTTCATTGGCGCTACAGCCAGGACAACCGTTGCATATGATGTTATATGCAGCAGCAATCATCTTCTTTTGTTTCTTTTATACTGCACTTACGTTTAATCCACGTGAAACAGCAGATAATTTGAAAAAAAGCGGTGCCTTTATTCCAGGTATACGTCCCGGAGAACAAACGTCACGTTATATTGATAAAGTGATGACTCGCCTGACATTAGCAGGTGCGTTATATATTACCTTTATCTGTTTGATTCCCGAGTTTATGATGGTAGCAATGAATACGCAGTTCTACTTCGGTGGTACTTCGTTATTAATTATTGTTGTTGTTATCATGGACTTTATGGCACAGGTACAGACTCATTTGATGTCTAATCAATATGATTCTGTCTTGAAAAAAGCTAACTTGAAAGATTACGGCAAGTAACCGAATCTAAAAGTTATATTAACTACGGAGTGTTGCAATGAAAGTTCGTGCATCCGTTAAAGCAATCTGTCGTAACTGCAAAGTTATCAAGCGTCACGGTGTGGTGCGTGTTATCTGTGTAGAGCCAAAGCATAAACAACGCCAAGGCTAAAAGATTGATTTTGGATATCAATGGCTTAGATAACTTTGTTATCTAAGCTTTGTTTTGTTTGATAAATTCTCATTTGTAGAGTATCCTACCGGGCTTTTCGCAAATGAATCGTTAACTTATAAGGAGTGCATAGTGGCCCGTATCGCTGGCATTAACGTTCCTGATCACAAGCATGCAGTTATCGCATTAACTGCTATCTTTGGTATTGGTAAAACTACGTCGCGCACAATTTGTGCAGCGGCTGGTATTGCTGAATCAACAAAGCTTAAAGATCTGGATGAAACACAAATCGAAGCTCTTCGTACTGAAGTAGCAAATTTCACTGTTGAAGGTGATTTACGTCGTGAAGTATCTATGAGCATCAAGCGTCTAATGGACCTTGGTTGTTATCGTGGTCTTCGTCACCGTCGCAGCTTGCCTGTACGTGGACAGCGTTCTAAAACGAATGCTCGTACTCGTAAAGGTCCGCGTAAAGCAATTCGTAAATAAGGGTAAGAGATAATGGCTAAGACTCCAACTCGTGCTCGTAAGCGCGTTAAAAAGCAAGTTGCTGATGGTATGGCTCACATCCATGCTTCTTTCAACAACACAATCGTAACTATTACAGACCGTCAAGGTAATGCTCTTTCTTGGGCAACTGCAGGTGGTTCTGGTTTCCGTGGTTCTCGTAAATCTACTCCGTTCGCTGCACAGGTTGCTGCTGAGCGTGCTGCTGAAGCAGCAAAAGAGTACGGTCTTAAAAACGTTGAAGTTTTTGTAAATGGACCAGGACCAGGTCGTGAATCTTCGATTCGCGCTCTAAACGCGGCGGGTTTCCGTGTAACTAACATTACTGATGTTACACCAATCCCACACAATGGTTGTCGTCCACCGAAGAAACGTCGCGTTTAATTACGACGATCTTAGGTAACTGGAGAAAGAACAATGGCAAGATATTTAGGTCCTAAGCTTAAGCTTAGCCGTCGTGAAGGAACTGATTTATTCTTAAAATCAGGTGTCCGCGCGATTGAATCTAAGTGTAAAATTGATAATGCACCGGGTGTACACGGTGCACGTAAACCACGTCTATCTGATTACGGTTTACAACTACGTGAAAAGCAAAAAGTTCGTCGTATGTACGGTGTTCTTGAAAAGCAATTCCGTAATTACTACAAAGAAGCGGCTCGTTTACAGGGCAACACTGGTGAAAACCTTCTTCAACTTCTTGAAGGACGTTTAGACAATGTTGTATACCGCATGGGTTTTGGTGCTACTCGCGCTGAAGCACGTCAACTAGTTAGCCACAAAGCTATCTTAGTTAACGGTAAAGTTGTAAATATTCCTTCTTACAACGTTAAAGCAAGTGATGTAATTGCAATTCGTGAAAAAGCTAAAAAGCAAGCACGTATTGGCGCTGCACTTGAAATCGCTGGTCAACGTGAAGTGCCTTCATGGGTAGCTGTTGATACAACGAAGATGGAAGGCGTGTTTACTCGTCTACCTGAACGTTCAGATTTATCTGCTGAGATTAACGAACAGTTAATCATCGAGCTTTACTCTAAGTAAAGTTAACTGCTAAGAGAGGACACAAATGCAGGGTTCTGTAATTGATTTTCTAAAACCAAGATTAGTTGATATCGAGCAAGTCAGCGCAACTAGAGCAAAAGTGACCTTAGAGCCGTTAGAGCGCGGTTTTGGTCATACTTTAGGTAATGCACTTCGTCGTATCTTGTTATCATCTATGCCGGGAACGGCGGTAACAGAAGTCGAAATTGATGGTGTACAACATGAGTACAGCACAAAAGAAGGCGTGCAAGAAGATATCCTTGAGATTCTTCTTAACCTTAAAGGTCTAGCTGTGAAGCTTCAAGGTAAAAATGAAGTTCTAGTTAGTTTAACTAAATCTGGGGCGGGTCCTGTTACGGCAGGCGACATCATCCATGATGGTGATGTAGAGATAGTCAACCCAGAACATGTGATCTGTAATTTGACAGGCAATGCTGAAATAAGCATGCGTATCAAAATTGAAGCAGGTCGCGGTTATGTTCCCGCTTCAGCACGTATCCATACTGAAGAAGATGAGCGTCCTATTGGTCGTCTATTGGTTGACGCGACATTTAGCCCTGTTGAGCGTATTGCTTACAGTGTTGAATCTGCTCGTGTTGAACAACGTACCGATTTAGACAAACTTGTCATCGATATGGAAACAGATGGAACACTTGATCCAGAAGAAGCAATTCGTCGCGCAGCTACAATTTTAGCTGAGCAATTAGACGCGTTTGTTGATTTACGTGATGTAAGTGAGCCGGTTGAAAAAGAAGAAAAACCTGAGTTTGATCCAATTCTTTTGCGCCCAGTAGATGACTTAGAATTAACTGTTCGTTCTGCTAACTGTTTGAAAGCAGAAACGATTCACTATATCGGTGATCTGGTACAAAGAACAGAAGTTGAACTTCTCAAAACGCCTAACTTAGGCAAGAAGTCTCTTACTGAAATCAAAGATGTGCTTGCATCTCGTGGACTATCTCTAGGTATGCGCCTAGAAAATTGGCCACCTGCAAGTATTATTGAAGATTAATCAGTCGTCATCCGAATAACGAATAATAAGGATTAGGTTATGCGTCATCGTCATAGCGGACGTCAACTTAACCGAAACAGCAGCCACCGTCAGGCTATGTTTCGCAATATGGCAAGTTCTATTGTTAGTCATGAAATAATCAAGACTACTTTACCAAAAGCAAAAGAACTTCGTCGTGTAGTTGAGCCTTTAATTACATTGGCTAAAACGGATAGCGTTGCTAACCGTCGTTTAGCTTTTGCTCGCACCCGTGATAACGCGGTTGTAGCTAAATTGTTTAACGAATTGGGTCCACGTTACGAGTCTCGCCCTGGTGGTTACACTCGTATCATTAAATGTGGCTTCCGTGCTGGTGATAATGCTCCAATGGCATACATCGAATTGGTAGATCGCCCAGTTGTAGCAGAAGAAGAATAATTTCTTTTGATGTTATAAGAAAAAGCCGAACTTTTGTTCGGCTTTTTTGTATCTAATAAATATTGATACTAGCAATATTGCGCTAGTTTTAACGCTACCGTATCGTTAATGAGTTTTGCTAGTTGTTCAAAACAGATATTACGGACACTATTTTTACGCGACAGTAAGGCAATATTTCTAAAGGGCTGTGGATTGTTAAACGGGATATATTTAATACCATCTTGATGTCGATTGGTTGGTATCGCTAGCTGTGGAATGAGTGTTAATCCATTGTCAGCACTCACCATGTGACGCAGTGTTTCTAAGCTTGTTGCTTGGAAACTATTATCTTCAATAGCGCCAGCAGTAAAACAAAATCCAAGGGATTGATCCCTCAAACAATGGCCATCTTCTAGCATTAGGGACGTGTTCACCGCGTAGTTTTTGTAGGTCAATGCTATTTTGATTCGCCCACGCATGTCTTTCAGATAGCGCTAATTCTAATGGTTCATCATAAAGAGGGTATTGCTGAAAAGATTGCATATCAGGGAGTAGGGCTAAGATTAAACAATCTAATTCTCCCTCTTCTAACTCCTTAAGTAACATGTGCGTTTGTTTTTCATAGAGGTAAAGCTCTAAATCAGGGAAACTCTGTTTCATTACAGGAATAATAAGAGGTAATAGATAGGGTGCAACGGTCGGTATTAGACCTATTCGTAGTGTGCCTTGCATTGGATGATTATGACTTTTGGCTATCTCCTTTAAGGATTTTGCACTGATAATGATATTTTTAGCTTGTGCAACAATATCCAGTCCAGCTTGCGTGAAAATAACCTTACGTGATGAACGTTCCATCAGCTGTACATTTAACTCATCCTCTAGTTTTCTAATTTGACCACTTAGTGTTGGTTGGCTAACAAAGCATTTTTCTGCAGCTTTGCGAAAATGTTTTAATTCCTCTAGCGCAATTAAGTATTCTAAATCTCTAAAATTCATGATCAAAACCTTATTTGTTAATCTTCGTAATATCCTATATATTGTTGAACTGTATCAGATAATCAGCAATAAAGTACCGCAGTAAAAAATTATTGCTTTATAATTACCAAAATTGGAAATTTACACTCATAAAAGGAATTAATTATGCAATGGCATAAACTGTTTGCAGTTGTATTCACGGCGTTTTTTTTGACAGCCTGTGGGGGAAGCCTTGAAGGCGAAAGTACGCCAACCGATCCGACTGACCCTACCGATCCAACTGATCCTGTACCCACTGAACCCGTTGAAGAGGTCGCTGGCGTACCTTCCTATTTTACCTATACTAGCTCATCTCAATCTTTTATTGCTATCCAGGGTACTGGTGGTGCAGGGCGTGCTGAAGCGTCAATTGTAACCTTCCAGTTGCTTGATAAGAATGGTGCCCCCGTAGACTCTGAAGATGTTACATTCACTGCCGATTTGCCTTCAGGTGGTTCCATTAATCCATTGAGTGGTACAACCGATAGCGATGGTTACGTTAGGACGACTGTTAGCTCAGGAAAAGTGAGTGGCTTATCTAAGGTAAAAGTGACGCTCGATTCTAATACTTCGATCTCTGTTCAATCCGATGCTATTTCAATTTCAACAGGGTTACCAGATCAGAATAGTTTTACGCTTGGTTTATCTGATTTCGCTCCCTCAGCTTGGAATCATAATGGAGAGACTGTTGATGTTACTGTTATTCTCTCTGACCATTTCAATAATACGGTGCCTGATGGAACCGTTGTATATTTCCATACAGAAGGCGGTAAAATTCAAAATACTACTTCGCCAGTTGGTTACTGTGAAACATTACAAGGTACCTGTTCAATGCAATGGATTTCTTCTAATCCACGTCCTGCAGATGGTCGCATTACTATCACAGCTTGGGCATTAGGTGAAGAAAGTTTTGTTGATAAGGACAATGATGGTTGGTTCTCTAATGGCGACATATTTACTGTTGTTGATACCCCTATTTTCAATAACCAAACTGACTTACCTGAAGTCTTTTTTGATTATAATAATAATGGCGTTTATGATGCAGCTTCAGATGAAGAGTTTATTGCCCTAGAAACAGATACAATCGTTGATGATCAGATATATACGGAAGCAGATGGCTTATTTACTGGTGCGCTATGTTCTGATGCGGAACAAACAGCAGGAAACTGTAATCAATCACTAGTACATGTGCGTATGAATGCCACTTTAGCTATGGCTTCGGATTCAGTTAGATGTAATATTTATGCTAACGATGTCGATTTAACAAATGGTAATATTGATTTAACTGCTGTGCAAAGTATCCCACTACAGTTTATCGTACAAGATGAAAATGGGAATACACCACCGACAGATACGACTATCTCTATTGAAACAGCTAACGGCAAAATAGAGGGCACAACTTCATTTACTAAGTCGAGCAATAGCATCGAGCCTTGGGTAAAAACATTAATTTTAGCCAATGAAGATGAAGCGAATGGTCAGACTAATGGCTTGCTGACCGTCAAAATAGTCACACCAAAGAATGGTGAAGAGTTTGTTTGCCAAGCAAATGTTATTGATGCAGGCTAAACAGTTAGCACCTTAGTCATCAAGGAGCTTCGGCTCCTTTTTTATTACATTTAAAACAACACGATAAGGGTGACCTTTCTTTTGGCACATTAATTGCTTTATTGCCTTGTATAACAATAATTTGGCAGGGAGGTAAATAATGGTACAGTTTATTCAACGTATAAAAGATCAAAAAGGCATTACGCTGACAATGGCCTGGTTGTGTTTGGTTTGTGCGACGCTGATTATTGCGCCTGCATCGATATTAAAGATATCCGGTACTGACCAGTGGTCAAACTTCTTTACCCCGTATGCGTGGATTTTGGCGCTTTTAGCCGGATCTTATTTATTAACGCGTTTAGTCCTCTTCATATTTACTCATTTTTGTACGGTGTTGGCGGAACGAAAACTGGTTTTCACCCGTAATAAGATGATTCAGAATTTGGATTTTGAAGAGAAAGCACTGTTACGTGAATTTGTCATTCAACAAAAAAATGTTTTATCTTTACCAATGAATGAGCCCGCAGTGAGTAACCTTCTGCATTCTGGTGTGTTGGTGCCTGCATTTCCTGCGCAGGAGGTAAAGGGCAGTGGGCGTGTAATAAAGCTCTCTATCTCTATCGATGCACGACCATTATTAACTTACAAAGTGCTTTGTTTGCCAACGGGGAAGTTAACCGAAGAGGAAGCGGCAATATTAAAAGCGGCACGCCCGGATTATGCTCGTAAAAATTATATTCCACTGCGTGATTAGATCATTTAAAGATTAACCATTCATTCCGGCAAGCTACTTGCCGGAATATTGACACTTCACTTTTTGTCTAGGCAATAGCACGATAACCAGTTTTGCGCTGTTATACGAGAAAAGTGAATATCAATTACCTATATTGTTCTCTTATCGACTCTCTACTGCTTTTAAATAGATAACCATCCTTTGTTTTCAGTCTCTTTTTGTCGTGCATTATTAATGTATAATGCACATTTTACTCTTTACCTGATTTTGAGAATGATTATGTCACCAGAACGTTTTGCTCGTATTACCCAAATGCTCAACCGTCGCCAACCTGAACTGACGATATGTTTAGAACAAGTGCATAAACCTCATAATTTATCTGCTATCGTGCGTACAGCGGATGCGGTTGGCGTTAGTGATGTTCATGCAACGTGGGAAAATAGATCCATGCGTCTTTCTGGTAAAAGTGCCACGGGTAGTCAAAATTGGGTTAATGTACATTCCCATGATTCAATTGAAGAAGCCATCGCGACTTTACGTGCTCAAGGCATGCAGATTATTGCAACTAATTTATCTGATACTGCGATTGATTTTCGTGAAGTGGATTATAGCAAACCCACGGCCATCCTGATGGGGCAAGAAAAGCATGGTATTAGTGCGGAAGCGCTAGCGTTGGCTGATCAAGATGTCATTATACCGATGGTTGGGATGTGTCAGTCTCTTAATGTATCCGTTGCCTCCGCACTGATTTTATATGAAGCACAGCGTCAACGTGAAATTGCTGGCATGTATAACGGTGGATGTAGACTGCCGAATGAGGAAGTTGACCGTATCTTGTTTGAAGGGGGGCATCCTATTTTCACTAATTTATGTAAAGAGAAAAATTTACCTTACCCACCATTAGATGAAAATGGGCAAATTGATGCCGATGATGCGTGGTGGTCAGCGATTCGTTCAACTAAGCCCCTTGCTAAGTAAACTGCAATGAGTAGATAGGAAAATGTTGTTTGAGTGTTTCTATCTACTACTCTTTTATAAATGGATTAACCGTCTCTAAGGAGCATTCATTGGATTTATTTAAGCAGAGACTATTAGCTGAAGGGGTGCGTTCAATTGAGGGTGAGTTGCCTGTTTTAACCACTACAGTCAGTACTAGTAAAGATAAAACCTTTGAATTATTGCTATTAGAGCGAGCTCAAAAACTAGATAGTACGTTACATATCTCGGCTCATTTTGTTCATTTTCAGCGATTAACAATGAATTTATTCAGAGTATTATCACTGATTGTATTGATCATTGGAGGGCTTAGTGTAAAGCAGTTTTTCTTTACTGTTGCCGACTCTCAAATCAATTTTTTCTGGGTTTTTACTCTTTTTTTATTCCTAATATGATTAGTTTACTGCTTTGGTTGCTCTTTTTTTTTCAATCTAAGGAGTTAACTCAAGGCTGGCTGCTCCGTAGTTGTATGTATATATGTAGGAAAATTGAACAGCGTTTTAATCGGAATGCATCACAGGATGTGCATTTTTGGACGCTCTTTAAATGTTATTTTGCCGTCTTTTTTACTGATAAATTAGGTCGCTACCAACTCTCCGCTTTAACCCATCGATTATGGTTTAGCTATTTTCTCGGTGCAACGCTCATGTTGGTTGCTATGCTTGCGACACATCAAGTTGATTTTATCTGGCAAAGCAGCATATTGTCGGTAGCTAATCTACAGTGGTTAACAGAACTGCTCGCCTATCTTCCTGGGCAATTGGGGGTGTTAGTACCCAATATCGCACAGATTCAAGAAAGCCATTTAGGTGCGTTAAATGTATTGGCCGATGAACAGGCGAGCCGTTTAGCGTGGTCAACTTTATTAATTAGTAGTTTTATTATTTACGGCATGCTACCTCGCCTCTTTCTGTGGGGGTTAATGTCCTTGTTATCCAAGGTGAATAAAAATAACTTCACATTAGACTTTAGCCTTGCCTACTATGTAAAGTTAAGGCAAGTATTAAAGCCCAATGTGACATCTTTAGGTATTAGCGACCCTGATAGGCATCTCAATCGTTCATATACTCCCGTTGATGCGCACATCTCTACGGCCGCTTTACCTGCGACTTTTTACCCCGTAGCATTGGAGTTATCTGAATCGCAATTGGCCATTTGTGAGCAACATGTTCGTGAATATTGCCCTGAACAATTACCCTGCCTGCAAAACGTTTGTGACTTTGATTCCCAGCAAGCTATGTTAGCCAATATTGCGACCCTCCAGCATATGCATCTTGTCGTTTATGTTAGTTTGTTACGTTTACCCGATCGAGGCCTATTGCGTCTATTATCTACCTTAAAACGGTCAATGGAAGGATCGTTATATTTGCTGCTAATCGATGAAAATAAGCAGCCTCAGGAGAATAAAGAAAAACGTCGAAGTGATTGGTATAGTGCAGCTGCACAAGCTAATCTTTGTTTGGATAATGTTATCCAGTTCACTTGTAATAATGAGGGTGCATGATGGCTATAGGTCAACTGTCAGTGGCCGTTGTTGGCCATGCTAACGCGGGAAAAACCTCGTTAATACGGACTCTATTACGTGATAGCGAATTTGGTGAGGTTGCCGACCAAGCGGGAACGACCCGCCATGTTGAAGGTAGCGCGGTGAATATTGGCGAGGAGAATCGCCTCGCGTTATTCGATACACCGGGATTAGAAGATTCTATCCGTCTTTTTCATATTTTGAGTCAGTTTTTCCCTGAACACTCCGTTGATGGGGTTGAACGATTGCGTTATTTCCTTGACCATTTGCCGAGTTACCCCGAACTAGATCAAGAGGCAAAGGTGTTACGTGCACTCTTAGATATCGACCTTATTTTTTACGTCATCGACCTGCGAGAGCCTATTCTAGGGAAATATCGAGATGAATTGCAAATTTTAAGTTATGCAGCCAAACCGGTGATTCCTGTGCTTAATTTCACGCGGCAAGGTGGTGAACATTTGGCGTTGTGGAAGCAACAACTTGCGCGTTTAAATTTTCATGCCTATGTGAGCTTTGATAATGTTCATTTTGATTTTTCAGATGAAATGAAAATTTATCAAAAAATGCAAACACTTTTACCGGATCAAGAGGGGCTATTAAATCAATTAATATTACAGCGCCAACAGCAATGGGCAGACACTTTTGAGTTGGCGACACAAATTGTTGCTAAATTATTTGTTGAGTGTGCCGCCCTGCGTTATCAGGTCGATAATAGCGAGCAAGCATTACAGAAATGCAGTGAAGAACTGCAGCGAAGGATACGCAAAGCAGAGAATAAGTGTGTTGCTGAGTTATTAACCCTGTACCAGTTTCGTCAAGAAGATGTGAAGGAGAGTCAGCTCCCCGTTGCACAGGATGGTTGGCACTTGGATCTTTTTTCCGCTGATAATTTACAGGAGCTTGGCATTAATATCACTGGCAATATTGCTAAAGGGGTTGGTGCAGGTGTCGCGATTGATTTAATGACTGCTGGCATGTCGCTTGGTGCGGCCGCGATAACCGGAGGGGTTGCTGGCGCACTATGGAGTGTGAAGCAACGTTACTATGATGAAATATATGCGAAAGTCACTGGCTCTCGTTATATTTGTCTTGATGATGTCACATTACAGGTTTTGTGGTTGCGACAAAATAAATTGCTACAGATTTTGCAACAAAGGGGGCATGCTAGCTTTGATAAAATAGATTTAGAGATAGGCAAAGAAAAGCTTGAGTTACCTCAACATTGGCATAAATGGTTGCGACGAGCGCGGAGTCATCCTGATTGGTCATCACTAAATGGTCGTGTCGTAGACAATAAAGAGAGTAAACGAATACAGTTTATCGACACGTTAGCAGCAGCGATGCATCATTAGTCTAGCAGTGCACTTAAGGAGATAAATGAAATTAGATAAAATTCCATTAACGGCGCTGCAAGGTGTTGGGGTCAAAGTTGCGGAGAAACTTGCCAAGCTTTCACTTTATCATGTTGCCGATCTTCTTTTCCATTTGCCCTTACATTATCAAGATCGAACCCGTGTTTATGCCATGGCCGATTTGCAAGATGGTATGCAAGTAACTGTGCTTGGGACGGTGTTAAGTTGTAACGTACAGAATGGAAAGCGGTCGATTTTAAAATGTAAAATTGCGGATCAGAGTGGCTCGGTGACGTTGAATTTTTTTCACTTTAACGCCGCACAAAAGAACAGCTTTAAGGTCGGTAGTAAAGTCCGTTGCTTTGGTGAGTTTCGTTTCGGTTATCAAGGGATCGAGGTTACTCATCCTGATTACAGCTTTGTTAAAAGTTTGAAAAACACATTAGTTGAAGAGAATCTAACCCCTGTTTACCCAACAACGGAGGGGCTCAAGCAAAATAGCCTGCGTAATTTATCTGCACAGGCCTTAGCTTTTTTAGAGCAAAATGATATAGATGAATTATTGCCTACGCACCTTTTAATGCACCCCATTAGTTTACGTGATGCGCTTTTTTATATTCACCGCCCACCTCCCGATGCCAGCATTGAAGAGCTAGAGACAAAAACACATCCCGCACAGCAGCGTTTAATTATCGAAGAGTTATTGGCGCAGCAGTTAAGTATGTTAACCATGCGCGTTGATATGCAGCGTCATCGTGCCGTAAGCATTGCAAGCGAAGGTGACTTACCACGGCGATTACTCGATAGTTTACCCTTCGCTTTAACTGATGCACAACGCCGAGTAAGTCAAGAGATTGCAACTGACTTGCAGCAGGGGGTGCCAATGATGCGTTTGGTTCAGGGCGATGTGGGGTCGGGGAAAACATTAGTCGCAGCTAGTGCCGCACTGGCGGTTATCGAAGCGGGTTATCAAGTCGCTTTAATGGCGCCAACTGAATTACTTGCGGAGCAGCATTTTATTAATTTCCAGAAATGGTTTGCCCCATTGGATGTTTCTGTCGGTATGCTCTGTGGTAAAATGAAGGTAAAAGAGAGACGTAATCAATTAGAAAATATTACCCTAGGATTAGCTAAAATGGTGATAGGAACTCATGCGTTGTTCCAAGATGGCGTTGAGTTTAATAATTTGGCTTTGATTATTGTCGATGAGCAACACCGCTTTGGGGTAGATCAACGGTTAGCGTTACGTGAGAAAGGGCGTAGCGATGACTTATCACCACATCAGTTAACCATGACCGCCACCCCCATTCCAAAACCTTAGCTATGACCGCCTATGCTGATTTAACGGTTTCCGTGATTGATGAGTTACCACCCGGTCGTACCGCTATTCAAACGGTTGTTTTGCCTGATACTCGCCGTGACGATATCATTCAACGAGTTTACCAATCCTGTAAAAAATCAGAACGGCAAGCTTACTGGGTCTGCACCTTAATTGAAGAGTCGGAGGCATTGCAATGTCAGGCGGCGGAAGATACGGCTAATAGCCTGCAATTGGCATTACCCGACTTGCGTATCGGTTTGGTGCACGGTCGCATGAAAGCAGCGGAAAAGCAGTATGTGATGGATTTTTTTAAGGCGGGAGAGTTAATATTTTGGTTGCGACGACAGTCATTGAAGTTGGTGTGGATGTCCCTAATGCGAGTTTGATGATTATTGAGAATCCGGAGCGTTTAGGGTTAGCCCAATTGCACCAATTACGCGGTCGGGTTGGACGTGGGGACACGGCCAGTCATTGTGTATTGTTGTACAAAAATCCGCTCTCTAAAACCTCACAAAAGCGTTTACAGATTCTGCGAGAAAGTAACGATGGCTTTTATATTGCAGAGCAAGATTTACTGATCCGCGGCCCCGGTGAAGTGTTAGGTACAAAACAAACGGGTGTTGCTGCTTTTAAAATTGCTGATTTAATCAGGGATCAGCATCTAATTGCACAGTCTCAGCGGCTAGCTGAACAAATCATCACCGCTTATCCCGCGCTGATACCTGCATTAACGCAGCGTTGGCTTGCAGATAAAGATCAATATGTTCACGCTTAAGGCACTATTGATAAAGCGCTTATGCATGCTTATGTTGCTTTTATTAAGCGCTGCGATGGTGATCTTTATTGCCTTATTTGATATTAATGATTATTCCGCATGGCTAACCACGCAGATTGAAAAGCGGACGGGATATCAAGTTAGCGTTGAAGAAATCACAATGGCTGATTGGCTTAACCCGCAGCTAACGCTTTCTGCAGTTGCCATTGGTTATCAGGATCAACCGCTATTAACATTTGATCGATTAGAGATAAAAAGCCGTCAATTGGATCTTCGACATCGCCATTTAGAGATTGCCTCAGTGGAACTACAGGGCTTGCATGTTTGGTGGGATGAACGCAACTTAAGCGAGCTTAATCACGCCCCACAACAGCCAATAAAGCAAACGCCTCGGCGCGAGTCATTGTTACCTTGGAATAGTTTGACCATCGATAAAGTAGCAATAGTGGATGCTAATGTACAGATACATTACCAAGATACCAATCTACAATTACAGCAACTAGATTTAAGTAGTGAGCATTTAACGCTTATTAGTAACAATCAATTTATTTATTCAGGGATGCAAGGAAATTGGCAAGCCGCACTAAAAGAGGCTAACTGGCAGTTACAAAACGACCGCTTTGTGCGACTTAACGATTTTACTTTGCACACTAATTTCGATTTGATAGCGCTACAGGCGCAGTTAATGTTAGCTGTTCGTCAAATTAGTGTTATTACCCCTGAATTTTCCGATGTTGTTGATGATGCGCAGTTAAGCTTACAGTTAGAGAATAGTAAGCTCATTTTACAGCGCTTATTCGCACGCATCTTTACCGGTGAATTACAATTACAGGGCGAGGCAACCTTTGCTTTTAATCCGTTATCTAATGCGCTTATTGCCGTGCAAAATGTTACTTTATCATCGTTAGAGATGAAAGATATGCAGATACATATTCCACAGCGCCTAACGCCATCAAAAAGCATCACGAGCAGTGAGGAGAAAACGGTGCTACCCATCTCTAGCTTCTTCATCAAGTACGCTCATTTAGATAATATAGATATCAGTAGCGCCGATGCAGCGTTACCTTTACAACTTAAAAAAGGCAGAGTGCAGATTGATGATCTGCAGTTTGTGGAAAATAATCAGCTGATAAAATTCTGGCATGAAAGTGAGCAACAGGGTAATGTCAGTGTAAAATTTGCTTATTTACAATGGGAGGATACGATAATCGAAGCATTTCAAATGATATTCCCGCATAAAAGCGGGAATAAAATAGAGTGACTTACTTATGACATATCAAACTCTTTGAGTTTGCGTGTTAATGTATTTCTTCCCCAGCCTAATAGTTTGGCTGCTTCTTGTTTTTTACCTTGCGTAAATGATAGGGCAGTTTTTAACATTATTTGTTCAAATTCAGGCATTGCCTTTGCTAGTACGTTATCTTCACCTTTTTTAAACTCTGATAATGTCCATTGCTGTAAATGTTGCTCCCAAAGGGGGGCATTATTTTCAGTATATTGTGCTTCTTGTGCCGTTAGTTCAGGTGGTAAATCGGAAATATGAACCTCTTGACCACTCGCCATCACGGTTAGCCAACGACAAATATTTTCTAGTTGACGAACATTGCCAGGCCAGGGTAGTTGGCTGAGATAAGCCTTAGTTTCATCGGTAAGTTGCTTGCTCTCCACTTTGAGTTCGGCTGCTATCTCTCGTAAAAAGTGCTGCGCTAACAGGCAGATGTCTTCGCGACGTTCTTTTAGTGCTGGAATTTGGATGCGAATAACATTGAGACGGTGAAATAGATCTTCGCGGAAATCACCACTTTTTACTTTACTCTCTAGATTTTGATGAGTCGCGGCAATGATCCGTACATCAACTTTAATCGCTTGGTGGCCGCCAACACGGTAGAACTGGCCATCAGCAAGTACACGTAATAAACGAGTTTGAACATCGAGTGGCATATCACCTATTTCATCTAAGAATAGGGTTCCTCCATTGGCCTGTTCAAATCGCCCTTGGCGATTATTAGCTGCTCCGGTAAAAGCGCCTTTTTCATGGCCAAAGAGCTCCGCTTCAATTAATTCGCGTGGGATCGCGGCCATATTAAGCGCGATGAAGGTATTATCTTTACGTGGGCTATGTTTGTGTAGGGCTTGAGCGACTAGTTCTTTACCTGTACCAGACTGACCGTTGATTAAGACACTCATACTTGAGCGTGATAAACGACCAATCACCCGAAAAACCTCTTGCATTGCCAGGCGCTTCTCCAATAATTTCTGGCATAGAAACGGCACTTTCTGGCGCTTTTTTCTTTTGTTTTAGCTCTAAACTATGGTTAATAGCACGTTGAATTAATGCCGTTGCTTCATGAATATCAAAGGGTTTGGGTAGGTATTCAAAGGCGCCACTTTGATAGGCATTAACAGCGCTATCTAGGTCACTATGAGCAGTCATGATTATAATTGGTATTAGTGGGAAGCGTTCGTGGATACGTTCCATTAATGATAGGCCATCAATACCCGGCATACGGACATCAGAAATAATTACGTCAGGCTGCTCTATCTGTAACTGTTTCCATAGACATTCTCCATCTGGAAAACTGGCATGATCAATTTTTTCAGCTTTTAATGTGCGCTCTAACACCCAGCGGATGGCGTGGTCATCATCAACAATCCAAGCTTTCACACTCATATTATTTCCTTATTTATGGCTAACTGTTTTTATTGTTATTATTTTAAATAGTCATTGGTAAATAGATTAAAAATTCAGTATGTCCGGGAATGCTATGGCATTCAATTCGACCATTATGTTGTTTAATTAACTCTTGAGCGATAGATAGCCCTAACCCCGTACCATCTTTACGGCCTGTTACCATGGGATAGAATAAGGTATCTTTCAAATTGTCGGGGATACCTACACCATTATCGATAATTCTTATCTCCGTCGTTAATCGGTGTTGTAATCCATTAATCGTGACTTGATGTGCAGTGCGTGTGCGTAGCGTTATTTTTCCTACATTTTCTGTTTTATAATCAAAGGCCTGCACGGCATTTTGGATAATATTTAAGAATGCTTGCTGTAATTGATCGGATTGCATTTCAAAATCGGGAATGCTTGGATCATAATCGACTTTTATGGTAATAAAATCGGGTAAGTTTAAGCAGACTAATTTACGCACTTTTTCAAGTACTGAGTGAATGTTATCCGTGGCGCGAAGTCCAATTTGTTGTGGACCTAACAAGCGATTAACTAACGAACTTAAGCGGTCTGCCTGCTCAATTATTATTTGTGTAAACTCTTTTAATTCAGGATTATGCAGCTCACCTTCAAGAAGCTGTGCAGCCCCTCGTAATCCCCCTAAAGGATTCTTTATTTCATGGGCTAGGCCGCGTACTAAATCTTGGGCTGCTTTTTGTTGATGCTCTTGATAATGTACTTGGCTAATTTTAAGTTGCTGCTCAATGCAGCGCATTTCAAGAATAACGTTATCTTGACCATCAAAATTTAAGTAGGTGGCACTGAGCGCTATCAATAGCGGGTGACCATCAACTAATAAAGCGACTTCATTTTCTGTGAACGAATTTCTATTTTTAAGTAGCCTTTTTATCTTAATCGGGTTGAAGTGAAATTGGCGCGCTAGCTGCTGTAAATTTTGCTGGTAAAGTCGCTGTTTGCTTTGTGATAGCAATAATTCGCTAGCCGGATTAACATAAATTAGCTTTAAATCGTTATTAATGACAATAAAGGCGGTGTTTGCTTCTTCAAGTAATGCTAATGCCAGCGGTGATGTTTGTATTTGCTTGTTTAGCATAGAAGTATCTCATTACTTTTAAAAATTACACGATAAAGAAGCAGATACTCGCCATATTATTTGGGGATTGCCACTGCTCTATTTATGTGTACGCGTTGTAAATGTACGGTAACAACTTGTGTTTTAGCTAACAATTTGTCATTTTCATCAATTAAGTGAACCTCTAATTGATGTGTGCCCCTATCAATATTTTGTGCGCTAATCGTTGGTGATATTTGCGGTTGGCCTAGTGCTACACCATCTAAATAAAGCTGTAATTTTTGACTGTTTTCTTTTTCAGGCGTCGTGGATACTTGAATATTAATAGTGCCTTCATTGCTACGTATTGCTTGATCATCTGTAGGTGACACAATCGTAGCTACATATTCAATAACAGCTTCGTCCGTTAGCATATCCTGTGTTGGGCTAGCGGGAGGAGCACTAAACTCTTCTACAAATACATTTTGCTCTTTAAGTTGAACCTCTTCAGTATTCGGATCCGCAGTATCTGAAAAGTGGCTATTACCCTCTTTATCAATCCAATGGTAAATTTTCATCTCACTAACAGCTTGCATAGGTGTGCATAGAATCGTCACTAAAGATAAACAAAATAATACATTTTTCATAATAATAACCCTTTGAATTTATTGCTTCAATTGTGGATCATGATATCAATTAAGGCAATAAAAACCCTTGTTTATAAATAGAAGCTTTTGCAAATTGTGAATCAATTGCCAATATTAATAATATGACTTATTTAGGGATATAGAGATATAAGTTATTATATTTTATGAAATTGCATTTTTAATGCTAACGAGTTTTACCATTAGCATTAAAAATGCTTTTTATTCATGAGTTATATAAACAGCAAGAAGTGGATTTAATTATCCACTTCTTGCATGATACGGTTATTTAATAAATAACATTTCAGCATACTTAGGTAGAGGCCATAATTCATCAGCCACTAAGGTTTCTAGCGTATCTGCATGTGCACGAACAGTATTCATTAAGTCACGAATATCATCAGCACAGAAACGTAAATGTTCCTCTGTTGAAGCAAAATCATGAGTTGCCTTAGCTGCTTTTAATTTAGCAACCGCTGACATCATCGCATTTGCTTCTGTAGCAATACTTGCTGCTAATGACGTATCTAATTCAATCCCTAAATCTTGCATTGAAGAAGATGTTAGAGCAAGTTCAGATAAGTAGTTAACAGCTGCTGGGTAAATCTTGGTTGTTGCAATATCAACAACCAAATTCGCTTCAACAGCAATTGATTGTACGTATTGTTCCGCATAAACTTCAAAACGGCTTGCTAATTCAATTTCAGACAATACGCCTGTTCTCTTGAATAGTTCAACAATGTAGTCAGCTTTAAATTCAGGTAAAGCATCTGCTGAGTTACGTAGATTTTTCAAACCACGCTCAGAAACTGCCATTTCATGCCACTCTGCTGAATATCCGTCACCGCCAAAGACAACATTGCCGTGAAGTTCCATCAACTCTTTTAATACAGAGATAACCGCAGTTGTTTGATCAGCAGAAGTTGCTAGTGTTGCTTCTAATTTTTCCGCTATCCAGTTTAATGAATCAGCAAGCATTGTATTCATTGCAACTAATGGACCCGATACAGATTGTGATGAACCCACAGCACGGAATTCAAAGCGGTTACCTGTAAATGCAAATGGTGAAGTACGGTTACGGTCACCTGGATCACGTTGGAATTGTAGGATTTGTGATAAACCAAGATCCATTAAACCACCCGTGCTTGAAGAAGATAGTTTACCTTCTTTAATGTCTTTAAAGACATTTTCCAATTGGTCGCCTAAATAAACAGACATGATTGCTGGTGGCGCTTCGTTTGCACCTAAACGGTGATCGTTTGAAGCTGATGCGATTACTGCACGTAATAATGGACCATATTTGTGTACACCACGAATAACAGCACCACAGAATAGTAAGAAGTTAAGGTTACTATGTGGAGTACTGCCTGGATCTAGTAGGTTACCTTGTGTTGCGTTACCGATAGACCAGTTAACATGTTTACCAGAGCCATTAACACCTGCGAATGGTTTTTCATGCAATAAGCATAGGAAACCATGTTTTTTAGCCGTGCTTTTCATCACTGTCATCATTAATTGTTGATGATCAGCTGCAACGTTAGCCGCTTCATAATAAGGTGCAATTTCAAATTGACCAGGTGCAACTTCGTTATGGTGAGTTTTAGCTGGAATACCTAATTTATAAAGAGTGTCTTCGAAGTCTTGCATGAAGACTTGTACACGCTCTGGGATTGCACCAAAGTAGTGATCATCAAATTCTTGACCTTTTGCAGGTGGCGCACCAAATAGTGTACGGCCAGCTAATAATAGGTCAGGGCGAGCATTTGCAAAGTTTTCATCAACTAAGAAGTACTCTTGTTCTGCTCCACAGCTTGAGTTTAAAGGTGCGATATCTTTTTCACCCATTAACGTCAGTACTTTTTGTCCTGCTTTATTTACTGCAGAGATAGAGCGTAGAAGTGGGATTTTTTTATCCAATGCTTCGCCTGTCCAAGACATAAATACACTTGGGATCATTAATGTAGAACCATTAGCAGTATGCATAATGTATGCAGGGCTTGTTGGATCCCATGCCGTATAACCACGCGCAGCGTTAGTCATACGTAAGCTTCCGTTCGGGAAAGAAGAGCCGTCAGGTTCGCCCTTAATCAATAAGCTACCTGTAAATTCAGAGATAGCGCCGCCATCGGAATTTGTAACAATAAAGCCATCATGTTTTTCAGCTGTGATGTTCGTCATTGGGTAGAAAATATGAGAAAAGAATTTAACGCCTTTGCTCAGAGCCCACTCTTTCATAGCTGCTGCAACAACATCAGCCGTTGCTGAGTCTAATACTGCACCTGTTTGTGCTGTTTTTTTAATGGCTTTAAACGCATTTTTAGAAAGTGCTTGTTCCATTTTTTGGAAGTTGAATACATCTTCAGCCCAAATTTTGTTTAATGCTTGAGGCTGAGCGACCTCTTTTGGTGCACGATTAGTAATTTGTTCAATTGCTTGTAGGCGGACTTGGTTTCCACTCATGTGGGGCTCCTTGCTTATGTAAAAAGGCTGTTTGTTTTCAGCTTAGTTATTTATAAAGGTTAAATGTAAAATCTGCTGGTAATTAAGCAATAATTATACCAACCTGCTGTCTTCTGGTTGTTTACGCTAGTGCGTGACTTTTTTTATAATATATTGATGTTTTTGCTGGTGGGAGTGAATACTATCCATGCTATAAATTATTGTCAATGAGGGGTTTTGCAGGTAATAAAAAAGGGGCTATGAAGCCCCTTTTTAAAGTTAATGCAATGTGATATTAATTAAATTATACGCTGTAGTATAGTTCAAATTCTTTCGGGTGTGTGGCACGAGAAACAGACTCACACTCTGCTGTTTTAAGTGCGATGTAAGCATCAATAGCCTCATCTGAGAACACGCCGCCAGCGGTTAAGAACTCGCGATCCGCATCCAAAGCTGCAAGTGCTTCTTCAAAAGAAACAGCTACTTGTGGAATCGCATCAGCCTCTTCTTTAGGAAGATCATAGAGATCTTTATCTAATGATTCTCCTGGGTGGATTTTGTTTTTAATGCCATCAAGACCCGCCATTAACATTGCAGCAAAACCAAGGTATGGATTCATTGTTGGATCTGGAAAGCGCACTTCAACACGTGCAGCACGAGCGCTAGGTACAATTGGAATACGAATTGATGCACTGCGATTACCTGCAGAATATGCGAGCATGACAGGGGCTTCAAAATGTGGCACTAAACGTTTGTAAGAATTAGTTGATGCATTGGTAAATGCATTAAGGGCTTTAGCGTGCTTGATAATACCGCCAATATAGTAAAGTGCTAATTCCGATAGGCCTGCGTATTGGTCACCCGAGAATAAGTTAACACCGTCTTTACCTAAAGATTGGTGACAGTGGCAGCCTGAGCCGTTATCGCCAATAATCGGTTTAGGCATGAATGTTGCGGTTTGACCGTATGCATGAGCGACGTTATGCACAACATATTTATAAATTTGAATTTCGTCGGCTTTTTCAACCATTGTATTAAAGCGACAGGCAATTTCATTTTGGCCTGCCGTTGCTACTTCATGGTGATGAGCCTCAACAACTAGCCCCATTTCTTCCATGATTAAGCACATTGCACTACAAATATTTGCGCTGAATTGACGGTACAGCACGGGAAGTAACCTCCTTTAACACCAGGGCGGTGACCCGTGTTGCCTTCATCGTCAGGATTCCTGAATTCCATGCAGCTTCTTTTGCATCAATAGAGAAGAATGCGCCTTGCATAGAGTTACCGTATTTAACGTCATCAAATAGAAAAAATTCAGGCTCAGGACCAAATAAAACCGTATGAGCAATACCCGTTGAACGCATGTAAGCTTCTGCACGTTTTGCCACAGAGCGTGGATCACGGTCGTAACCGAGCATGGTTTTAGGCTCTAATACATCACAACGAATATTAAGTGTTACATCATCTGTAAAGGGGTCAAGTACGGCTGTTTCTGGCGCTGGCATTAATACCATGTCAGAATTTTGAATGCCTTTCCAACCTGCAATTGAAGAGCCATCGAACATTTTTCCATCTTCGAAAAAGTCCTCGTCAACTTGGTGATGTGGAATCGAAACGTGTTGCTCTTTACCTCGTGTATCGGTAAAACGTAAATCAACGAATTTTACTTCTTGCTCTTCGATTAAATTAAGAACATCTTGCACAGTTTTTACAGACATGTTTAGAACCTCTAATTAACATCAAAATGAAGGGTAACCATAACAAAAATAATTTAGAACTCCAACAAAGCTAAAATTATACCAAAAAAATATAATGCTATAATTTCAAGACCTTTACCTGTAGTAAATGAAAAACGCATTAATCTTTGCACCAACAAGGTGCTTTTGTGGATTATTTTGGTGCTTTGTTGTTGCTGTAAGTATAAATGGGTAAGTAAATATGATTAAAGCATTATTAAAGGCAAGTATTAGGGCGGATATATGAATTGTGACGGACTTAAAACTTTCTATTTTTTAAATTATGGTTACAATGTGCGCGTTTATACCAATTAAATGAATTTAGTCTGTAATAGATTCATCATGACTTAATTCACTTAATTGGTATTTTTATTAATAGTTACTTTTGAGGCGCATCATGTCGTTAGAAAAATTAAGAAATATTGCCATTATTGCTCACGTTGACCACGGTAAAACAACCCTAGTTGATAAACTTTTACAGCAGTCTGGCACACTAGATTTACGTGGCGGTTCTGAAGAACGCATAATGGACTCTAACGATCTTGAAAAGAGCGTGGTATTACAATTCTTGCTAAAAACACAGCGATTGTGTGGAATGATTACCATATCAATATCGTAGATACTCCTGGGCATGCTGACTTCGGTGGTGAAGTTGAACGTATCATGTCAATGGTAGACAGTGTATGTCTTATTGTTGATGCCGTTGATGGTCCAATGCCGCAAACCCGTTTTGTAACACAAAAAGCATTTGCCTATGGCCTCAAGCCTATCGTTGTTATTAATAAAGTTGATCGCCCAGGTGCTCGTCCTGAGTGGGTAATGGATCAAGTATTTGATCTGTTTGATAATTTGGGTGCAACTGATGAGCAATTAGATTTTAAAGTTATTTACGCATCCGCATTGAACGGTTGGGCGAGTGATGAGTTAGATGTACAAAAAGATAGCATGGAAGATTTATTCCAAACTATCGTCGATAATGTAGCACCACCTGCGGCAGATCGTGATGGTGACTTCCAGATGCAGATCTCTCAGCTTGACTACAACTCCTATGTTGGTGTTATCGGTGTTGGTCGTATTACCCGTGGTAATGTGAAAGTTAACCAACCTGTTACCGTTATTGGTGCAGATGGTAAAAAACGTAATGGTAAAGTGGGTCAAGTATTAGGTTATTTAGGTCTAGAGCGCCATGATGTAGAGCTTGCGCAGGCTGGTGATATTATTGCTATCAGTGGCTTAGGTGAATTAAAAATCTCTGATACGGTCTGTGCACAAAATAATGTGGAAGCGATGCCGCCATTAAGCGTTGATGAACCAACCGTTACCATGACTTTCCAAGTAAACAATTCTCCATTCTGTGGTAAAGAAGGTAAATACGTTACATCACGTAATATCTTGGATCGTTTAAATAAAGAATTGGTACACAACGTTGCGCTTAAAGTAGAAGAGACGGAAGATCCAGATAAATTTAAAGTTTCTGGTCGTGGTGAATTGCATTTAGGTATCCTCATTGAAAATATGCGTCGTGAAGGTTATGAGTTAGCCGTATCTCGCCCTGAGGTTATTGAGCGTGTTGTTGATGGACAGAGACAAGAGCCAATGGAAACATTGACAATTGACTGTGAAGAGCAACATCAAGGCAGTGTTATGGAACAGTTAGGTATTCGTAAAGCGGAACTAACGAATATGACACCAGATGGCAAAGGACGTGTTCGTTTAGACTTTATGATCCCAAGCCGTGGTTTAATTGGTTTCCAAACTGAGTTTATGACATTAACTTCAGGCTCTGGTCTTTTATACCATAGCTTTGACCATTACGGCCCACACAAAGGCGGTACAATTGGCCAGCGTCAAAATGGTGTATTAGTTTGTAATCAAACGGGTAAAGCTGTTACTTATTCTCTGTTCTTCTTACAGGATCGTGGCCGCCTATTCCTAGGACATGGTACAGAGGTTTATGAAGGTCAAATTATTGGTATTCATAACCGTGCTAACGATTTAACAGTTAACTGTATCCGTGGTAAACAGCTAACTAACGTACGTGCATCGGGTACAGATGAAGCGCAAACTTTATCACCTGCAATAATATTAACACTTGAGCAGGCGCTTGAGTTTATTGATGTCGATGAGTTAGTGGAAGTGACGCCAAAAAGCATTCGTATTCGTAAGAAACTTCTTACTGAAAATGAACGTAAACGTGCGGCTCGTCCAGCTAAAGGTTAATTAGTTAACTTACTGATTAATTGAGGTCTTACTTAGGTAAGGCCTTTTTTTTTGGTTGTTCGTTGCTACCCCCGATTATCACACGCTCTCCTAGGACAAAGCTTATACCAATCGGAGTAAATAGCTGCTCTATTTTGCTGGTTAAAATAACTTACTTTTTTGTTGTAAGTTTCGTAAAGGGAGAAACCATTTACGTCAACTTACGCCTCAAATTAAGCCATTTTTCCTGCACAAAATTTAGATCACATACTTAATCCGATTGGTATTATGATCGATTTTTGCATTTACATTGGTAGCGAGTATAGTTATAAAATAGTTAGATATTGAAACCCAAGGATGGTTATCGTGCAATTTGATAAAGAAGCGTTAATTAACAAAAGTAAAAGCAGCTACGCCTATCTTGTTTTTTTATGGCATCGTTGCCAACAAGATAATATTAAAGTACCAGCAGGGCATCTTGCCTATGTGACACTGCTTTCATTAGTGCCTTTTCTTGCTGTGATCTTTTATATGCTTTCTGCTTTTCCGATGTTTGCAAAATTACATACCATCATTGAAGACCTTATTTATAACAATTTTGTTCCGACATCCGGGGCTGCAATTAAGGATCATATGGGTGGTTTTATCGAAAATACCAAAAAAATGAGCATGATGGGCATCGCTTCGTTAATCGTCATTGCACTGTTATTGATCTCAACCATTGACCAAACGATAAATCGGATTTGGCGCTGTAATAATAAACGTTCCTATGTACAGGCTTTCACTATCTATTGGACCATTCTGAGTCTAGGTCCGATTATCATTGGTGGTAGCATTGCACTTAGTTCTTACCTTTTTACTATTTTCCAAGAAGAGGGGTATCTATCCATTGGTCAGAAAATTTTAAGTTTCATGCCCTTTATTTTTGCCTGGCTCGCTTTCGCAGGCGTGTATACTTTGGTTCCCCATCAACGGGTGCGGTTTCGTTATGCCTTAATTGGTGGTTTTTTAACTTCGTTATTATTTCATTTGGCAACGGATCTTTTTAGTTTGTATATTACCCACTTCCCAACGCAGCAGTTAATCTATGGTGCATTAGCGGTTATCCCTATTCTGTTTGTTTGGATTTACTTTGTCTGGTTAATTATTTTAATTGGGGCAGAAGTAACGGCAACTTTAGAAGAGTTTTTGCATCAAACGGATAGGTTTTCAAAGGATAATGGATGATTGTACTTTTACAACGGGTGACTCAAGCTAAAGTTGAAGTTGCTAATAGTACTGTTGGCGAAATAAAAAATGGTTTACTCGTTTATTTAGCCGTTGAGAAGGGCGATGACGATAAAAAATGTAGACGTTTGGCAGAGCGGGTCTTAGCGCAACGTATTTTTGCCGATCAAGAGGGTAAAAGTAATTTGAATGTTCAGCAAGCGGGAGGGGATCTATTAGTGGTATCACAATTTACTTTAGCTGCGGACACACGTAAGGGAAATCGTCCTGGCTTTAGTCATGCTGCTGAACCCGATGAAGCATTAAGGCTATATCTACTCTTTATTGAACAATGCCGCCTATTAGGAAGCCATGTTGAAACGGGAGAGTTTGCCGCAGATATGCAAGTATCATCTTGCAATGATGGCCCGATGACATTTTGGCTGCAACTTTAATTCCATAGTCATTGGTATTATTTATTTTTTTGTTAAACTTATCGCACATTAGCTTGTCATATATATTCACATCACTTGAGATAAAAATAATGCCGCGTATTAGCTCGATATATCTGCTCACAGCCTCTTTGCTGTGCCTTGTTTCATTTATCCCATTGGCAAATGCCACCCCAAACACTGAGTTAGCGATGCCTTCATTTACCCCGTTAGATAACCATATTATAAAAAGCCCCAATGATACGCGTGAATATAAAGTCATTCGTTTAAGCAATGACCTTGAGGTTTTGCTCGTTTCTGATCCTGATTTAGAGAACAGCTCCGCTTCTTTATCTGTGCCCGTTGGTAGTATGCATAATCCAGAATTGCAGTTAGGTTTAGCGCATTATTTAGAGCATATGCTATTCCTTGGCTCAGAACGTTACCCTACGATTAATGAATATAGCGAATTTATGAATCAGCACGGTGGTTATACGAATGCTTATACGTCACAAGATAGCACGGTATATGGCTTTGAAGTGAATGATGACTATTTAGGTGAGGCGCTTGATAGATTAGGCGATGTGATGAGAGCGCCTTTACTCGATGAGAAATATGCCGATAAAGAACGCCATACCGTGAATGCAGAGCACAAAACCTATTTTGATAATGATATGCGTAAGCTTTATGCTTTGCAGCGTTTTACACTTAATCCTGACCATCCAATGGCACGTTTTAGCACGGGCGATTTAACCACGTTAGTGGACAAATCCAATAGTAAATTACAGGATGAATTGGTCCGTTTTTTTAACCGTTACTATTCCGCTAATTTAATGAAGGTTGCTATCACTGGCCCCAGGACGATAAAACAGTTGGAGCAGGTTGCCAGTTTATATTTGACGCAAATACCTAACAAAAAGGTTAGCAAACCTGTTATTGCGACCCCTTTGTTAACAAAGGAGCAGTTGGCGATTAAAGTTTCTATGAAGCCCACTGCCGATATTAAAATGCTGCAGGTGAATTTTTTATTACCGAGCGTCAAAGATGAATATATGTATCAACCGGGTGGGTATATTAGTCGTTTGTTAGGCTCTGACCATCAAGGAGGGTTGTCAGATACCTTGCAAAAGCAGGCTTTAGTTGAGTCGGTGATGTCGGGATTCTATAGTACATATAGTGAGCAATACTCACAACTGAGTATGCAGTTTAAACTCACCGGTAAAGGTGTTGAGCAGCAAGATAAAATCATGGCGACATTATTTGCATTTATTGACCTGATTAAAAATAAGGGGATAAATAGCTTACAGTATGAACAACAGCAGCAAAGTTTAAGTACACGTTTTCAATTTTTAAATAAATACTCAGGCTTTGATTATGTCATGGCGTTATCGGCGAACATGCAGATTTACCCATATAAAGATATTTTGTTCTTCCCCTATCGACTTGATGCCTTTAATAGTGAATTTATTACCCAACTATTAACCTATTTGACCCCACAGAATAGCCGCATTTTTGAAGTAAGCCCGAGTGTAAAAGGGGAGCTTCAGATCCCTCATTATCAAGGAAAATATGCACTGCAACAGGTATCGGTTGAAACTCAACAAGCTTGGCTAGCGGATGCAAAAAATATTCATTTAAAATTACCAAGTAGTAACTTGTGGTTACCTGAAAATTTATCACTTGTTAATAATGAGCAGACTGAGGTTGCACAGCAGTTGATTAATAAACCCGGCGCTTCGTTGTGGTATCAGCAAAGTCAGTATTTGGATGAGCCTAAAGCTATTTTAAAGTTGCAGCTTAATAATGATATTGCCGATCAAAGCGCAAATAATCGTGTGATGATGAGCTTACTACTTAATTTATTGAATAAAAATTTTGCGGAATTGAACTTTATTACACAGGAAGCTGGCTTAAATTTTTCTATTAATAATAGTAATGGAATGGTCATCAATACCAGTGGTTATAGTGATAAGCAGGATAAGTTGCTATTAACTGTCTTGCAAGAGATTAAAAAGTCAGAGTTTAGTGAGCAATCACTTACTCAGGCGAAACAAGAGATGGAGCGCCGACTTAATAATAAGAGTAAATCTAAAGCAATGGATTTGGCGATGGCAGGATTTCGTGATGTTGTACGTCAACCGACATGGTCCGATGAAACATTAAAAAATGCACTAGCAGTGATAACTGTGGATGATATGTCGCTCTTCATTAAGCAATTATTTAGCACTTCAAGCGTGCGCTTACTTGCGTTAGGGAACCTGAGTAGTAAGCAAGTACTTGCGTTATTCCATGACATAGAGCAACTGGTCAAGATTCAATCTGTACCATTCTATGTGATTGACCGTTTACAGGCGAATCTTGTGCAAGGCCCCTTAAATTATACGCTTACTTCGCCCATGGAAGATGATGCGCTTGCTTCTATTTATCTCACCGATTTCCAGGACGATGCATCCTTAGCAACCGCAGAGTTATTAAACCAATTATTGCGTCCTGCATTTTATGACCAAATTCGCACTCAAGAACAGTTAACCTATTCACCCTTTAGTGCTTCTTTTCCGGTTAATGATAGCGTTGCCTTCGGCTTATTCACACAAACGCCGGTGCTAAGTAATGCGCAGCTCTATGACCGTTTTGATGCCTTTTTAAATAAATTTTCTCAGCAATTAAATGAAATAAGTACAGAAAAATTTAATACAATTAAGCAAGCTCATGTCGCTAATTATTTAGCAAAACCGAATAATATTGCCGCAGAGTTTGATTATTTAATGAATGAATGGTTGAGTATCAAAGCGGATGTTAATCATAAACCACTTTATATTAAAACTCTGCAGAGTATCTCTTTGCAAGCCGTGCAGGAATTTTATCAAAAAGTATTTTTGCAGGGTAAGAGCAGTCAGCAAATTATCGTACAAGTACAGGGAACGAAATATAAAGAGCTTCCATTCTTGTCGTTGCCTAATGAAGTGAAAATTACAGATGTCGATAATTTACCAAAGCGGGTAGCTAATCGAGATAAATAAAGAGCAAGTTGTTACTGTAATCAATGCCTCGCATATCGGCACTCTTTATTCCGATTGGTATAAGTTGGCGCATTTCACTGAATTCGCATCTTGAAGGCGAATCGGTATATAATGCGCCTTCTTTTTTTAATAAGGCTGATTGATTTATGCGTCCTAGCAACCGAACTCCAGAGCAAAACCGTGATATTAAAATTACCCGTAATTATACCGATTATGCCGAAGGCTCAGTGTTAATTGAGGTTGGCAATACAAAAGTATTATGTAATGCCAGTGTCAGTGATTCTGTCCCGCCATTTTTAAAGGGAAAGGGTAAAGGATGGGTAACTGCCGAATATGCAATGCTGCCCCGTGCGACACATACTCGCAATATGCGTGAAGCGGCAAAAGGAAAGCAAGGTGGGCGTACTTTAGAAATTCAACGCCTCATTGCTCGTTCATTACGGGCCGCTGTTGATTTAAATGCACTGGGTGAAAACATGATCACTGTTGATTGTGATGTTATACAGGCCGATGGTGGCACGCGCACAGCTTCTATCACTGGGGCATGTGTTGCACTGGTCGATGCATTAAATTGGATGGTGGCTGCGGGTAAACTGAAAAAAAGCCCTTTAAAACAGATGATTGCAGCTGTGTCAGTGGGTATTTACCAAGGAACAGCTGTCTGTGATTTAGATTATGCTGAAGATTCCAATGCAGAAACAGATATGAATGTCGTGATGACCGATAGCGGTGGTATGATTGAGATTCAAGGTACCGCTGAAAATGGCGCCTTTAGCCATCAGGAGTTATTAGCGATGTTGAGCCTTGCGGAAGGTGGCATTAATAAATTAATTAACGAGCAGAAAAAAGCATTAAGCGCGGAGTAGTAATATGAAAGATTATCAGAAAGAGTTTATTGAATTTGCACTTGAAAAAGAGGTGCTTAAATTTGGTCAATTTACCCTAAAATCTGGTCGTATAAGCCCCTACTTTTTTAATGCGGGATTATTTAATACTGGGCGAGATTTGGCCCGCTTAGGGCGATTTTACGCGGCAGCATTAATGGATTCTGGAATTGATTACGACCTCCTTTTTGGGCCAGCCTACAAAGGTATTCCAATTGCAACAACCACGGCAGTTGCATTAGCGGATGGTTATGATTTAGATATACCATATTGTTTTAACCGTAAGGAAGCTAAAACACATGGTGAAGGGGGGAGTTTAGTTGGCTCTGAGTTGCAAGGTAAAATCATGCTGGTAGATGATGTTATTACCGCGGGCACAGCCATTCGTGAATCGATGGATATTATCCAAGCTCACCATGCACAGCTAGCTGGCGTGTTAATTGCGTTGGATCGTCAAGAAAAAGGTAAGGCTGAATTATCGGCTATTCAAGAAGTTGAACGTGATTATGGTGCAACGGTGATATCTATCGTGCAGTTATCAGACCTCATTACCTATTTAGAAGCGCAACCAGATATGCATGAGCACCTTGAGTCAGTTAAAGCCTATCGCTTAGCATACGGAATTTAACGATACGCAATTATCTTTGCTGACTGTGTGTTTTCTCCCCCTGAACATGGTAAACCTATATTCAGGGGGCTGTCTTATTTGACTATATTACGCTTTAAATGCTTAAGGTCCTGATAGGTAATAGATCTCATTTCATTATGATGTTTTTCTATAAAGTGTTTTAATTTGACCAACGAGTAGGGGCATAAACTTTTTGGATGTCCCATGACATTAAAAATGTTGTCATGATCCGCTGATTTTAGATGGTCCTGATATGCCTTCTCTAATTGCCCTGCCTTTGAACCATCAACCATCACTGGCCCATAGGTTGTTTTAGTTAAACGTTCAATATAATAACTGCGATTGGCAATCATTGCTTGCCCATCACCAAAGCTGTCAAAAATACCACGAGATAATTTCTTACGTAATGCTAACTTCCAAAAAAATAAGGGAGATGTTTTCGTTGCGCTAATGGGGATTTCTGTAAAATAACCATCCTTATTAGGGTGTACTGGATCATCACTGAAATGCCAGTAAGCTTGTTTAGGCGCATTTTTAAAATTGAACCAACGTGTCGGATCATCGGAATGACCTTGGTTAAAAACGGTGCTATCTAGCCAAATTTGATTAGCTTGCAATGCTTGCTTAATCTGTGCAAATGGCTGTAAACACCAACCGCCTGCTCTAAAGGCAAATATCTCTTGTTCAGTACAGGATTCAAGCTCTTGTTTATAGTTTTGTACTATCTCATTCACCTCTAATGGGCTAAAATCGTGTAAGCGATAGCGTTGTGTATTAATAATCCATCCTGTTCCATCATAGATGCTATCTTGCCAATGTGGGTGAATGTGAAGTTGTATATCGTGACCATTTGCAGAAAGTGCAAGAAGCTGTTTTTTTATTGAGGAATATTGTAGGGCTAGCTGAGGGAAGTCAGTTGCATACTGTTTCAATTTAAGTAAAAAACCCGCATCAACAAATAGGCTTACTTTGTAGTTATAGTTATCCAACAGTGTTAATAATTGCTCAGTTGGCTTAATCATGCAGTTTTCTACACTACCACTTTTATTACCGAAAAAAAGCTCATAATCTAAACTGAGCAAGAACTTCGTTTTCTTATTTTCCATTCATATAGTCCATTTCAAGAAGGAGGCAATATCATCATAACGTAATTCATGTTGCTGAGTAAGAGGCTAATTTTATGTGCGTGATCTATGAGTTGTAGATTTTATGTAGAATAAAAAACCCATAAATAAGCAATATATTTATGGGTCTGAAAATTTAGCAGCGTAGCGCTTTATTTTGTTATTCTTTGTTACCTTATGCTCTTTTATTGCGACGAGTTAAACCAAATCCCAAGATAGCTAAACCAAGTAATGCTGCACCTGCTGGAGCAGGAACTACTGTCGCAGAGAAAGTTTTTGATTCACCAACTTGACTCGTAAATAACCATTTGAAAGCGGTTGAGTCATAGCCATTGCCTGAAATAAATCCTGTTCCTGCAATAACGGCTGCGCCATAGTCAACAGAGTTGTAAAGCACGTTGTTAAGATCGAAAGTAAAGCCTCCTGCTGTCCATAAGCTATTTGTAGCGGCGACAGTTGCGAGGTCTGTGAATGTTGCAACAGCCCCTGTACTAACGTAAGGTATAAAGTTGCCTTTTATTACATCGACATTAAAAGTGCCGAAGTCGACAGAGGTAACTACCCCTCCAGCAGCAGTCGTTGTTGCATTACCTGTAAAACTTATCTCACCTTGAATAAGCATTGCTGAAGCGCTACTCGCAGTAAATAAAAGAACTAACGCAATAGATAATAGTGAAAGAAATTTTTTCATCTTATTCTCCTTATGTAGTGGTTTAAAGGCTAACTCGAATATATTGTTGTGGTTGCCTATTTGAGTTAAGCATATAGCAGGCCATTTCTTTTATATTTTTATTTATCAGTTGCTTATAATGAATTGTAATGTTGAACACATTGCGACATGTATATTTTTTCGACATTTTATATAAATTCCTATCATTATAAGATTTTGTATAAAAGGCTTTTTGATGATTGCGTTTTGGAGGGGAATTTCTATTATGTAAAATTGAATGGATTAATATGACGTATAGTCTAATCCTCGTGTGGTTTAAGTGACTTTTTGCTTTTATAAAAAAGCACTGTAATGTTATTTGTAGCCATTACAGTGCTATGCTCTATAGATATAAGCTATTCTTGATTAATCGCGCTTAAATGTTCTTTAATGCTTACATCATCGGGTAACAATTTTGATGCTTGCTCTATCAGTTTTTTACCCGAGGCCTTGTCCTTGGTATTAAATAAAATCCAGCCATATGTATCCAAAATAGCGCCATTATTTGGAGCAAGTTTATATGCCTTTTCTGCAAGTGAGAGTGCTTTGGGGTCGTTTTGTTCAAAATATAACCAGGCTGCGTTATTAAGGCTAGTAATGTCATTTGTTGTTTTTGATAATACTTTCTCATAAAAAACAAGTGCTTGTGTGGTTTTGTTGTGCATTTGCAATTGTAGCGCTTTGTAACGTAATGCCATAATGCTATCAGGTGAATCATCCAACCACTCATCTAGGAATAATTCTGCTGTTGCTGGATTTTTAAGTCGTAATTGTTGATATATCTTATCTGCAACTTGATCATCTTTGTGCTTTTGCCAATAGGTTTGCAATAGCTCAGTGGCTTTCTCTGAGTTTCCCTGTGCGACTTGTAGCTCAGATGCAAGTAACGTAGATAAGGGGGCATTGGGTAATAAAGTTGCTATTTGGTCAATAATTTTCTTAGCTTCGTTGTACTCTTTAGATTGAATTTCAGTATAGGTTAAAAGGCTTAATAGACGAATATCTTTGGGATTTTGTACCAAAGCCTCGATGACCATTTTCCTGGCTGTTGGGTAATCACCGGTGGTAAATGCCGTTTGA
The DNA here is from genome assembly GCF_040566515.1 of Psychromonas sp. MME2. Lineage (NCBI taxonomy): Bacteria > Pseudomonadati > Pseudomonadota > Gammaproteobacteria > Alteromonadales > Psychromonadaceae > Psychromonas > Psychromonas sp. MME2. The sequence continues at coordinate 70,197 of NZ_JBEWXI010000002.1, read as the reverse complement.
GCTTCAATTAATTTTATTTGTAATGTTAAGGAGGCTAAGTTAACTTGATACTTATTTGGTAAACCATTTTCAGCCTCCAGCGCATAGTGCTTCGCCAGTTCCAGTTTATTTTGTTGTAACGTTAAATAAGCTAATGCTAATGCGAGTAAATTAGGTTGATAATTGTCAGGAAGATACGCTTTGGCTTGTAGTGGATCCTTTTGTAAGCGAAGTAAAGTAATAACTAGATCATGATAAGCATTTATTTCAAGGGGGTAATAACCAATTATTTTTTTATAATTTGTTAAATTAATTTGCCAGTATTGCTGCAGTTCATTTACCCGCGCTATGCCATAGAGTGCTTGTAGATTATCTTCTTCGAAGAGCAATATTTTTTCTAAAACTTCTTTTGCTTGATCAAGTTTTTGCTCTGCTAGATAGTAATGTGCAACAACTAATTGGGTTTGGCTATTGCTACTATATTTTTGGGTTAGGTCGGTAACATAGTTATCAGCTTCAGCTTTTTTATCGAGCTTTAACAGTTGTTTGATATATGCAATTTGTAATTTAACGGCTTCAGGATGAATTGATAAAGCGCTGCTTATTGCTTGTAGCCCTTTTTCGGATTGGGGCTCTGCTAAATTGTTGTAGTAATAGTTTTCATAGAGAGCGACATTTATTGACTTAGCATCAAGTTCTTGGGCTTTTTTTAAAGCCGTCAATGCTTTCGTGAAATCTCGTTCTTGGATTGCAGCACTACCGTAAAGCACCCACATGTCGCTATTTCTATTTTCTTCTGGGGTGTTATCAAGTAGATTTAGTACCGCTGCAGACTTGTTTTGCTGTAGTTGTGTTGTGACGAGGAGCTCGGTAAGTTTTTCTGAAGAGGTTTCAGGATCAACGACTTCACTGAGTAACTCTTCGGCACGTTTTAGATCTCCTTCACTATATAAAATTAAACTTAATAATGTAGAGGCTTGTTTATGGGCAGGATGACTGCTTTGAATTTCTTCTAATATTTTTTTTGCGGCTAGAAAATCTTGTTTTTCAAATAATTCAAGTGCTCTGTTGTATTGCATGGAAAGAGATTCTGCACCTGGAAATTCATCTGATAAAATGCGCGAGTATACCATCGCTTCAGCGCTTCTTCCTTGCTGTGTTAATACCGCTGATAAATTCTGAATTATCTGAATTCTTTGATTAGTGAAAATATCGGAAGAAGGCAGTGTTGTTAAAGTATCGGAAAGGTATTTTTCAGCATTGTTGAGGTCGCCGACTTTAATATACAGCATACTTTTTAGATACAAGGCATCGGTATTTTTTACATCTAATTCTATTATTTCATCAAGCCATTTATTACTCGCTGTAATATTGTTAGAAAATGCTTCAATTTTGGCTAGTGCTAACATGCTTGGTATTTTGTATTCAGGGTTGTTAAGTAAGGTTGTAAATGCATCTTGTGCTTCGCTGAACTGGTTGCTGTAGAGCAATTGCTCTGCCTCAACGAATTGTAGGCGTTGCGCTTGAGTTGACAATATTTGCTGCTGTTGTTCAATGAGATGCTGTGCTGATAATAATTTTTGAGATTGTTGATAGGCATCTATCAATGCAAAATAATATTCAGCATTTTTTACACCAGTAAATTTTTCGAGCGATTTTATACTCTCTTGCGGCCGTCCTGATTGTTGATGTATTTCAGCCAATATGAGATAACTTTCAAGTTTATCTGGGCTTATTTTGATTGCATCATTAGCAGCACTAAATGCCGCTTTATATTGGTGCATCGCTAAATAGGCCTGACCCTGTTTGATATAAGCATCTGGATTCGTGTTTTTTTGCGCTTCTTCTGGTTCACCGCAGGCGACTAGCCCTACACAGCTAAAAGCAACTATTGCCAAGGTTTTTATTGCCTTAATCTTTATCCATGTCATTTTCATTTTTATAGATTTCCAGTTTAATTAGCGATGAATAGAGTGAGTTAGTCATTTACATTGATATTATGTTTTTTTATCAAATCATATAATGTCGGACGCGTGATGCCGAGTAACTTAGCTGCTGCTGAGACATTGTTTCCCGTTGCACTAAGGGTGGTTTTTAAGGCATGTATTTCAGCACTGTCCCTTACCACTTTTAAGTTTAGGGGAGAGCTATCAACCGCTTTTAAGCCTAAATCTTCCGCATTAATATATTTTTGTTCGCACATAATCGCAGCCCGAGTGACTTTATTACTCAGTTCACGTATGTTTCCAGGCCAAGAGTATTCTTCAATTGCACTAATGGCTTCCTCTGTAAAGCCGATAATTTTAAGGTTTTCCTTTTGTGCATATTTTTTCAATAGATAGCGAGCTAACAATACCTTATCGCTGCTTCTTTCCCTTAGAGGAGGGATGTCTATTTGTATCTCGGCAATTCGATAGTAGAGATCTTTCACGAAAGTCACCACTGGCCATCATCTCTTCTAAATTTCTATTGGTTGCGCAAACAATACGTGTATCCAAATAAATCAATTTACGACCACCAACACGCTCGATTACCTTTTCTTGTAGGAAACGCAGCAATTTTGCCTGTAGTTGCAATGGCATTTCACCTATTTCATCAAGAAATACGGTACCTCCATCAGCGAGTTCAAACTTACCTGCGGTACTTTTTACCGCACCAGTAAATGCGCCTTTTTCATAACCAAATAACTCACTTTCAAATAGGTTCTCAGGTAATGCTGCACAATTGATGGCGACAAATGGTTTTTCAGTGCGGGGACTTAATGTATGGAGTGATTTTGCTAATACTTCTTTACCCGTACCACTTTCTCCAAGTAACAAGCAGGCTGCATTGGTCGGGGCAACTTTTTCAATTAATTTGCATACTTTAAGCATTCTATCGTCGCCTGTAATTAGGCCTTCAAGGTTACTACTTTGACATAGTTGAAAGGCTCTATTTTTAGACTCGAGTTGATGCATATGGAAAGCCCTTTGTACAATGAGTTCTAACGTTGCAGGGTTGACGGGTTTGCTGTAGAAATCATAGGCACCAAGGCTAACGGCTTTAAGGGCGTGATCATTACAATCGTTACCTGTCATAACAATTAACTTCATGTATGGGTTTATTTGCAACGCTTGTTGCAAGAGGGCAAAGCCTTCAGAGACGCCATCGGGATCAGGTGGCAGGCCTAAATCCTGAACCATTACTTGGGGTTCATGCAAGCGAATGGCGACAATCGCATCTTCTAAATTAGCAGCGACAACGACATTATAGTCAGAAAAATGCCACTTTAATTGCGTTTGCAGCCCAATATCATCCTCTACAATTAATAATGTTTGAGCATTGTTTTTGTGCAAAATTATTCCCTTATATTATTTTTATATTAGTATCTTACTGCGATTCGGGTTGCAAAAATTTCTTCGTTATAACCATCGTACTTAGGTGTTTTTCCTTGTTCTTCATGAGATGCAGAAAATTGTACGTATAATGAGTCAGTTATATTATATTTGCTGGATACTTCAAACTGGGTAAATTTTCTCTTACCACCTTCCGATAAATCTGATTGGTTGTGATCTGCGAGTAGACTCGAACTGAGTTTTTCAGTCATTACCCATGTTAATTGTCCTTTTGCGCCATAGCGGTTTTTATCTTTTGTGTCTCCTGAATTTATCGTTGCAACCTCATTATCATGGTCGAAATATAGACGGATATTACTGATTAGCTTGTCGTCAAACATTGCATATTTATCTACAAGTGCTGCACGGGTACGCCAAAATAGTTGGTTTTGGGAGAAGTCTAATTCATCATCTTCCCCGGCTTGTACGGATGAATTAGTTAACTCCCTCGCTGTTATTAATGATAATAGGTGACCCCTTAAAAGTGCATTTATAGTAAAACCATAGTGCGCGCCATTGTAATTTTGTTGTGAGCCATCAACCCATGTTTTACCTGCATTTAATGAATAAACACCTAAAACATACTCGCGTGTTAAGCGAACATCGGCATTATGTTCGTTATAGCTGTTATCGAAATCATCAAACTTATTTTTGCTTGCAGAGTAGCTTAATTCGAGTTTGGACTGATCTGCAAGCAAATATTGCCAGCTTACTTGTCCTTTATTGCTGTTGCTGTCACTTGTGTTACCGCCATTGAACCAGGTTTCACTATGGGAGGCACCTAGGATGATTGAACTTCGTTGAGAATAGCGAATAAACCATTGTAATCCGACATTAAGAAAATCTCGCTCATCTTGGTTACTATCAAGATTAGGCTCACTTTGATTAACGATATAGCGTTGCCGAGTGTGAGTTAGGTTAAACTGTAAATTATCACTAAATAGCCGCTGCTTAATATGGGCACTTCCCGTCCAATAACTATTGTTTTTTAATCGATTGGCACTTTCATTAGCGTATTCGGCATAATAATTTAGTGCAATTTCATTATTATTTTGTTGTTGTTCATAGCCTACGGCAATATCTGCAGTTGGCGTAGAACTGTTCTTTTCATTAGCTGATGTCTTGTAAATATTTGTGCTATACCGATACCCTGCTCCCATCTCTATGAACTTGCTTCTACTATCCCCATCCTCAACTGCGTACACGGTTGCTTGGCTCAGAAGTAGATACCCGAATAGAATAGGACGAGTTTTAACAGATACTTTATTAATATTCATAAATACTATCACTTATTGTTAAGAATAATGCCTGCCAGTTTATCACTACTAATTAAGTCGATACCCATTTGCACTTGAGATGTGCTTACTTGACCATAGCCCACCACTAGAATCGCCATATCACAGATGGAGGCTAATATTTGACTCTCCGCATAGTGCCCAATTGGGGGGGTGTCTAGGATAATGTAGCGGTCTGGATAGCGTTTTTTCGCCATGGCAATAAATTGCTCCATCTTCTCCGATGAAAAATTTTCTGCCGCATGTTCAGTTCTTACACCCGCTGGTATGATCCTGATGCGTCTGATCCCAGATGGGTAGATAATATCTTCTATTTCATCAGTTTCTTCTTCGAGAAAATTGGATAAACCGAGTTCTGGTGTTTCTTTTAAATAATCATTCAGTGCTGGTGAGTAGCTGTTGCAATCAATGATTAACGCTGTTTTACTGTGATCCAGAGCGATACTTGCCGCTAAATTAACGGCAATATGGGTAGTGCCTGCACCTTTGTTAATACCCGATACCATGCAGACAAAATTTTCGTTATTTGATATTTTTAATAGCTTAGTGCGCAACTCTCGATAATCATTGATTGATTTATCATCTTGGCAGCCAGGATAAATAATTTTAAGTTCATCAAGTTCCGTTGGTGTTAATAGCCATTCATCATTCATATTACGAATTTGTTTACGGCTATCGTTTTTCATAGCAATTGCTGTAATGGGGGGTTCATTTACATCAGAGAACTGTAAATTTGAATTTTTAACTGTCATTTAATCATCTCCATTAATTGGCTATATAATGGCGTAAATAGCTCCCTGATTGGTACATCATATTTATGTGCTACAGCAATCGTTATATAAAATGTCATTGCAAAAAGCATATAAATGAATAAAGCGATATTATTAATGCGCTTCTTTTTTCTTTCCGAGTGGTTCAGGCTGTGCTTAATCGTAACCAGAAGAGGAGTGTTTGTAAAAACAGCAAGTTGAGAAGCAAAACGAATTTTATTATCCAATAATATTTTTGCTATAAATATTGCAATCAGAAATAAAATGCCGATGAAAGGACCCGCAGCCACAAAGTGTAGAAACCTTGGTCCCGAAGGCACTGTTGGGTAGCTTGCTGGCTCTTGAATTTTATAGTTAACACCTTGTCCTTCGATATCGAGCACCATTGATAGGCGGGCCTTCTCTTTATTGGCAAGCATATCTTCATATAACGCTTTGATAACCGTGTTATCCCTATTTAACTCAGCCAATTCGGCTTGATTGTTAGCAATTCGTTTGCGTCGCTCATAGGCCTCATCGAGTAATTTCTTAAAGGCTGAAAGTCGGTTTTGAATGGTATTGTGAGCCACTTGAGCCGTTGCAAGTTTACTGCTAAGTTCTTGATACAGAGGGTTGAATTCGTTATTTCCATTGGTGGTGGTTGTTTCTCTGTTTTGTAAGTCATTGATATTTTTTTTGATGTCACTTATTTGATAACGTACCTCGAGCACTTCAGGGTAATCGTCTTTATAGGTGAGCAGTAAATTATTTAGATATTGTTGGCGCTCTTTTAGTCGAGCGTGATACAGAGATGCTTCATAGTCATTTGCAGAAAACTTATCCTGCGAGCGCAACTGCTTTTGTAAGGAAGATATTCGTGTAAGACTTTCCATTTCTTCAATTTTTAAATGTTCAATCTCATTACGTAAATCAGAGATGCGAGCCTCAACTTCCGCCTCTGTGCCATCTAAATGGGTTGATTTGAACGTTTTTAATTTTTCTTCTGCCAGTAATAATTGCTCTTTGTAACTTGCTACTTGCTGTTCTATAAAGTTATAGGCGCTGCGACTTTCATCTCGCTTAGTGTTTGCGCTGTCCTCAACGAATAATAAAACCACTTCGTTAAGTAATCTAAAGGTCATATCGGCATTATTATCAGAATAGGAAATTTTAATATAATTACCTGACATGCCTTCAACTTGTAATTTTTGTCTTAATTCGGTCAGTTTTTTTTCACGACTTGCTGCTGTTGGGTAAATGCTTTTGCCATACACTCGGTCTATGACTTTATTTAATTGTCTGGGGGAGTATATAACGTCGCGAACTTGATCGGTTCTATTCTGTTTTACGTTCGTGACCGATGTTTGCTTACCCAGCAACGGTTTGATGACATTTTGCGTATCAGCGAAAATAGTGACTTCACTATTATACTCTGAGGGTTTAAATATACCTGCAGCGAGGATGGCAAAGCTTATTAAGGTAATGAGAAATATCGCTTTAAATTTACGAAGGGATATTTCTCGCCACAGTACCGCTATATATTTGAATATTTCATTAATTTCCATTTTTAAAAAACACTCTCTGGGACAATAATAATATCTGAAGGGCGTAGCTCGTAGTTGGTGGTTATATCACCATTTTTGATTATGCTGTTGAGTTGTATTGCGTAGCGTTTTGTACCCCCCTTAGTTTTGCGATATAAAACGGCTTTATCTCCGTTCGCAAAGGGGGTTAAGCTACCCGCTTGTAATAACAGATCAAGCACGGTCATACCTTGTCTGTATGGAATTGAAAGTGGTGCTTGAACGGCCCCTGTAATACGTACTCGCGACAAAAATTCAGCGCTTACGGGGGAGGTGACAATGACCGTAACTTCTGGGTTGCGGATGAACTTATTAAGTTTTGTTTTTAACTGTGCGGCTAACTCTTCTGCGGAGAGACCCACGGCTTTTTCGTCACCAACAAGGGGAACTGAAATACGGCCATCGGGTCGAACTGGTACGCTTAATGACAAGTCTGGATTCTGCCACACATTAACATATAGTTGATCTGCCACCCCGATTCGGTATTCTACTGTTTCAATGTCAGCTTCTATTGTATTTTCTTTAGGGGCTTCTAATGATGTGGAACAGCTTGTTATTAAACAAAGGCTTAGCATTAACAGTAATATTTTTTCCATATTATCCTCTCAATTAATTCCATTAATTTGAGCCATTTACTGGCTAGTTATTTTTGTAAGTGTAGTTCATCTGTTTTTTTTTCAGCGCCATTTAAGGGTAAATAAATTGTGAATTTTGTGCCTTTCCCCACAACACTATCAACAAAAACCTCTCCTTGCAATGAGTGGATCAGTTCTCGAATCTGATATGCGCCGATTCCCATTCCTTGATCTTGTTTAGTACTAGAAAAGGGTTTGAATAATTGCTCTTTAATAAAGGTTTTGTCCATGCCGCAACCGCTATCCTTGACTTCTAACCATAGTGCCTGGCTTTCACTGCTCAATTTTATCGTAATGCGCCCATCATCCGGAGTGGCGTCTTGAGCATTTTTAATCAAATGGTAGAGTGCCATTTGTAACTTATCCTTATCTGCCATGACAAAGGCATTTGGCCCATCTATAGCTAGTGCTGGTATGGGGAGATGAGATGCATTCATGTCAATGGCATTTTGTAAGAGTTTGTTGACATTGACAGACTCTAGTTTTCCATGTGGGTTACCCTGTAGTTTTACCAATAGCTGATCCATTTTTTCAACTGAGTTGGAGATTGTTAATATGACATCGTTAAGAAAATCAGGGTGAGACTTGAACTTCTCTGCATTTTTAATCATTAAACTCTGCTGTGCAATAAGGTTTTTTATATCGTGAACGGCAAAAGCGGTTATTTTGTTAAACAGATCAAATTGCTGATTTTGAATTAATTTTTCTGATGCTTGATGGTTGCTAATATAACTCGCAATTTGTCGCCCAGTTAATTTTAATATGTCTAAATCTTCCCAAGTTAAGGATGAATTTATCGTCTCCTTACATAATACTGCAAAGCCAATTAGCCCTTCATGTGTATTTAAAGGGACGATTACCCAAGCATCTTTTGTATCGACAAACCATTTGGGTAAATATTTGTTATTAAATGAGTCATGTTTACCCGTATATCGAGGAGCCTGAAAGACCCATTCATCTGCAGCCATTAATTCAATAAATTGGCTATTATTCACTTCAATCGCTCGTGAAGCAGGTAATTGAAAGTTCTTTAATGCGATTGGGGAATAAAATTGTGGCCCTTTAAGCCAAATCCCACCACTTTTACATTTGAATAGCGTGGTTATCGTAGCTAATGCTATTTCATAGCCGTTGTTATCCTTACGTTTTTGTGAAAGCAGTGCATCTAAATCAATCCATTGTTTTTGATAGTCATATTTCTTATTAAAGAAATTTTTACTGACCCAAACGGTAACTAGCTCGCGAAATCGCTCCATGCATGAAAGTGCTGCGATTGCAAATAGTGCCATAACATATAGCAGGATTTGTATCACCGCAGCCCACTCTACATTAAAAAACCTAACTACAATCCCGAGTAAGGACATGAAAATCAAGAAAATGCCGGCCAATATAAAGCTGGTGTTAAAAATGATGATCGACCGTGAAAATTGAAATTTGTTATCCTGACGCTGATGGAAAGGATAGATAATAATCGATAAAGCCAGGATCAATGAAGTAGCGGAACTAATGAATCCCCTTGCGTACCAAAGATTCTGATTTTCATAACTAAATAGCAATAAATTGCAGAAAACCAACATGTCATAGGAGAGCAGTGTGATAGCGATTAGCGCGACTAATTTACCAACGCGACTAGCGTGTTTATATCTAAACAGTTGTTCAGCAATAACAATGGTGGCTAAACAGAGAACTATTTTTATATATAGCCATGATTTTAAATGCAATAATGGGGCTAATTCATTGTCTATCCCACTCACCCATAGCGCACAAGCGATTGCTATTGATCCATATAATAAAATTGACCAGTATAATGGAAGGCGTTTTTTTTGTGCATACATCAGTAGATATATAAGTACAAAGGACCAAGCCATGTAACGCAGTATTTCAAGTAGTTGGAATTGATAACTAGTGGGAATGGTGTAAAAGGGATTATTAGTTAAGCTAACATGCCAAATAGCGGTGAAAATGGCTAGGAGAGAAAAACTCAGTTTTATTTTTATATTTTCTATCTTTATGAGAGCCGTCAACGCCAATGCAATTTCGACACAGGCGATTAAGTAGCTGTATAGTGTTAGCTTTGAGTAATAATCCATCATAAGCGAGTTTACCATCCCGTCGTAAATATATGAGCTAGCGTCAGTAACATCAGTGTTACTGACGGATATAATCGCAAACTCTCTATTTTTACCTTGATTAAAGTTAGCAGTATTATTTAATACAATTAGTTATTTAAGTAACGGACTTTTTAAATGGTTTATAGTATTCCTCGTGTATCAATAACTACTTTAGTTGCAAATTGCGTTTTATCTGCAGTCTTAAATTCGTGGTGATCAACAAGTATTACAATCACATTGGCTTCCTCTAATGCGCTTTTTAATGTGGCAAATTTGACGCCTGCAGTTTGTAAGTATTGAGGTAATGATTTGATATTTGGCTCTACAGCGAGTAGTTGCCCGATATTTTTTTCCATTAATTGTTCAACGATTTGTAATGCAGGGCTTTCTCGTAAATCGTCAATATCGGCTTTGAATGATAAGCCAAGGCAGGCAATAACTGGGCGCTTGAATTCATCTGCTGCCTGTATAACTTGTTTTACGACATAGTGTGGTTTGTGATCATTGGTTAAGCGCGCTTGTCTAATCAGCTGGGCCTCTTCTGGACAGCTATCAACAATAAACCAAGGATCAACGGCGATACAATGTCCACCTACGCCTGGGCCTGGATTTAAAATGTTCACGCGAGGGTGGCGGTTCGCCAGTGCGATTAACTCCCAAACGTTGATCTTTAACTTATCACTTATTACTGACAGTTCATTCGCAAAAGCGATATTGACATCTCGAAAAGAGTTTTCAGTTAATTTTGCCATTTCAGCGGTGCGAGCATTAGTGATAATGCACTCTCCGCGAACAAAAATGCGGTACAACTCTACGGCTAAATCGCTGCAGGTTTTACTCATGCCACCAATAACGCGATCATTAGAGACAAGCTCTTGCAATACATGTCCAGGTAAGACTCGTTCAGGACAATAAGCGATTTTAATGTCGGCATCATCTTCCTTATCCTGTGGAAACGATAAATCGGGACGCGCCTCTGCAAGCCAAGCGGCGAGTTTTTCCGTTGTACCCACTGGAGATGTCGATTCTAGAATAACCAAATTTCCCTTTTCTAATACGGGAGCGATAGTATTTGCTGCGGACTTTATGTAACTAAGGTCGGGTTGATGGCTATCGTCATTACTATGAATGAAGGGGGTCGGGACGGCAACGATAAATGCATCTGCTGGCTCGGCAATGGTAACTGCTCTTAAGCTATTCGTCGAAACCACACTACGAACAACAATATCTAAGTCAGGCTCAACAATATGTATTTTTCCCGCATTAATGGTCTCTACCGCGGTCTGATTGACTTCTACGCCTACCACTTCCACGCCCCTAGAAGCGATAATCGCCGCCGTTGGTAGGCCTATATAACCGAGGCCAATAACGGAAACTTTTTTGAATGTTGAAGTCGGTACTTTAACGTTACTTATTACACTATCCATACGATTAACTGTCCTTAGATAATCTATTAATTGCTGAAATGTTGCTTTATTTTTTCGAGTATATGTTTACAAGCGTGCCCATCTCCATAGGGGTTATGGGCTTTACTCATTTTACTGTAAAGGAGTTGATCTTGTAATAAATGGTCAATGTTAGAGACGATTTTTTGTTTATCGGTACCCACCAATTGAACCGTACCGGCCATGACCGCTTCTGGACGCTCTGTTACATCACGCATGACTAATACCGGTTTTCCTAAGCTTGGGGCCTCTTCTTGAATACCACCTGAGTCGGTCAAAATTAAATAAGATTTATTCATTAAGTAGACGAAAGGAAGGTAATCTAGCGGTTCAATTAAATGTATATTACTGTGCCCGTGCAAAATTCTGTTCACAGGCTCTCTGACATTCGGATTAAGGTGCACGGGATATACAATTTGTATCTCTGCATGTTTACTGGCAACTTCGGCTAATGCTTCGCAGATTCGTTCAAACCCATTACCAAAACTTTCTCTTCTATGTCCCGTTACCAAAATCAGTTTTTTATCGGCCTCTAATTGTGGAAACTGAGTCGCGAGAGAGTCTGTTAATTGGGCATTATTGTTGAGTTTGTCAGTGACCATCATTAATGCATCGATTACGGTATTACCCGTCACGGCAATCTTCTCAGTCGCGATTCCTTCATTGAGTAGATTAGCTTGGGAGCTTACTGTTGGTGCAAAATGAAGTTCGGTAATAGCACCGGTTAGTTTACGGTTTCCCTCTTCTGGCCAAGGGGAGTTTAAATTGTAAGTACGTAAACCCGCTTCAACATGACCGACAGGGATTTGCTGATAAAACGCAGCTAATGCAGCTGATAATGTGGTGGAGGTATCCCCATGGACTAAGACCATTTGGGGTTTAAACTCGCTCATAATAGGGGCGAGACCAAGTAAAATCTTGCTTGTGATATCCGATAGAGATTGACCCGCTTTCATAATGTTAAGGTCATAATCTGGTGTGATGCTAAACAACTCGAGAACTTGATCAAGCATCTCTCTATGTTGAGCGGTAACACAGACTTTACTTTCAAATTCTGTATCTTTACTCAATGCATCAACAAGGGGGGCCATTTTTATGGCTTCTGGTCGGGTACCAAAAATAGTTAATACTTTTATAGCCATAATTTGCTCAATATTATCGTTTGCATTATAAACCTTAATGATGGTAATGAACTAATTATTGTTAACATTTGCTAAACATTTTCATTACCTAAAGGTAACATTGGAGTAGTATACCAAATAATCTTCCATTTATAGATCGACAAACAATTATATTTCTACCTTGGTCATAGAAAATACTATTTTATAAAAAGAATGTAGCTAATCATTACATATTTGTGAAAAATTATCTGTATATTAAACCTTAGTGAGGAGAAAACTTCAATTATCTTGTTGATATAAATGTGTTATATTTTTTATCATGATAAGTGAAACGGTATTTTACGGAATAGTTTGCAGTGAGGTTCTATTGTGATTAAAGTCATTACAGAGTGGCGAGATTTCGATTCTCTCAAAGATGATTGGGAGGCTTTACTGAGGCAATCAGATGCAGACAATATTTTTCTCACTTGGGAGTGGATTAATTGCTGGCAAAAGGCGCAGGAAGCCCCACTAAAACCCTATATTATTGTCATTCAAGAAGATCTCAAACCGATTGCAATCGCCCCATTCTATATGCAAATGTATCGATTGGTAAATTTAGTAACTTATAAAGCATTGCGCTGTCTTGGTGACAAAAATTCTGGAGCTGAATATGCGAATTTCATTGTTAAAGCCGAGCGGAGTGATGAGCTAAAAACTTTATTATGGGGCAGTTTATTGAGCCCTGAGCGCAAAGATGATTGGGATTTTATCTGGTTCAGTAATATCTCTGCTTGGACAAAGGGGGGAGAGACCCTGCTTCAATCGCTGGCGAACGTTAAAAAGCTGCACAGTCATCGCCGTAAAGTTGAGTTTGCGCAAACGTATTTAAACGCGTGGCCCACCGATTTTTTGCCTAAATTGTCGAAGAGTTTACGCACGAATATTCGCCAAACTAGCCGTCGTTTGGATAAGACTGGTCCATGGAAAATTGTGGTTAGTGACATGGTTGACGATATAAGTGAAACCCTTGAAATGTTATTTCAATTACATAATAAACATTGGGCGAATGCGGGTGGCGGGACGTTTCAAAGACGTCCTGAATTGGTTGATTTCTATCGTCACTTTGTGCCGTTGGCGCTAAAAAAAGGGTGGTTATGGTTGCTTAGACTTGAGAGTCAGGGTGAAATTCAAGCGATGCAGCTCGGTTATGTCTATAACAATCAGTTTTTGGCCATTCAAGAAGGTTACAATCCCGATTTTATACCGGGAATAGGGCAAGTTTTACGCCATTATTCGTTTAATCAATGTCTTCGAGAAGGGCTCGACTGTTATGATTTTTTAGGCGTTTATACCGACCATAAAAGGCGCTGGCTTGCCGAGAAAAAATTGGGGGTTAACCTTTTCATTTGGCAAAATAAAATGAAAAACACCCCCTTTGCGGTAAAAGAAATATGGCCTACGGGACGTTATCTACAACCATTGTAAGCACTATTTAATGCCACTTAATGGTGGTGTTAAATGTTTGCTCTCCGCTAACTTTTCCTTTAACGACCAGCGCGGTTATGGGCGTGCGTTGGTGGTAACCGCGACTTACCCAGCCTAATGATGGATGGTTGGGGTCGTCATGCCATTCTCCGTGAATGCTTTGTACGGTTAAATTTTCAGGCAGTGAGATAACAACGCTGTTTTCTCCTAAAATTAAGCGGCAAGTGTGGTCTGATATTTGTAGGTCGCGGCAATATTCCGATAGATGAAAATAGATGGCTATATCATGCGCGCCTTGCGATACAATCTTGTCGTAAATATGCAATTGTTTTTTCTGTGAATTTAATTCTACTGTTCGTTGATGCATTAATGGATAAGATAGTCTCTGGTAACCATTGTGTTGACCCGATACGACTCCACCGTTCTCCGTTGGCTCCCAAAGTAAGCATTGTGCATGTGCATGTTGTTCCCACATAAAGGGTCCCGTCATGACAGATTGGTCTAAACCGTCTACTTCCAATGTATTATGTGCTTGGGTTTTTCTAAACTGATCTCGCCATTTTGGAAAGCTGTAATAATCATAGGTGCCACTGTCGACTAATAGATCTTTACCGTTGATTCGCATCACCAAACTAAGTGCATCAGCGTGTCCATGTGCTGCAATCGAAGTGTAGCCGAGTTCGGCACAATCGAATAAAACACTGACCTGATCGTGATTATCTAAACATCCCGCTTGCAATAAAAAGTATCCAGATTCTATAAACTGGCGTGACAGCAAAGGTGTTGTTGCATGTGCCAACGGCTGCAGTTTTCTTTGTTTACGTTGATGAAATAACCAAAATGCCGATTCACTTGGCTGCTCATAGTTGATGGCAAATATTTCATTGCCATAGAGATGACCTGCAAGGTCACAGAGTGCATTGATATTGTGGACATGGTCTCCCAGATCAAGTACATAGCCATCATCTTGGTCGCCGACCATCGGATAATTGTCCCCCCCCTGTGCAACTAATGCGATAAATTCAGCAAGTTTGTTTAGTGTGTGCATATAATCATCTGAGAAGCGAACTTCTTGCCATTCGCCCATTTGTGATGAAAATAGGTAAAACTGGAAGACAAAAAATTGGTAGCTAAAACCATGCTCTTTACTACAGCCATCGATAAATGTTTGTGCTTGAATTTCTCTCTCTAATACGGCTTTACTTTTTTCTCGCCAATGTTTAGCCTCTTTGAACATAGAAAAATAACTGGCGGCAATGTAAACGCCAGCCGCTTCTCCAACTAAATGATTATTTGCTGATGATCCCTGTGAAAACTTACCACTGACATCGCGGCAATGTAAATAAACAGACTGTAATACGCGTCTTTTAAATTCCCCAGTAAATAAACCTGAATCTAGCATTAAATCAATTGCCCAGACCCAGTTAATCATTCGGATGCCTAATTCAAGAGGGTTGCGCCAGTTCATGCCATAACCGTAAGGATTAGCGTCTAACCAGCAGGTGATTTGTGAGACAATACCCTGTGCGTACTTTAACTCTTTGCTAACTTGGTAAGCGCGTGCCAAAACAACAAGTTGATGGTGACGATTTGGCTCCCAAACCAATTTGCAATCGCCATTTTTACTAATATCCCTATAATTGACTGACATAATCGGGGCGAGGCTTGTTTGCATCCCCGTTGCATGGTCTTTATGCCAATTAATAGGCGTTTCTAAATCATGATCTTGTAGGTCAAAATAGCTAAGTTTGTGTTGTAAAACCTTATCCGCTTTATTGATTAACGCAGGACGCCACTGGGGAATGAAATCGTTTATTTCACCAACAAAAACACGGAAGGGAGGCGCGAAGGGGGCCTTTTCTTGATAAGCAGCAATAAATTTTGCTTGAGATATGCAATTGCATTTGACCCGATAATGTTCAATAAGTGCCGATGACAATGAAGTGATACGCCAAATTATTTCTTTAGGCGACATGGTTTTAATACGTTTTATATACCAAGAGAGTGTTTGCATAAAATCTTCTTATTGGGATGTTTCAATATGAATAGGCTGATTAGCGAATGCGACCGCGAAGTCAGTGGTCGCTTTTAATGCTGATTGCTCATTTTCGCTATTATAATCGAATGCGATAGCAACTAAACTAGCCCCTGGTTTGCCCTTTAGTGCTGCCAGTAACTCATGCCATTTTGCCTGTTTTTTATCGGCTACAAAACGGCCATCAACGTAATACCAATAGGCAATAATTCGAGAACGATAGCTATTTTTACGAAGCGTTATTAGGTTGATTTGTTGCAGTTTTGAGTGGTTTAGAGTAACTCTTTTTTGGTCTACGATAACCCAGCGATTTTTATCAAATAATCGATTCCCTACAAAAATCATTTCAGCACCTTGTTGTTGTCGAACATAGTTTGCTAGGTAAACCTGTATTAAGTTTTCATTCTGGCTATAGTAGCTGAATTCTTCATTTGCAGCGCCAATTGAGAGGGGGAACCAATTGTGGCTTTCTGCCTTGTTGATGACAATCAGTTTATAATGTGGAATGTTTGGCAATACAAATTTGTATTTAGGATCAAAATTAGAGGAGATAAAGTGTGTGCAAACTGCAAAGGCGATGATGATGGTCGGAATCCCTAATAGATACCATTTATTAATATAGTCGAGTGACTCCGTTGTTTTAATTTTTTCGACAATATCTACTTTATCTACTTTTTGTTCGCCAAAATAAGTATTACCTATAATGATCACTGGTATAAAGCACCCTGCAAATACGAGCCAACCAAAAGTGAGGTGGTCCTGCACGATAAAATGCTGCATGGCTGTTTGGCTGCCGACAATAATAATGGTTGATATACGGATCCAATTGGCAATAATCGCCACGGTGATAGCGATAAAAAAGAATAGGATGCCAGCTTTACGTGAAAGGTGATTGATTTGTGCGACAAAAAGCGCATATAGTGCTGAAGCTAAAAAGAAGCCCAATCCAGAGCATGCCTCTTCAACAATAAAAGTACCTCCGGGGGTTAGTAGTTCATACCCGTTTCGGATTATTTCAAAGTTTAAGAGATCAACAAGGTGGAAGCTTACCCAAGTTGAAATAGAGCGCAACGGAAGTTGTATTATGCTCCAGATTGGGAGAATGAGCAGTATCATGGCAAGTGGTAAAAATAGTTTCTTGACTATTTTGAAGCCCCAGAAGCTTGCCAATAAAGATAACAGGACAAGAAATAGGCTGGCTATCTGTAATTGACCAATAGCTGCAATATTAGCAACAAAGAGGAGTAAATTACTGGCACACAATAACAGCAAGCTAAAGTGATTAACCTGTGGCTCAGCAAAGATATCTTTTTTCTGCCAAATGATATACATCGCCACCGCTAATCCTAATAAACCATGGTTATAGGGACCGGTACTCCACCACTCATCGAACACCTCAAAAACAGCCGATGAATTAATAATTAAAAGGAGTAGAAAATTTAAAAGGAAAAATGATGCTACTGTAATTCTATTCCATGCCCACATATAATTATCCCTAATATGATATTATCTACCATTATCTTATTTTTGTTGTGAATGGTGTTTATGATATTAGTTATATTTTTCATGTAAAGCGCAGTTTTTCAACTTATGCCGCATAAATATCAAGGCTCCATCAAAAAAGACTCTGCTTATTGTGTCATCTCGTGTTATTTTAATAAAATATTGCCTTTAAAGAGTTTACTTTTTACAAGGCGGAAAGGTTGTTAATTGTACACGCAGCTTTCACACAACAATAGCATCATGATATTTTCGACTAGGGAGAGTGGTTTATGTCAGTATTACAAGGTGCATCAAGCACCCCCCTTTCAACATTTGATGTCAAGAATAGTAGAGTATCTTTATTTGGTATTGCTATTCATGCATTAACTTCAGATCAGGCTATCAATAATATTGACAGCGCGATCAAGAACAGACAATCACTGCATATCGGCATGTTAAATGCTGCGAAAATTGTCAATATGAAACGAAATCCTGGATTAAATGATGATGTTCTCAGCTCGAATATGATTTTGGCCGATGGTAGTTCGGTAGTGCTCGCGAGTAAGTTATTAAGAAAAAAATTGCCTGAACGTGTTGCTGGTATTGATTTAATGTTTAGTATTTTAGCGAAAGGGAATACAGAGGGCTATCGCGTTTTTTGTCTCGGAGCAACGCCGGAGGTCTCTGCTAAAGTCGAAGCTGAAATTCGTAAAACCTATCCCGGTGTCGTTATTGCGGGAACTCAGCATGGTTACTTTAGTGACGATGAAGAAGCGGCGGTGGCGCAGAGAATTGCCGATTCTCAAGCGGATGTTTTATTTGTCGCCATCACCTCACCTAAAAAAGAACAATTTATGGCGCGCTGGAATAAAACAATGCGCGTTCCTGTTGTGCATGGTGTTGGTGGATCCTTTGATGTCTTTGCTGGGAAAGTAGAGCGAGCACCGCTGCTATGGCAAAAATGGGGATTGGAGTGGTTATATCGAGTCAAGCAGGAGCCAAGGCGTTTATGGAAGCGCTATTTAGTGACCAATACCCTGTTTTTAGGTT
Source organism: Psychromonas sp. MME2 (assembly GCF_040566515.1). Lineage (NCBI taxonomy): Bacteria > Pseudomonadati > Pseudomonadota > Gammaproteobacteria > Alteromonadales > Psychromonadaceae > Psychromonas > Psychromonas sp. MME2. The sequence continues at coordinate 51,871 of NZ_JBEWXI010000002.1, read as the reverse complement.
TGTTAATCAAAGAATTTTTTCTTCCAAGTAAACCCCTTTAGTTAGTCATGGACGCGCATTAAAGATGATCAAGAATAAAAAACAACAGCTAATTTATTTAGCAGCAGCTAGCCATTCCGGATCGACGATGACAGCGATGTTACTCGGTGCTCATCCAGACTTATGCAGTGTAGGAGAGTTGAAGGCGGTGCATTTAGGGGATCAAGATAGCTATCTTTGTTCTTGTAAAACACTGGTCTCTCAATGTTCATTCTGGAAAGGAGTAAGTGAAAAGATGGCGCAGCGTGGGCAGGAGTTTTGTATCACTTGCGCTGAGACCGATATCCGAACCGGAGCAACACCATATATATTACGGTTGCTTAAACCCTTGGTTCGTGGTCCATTCCTTGAGTTTATTAGAGATATTTTATTATCACCATCTCCGACATGGCGTAAACAGTTGCCCAAATTGCAAAAGCGTAATGCTGATTATGTCAGCGCAATCGCTGAACAGGCGAATGTTGAGGCAGTTGTAGACTCTTCAAAAATTGGTATTCGCCTTAAATATTTACTGAAAAACAAAGACCTCGACATTAAGGTCATTTGGGTGGTAAGGGACGGTAGAGGTGTCGCATTAGCCTATAAGAATCCTTCAGATTTTGCTGATGCAAAAGATCCTAAGTTGCGAGGCGGGGGGGCAGGTAAAACCCAAGAAAAAGGGCGTTCGATTGAAGTTGGGGCACATGAATGGGTGCGGTGTAATCAAGAAACGCAAGCGGTGTTGGCAACCATGGATAGAGATAAGTGGATTAAGGTGCATTATGAAGATATTTGTAATAACACCGAACAAACGCTTGATACTCTCTTTGAGTTTATTGGTGTTGACCCAAACAAAAAGCGGTTAGATTTTAAAACCGTTGAACACCATGTTGTCGGTAATGGTATGCGTTTGGATGATTCTGAAGTTATTAAGCTTGATGATCGTTGGAAAGAACAGATGAGCGAATCGGATCTTAAGCGATTTTACGATGTGGCTGGCGAATATCATACAAAGTTAGGTTATACAAAATAATATGGAGATAAAGCCGACAGTAGTAATAAAACCAGAAGACCTAACGGGACAAAGCCGTTTTGCATGGAATCTGATGATCAGCTGGATAAGTCAGTTAGTGCTGATTTTTTCTGGTTTTATTATGCCTCGTTTAGTCGATGAAAAAGTGGGGCAAGCGGCATTAGGTATATGGGATTTTGGCTGGTCTTTTGTTAGCTACTTAACGTTGGTTGGTTTTGGTATGGGGGCGTGTTTTAATCGTTATATTGCGATGCATCGAGCAGCAAATGAGATAAAAGATCTGAATAAAGTAGCTAATTCGGTTGTCTTTGTGCAATTAATTATTGCCTCTGTGGTAGTGACAACGACGGTTGTGTTTTATTTTTCCTTGCCATACTTTTTTTCTGAATCCTTGCAAGAGCACACTCATACTGGTCAATGGGTTATACTGTTTTTAGGGTTTAGTTTATCTATGCAGATGTTATCTGGCTCAGCACGAGGGTTATTAACAGGTTACCATCGTTGGGATATTCACAATAGCTTGCATGCCGGGGATAGTGTTTTTTCGTTGATATTAATGGTGCTTGCCTTATATTTCACTGAATTAGGTGTGGTGGGAATGGCGATTGGATACTTTATATCAACGGTTACTTTTGAAACGTTACGTTTTATTTCAGTTAAAAAAATATGTAAAGAGTTTACATTTAACCTACGTTTATCCAATTTTGCTACCTGTAAAGAGATGTTAAAATTTGGTATAAAAAGTATGTTATCAAATGTCCCCCCGATAATTTTGTTGCAAACAATTAGCATTATTCTAGTCAGTTCGATAGGTCCTGCTGCATTGGCTGTTTTTGCGAGACCAATGGCGCTTACCAAGCAAATAAAAACATTTATGGCTAAATTTACTTTAATGCTGACTCCTACTACTGGTGCTATGTTAGGGAGTAAAGATCCACAAGCAATTCAAGCGCTATTTATTAATACAACTAAATTAAGCTTTGCTTTTTGTTTACCGTCGCTAGGTTTTTTGTTTATTTATGGTGATCAAATACTTGCTTTATGGATGGGAGATGATTATGCCTCGAAGCATTTAATCATGATTTTATCGGCAGGTTTATTACTTTCAATGGGGCAAGATAGCTCAATCAGAATCCTAATGGGCATGAATCGACATGGTAGAATTTCAGTCATTGCATTATTGAGTCTAATGACGCTTTTTGTTATTGGTCTTTTATTTACAGGCGTTGGTAATTTAGCATTAACAACCGCTGCATTATTGTTTGTCGTGCCGATGAGCATAGTGTATGGGATCTGGTGCCAACATATACCTGCCGTCAGCTAGGTGTACCTTATTTTTCATATTTATTGCAAAGCTTATTATTACCCATTTTTTACTTGTTACCGTTCTTTTCATTATTGTCTTGCTCTCGATATTACTTCGAGTTGAATCATTATCGTTACGCCTTATTTGCTTTTATTTTAGCCCTTATCGTGACCCTGTTTATTTATTTTATCTATTTGCTTCCTGCTGAACTACAGAGAAAATGTCTGTTTGCTTGTCGTAGAATTAAATTCGAATGGGGAAATAAACGTTAATGATAGTATCTTTACGAAAATACCCTTATCCCTATCAGGCAATGCTTGCGATTTGCAGTGATTTAGATGAAACACCAAATAAAGAGATCTATTTTGAGACTGCGCGTTATCTGAATACCACGGAAGATACGCTACTTGGAAAGGGCGTTGGTTTGGAGGTAGGTAATACAATCTATTTTGACATGCCTAAGCATAACTTTTCTTATACTAATACGGATGATGATGGGCGCTCTAAAATCCTTCAACTTATTCAATCGGGTCACATTGATTGTTTACATTCTTTTGGTGATTTCGTCACGACCCGAGCACAAATAGAAAAATACTGGTTTGAAATTCGACAAGGTGCGAGAAAAATTGAAGTATGGATCGACCATGCTCAAGCGACTAGTAATTTAGATAACGACATAATGCAAGGCCATGGTGCTGAAATAGGTGCGGATGCTTACCATGCGGATTTAACCATACAGTCAGGGGCTTTACCTTTTGTTTGGAAGGGACGGGTAACTAGTTGTGTTGCCCAAAATGCTAAGCGTAGTTACGCGAGTATTTTTAATCGTAAACAAGTTAAAGCATCAATTAAAACTATCCTGTTGGAGTTTATCAAGGGCTGGTTAGCACGTTTTGGTCATCGAAAATATGCCATGCATAAAGCCAATAAAGTATTAAGAAGAACCACCTTGATAGATGGCTCGCCTGTTTTAGAATTTCTGCGTTGTAACCCTTCATGGGGGGGCGTATCTATGTTCGATACCGCTCGCGGTATACATAATGTACTGACAGAGTCAGTTTTAAATACATTAGTTAATAAACAAGGGTGCAGTCTCTTTTATAGCCATTTAGGAAAAGTTTTTTCTGAACAAGCTCCCTTTTCTGAACAGACAAAAAAAGCCTTTGAGTTATTAGCTCGCTACCAAGGCCAACAAAAGATTTTGGTTACTACGACTCGGCGGTTATTAGGTTATCTGCGCACGACCGAAGAGTTAGATTTTGTGGTAAAGCAAGAGGGAGAAGAAACCCATATTTACGTCACCACAGACTATCATGGTGATGACCTTAGCGGGGTGACTTGGTATGTGGAAAAACCCGATAAAACACGTGTTTTTATCAATGGTGAACAATACGTAAATTTACAAATTAATCAACCTGATCAAACAAATCGCAGTAGCGTATCCATTGCTTGGGTACCGTTAAATTTTCCAAATAATTTATGATAATACAATGACAAATACAAATAATTCCTCTTCGTTGGGACAGCATATTTATAGGTGGATGATTAGAGTTGTACTCACTATTTATTACTGTTTACTGACCCTATTTAAAATCATGCCGCAAAAGAAGGTACCGAAAAAGGTAAAAATACTTGTCACGGGGACATTTTATTCAGATCACTGGCTAATTACTCATTTAAAACCCATGGCGAATGCCAGTAATTGCGCACAACTGACTATGGTTGCTGCTACTGAAGTGCCCGAAATAAATAATGTTCAAGGTGCCTACGCCCCCGAATGGTTACAAAAAATAACGGGTAAAGTCGGCGCTCGTTTGCTTTATTTTTCATGGATTGCGATTAAAGAAAGGCCCGATGTCTTAGTTGGTTTTCATATTTTAATTAACGGTCTTTTTGTTGCGTTGTTGGCAAGGTTAATAGGTGCAAAATCAATATATATTTGTGGTGGAGGCCCAAGAGAAGTGCAAGGGGGCGGCATTAAAACGGAGAATCGTATCTTTAACCGTATTGGTCAAGCTGATCTCTTTATTGAAAACTTATTACTAAAATCAATTAATACCATGAGTTTAATTGTCACGATGGGTGCTTCCGCTATTAACTATTTTCAAGAAAAAGGAATCACTGCGCCTTGTGAAATAGTACCGGGTGGATTTGATGATACTATTTTTTGTCCTGATGAGAATGTTAGCAAAATTTATGACTTGATATTAATTGGTCGTTTATCGGAAATAAAGCGAGTGGATCGTTTTCTGCTAGCGATAAAAAAGGCGCAACAAATTCTGCCTAATTTAAATGCTGTTATTGTGGGTGATGGTCCAGATAAAGAGGCTCTACAATATTTAGCAGAACGTTTGGAAATTGCTGAGAATATTCATTTTGCTGGTTGGCAGAATAATGTTCATGAATGGTTGCAAAAATCAAAATGTTTTTCTCTAACTTCTGACTCAGAGGGTTTGTCACAGGCTCTTATTCAGGCAATGATGGTCGGTGTGCCTGCCATTACTTCTGATGTTGGTGATCTTGGCGATTTATTAAAAGAGGGGAAAAATGGGTATCTAGTTTCCCCATTAACAGAAGATGCGTTTGCTTCTGCTTATATTAAATTTTTTGAAGCGCAAAGCTCGCAATTCGATTTCTCAAAACAAGCATATCAAGATACGCGAGAATTTAGCTTTGCACAGGTGGAATTACATTGGCATAAAATATTTTCTGAACTTCAAATTAAGAATGGGCTACAGCGTGATTAGAATTACATTATTAACTCTACTTATTGCCTATCTAAGTGTCTATGCATGGAGAGATTGGTTTCGTGCTGCTTGTTGGCTTGTGTTACTTATGGCTGTTTTTCAGCATCCTGATATGCCTAAAGCTATAGCAGGTGTCCCTGGTTTAAATCACTGGAATTTTTTGTTTATTAATACCTTTTTTTCTTGGCTTTTGCATCGAAAACAGCAGAATTTTACTTGGGATATGCCAAAAAATCTAAATTTTTTATTGTTTTTATATGGCCTAATTATTTTTATCAGCTTAGTCCGTTATTTGTCTGATCATAGTGGTGTCGATGAGTTGATGCAAGTTTATGGGTTAGAAGCGGATACTGGGCTAAGTGCTCTTAACGAGTACCTTTTCAACTGTTTCAAATGGGTTTTACCCGCAATGATTATCTTTGATGGGTGCCGTAATAGAAAACAATATGATTTTGCCGTCATTGCCTTAGCATTGATGTTTATTCTTTTGGCATTGCAGGTAATCAAAGCAATGAAATTTGGTTCATTAACAATGAGTGGTGAGAGTTTACAAAGGAGAGCTTTAAAAGTTATATCAAGAAGTGTGGGCTATCACCGTGTAAACATGTCGATGATGATGAGCGGTGCTTTTTGGTTGGTTTTTTGTCTAAAAGAATATGTAAGCAATAGGCGCTTTTTTTTATTTATTCTCCCAGCATGTCTTGTTATTTTAATTGCGATGGCAATGACTGGAGGGCGAACCGGGTATGCAACATGGGCTGTTTTAGGTGCCATGTATTGTATTTTTAAATGGCGTAGATATTTATTTTTGGTACCCGTTATGTTTTTTGCCGTTTTGATCTATGCCCCTTCTACAGTTGAACGATTCATGTACGGGGTAGTTGAGCAAGATACCTCTTATGAAAGTCAAGTTAATCATATAAATTTTGATGAAGGAAATGCAAATCTTCACGCAGTGACTTCGGGGCGAGTTGTTGCTTGGCCATTAGTTTGGGAGTCTATAAGTGAGGCTCCTTGGTTAGGATATGGCCGAGAAGCGATGAAAAATCAAGGCATCACTCTGCAAATAATGCTTGAGCATGGTGAGGGCGAAAGTTTTCCACACCCTCACAATGCCTATTTGCAATGGCTTCAAGATAATGGCTTGATTGGTGCTATACCTGTTTTTTGGTTTTACTTGCTATTAGTTAGATATTCATGGTCATTATTTCGAGATGGCAGCCATAAAATTTATGTTGTAACAGGGGGAATGAGTCTCGCATTAATACTTGCATTTTTAATTGCATCTATTGGTAGTCAAACTTTTTATCCACGCGAGGGTGCTGTAGGAATGTGGGTTGCTATTGCCCTAATGCTCAGGGTTTATATAGAAAGAAAAGCAGTGCGTTTAGGAGAAAAAAGCCTTTTAGTTAGTGTGTCAGAAAAATAATGCGCAAAAAATGACCATTTTAGTGGCTAGATAATTGGTAAGTTATCATTACATGGTTATATTTAATAGGATGGTTACATTTAATTTTATGTTTATCTTTAATTAAATGTATTGTGGTACTGTTGTTACAAAGGGGATTAACATGTTTAAGAATTATTGCAAGGTTGGATTATTAGGTGTTAGCTTACTTTGTTCATCTACATTGGTTGCTGAAGATTATAAAGTGGGTAACGGTGTTCCAGATCCTATCAATACGTGGGCTCCGAATGGTTATGTAGGTGATATTGTTCATCCAATTACGGGTAAAGCACCTGCAAATTGGGCTGCTGCAAACGAACAAGGTTTGCTAAGTTATTATGTCGACTCAAGTCATCCTGATGCGACAAATACAAATAATGAGTTTGGTTCGCCGGATAAACCTCGTAAAACGATTATGGAAGGAACTTATGCAGCTGGGGCATATGTTGAAATTCATGGTGGACCATATGATGGTGGGGGACAATTAATAATTACTGCCGATGGAACACCCGATAAGCCTGTCTGGATTAGAGGGGTTGACCAAGATAATAGGGCTATAATTAGTGGTGAAACTATTATTAAGGGGCAATATGTCATTCTAGAAAATTTAGAATATAACCTGCCGAAAAAAAATGTAAGTTTCCGTAGTCATAATGGTAGCAACTTGCATCATGCTGTTATTCGTAATTCTGTATTTCGTGGTAATGGGGAGAATGTTGGTAATGCAGCTGCGATTGCAATTTATGGTGGGCTTGATAATAGGTTCCACGATTTAGTTGTTTTTAATAATGATATTTCTGCATTTGGCAATGATTTTGATGATGTTAATCCTGCTGATGGAGTATCTTCTGAAAACGACTACCATGGTGTTATTCCCAGATCTAATGTGGATAGAGTATGGATATTGCGTAATAAAATATATAATTTGGGCGGAGATTCCGTGCAGGTTGGCATTGCTTCTACAGCTGATGTGAATCGTCCGAGTTATGTCTATATTGCCGATAATGATTTTTATAGTAATCTAGAAAATGGCGTTGACGTTAAAGAAGCAAATAATACATTGATCATTAATAATAGAATATGGGATTGGAAAAAGCATAAAAATAACAGTTCCACGGGCGGAGCCATTATTATTCATAATGGGGCTAACAACACCTGGGTTATTAATAATGAAGTTAGTGATGCAGCGAGTGGTATTGCAGCGACAGATAGCTCATTAGATACATGGGTAATTGGTAACGTCATAAAAAATGTGCAGCACCCCGATTGGGATGTTGAGTGGGCAGGAGGTTTATATGATTCTGGTATGGCGATTCATTTCCGAGGAGGCTCTTCGGGTGGTGCTATTAATAATACCATTATTAATTATGATAAAGGTATAGAAGCTGCTACAGGTGAGTACGTATATATAAATAATATTTTATTTAATCGTAATAGCGAAATGGGCAATGATCTGTTTGTTGAGTCCACCCAGTCATCTAATTTAGTGAACAATAACGTAGTCTATTCTAAATCAGTCTCATTAAAACAGACTAATGTTACCTGTGTTGCCTGCCTATATGAAGATCCATTATTTTCTGATTTATCACAAAATGTATCGCTTGCATCTAATTCAGCAGCTATTGGTGCTGGTTTTAATATCCAAAGTTATCTAGATAAGTATAAGGATGTTTTTGGTGTGGAGTTAACTCAGGATATATATAAAGGTAAAAGAGTTGTTGGTGGGATTGACATAGGAGCAATGGAAGATCAAGATTCTCAGTCTGGTGGTGGCCAAGAAAAACCGTTATCACCAGAGATAATTAACATAGAAGTTAATTAATAAGGTGGATCTGGTTATTTATTTGAGGCATAAAAATTAGGTTATTATGGAAAATATTTACGTAAAATGGTTCCAAAGAAAAAGTAAATTATCACTGCTTGGGATTTTACCTAAGAATTTCGGGGATGACTTAAATCCCGTTATTGTTGAGGCTATTGCGAAGAAGAGAGCGGTTCGTTTAGATAAGCTCCCTAAGAAGATAATTAAACCTTGTCATTTAGTTATTGGAAGTATTTTGCATTGGGCAGATGAAAATACAATCGTTTGGGGGCCTGGATTTGCCGAAAAGGGCAGTAAAGTTATTTCCAAACCTATTGGGATTAAAGCGGTAAGGGGACCATTAACGCGTAATGAATTATTAAAGTCAGGGGTTGATTGTCCTGAGGTTTATGGTGATCCTGCTTTGTTATATTCTCGTTTATTTAGTGTTTCAAGTAAAAAGAGATATAAACTTGGCATCATTGCCCATTATGCCGAAGCAAAAAATAGCTTTTTTAAGGAGTGGTTAAAAATGCAAGTGAGGCACGCTGATGATATTAAGGTTATTAGCGTTGCAGACTCTGTTGCAAAAGTCATTGAAAGTATTAATGAGTGTGATTGTATTGCCTCTAGTTCGTTGCATGGGATTATTATCGCGGATAGCTATAACATTCCCAATGTGCATGTGAATTTCAACGGCTTTGTACCACATACTCAATTCAAGTTTTATGACTACTATCAGTCTGTAAAGAAAAGATATTCTGGGCCATTTATTATAGAGCGTACAACGACAATTAGCGATATTATCCAACAGGTCAATGGAGATGATATTAAAATCAATCTTGATTTATTGATGGAAAATTGTCCATTTAGGGCTAGCTAGTTACCCTTCATATTTGTTAAATGCTGCGTAATCTCTTTACGTAGCCTTTTTCCCGTTGCCTCCCAAGTATATCTATTTTTAATCAATTGGTATCCAGCAGAACCGAATTCTTCACACATCTTAGGATTAGACAATAGTATTGTTAAACACTCAGCCAGAGCTGTTATATCATCAGGATCAACTGTATAGCCATTTTCTCCACTGTGGACAAAATCAGGAATAGCGCCAATATTAGAAGCAATTATGGGTAATTTATTATTAAAAGCTTCAATAAAGACAATCCCAAAAGGCTCTAATCGTGTCGGTAAACAAAATACACTTGCCTGTTGATAATATTGATTAACTTGATCAAGTGGAATCCGTCCCACTATAGTGCAATTTTTAACATCTATTTCTGGTGAGCAACCCACAATTGTTAACGTGGCATTAGGTAATGTTTCCCTTACTTTTTTAAATGCTTCAACTAATTGCGGCCCGCCTTTACGCTCCCAAGCAACACCTAAAAATAGAATATTTTGTTTGCTATAACGCTCATGGTTAAGTTTTGTTTTGGCAGAACCAGCATTACTCCCTACATATACGTTGCAAATCTTTTCTTTCGGACAGTTATAGTGTTCATACATTGATTTCGATACGTGATTACTCATAGTGAAATTGATAGCAGCATTGTTATAAACGCTTTTCTCAAGATTAATCCACTTTTGCGGGTAGAGTTTCTTGGGGGAAAATGCAGGATAATATAAATTTGCTAAGTGAGTGTGGTCTGTATAGAGAAAGTTTGCGATTCCTGGAAAGCTAACATCAAAAAAGGACTGAGTCTGAAAAGTAAATTCGTAACCTTTTTGTTGTATCAGCTGCTGTGCTTTCTCTCTTACTAAACGGAAAAAGAATTCTGTACGGTATACGCTGTCTACAAAGGTGCGCCTTTTGATTAAATCTGAAATGAAATAATCTTTAAAACAGGCGAACCAAAGTAGTGGATTTTTAATGCTAATTAAGTCTTCCCAGATATCGATAACTTCAATGTCATATTCTGGAAAATTTTCAATTAAAATATTTTTTACTTTCTCATTAGTATGAGAAAAACTCCCCATTTTGAAAAAGCCAATTTTCTTACTTTTCAGCATGTTAAATACCATTATTATTAAAATTACAATCTATTTTTACAACTTACTGAACTGTATATTGCTTCCATATTTTCCGACAATTTATAGGATGAAAATTTTTCTATTATAGTTTGCTGTGCATTATTCGAGAGTTCGTTTAGTAGATTGGGCTGATTAATTAGCCCTAAGATGTATTGGCTAAGTGAGTCAATATCATCTACAGCAACGATATAACCAGAGCTAGTGTGTTTTATTATCCTAGCATTATCTGATACGTCAGTTGCAATACAAGGTACACCACAGGCCATTGATTCTAGTACCACATTGGGAGTGCCTTCAAACAGTGATGGTAATACCGTAAAATCACAAGCAGGATAAAGACGTTCAACATCGTCTCTATTTCCTAAATAAATTACGTCTTGGGAAAAACCACTTTCCTGAATTAATTGTTTTAGTGCAACGGTATAATTATCTGAGCCATGTAGACCGCCATACAATACATCACCAACTAACAGCAGTTTAAAATTTACCCCTTGTTTTTTTACTTGTTGTAATGCTTTTATTAAAAATGGATGATTTTTTTGCTTTTTAAAACTTGCAAACATACCAATCACTTGAGCACTTTCTGCGATACCTAATTCAGCTCGAATATTTTGATTACTCTGTGGCTTGAATCTGTTTGTATCTACACCATTGTAAACGACGTGATATTTACTCTTAGGTTGACCAGTTTGTTTTGCATTAAATTCTGCACCACTTTGAGAATTAGCAACAATCGCATTGACTAGATGTTTGGTGAATATATAGGCGCGTTTTTGAATAGGCTTTAATGTGTAATTGGCATTACGTTCTGAGCCAATAATCTTTATCGAGGTAAATGATAGTTTGGCTGCTAATCGAGCGGCAATCTCTGCATCAAATAAGTAACTGTGTATGATATCAAATTTATGTTTGCGTATTAACTTTGCTAATTTAAATACGACGGAAAAATCAAATTTTGACTTTTTATGGATCACATATAAAGGAATATTACTATTAAATTGTTCTGCAAGCGGTGTGTATTGCGAAAGGGAGCAAACAGATACGCTAAATTTACTGTTATCAATGTTATTCACAAGTTCGACAATTTGTCGCTGTGCACCACCGAATTCCATATTGCTAATCACTATCAAGACGTTTGTTTTTTTTGTCATTTCCTATCTATGACCTCTGTAGTCGTTACTTTTTTCATGTTCAGTATTAATGAATGAGCAAGGTATTTAGCTAACCTATCCTGTGGTTGTATTTTTTCATTTAGATAGCGGCAGAGTGCTAAATTTGCTCTTGAGTGAACTAACTTTGGGCTTAAAAAACCATAAGTAAAAAAAACACTATCAGTAACTGCAAAACCACTCTTATTGAGTTGTAAGGTCAAGCTATCAATATCCCATTGTTTATGATATCCCTGAAAATGTATTTCATTATTAGAAGTAAATAGCCTTTTTAAAAGTAGTAATAGTTTATTTTCTAAATTTCTTAATTTTCTAAAGAATGAATGTTTATTGGGAACTGAAATGATTAACTGGCCATCATCTTGTAAAACACGGTTATATTCTGTTAATGCCAGCATGTCACTAGGGATATATTCTAATGTACCAAGAGAGATAATACATTTGGCAAACTTGTTCTCGAAGGGAAGTTTCGTTGCATCTGCAACTTGAAAATTGATGTTGTTGGTATCATTTTTTTGCGCTTGAGCAATCATATCTGGGGCAAAATCAATGGCGAAGGTTTCGCACCCTGTTGCCTTTTTAAATAACTGCGTACTATTACCTGTACCGCAGCCAACATCTAACAAGTTATCATCTTTATGTATCGTTGATGATTGCAAATATTGTAAGGCATATTTTGCTCTGACTTGTAAATCTAAATGTGATATTGACTGCGCTTCAATATTATAATATTCGGACCAGCTTTGGCTTTGTTGGTTAAATTGTTCTTGAGTGCGCTTTTTGCTCGAAAATGCTAAAAATGTTCTTTCAAATTTCCCTTGAGCGGTGTCAAAGGCGTAATTTGATTGATAGTATTGAAGGCAATTATGTGAATATAGTTGCCATTGTTTTTGGTTGGTGACTGTCTCTTTTAGCGCAGTAATTAATTCATCCTGTATTGCAGATGCAAAACCTAAGTTGAATGAGTTAATAAGATTATCAGGGTCAATAGTGCATATTGTTGGTACACCGTAACTCCATGCCTCAAGGTAAGTATTAGGAAAACCTTCATAAATCGATGTATTTAATAATACAGTGGCATCTTTGTAGATATCTGGCATCTCTTGTCGGCTAATTTTGCCTAAAAATTTTATATTTTTTAATCGCTTGGCTCTGGGCAAGGTGTGCGTAGTGTAGGAAAGGTTATGATCGGTCGGACCGATAATTGAAAAATTAATATCTGGTAATTTCTCTGCGATATCAATTAACCATTCGATACGTTTAACGGTTTGAATTCGGCCTACCCATATTACATTATTTGCTGAAAATTGATGCACGGGGTCGGCTTTTCCCTTTGGTGGTGTTCCTGGCATAGGCAGCATTTCAGCGTTGAGCTTATAATTTTCGTGGAGTAATTTTTTTTGTTTATTGGTTTGGCAAATTATTTTATTGGCATTTTTTAAGCCATATAGGAATAACCATTGGTCACGTTTGGTTGTGAGTTTGGTAAAAGGCGCTTCACAGTCTGCATCGCTAGCGACAGAATAAATAAAAGGTTTGTTATTAAACTTACACCAAATAGCAACTTGCCCTGTCACATACTCAGCGCAGTTCTGGTAATAAACATCCGCATTAGCAATTCGTAATGCTTTTATTAGAGAAGTCCAGCGAGGAGTAAAAAAACGCAGCATAGGTAAGCCATCACTAACTTTACATAGTTTTACAATCTTAATATTGTTTATCAACTCAATCTTGGGGCCTCCTTCATCCCAAGTGATTACTGTTACTTGGTGCCCATTTGTGGATAACCATTCGCTTAACAGAGCCGTTTGTCTCTCTACGCCACCAATATGGCCTGACTCTTCGCCAGTTAATGCGCCATAAGCGTAATGTGCAACTATGCATATCTTCATAAAGCCCTAACTATCCTAACGGTTGTTTTGTAAAAACTGACGTAATGCGGAGATCTTAAATAAAATTTTAAGTGGATTCTTGTCAGTAGGAAAATTGAAACGTTTTAATCGCATCATATTCTGACCGATTTTGTTTAACTGCGCATCGGTAGTTAATGCACATTGGTAGTATTTATTGACTAGTTTCTCTGTGGATTCATTATAACTATTGTCTGGATAACAAAAGGTATCACAAGGAGTTTTGAGTCGCCCTTCTATGTGACGCTTTGATTCTGATAGTTCGGTTTCTGCAATATTATTAGCAACTAAGGCTAATCTTGCATGATTTACAGTATGACTGCCAACTTCAAAATCAAATTGTTGCTGAGCTTGTTTTAGTTGTTGCCATGAGGCCAATTTGGCATGGTTGTCTTGCTCTATAATTTGGCTGAGAGCCTTACCCGTATATTGTTCTATTTGGATTGATAATTTTTCAAGGTAATCTCGCATGGTAGTATCACACTTGAATTCGAGTTTTATTCTGTTACGGAAGAGAGCATAGCTCTGTTTCAGCGCTTGCCGAGATGAACAATCGAATGTGAAGGGGTGGTGTAAAAGCTCGCTAGTAAATGTGCTCTCTTCAATTTGCTGCAATGCATAATCCAGCCTATCAAACCAAAATGGAATATTATTTTCGGTATGTTTAGTCGCAACAAAAATGGTTGGATAAATAGCATAATTAGCAAATATAGTAGCAGCTGCATCTATATTATTATAATAGCCATCATCTAAGGTGATAACTAAGCCATTATTAATAGGCGGAATTTTTTTCTGCAAAATATTGAGCGCAGTTGTTAGCGAGATAAATTGATAATGTTGGTTTAACGTTTTAAGTGTGAAATCGAGGTCTTTGCTGTTATGTGGTGTACGTAATGGTTGCCACGATGGTAAGGGAGAGTGGTCGCTTGGGAAAATGCTATGTAGATATAAAATCGTAATATTATGCCGATTAAGGTAATGGAAAAGTGAGAATATCCCGAGCTTAAAAATAAGCTGTAGCAATAGCGTTTTTATTAAGTCCATTTATTAAAATAAGCTCCATTAACCCGTTGTATTGCTTAAAAATTACTAGGTTTGATAATATCTTTTTGATAACAATTTAACAACAATTAAAGCCTTTATTAGTGATGTTATACGATTAAGGTCAATGAATTCGGTGCTTTTTATTTTCTGTGCCAAGCTTAAATATAAGGTATTAGAGATAGATAGTTTATCTTTTTACAAGACACATCAGTAATGAGTTCAGATATGTTTAAAAAAATAATAATAATATTGCTTGCCTGTGTTTTGATTATTTTACTTTTTGGCCATATACCTGATTTAATAGCACCACGACTTATTTGGGCTCTTTGGCCTATTGGGCATGTTGTCTGTTTTTCGTTGTTGGCTTGGTTATTAATTTCATTTAATACAAAGATAAAGAGTAGTAACAGTCAACGACAATTACTCATTTTATTGTTGGCTACACTTATTGTTGGCTGTGCTATTGAATTGATTCAGCCGCTTTTTTCTCGTAGTCGGCAACTTACGGATATTTATTATAATTTATTTGGTGCATTGGCTATTTATCTTTTTTTGGTGATTTTAGCAAGCCTCATCACGGAATGTTGATATTTCGTGTAATTTACATGTTAACATTTTTATACCTCTTGTTTCCCGCAATACAGGCTGCTAAAGACGAATATGCAATAAGAGTCGATTTTCCCATCCTTGCTAAGTTTGCTAGTGGGATCGAGTTAACCCGTTGGAAGTCTGATCTACCTCTTTCTATTGTTAATAGTGGTAAATTGCCAGTTGTCATGCATGAAAATGTTGATTTAATGAAAGCTATTTTTTCCTCTAAAGATGCTAGCCGTGTCGTTTTGCGATTTTTTGCTGGAGATTGGCAAGGCTACAAATCCATTAAGTTTTCATTTTTTAACCCTAACGATCATGTTCTGCAGGTGAGGTTAATTATGACGGATCGGGCTTATAACCAAGCAAAATCTAATCATAATGATAGATTTGGACAGTGGTTGATGATTAAACCGGGGTGGGGTGAATTTATTATCGCGTTAAACGATATAAAAAATGCACCAACAGAAAGAGAGATGGATTTATCAGAGATGTCTGGAGTTGATTTTTATATGTATCACTTGCAGCAGCCACTTGTTTTGTATATATCTAAAGTAGAGTTACTATCGAACTGATTGTAGTTCAGCCACAAAAAAGCTCGCCGTAGCGAGCTTTCAATCAGTTATTTAATAACAAGGTATTATTAAATAATCTTAGAAGTTGTATTGAATAGCTGCAGTAACTTGTTGCTCTTCATTTGCATCTTTAGCTACATCGCTTGAATCATTTCTGAATTCAATCCAAGTTTTAGCATTGCTGTTCAATTTGTATTGTAGACCTAGTTTAAGTGCTTCTGTAGGTGAATCTGTTCCTGCTAAAGTTTCCCATCCATCTTGTGCATCTTGAGTTGCATAACCCGTGTATACAGACAGACCAGTTGTTAATTCACTTAAATCGTAAGAAGCTACGAAGTCATAACCGTACAATTTATTGCTATCGTAGTCAGCCATAGCAAATACGGCACCTAAGTATAGCTCATTAATTGTGTATGCTGCAGATAGCGCATAGTTATGTTTGTCATCGTTTTGGAACTCTTCAAGATGGTAACCACCGTAAACAGCTAAACCGAAATCAAACTCATAACCTAATGTTAATGCATAAGAGCCGTCTAATTGACCTGCATCATTAACATCTTCTGGATTATCTGGGTTACCAATTTGGAAGGTATAGTTGTCATCTTGGAATTGGTAAGATGCACCTACATAAAATCCATCAAAAGAACCGTTATAGATAATTTGGCCTGGTTGACGACCATCTTCAATCGCAGTAAATGCTTCATAACCGTAAGTGTTGAAGATATCAGTGGCAGCTACCGCTTGGTAGAATGCTGTATCACTTTGACCAAATACCACTTGGCCATATTCAGCAGATGCCACGCCTACGTATAGGTGACGAGCTGTAAATTTAGATTCATTAGAATCGCCTTCAGATTCAGCATCAATTTGCCATTCGCCTTTAGCTACAGCTTTAAGGTCAGAAGTGATTACTGAACTAGCGTTGTAACCCATACGTGCTGAACCAACACCGTCTGTATCGCCATCATCATTTTTGATATCAAATTGCATACGACCGTATACGTCAGCAGAAACGCCATCAGCGTTATATACATTTGCAGCTTGTGCAGAGATTGAGCATAGTGCCGCTACTGAAGCAGCTAGAATAGTCTTTTTCATTTTCCATTACCTTATAAAAAATTAGTTGAGTAAATCATTCCATTAGTCCCTGTGTAATCGTGCTATGCCCGATCACTAAACATACATTATCTAAGCAATCACATTTTTGCAATAAAAATTTGAACTTTTTTAAAATCTATGAATCACTTGATTTTAAAGGGGTGTGCTCACTATGTTGACTTTTATTGACTCTTTTTATGTATTTTTATTGCCAATAACACCACAGGTCATGCCTGTTGTTGCGTTATTTTTTTATAGAAATCATGCCTCGAATTCGATTTTTCAACGTAATTAAAATCATTGTTTTGTTATCTTTTTCGTTGAAAAAAGAGTAACAAATTGAAAAATGTCCGATAATTAATTTCTATTTTTGTGATTTACTTCAATGTGATGTTTTGAGGTTTTTGACTATACGACAAGATTGTTACATTTTTATGACGTGATAAATAGGGGCATCATGGGGTACCCCTAATATGATAAATAGATACTTTTCTGGTGATAGGTTATTGCTAATTAAGAATAATTTCACGTACAAAACGGCTACCAAAATAGGCGAGCGTTAATAACGATGAGCCAATAATGGTGATATAGACCGTTAATCGACCACGCCATCCGTTGCGAAAGTGTCCCCAAAGTAACGTTGCATAAATTACCCATGCAATCATTGATAATATCGCTTTATGGGCTTTCCCTTGTGCGAACATATCATCTAAAAATATAAAGCCTGTGAGTAATGTGCAGGTGAGTAAAATAAAGCCAAAAAGAATAAATTGGAATAAGCTCTTTTCTAAGGTCATTAATGGAGGCATTGGGGTGGTCGTTAATGGTGCCTTATGATGTTTGAGACGCCAGTCTAAATAAGCGAGTTGTAGGGCAAATAAACTAGCAATGGTTAGCATTGAGTAGGCTAGTAGCGCAAAAATAATATGTGCACCAATCTGCGGATGTGTTTCGAGGTGAGTAATATAGTGGCTTGGTATATAGCTGACCGCGATAAAGTTAAGTACAGTAAATCCATACACAACAGGTAATAGCATGCCTGTATTTAAACGTTTCGCCGCAGACGTTGAAAGTAGCGAAATGATAAAAGTTATTAATGAAAGCACATTAAGCATCGGTAGATTCTGACCGTGCAATAAAAATATATGTTCATATAGCCAATTTGCATGGGCAGCTAATGCGATACCAATAGAGATAAAAAACGATGTTGGCAGGGCGCTTTGTGTTGAGAATAATTTTGATGTGCTAATGCCGCCTGCTGCAATGTAAAAAACAATGCTAATTAATGCAATATAATCCATATCAGCCTACTAAAATAATGACTTATAAATAGTAATTATACGCATAGCTTTGCCCTTAAAACAGTGTATTTGTGTGCTTTATTGAGCAAATTGTTATTAATACTATTTTGAAAAAGCAGAATTGCGTATAATCTAATTTTATTTTTAGCAACGAGAGCAGACCATGTTTGAGAATTTAACCGATCGACTGTCGAAAACCCTGAAGAATATCAGCGGTAAAGGACGTTTAACAGAAGATAATATTAAAGAGACCTTACGTGAAGTACGTATGGCTTTATTAGAAGCAGATGTTGCTTTACCTGTTGTTCGTGATTTTATTAAGGCATTAAAAGAAAGGGCAGTAGGTCAAGAAGTTGCTAAAAGTTTAAGCCCCGGTCAAGCTTTCATTAAAGTCGTCCAAAATGAACTTGAATTGGCGATGGGTGAGGTTAACGAATCATTAAATTTAGCAATACAGCCGCCAGCAATTTTATTAATGGCAGGATTGCAGGGGGCTGGTAAAACGACCTCTGTTGCTAAATTGGCGCGTTTATTAAAAACGCGAGATAAAAAAAGTGTGCTGGTTGTTAGTGCTGATATATACCGCCCTGCGGCAATTAAGCAGTTAGAAACATTAGCTGGCGAGGTTGATGTTGAGTTTTTCCCTAGTGATATTACGCAAGATCCAATTGATATTGCCAATGCTGCGATTGCACATGCGAAGAAAAAATTCATTGATGTGGTGATCGTCGATACGGCTGGTCGTTTGCATGTTGATAGTGCGATGATGGATGAGATTAAAGCACTTCATCAGGCCATCAATCCAATTGAAACGTTATTTGTTGTTGATGCTATGACCGGCCAAGATGCGGCTAATACGGCAAAATCGTTCAATGAAGCGCTGCCATTAACGGGCGTTATTTTGACTAAAGCCGATGGTGATGCTCGAGGTGGTGCCGCGCTATCTATTCGTCATATCACTGGAAAACCGATTAAATTTATCGGTATGGGTGAAAAAATAGATGCCTTAGAATCATTTTACCCAGATCGTATTGCATCGCGTATTTTAGGAATGGGTGATGTGCTTTCGTTAATCGAAGAAATTGAAACGAAAGTAGATAAGCAGAAAGCCGAAAAGTTAGCGAATAAAATTAAAAAAGGCAAAGGTTTTGACCTTGATGATTTCCGTGAACAGTTAGTGCAGATGAAAAATATGGGCGGTATGACCAGCATGATGGATAAATTGCCAGGTATGGGGCAAATACCTGATGCAGTTAAAAACCAAGTCAATGATAAAAGCACCAACCAAATGGAAGTCATTATTAATTCTATGACTAAAAAAGAGCGTGCTAAACCCGAAATAATTAAAGGTGGGCGTAAGCGCCGCATTGCAGCTGGCTCGGGGACGCAAATTCAAGATGTAAATAAATTGCTTAAACAATTTACGCAGATGCAAAAAATGATGAAGAAAATGTCTGCGAAGGGCGGAATGCGTAAAATGATGAGTGGCATGCAAGGCATGTTACCTCCTGGTATGGGTGGTATGGGTGGTATGGGGGGGATGGGAATGCCTCCCGGATTAGGTGCTTTTAAAAAGAAATAGCGATCTCTTATTGATCTGTTTATTAAGCCTCTTTCGTTGTTCATTCAACCAAGAGGCTTTTTATTTTTCGTTATTAATTAACGAAATCGAGCTGTTCAAGTCATCAAAAAACAGATCAAAGTGTGATTTTGATTGTTCTTTTGCTTAAGAAGAGTATAATTTTGCGGCTTTCTACAAAAGCTGGTGGTCAGAATGTTCTGACTAATGACGTTTAACAATAAAATAGAGGACGATATGGTAACTATTCGTTTAGCTCGTGGTGGCGCAAAAAAACGCCCATTCTACCAAGTGGTAGTAACTGATAGCCGTAGCCCGCGTGACGGTCGTTTCCTTGAGAAAGTAGGTTTCTTTAACCCTACCGCACAAGGTCAAGCAGAAAAAATACGTTTAGATACAGATCGTATCAACCATTGGGTTGGTCTTGGCGCACAGCTAAGTGATCGTGTAGCTAAATTAGTAAAAGATAACGCTGTAGCTGCATAATTGCAGTCTGGTGAGGAGACTTAGGTGAGCAAAGTAGCAGAGCCAATTGTAATAGGTAAATTTGGTGCGGTATATGGCATCAAAGGCTGGTTAAAAGTCCACTCCTACACCGATGATGCTGAAAGTATTTTTGAATATAAGCCGCTGCTAATGAAATCAAAGGGGCAATTTCAAGATGTTATTATAACGGATTGGAAACGCCACAATAATGGTTTTGTTGCAAAAGTAGCAGAATTTGATGTCAGAGAAGATGCCCAAGCCTTAGTGGGTTTGGAACTGTTTGTTGACTCAAAAGAACTTCCTGAATTGGAAGATGATTTCTACTGGCGCGATTTAATCGGGTGTCAGGTTCACACTGACAAAGGTTATCATTTAGGTGTTGTCACCGATATGATGGAGACAGGCTCGAATGATGTGCTTGTTGTAAAAGCCAACTCGAACGATGCTTTTGGACAAAAAGAACGGTTAATTCCGTTTATTGAACAGCAAGTTATTTCTAATATAGATATTAAAAATAAACTAATTGAAGTTAATTGGGAACCTGATTTCTGATTACCCTAGGAGATAAGCGATGTGGATTGGGGTTGTAAGCCTCTTCCCGGAAATGTTTCGGGCCATCAGCGAAAATGGGGTAACAGGTCGAGCGGTAAAGAATAAACTGCTCTCTATTGAGTGTTGGAATCCGCGTGATTTTACATTAGATAAACATAGAACGGTCGATGATCGTCCCTATGGTGGTGGCCCTGGTATGTTGATGATGGTGCAGCCTTTACAGGATGCCATTTTAGCAGCAAAGCAGGCCGCAAGAGAGGCAGGACATGAGGCAAAGGTTATCTACCTTTCTCCTCAAGGACAACGTTTAGACCATTGTGGTGCACAGTCCTTATCGAGCAGCGATGCGTTGATATTAGTGGCAGGGCGTTATGAAGGGATTGATGAGCGTGTAATCGAAAACTTGATAGACGAAGAGTGGTCTGTTGGTGATTATGTGTTAAGTGGTGGTGAGTTGCCTGCCATGATCTTAATTGATGCTGTGGTACGATTTGTACCGGGTGTTTTAGGTCATGTGCAATCAGCCGAGCAAGACTCCTTTGCGGATGGCTTGCTAGATTGCCCGCACTATACGCGTCCAGAGGTGTTAGATGGAAAGCAAGTTCCGAGTGTCTTATTAAGCGGTGATCATGAGAAGATTCGCCTGTGGCGATTGCAACAGTCACTGTTACGCACGAAACAGAGAAGGCCTGATTTATTAACTAACCTAGCTCTGACTGACGAGCAAGCAAAATTGCTTGCTGCACTGGAAAGTAGCTCCGACTAACTAGCGATGTTATTAGCTAACTAGGTATTAAAGGTATTAAAATGAGCAATATTATACAAGCAATTGAAAAAGAACAAATGCGTACAGATATCCCTAAATTTTCACAGGGTGATACTGTTGTTGTACGTGTACGAGTAAAAGAAGGTGGTAAAGAGCGTCTTCAAGCATTTGAAGGTGTTGTAATCGCGAAACGTAACCGTGGTTTACACTCTGCATTCACAGTTCGTAAAATTTCGAACGGTGAAGGTGTTGAGCGTGTATTCCAAACTCACAGCCCAATTGTAGGAAGCGTTGAAGTTAAACGTCGCGGTGTGGTTCGTCAAGCTAAACTATACTACCTACGTGAACTTACTGGTAAAGCGGCTCGTATTAAAGAGAAGCTTGGTAAGAAGTAATTTTTCAAATTGCTACCTTAGTCTGTTTGGTTTTATCTCAACAGACTTTAAAGAGGCTCGCCAATGGCGAGCTTTTTTTTGTTTAAATTCCAATAATTATTATACCAATTCCGATAAATAGCTGATCTATTTTACTGGTTAAAACAACTTACTGCTGCGTTGTAATTTTCGCAAAGGGAATAACCATTTACGTCAAATTACGCCTTGAATTAAGCTGCTTTTCCTGCGCAAAATTTAGATCACATACTTACCGGAATTGGTATTAAAAGACGCGCTGATGACTAATATTATTTACCGTTATTTATTAATTTTTATTGCCTGTTTGTCCATCGTTCTCGGTGTGTTAGGTGTTTTTTTGCCCGTGTTACCGACGACCCCTTTTCTTATTCTTGCTCTCGCCTGTTTTTCACGTAGCTCTCCCTATCTGCATAAAAAGCTATTAACAACACCTTATATTGGTGAGGTTCTGCAGGATTGGGAGGCCGATAAAAAAATAACTACATCACGCAAGAAAAAAATTTACTTAACGATATTGGTTACTTTTTTAATCTCCATATTACTCCTAAAAGGGCATCTGTTATTGCAACTTTTGCTACTGCTGATTCTTACCCTGTTGCTGCTTTTTATTGCTCGCATTCCTGAAAAATAGCGTTGTCTTTTTATCTTACAAAATGCATGTGGCTACTCTCTATACAAGGGTTAAATACGGGTAAAGTGACAATAAAACGTGTGAATTGGTTCTCCTTTGATTCGATGTCAATAAATCCATGGTGACGGTATATAATTTCTGAGCTAATGGTTAACCCAATACCTAGTCCGAAATTACCTTCTCGCTTGGTTGTGTAATTAAGATCAAATATTTTACTGCGTATCTTTTCTGGTATTCCTGGGCCGTTATCTTCAATGATTACTTGAATGGTAGGTGTTTCACCAAAGGGTTGGTCTTTTGTTGATATCTTTAATATTCCCTTGCCGGGTGTACTTTGTTTAGCATCAATCGCATTAGCGATAATATTAGTCCAGACTTGTTCGATCTCAATCGGGTGACAATCTATTTTGGGGATATTTTGATACTCTTTTATTACTTCATAGTGTTTTAGTTTGTTTTCAAAGATGATAAGCGTTTCTTCTAATCCCTCATGAATATCGGCCGTTACGGTTTTATCGTTATCTTGTCCTGCATAATGTTTTAAACTTTTCACTAAATCTGAAATACGCACAGCACAAGCGTTGCTATTGCGTAAAATAGTACCAACCTGGTGAAATTGGTCCAGCACAGCGATACTTTCATGTAAATTACGCCCCGCTATAAGTGGAATTTTTGATTCGTCTAAATTCATATTAACAAGCTGCTTAGCCAGTTTTTTGTCATTCATCTTATTCATTAATATTTTTGTTCGTTGACGAATTTCTGATGTAGAAAGTGGTGTGAGTGTTAAACCTTGGCGTAGTGTGTGACGTGCTAAATTAGAAAATTCGCCTTCCTGATTGCAATGCAATAAGGATAATATAAGCGTAGTGAGTCTGTCTGAACCACGTAATATAGCAGCAACCGGATTATTTAATTCATGTGCAACTCCCGCCACTAATTGTCCAAGAACAGCCATTTTTTCGCTTTCGACGAGTTGATTCTGTGCCGCTTCTAAAGATTTTAATGTCTCTTGTAATGCTAATTCTGTCGAAATACTATGCTGTAAACGACGATTGAAATTACGCAATAATAAATTAGTAAAGGGAGCAAGTAATGCTGAGTTCGATTGCATTATTTGTGAAAAAACCGCTTTATCAACTTTAATTACTTCGCTATCGACAAGGGTAATACCTGTACTAAATGCAGCTTCACCCGTTAAAAAAGACATACCGCCGACCATCATGCCTGCTTGCATTACCGTGATGTCTTGACTTTCTCCGTGTGCATTACGTTTTTTAAGTAAGACTTCCCCTTTTGTGATAAACCAAAGAAAGTTATTTTTTTCACCTTCGCGAGTTAATATGTGATTCGCACTGTATTTTCGCCAAACTATATTCTCATCTTTTTTTCTAGAATTTTATACAAAAATTCAATGACTAAATGGGATAGTTGGAGTCACTATATAAAGAGTAATCGAGAAATTTTTCTTGGAATTGGTGGCTTAATTTGCTCTCTGTTTGTTTTAATATAACTTCATCTTTCCCGCTATTATCGCTTGATTGTAATCTGTTACTGCATTTATTTATGATACTTTTGTTGTAATCAATTATTTGCGCATTAATAATTTTTTGTAGTACCTTTGTGTGGTAAGGGAGTGCTAAAAAGTAGTTGCATTGGGCAATATTGATGCTATCGACTAATTGTTCTGCGGTTGCTTCTCTTGCATAAATGATTTTACGGATGGCCTGATATTTTTCATTTTGCCAAATGGAGAGGGGGTTAGCTGATATTAATTTTTGTGAGCATAAAATTAGTGCTACCTGTGTATATTGTTGTGACAGAAAAAGATCGGCCTGTTGTAAATCAGTTGCTGTACTGATAGCGAATGCTTCTGTAAATAATAGTTGTAAGTCATGTCGCAATTGAGTGAGACATTGTTGATCATTGTCGATACATAATATAGTTAACATAGCAGATAGTCCTGATAGATGAACGTTTAAGTATAGGTTTCTGAGTGGCATCTGTAAGAAGCTCTTTTTTATCCTATGATCTAAGTCAAAAGTCGTTATCTGTATTCATGGAAAATGTGATTTTACGATGAATATGGTAATCTTAATGTTTATCTAAATTATCTTAAAACTAGAAGAGAGATCCTATGAAAATAACATTACCAGAATATGAGAGTGCGCAGGTTTTAGTTGTTGGCGATGTTATGCTTGATAGGTATTGGCAGGGGCCGACTGGGAGAATTTCTCCAGAGGCGCCAGTGCCTGTAGTTAAAGTAGAATCGATTGAAGAACGTCCTGGAGGTGCTGCGAATGTTGCTCTTAATATTGCAGCTTTAGGTGGAAAGGCGACTTTAATTGGTTTAGTCGGAAACGATGAAGCTGCTAATGCATTAACAAGTGGCTTAAAATCAGTTCATGTAAAGACGGATTTAGTTACCTTAAATGACTTTCCTACCATCACTAAGTTACGCGTACTTAGTCGCCATCAACAATTATTGCGTTTAGATTTTGAAGAAGGATTTCATGATATTGATAGCGCTTTGATATTAGATAAAATGCAAGTGAGTCTTGATAATGGCTTACGTGTTGTTATTTTTTCAGACTATGACAAAGGTTCTCTCACCGATGTACAAAAAATGATTCAATTGGCTAAAAATGCTGGTGCGATTGTATTGGTTGATCCTAAAGGTACTAATTTTGAAAAATACCGTGGTGCGACATTATTAACTCCTAATTTGGCTGAGTTTGAGGCGGTTGTTGGTCATTGCAAAAATGATCAAGAATTAGTCGATAAAGGCTTAGCATTAATCGAACAATATGAATTACAAGCGCTTTTGGTGACACGTAGTGAGCATGGCATGACATTAATTCGCCGTGGCCACGAGGCATTTCATCTGCCAACTCAGGCCCAAGAGGTTTATGATGTTACTGGGGCTGGGGATACGGTTATTTCAGTATTAGCAGCATCATTAGCCGCGGGTAGTTCATTCGAACATGCCTGCACACTTGCCAATGCTGGCGCAGGGGTTGTAGTGGGTAAAATAGGTACGTCTACGGTGAATACTATTGAACTTGCCAATGCCGTTTATAGTCAGCAAGAGATTGGTTTTGGTGTGCTTAGTCAAGAGCAGTTACAGCTAGCTGTTAAACTGGCACAGCATCGTGGTGAAAAAGTGGTTATGACTAATGGCTGTTTTGATATTTTACATGCGGGGCATGTTTCCTATTTAAATACAGCTAGAGAACAGGGAGATCGATTGATCGTTGCTGTTAATAGTGACCAGTCTGTACGTGGTTTAAAGGGAGAGGGGCGTCCCGTTAATCCTGTTGATAGAAGAATGGCTGTTTTAGCCGGACTTGGGGCAGTTGATTGGGTTGTTGAGTTTAGTGAGGAGACCCCACAACGTTTAATTGCACAAATATTACCCGATTTGCTTGTTAAAGGCGGGGATTATAAACCTGAGGATATTGCAGGGGGCGCTGAAGTCATCGCAAATGGTGGTGAAGTAAGGGTTTTACAATTTAAAGACGGTTGTTCAACGACAGAAATAATTAAAGCTATTCGCAATCACCGCTAATAATAGGTTTTAGCTATTAATTTTTTAAATATAAACGATTTTACCTTTCGCATGTTTTTCACCATAATGTTTTCATAGGGACGGGTAAGTCGTTAAGTTAATCAATTTTAAATTTATTTATTCAATTTTACTGATAATTAGGAGATAGCAATGTTAAATAATATCGAAGGACAAAAAGTACCAAATGTTTCATTCCCTGCTCGCAAAGGCGATGAGTGGACAACGATCACAACGGATCAATTATTTGCTGGCAAAACGGTGGCAGTGTTTTCTCTGCCCGGTGCATTTACACCCACTTGTTCTTCTACTCATTTACCTCGCTATAATGAATTAGCTGGTGTATTAAAAGAAAATGGCGTTGATGAAATTGTCTGTATTAGTGTTAATGATACTTTTGTTATGAATGCATGGCTTGCCGATCAAGAAGCGGAAAATATCACGGTTGTACCAGATGGCTGCGGAACCTTTACTGAAGGTATGGGAATGTTAGTTGATAAAAGTGATATCGGTTTTGGTAAGCGCAGCTGGCGTTACAGCATGTTAGTTAAAGATGGCGTGATTGAAAAAATGTTTATTGAGCCAAACAAGCCGGGCGACCCATTTGAAGTATCAGATGCAGATACCATGCTTAATTATATTAACCCTAATGCGAAAGCACCTGCTGCAGTTGCTCTCTTTACTAAGCCTGGTTGCCCTTTCTGTGCGAAAGCGAAAGCCGTTTTAGCTGAAAGTAATATTGCTTTTGAAGAAATTGTATTAGGTAAAGATGCAACGAGTGTTAGCCTTAAAGCTGTGACAGGGGCAACCACTGTGCCACAACTATTTGTTGATGGAAAACATATTGGTGATAGCGATGCAGTAGTCGCCTACGTTAAAGGTTAATACTTCCTTAAATAAGACCAATATTTAAGCGTATTTTCAGGATTTTGAAAATGCGCTTTTTTTGACCCTAAATTTCGTAACGTGCAGCATAAATAGGGAATAAATCAGCTGTTAGGAGGATTTATGAATGAAATTAAAGTAGATGTAGCAGTAATCGGTGGTGGGACCGCTGGATTAGCAGCATACCGTGCCGCTAAAGAAAAAAACGATTCGGTTGTGCTTATTGAAGGAGGCGTATTTGGCACTACTTGTGCCCGTGTCGGCTGCATGCCTAGCAAATTGCTAATTGCAGCGGCAGAGGCGGCGCATGGTGCGGCGCATACGGCGCCTTTTGGTGTCTTTGTAGATGGTGATGTGCGCATTGATGGACAGAAAGTGATGCAGCGTGTGCGCGATGAACGGGATCGTTTTGTCGGTTTTGTGGTTGATGCTGTAGAAGGTATTCCGACTCAAGATAAAATTATTGGTAAAGCACGCTTTATTAATGAAAAAACGTTACAGATTGATGATCATACGCTGTTAATCGCAGATCGCATTGTTATTGCGACCGGATCTCGACCTGCTTATCCACCTGTTTGGAACGAATTAGGCGATAAGCTGATTATTAATGATGACCTTTTTAATTGGACTGATTTGCCTAAATCTGTGGCTGTTTTTGGTCCAGGGGTGATTGGTTTGGAGCTAGGTCAGTCATTACATCGCCTTGGTGTTAAGGTGCTAATGTTTGGCATGGGTGGGCAAGTTGGTCCTTTTACCGATCCTAAAGTGATGGCCTATGCGCAGAAAACTTTCTCCGATGAATTTTATTTAGATGCGGATGCGAATGTCACCAATATGGTTCGTATAGGTGATGTTGTTGAAATTACTTACATTGATAAAACTGGCGTAGAGCAAATAAGCCGAGTTGATTATGTGCTTGCTGCTACTGGTCGCCGACCAAATATTGATAATTTAGGCTTAGAAAATATAGAGATAGATAGTGATTCGCGAGGCGTACCGATTGCCGATCCCTATACCATGCAAACTTCGCAGCCCTCTATATTTATCGCTGGAGATGCCAGTAACCAAATTCCATTACTTCACGAAGCGGCTGATCAAGGTAAAATTGCAGGTAGTAACGCAGCTGTTTATCCTAATGTGCGTGCTGGTCTGCGTCGTACACCATTAGCAGCGGTATTTACTGACCCACAGCTGGCAATGGTTGGTTTAACGTATAAGCAGGTGAGTGAAAAGTATACGGGTTGCCATTGTTTTGAGACAGGCAGTGTCTCCTTTGAAGATCAGGGGCGTAGTCGCGTCATGCTGAAAAATAAAGGGTTATTAAATATTTATGGGGAACATGGTACGGGACGTTTTCTGGGAGCTGAGATGATTGGCCCACAGGCAGAACATTTGGCACATCTTTTAGCTTGGGCGCATCAAAATAGAATGACTATTTCGCAGATGCTTGATATGCCTTTTTACCATCCTGTTATTGAAGAAGGTGTTCGTACAGCTTTGCGAGACCTTAATGCCAAATTGAAATTAGGCAGCTCGATGGCAAATCAATGCATGGAGTGTGGGCCTGGCTGTTAGAGGTAGCTTATAAATAGAGCAAGAAAAATCACTAATCCGACATAGTTGTTATCTAAAAAGGCTTTAAAGCAGGCCTTTTTATCCCTCTCTTTTATATCCATTTGCTGTTTCACAAATAGGCCAAAAACGATGAGCAAAGCCACATAATAGCTGCTGCTTAACGATTCAATAATACCAACAATGAGTAATAAGATAAGGCAACTTAGCTGTAATAAGGCAACGATTAATTTATCGTAATCAGCGAATAAAATGGCCGTTGATTTTATCCCTATTCTCACATCATCATCACGGTCAACCATGGCATATAAGGTATCGTAAGCAATGGTCCAGAGAATATTGATGGAAAATAGAATCCATACTACCGAAGGAAGTTGGTTGGCCTGTGCTGCAAACGCCATGGGGATTGCCCAGCTAAAAGCGAGACCTAATACAAACTGTGGAAGATGTGTGAAACGTTTCATAAATGGATAGCAAAACGCCAGTAATAGGGCTGCAAGAGATAGTGTAATAGTCAACTTATTCTGTGTTAAAACCAGTAAAAATGCGCAGATTATTAGCCCAACAAATAGCCAGATGGCTTCTTTCCCTGTCGCTCTCCCTGAAGGTAAAGGTCTGTTTTTAGTGCGTTCTACAAAACCATCTACATTTCTATCGGCAAAATCATTGATCACACAACCCGCGCTGCGCATAATGAATACACCCGTTACAAAAACTGCTAAAACCGAGAGGTCAGGGATTCCCTGTGCAGCTATCCATAGCGCCCAGAGGGTAGGCCAAAGTAATAATAGGGTGCCGATTGGTTTATCGATACGCATTAATTGTGCATAAGCATGAATTTTTTGCTGAGTAAAAATGGTCATTTTTGATATACCCCCGAAGCAGGTAAAAATAGCTCACTGACCAACAGAGGTTTATTATTAAGGTAAAAAAATGATCGTCTTGCCCATAGTGCATATTCGCATGCTTGATTAATCGTTGCTGTAAATTGATGCACCGCTGATTTTTCGGGAAATTGGCATACCTCTATAGTGCCTCGTTGCATACTAGCATCTTGAAATAGCACTCGACCTAGTGATTGTTCGCCGAGATTTGCTAATGTCGCTTGTTGTGCTGTTAATGTTGAGAAAGGTATTTCAGTTTGCGCACAAATCATTGCTACATCATCGCAATAGAGCAATACTTCGCGGACTAATAGCTGTTTTTCATTTAAGAAATAACCTGAAAGTGGATTTTTTTGGGGGTTGATTGCTATTTGTTGTCTTAGTCGTACGTGGAATTTATTGCATTGTTGTTCGAGTTTCTCTGTCAATGAACTCTGATCAAATAACCATGAGCGTAACGTTTCTGAGCATTCGCCAGTGTCTATTTCGCTATACCAAGTATTTGAGAAGCTGATAGGAAGCAACTGATTAAGCATGAAAACCTTTATTTATTAAATATGTTAAAGAGGATAAAAGCAAAATAATTTGCTATTGTAGCACCCAAATATAGAAATCGTTTAGCTTTGTTGTAAGGAAATAATCATGTTTAAAAAAATGCTCTTTTGCCTATTCTGTTTTTCGTTTTTTCCCGTGCATATTGTTGCAGAGGAAGCTGCAACGGAAGAGGTAAATTATTATGAGTACCTCTTAATCATCCCGATATTATTACTAATTACGATAAACAGGGTAAAAGAATCGGCTATATTCGAGTTTCTGTAGAGTTAATGGCTAAATCTAGTACTAATTATGCGTTATTAGCGCGTCATGAACCGTTAATTCGCGATAAAATCATTACAATATTGGGTGAACAAAGTGAGGATATGGTCAAATCAATCGCTGAAAGAGAAAATATCCGCCTACGTTGCCTGAATGAAATTAATGCGATGTTATCAACACCAACTGTTAATAACCCGCTTGCAGATTTATTGTTCACTAAATACCTATATGAGTAAATGTGGCTAGTTTTTATCGTTTAAAAATCGGTAATGAGCAAATAATTGCCAATATTATACCTGTAAATAAACCGGCAAGATGTGCATAGTTGGCCACATTTACAGGTAATATGTCGATGAAACCTAATACTAACCACCCAAGTAAAAATCCAAAATAAGCATTGGGTAAATTAATTTTACTCTGTTTATTAAGCTTTCCAAATAACCAACAATAGCCGACTAACCCATATACTACGCCGCTTAAACCACCAAAATAGGGGCCAACTAAGTGGTACTGTGCAAAATTTGAAATAATAGCGGTAAGCAAAAAGAATCAAGGTTAAACGTTGTTTACCTTCTATTTTTTCAATAATTCCAGCTAGCTGCCACCACCATAAAAGATTAAAAATAATATGCAAGGCGCTAAAATGGAGGAATGCAGGGGTAACAAATCGCCAACTTTGCCAATAATTAAAGTGATTATTGGTAAAAAAAAGCGAGTGATGATTGAATGGGATCGAAGAGCCCTAAGCTAGTTAGCGCATAAATGGCGATACAGATGGCAATAATTAAATTCGTTAGTAAACCACCATGGGCAATAAAGTTGGCCAGTAAATGACTATTTTCAGCAGACAACGAAGGCGAAATCTGATTGGTTGAGCCTGTTTGCCAACTCGCAGCGAGATATTTCTCTTTATTGGGGTTGTGCAAAAAGGTCTGTAGTTCCATTTTAGCTGCATCATATTGCGTTTGTTCTTCTATTAGTAAAGGATAAATAAATTCATTATCCTCAATATGATTGGCAATACCGAGTGAATGTAAATAGTCTGAAAATGCCTGTGCAGCACGTAAATTTTGAAATTCATGTAATATTTGCATTGATTAATGTTCCAATTTATTAATGTCGCTATTACGAAACGATATCTTATTCTCTTGATTGAGTACATTAAGAAGTAATACTGAACGTTCTAAACCATCCGTTTGTGAAAAGATGGCTGATAGTCCTTGAAAAGGGCCATGTAATATCTCAACACTATCGCCATAGGATAAAAATTGCTCTGGTAAGCTCTGTAATGCGTTGTTTGATGCGCATATGTTTTTTAATTTTTCGATTAAGTCGATATTGACTTGTGCTATTTTCGCACCGAAGCGGATAAAATCGAGCACGCCTCGTGTGGATTGAATAGAGCTAAACGCGGCATCTTTGGGATCAATAAATACGAATAAGTAGGAGGGAAAGAGCGCTTCTTGAATAATGCTTTTTTTGCCACGAAGTATTTTCTCTTTGCTTATTTTTGGAAAAAAAGAGTCAATGCCCTGTTGTTGTAAATTTTCTACTGCTCGTTGCTCTTCACGACTTTTGCAATAGATAACAAACCATTTCTTGGCCATCATATTTCCTCTTGTTCGTCATTATCCATACTATTACTAAGTGATATCAGTCTACATTTTTTATTGTTATCTACATAGTTTGATAAAAAGTAAATTTATATTTATTGATAAAATCATTTTTTAGTCTAAATTTTGACTTTATTTAATCAAGAAAAGGAGTGTGTATGTTAACTTATCCAATTAATCGGCTATTAGTTTTTTTATTGCTATTTATCTTTTCAGGTGGCATTTCAGTCTATGCTGCAGATAACAGCATAAACAAAGGGGAGCTTAGCTCAGCGCAGGCTACAACAAAAATTAATATCAATACAGCGAGTAATGAACAGTTGGCAAGTTTAAAGGGGTTGGGCAATAAAAAAGCGCAGGCAATTGTTGATTATCGAGAACTAAATGGCCATTTTAAAAGCCTTGATGAATTAACTAATGTTAAAGGCATCGGGACGGGAACACTGGCCAAAATAGAACCCTTTCTTACACTATAATTAAGCTTCATCTTTATCATCCTTCATTGATATAGGGAAGGGTGATAAAGATATTTCTCCTTTGTGTTGAGCCTCATTTTCGACCTTATTTGAACTGTGCAAATGATAATGGCTTGATATTAAAGGCTCTGTACTTGATAATTGAATATTGATTTCTCGTGAGTTGAGGGTGTATGGCTTTTTTAGTTACAGGTGGTGCAGGATATATTGGTTCGCATACCGTTTTGGAGTTATTGCAAGCAGGTGAAGAGGTTGTTGTTGTTGATAATCTGTGTAATTCTTCACTAGAGTCGTTACACAGAGTAGCTAAAATTACCGGTAAACAAGCGCTTTTTTATCAAGGTGATATCTTAGATTAAAAATTCCTCGACTCTATATTTAGCGAAAACGATATTGATGCGGTGATCCATTTTGCTGGTTTAAAGGCCGTGGGAGAATCCGTTGCTAAGCCCGTTTCTTATTATCAAAATAATGTTCAAGGCACCTTAACACTGTTAGATGCGATGGCAACAGCCTGTGTTTTTAAATTGGTATTTAGCTCCTCTGCTACTGTCTATGGTGATCCCGCTACTTTACCTATTAGTGAAAATGCGCCGGTAGGGGGACGACTAATCCCTATGGTAGCTCGAAATTGATGGTTGAAATGGTACTTCAGGATGTCGCTAAATCAGATCCACGTTGGCGATTTGCTATACTCCGCTATTTTAATCCTGTGGGGGCACATATTTCAGGCTTAATTGGTGAAGATCCCAATGGTATTCCAAATAATTTATTACCCTATATTGCGCAAGTTGCCGTTGGTAAATTAAAGTCACTTGCCGTGTTTGGTAATGATTATGAGACAAAGGACGGGACTGGGGTGCGTGATTATATCCATGTCGTGGATCTTGCTCTTGGGCATCTGCGTGCTTTAGATAAATTAAATCAAGATACGGGTGTCTTTATCTATAATCTAGGAACCGGTAAAGGGGTATTCGGTTTTCGATATGATCAATGCATTTGAGCAAGCTAGCGAAAAGCAGGTCGCTTATCATATTGCACCTCGTCGCGAGGGAGATATTGCCGCTTGTTATGCGGCACCTGATAAAGCAATGTCAGAGCTGAGTTGGCAAGCACAACGCAGCTTGAGTGATATGATGCAAGATACATGGCGATGGCAATCTAACAATCCAAATGGTTATTAAAAAACCATTTTTACGTTTTTAAATTCTATTGATAATTGAGGTTATATGATAAAAAAATGTTTATTTCCAGCCGCTGGGTATGGAACTCGCTTTTTGCCCGCTACTAAATCTATGCCGAAAGAGATGATGCCGGTTGTCAATAAACCTTTGATCGAATTTGGTGTCGATGAAGCATTAGAAGCAGGTATGACAGGAATGTGCATTGTTACTGGGCGTGGTAAGCACTCATTAATGGACCATTTTGACCTGAATTATGAATTAGAGCGCGAAATTAGTGGTACGCCAAAGGAAGAGAAGTTAAAAGATATTCGCGCGATTATGGATAAAGCGAGCTTCTCTTTTATTCGTCAACGAGAAATGCGTGGTCTTGGTCATGCTATTTTGATCGGTAAAGAGCTTGTTGGCGATGAACCATTTGCTGTCGTATTGGCCGATGACCTTTGTGTGAATGAGCAAGAAGGGGTACTTAAACAGATGGTCGGTCTGTATAACCAATTTCGTTGTACGATTATTGCCGTTGAAGAAGTCCCTGAGAGTGAAATTCATAAATATGGTGTGATTAAAGGTGAAATGATCAAAGACGATATTTATCGTGTTGATGATATGGTTGAGAAACCAGCACCGGGTACTGCTCCGAGTAATCTTGCTATTATTGGGCGTTATATATTGACCCCAGACATCTTTGATATTATTGAAGATACACCTCCCGGGAAAAATGGTGAAATTCAAATTACCGATGCATTATTAACGCAAGCGAAAAGAGGCTGTGTGTTGGCATATAAATTTAAAGGAAAGCGTTTTGACTGTGGTAGTGTGCCGGGTTTTATTGAGGCAACCAATTATGTATATGAAAATATATATAAAGACTAACCGTTTTTTAATAAAGATCGAATGCTTGAGTCTTGTGCTCAAGCTCCCTTGCGAATGAGGTATCGATAAGGTATATCTTGTGTTTCTATTTTCACTAATGTGTGATCCATAAAGCGGCAAAAACTAGGAATATCTCTAGTCGTTGCTGGATCATCAGCAATGACAAGTAATAAATCGCCTTGCTGCATTTTCCGAACCGTTTTACGAAGTAACATGACAGGCTCTGGGCAACGTAGTCCAAGCGTATCTAGTATTTTCGGCTGCTCTTCATTCATCGTTTTCATTTATTGTTTGTGTTAAAAATATTAACCCCACCAATAGCGTGAGGTTAATAATTATTTTACTTGATTGAATTAGCCTGTATTGCGCAAACCTGCCGCAATACCTGCAATAGTTACCATTAACGCTTGGTCAACAACCGGACATACTTCATTTTGTTCGTTGTGACTGCGGAAACGGGAAAGTAACTCGGCCTGTAACATATTGAGTGGGTCAACATAAGGATTGCGGAGTGATATTGACTCTTTAATCCAAGGTTGTTCCTGCATTAACATGTGGTCAGGAATAGCCTCTAACACAGTGTTACGTGTTAATACCAAGTTTTCGCGTAGGCGTTGACCTAACGGCCATAGATCTTCTGGTACCAGGCGCTCTTCATAGAATTGTGTTAACTCTTCATCTGCCTTCATAAAGACCATTTCAAGCATCTCTAAACGGGTATGGAAGAAAGGCCAGTGTTGATACATATCTCGGATCAGTTCTTTTTTACCTTCATCAAGAAACTTCTTAAGTGGCGTGCCTGCGCCTAACCATGCTGGCAACATTAATCGGTTTTGACTCCAAGCAAAAATCCAAGGAATAGCACGTAAACTTTCAATGCCACCATTTGGTTTACGCTTTGCAGGACGACTGCCAAGCGCAAGTTTACCCAATTCTTGTTCTGGGGTGACGCTACGGAAATAGGGAACAAATTGAGGCTCATCTTGAATAAAGTGACGATACTCTTGACATGATTCCTCAGAAAATCGCTCCATTATATCGCGCCACTCTTGTTTTGGTGCCGGTGGTGGCAATAAATTAGCTTCTAAAATAGCGGATGTATAAAGGTTTAAGCTCTGTATTGCTACTTTTGGTAAGCCGAATTTAAAGCGGATCATTTCTCCTTGTTCGGTTACCCGTAACCCACCCTTTAAGGAGCCTGGTGGTTGTGATAACAGCGCTTGGTGTGCTGGAGCTCCACCGCGTCCAATTGTACCGCCACGACCATGGAATAGAACCAGCTTAATATCATTTTCTGCACTGATTTTTACTAATGCTTCCTGTGCGGTGTATTGAGCCCAGTTCGCCGCCATCACTCCTGCATCTTTTGCTGAATCTGAGTAGCCAATCATAACGTGTTGCTCGCCATTGATATAACCACGGTACCAATCTACGGCAAAAAGGCGTGAAATAACATCCGCAGCATTATTTAAATCATCAAGTGTTTCAAATAATGGCGCAACGGGAATGCGGAATGGGCAGCCCACTTCTTTTAATAATAGCTGGACAGATAGTACGTCTGAGGCTTGTCGTGCCATTGATATGATGTAAATACCAAGCGCTTGTTGATCCGTTTGTGCAATAACTTTGCAAGTATCTAGGACCTCTTGAACCTCTGCAGATGGCTGCCACGATGCAGGTATTAATGGCCGTTTACTATTTAGCTCTTGTAATAAAAAGGCTTGTTTATCCGCTTCACTCCAAGCGTTATAATCACCTAATCCTAAGTAACGAGTTAATTCCGCTAATGTATTACCATGACGTTCGCCATCTTGGCGTATATCGAGCTTAACCAAATTAATACCAAAGCAGGCTATGCGACGTAGGATATCTAAAATTAATCCATTGGCAATTGAATGCAATCCGACATTTTTAAGTGAGTGATAACAGAGCTCGAGCGGCTCTTTTATCTGTTCTGTTCGGGTTACGATATCTTGTGCGTTGGTATTTAACCCTTGTAATTGTGCACTGAGAGAGGTTAATGTCTCTTTTAAGTCTGCGCGTAATTTACGTAAAATATAACGATATGGTTCATCGGTATCATCGCCAACGGTTGTGCGTAAATTTTCATCGCACTTATCCATAGATAGTTCTGTGGTAAGTTGTTTTATATCTTGGAGGTATAGGCTGACTGCCACCCAACGGCTAGTTAATAGCACTTCCTGTGTTACCTTTGCTGTAACAAATGGGTTCCCATCTCTGTCTCCCCCCATCCAAGAAGTAAACTGAATTGGAGAGGAATCTATTGGTAGAGATAAACCTAGCTCATTTTGGAGTTTACTTTCTAGCTCTCGAACATATTGAGGAACCGCATCCCATAAGCTGTTCTCTATCACAGCGAAACCCCATTTTGCTTCATCAACGGGGGTCGGACGATTCTTACGAATATCGTTGGTATGCCAAGCTTGGGTAATTAATTGTTCTAGGCGATTTAGTAATTGCTCTCGTTCTTTATCTGATATTTCAGTTATTTCTAATAAACTTAAACATTCGTTAATGGCAATATGTTTACTAATTAAAGTACGACGTGTTATTTCTGTCGGGTGAGCAGTTAGCACCATATTCATTTGTAAATCGGAGACTGCCTGTTGCATTGTTTCTTGAGAAACATTAGCATTTTTTAATTTAGCAATAAGAGTTTGCATAGGATCTGGCGCACAGACACCACTGTCACACTGGCGAGAAATGCCATGGAACTGTTCGGCGATATTCGCTAGATTTAAAAAATGAGTAAAAGCACGTGCAACGGGCACTAACTCTTCATCGGAAAGATTTGCCAGTACTGTGACTAATTCCTTACCATCTTCCTGATTGCCTGCGCGAGAAGACTTAGATAGCTGACGAATATATTCTATTTTTTCAAGAAACTCATCACCTAAATGGTCACTGATACTTTTGCCGAGTAATTGTCCTAATAAACCAACATTACTGCGTAAATTTGCGTATTGCTCTGTCATACAACCCCTTTATGCCCTGTAATAAAATTACATTATTTCATCCTCAATAGTGGGATAAATTAACACAACGTGCTACACAGTCAATATTTGTCCATAAAAGTTTACTGTTCTTTGATAATAAATAATGATTCTGAAACTCAATTACGGCAATAGCGATGAATTAATTTTTCAATAACCTCTTGGGTTGGTTTAACAAAAGCTAAGTCTAAGTATTCATTGGGTTGATGTGCTTGTGCGATATGTCCAGGGCCTAAAACAATGGTGTCGCAGCCAAGTTGTTCTATAAAGGGTGCTTCAGTGCAGTAATTGACACTTTGAGCTTGCTTTCCCGTGTAGATCTGAGCCTGATCAATTAAATCTGAATGCATTGGGCATTGGTATGAAGGGATTGGTTCGTGCATATGATAAATATCAACACAGTTCGGATAACGCTTTTCAACTTCCGATAGTGCTTGTTTTACACTAATAAAAAGTTCATTGGTGCTAACGCCGGGAATTGGTCGCATATCAATATGCAAATCACAGCAGCCACAAATACGGTTGGGGCTATCGCCTCCGTGTATTGCGCCAAAATTAAGCGTTGGATAAGGAACCGCAAAGTGTTCATTGTTATATTTTTCTTTAAATTTTTGCTGTAGTTTTTTTAATTCACCAATCACTAGATACATAATTTCAATTGCATTTAATCCTTTGTCTGGATCTGAGCTGTGGCCGCTACGTCCGGTTATGCGAATTCCTTCAGACATATGGCCTTTATGCATAACAACTGGAGTTAATCCTGTTGGTTCACCAATGATAGCGTAATCGGGTTTGATTGCTTTTTGCTCAGCGATAGCTTGTGCCCCAGACATGGTTGTTTCTTCATCGGCTGTCGCTAATATGTATAATGGTTTATCTAATTTATGTAGGTCAATGCCTTTAAGTACTTCAATAACAAAGGCAAAGAATCCTTTCATATCGATAGTCCCTAAACCGTATAAGCGATTATCTTTTTCAACAACCTTGAAGGGATCTGTAGACCATTGACCCGCGTCATATGGTACTGTATCGGTATGTCCAGCTAGTAATAACCCTCCTTTACCTTCACCAAACGTCGCAATTAAATTATATTTTCCAGGGGCTGCCTCTACTTCACGTATCTCATTTTTAAAACCAAGTTCAGCTAACCAAGTCGCAAGTTGGTTAATAACGGGTAAATTGCTTTGATCCCAAGCAGAGTCTGTCGAGCTAATTGATGGGATTGCGATAAGATCTTGGTAGAGATTAATAAATGATGGTAATGACATATAACACCTTCAGTAGGGTATGAGAAAGAGAGGGTAAATAATCAATTTTCAAGCAATGCTTGATTATATCAATCTGTATCATTATCAGGTCTATCTTGTTGGTTAAAAAAATAAATTTTTACTTCAACAAGCGATGACTTCAATGTTATGCGGATTGGTATGAGATCTTCACGTATTATTTTATAGTAAATATACACCTTTATTCTCAATATAAAAAATAGATAAGCGTAGTGGTAGAGTAAATTATTAAGAGGAATAAGTTTAATATGGTTGAGGACTCTATTATTCACAGGCGTAGTGAATAATAGAGTAAAAGGTGCTATTTATTTTTTATCTTTAGAGCCTTCAAGTAATTCATCATAGATAAAATCTGCCCAAAGAGGATTTTCTTCTAATATTTTTTTGCTATCGGCAGAGGTTGCCTCTGATTTTTTTACTGATGCTAATAAACGCTGGAAATTAGAAACCATATAGTTAAATGCCTTTGCCATATCAGCAAGTTCATCATTACTCTTTGTTGAAACGGATATCGTTAAATCATTGGTCTCTGATATTTTTATAATTGAGTTTTTAATGTGCAAAATTGCACCCATAATACTATGAGAAATAAACCAAGTAACAATCATTGAAATAAATAAAGCAACGGCGAACAAGATATAGGTCATCTGTTTCATGGAATCTATATAATCAGTGATCACATCATTAATTGTTGTTACTAGACTTGCTTGCACTATGCTAATTTTTGATACTGTTTCATTTAATTTTTTTCGTAAACCATCGTTGTCGTTATAACCTAATTGTTGTTGTGCTGCTATTAATGACATAAACGCATTTTTATATGCATCAAGGGCACTTAAAATCGCATTTTTTTGCGGTGTTACTAAGTAACTTTTTTTCACGTCAGCATAAAAGTTATCAAAGTCTTCAGTAAAGATATCGATATATTTATCGTCAAGCAGTAGCATGTAATTTTTTTCACTGTTGCGAACATTCAGCATCATTTTATGAAACATCACTGAGTCACCAATCTCGACCTCTGCCGTATGTGCTGTCTCTCTAAGTTGACCATAGAAACCACTTTGTGAATCAAATCCTATACGTTTTTGTGTATTAAATACTTCAATGAAGATATTTTGGTATTCATTGAGTAATTTACCTAATCGCAACGGTTCTTCACTTGAGCGGTTAATGTTTCTCAGGTCATAATCCAATTTGTTGATTTGTGTTTGTAATGCCAATATTTCGTTGTTGAAGGTTTCATAATATTCATTTTTTTTACTGACTAAAAAGTCCTTTTCGTGTGTTCTTAATTTCCAAATGCTGGTTTCAATTTTGCCGATATTTTCTGTTAGGACAATATCCTGTTTAAAGGATGTGGCAGCGAAGGTCATTAGCAATAGCATAGCTAGCATACTGACTGCTGTTACAAGAGTAGAGGCTCTTAATTTTTGTTTGATTAACATTTGTGTTGAATTCCCTTTGAATGAAAATGAATGTAACTAAATATAATTATTGTTTTTGTTGCTGCCAATAATTTTTTGCACATCTTACTAAGAACTGGCAGGTTATGGCGTACAATTTATATTAATAAATAGCTTTTTGTGAGCTAACTTAACAAAAGTAATAAATTTATACATGTTTGCTTATTTTTATTTTTAATAACACATACTTTGCACCTGATAGAGGTAATTTGTAAATATTCTGTTTTCGCTCTGTGCTGGTTAAATTCATTTATATAATTATTCATAAATATTGAATAAATACTCAGAACTTATTAGAATGCCCTTCATACTACGGAGAGTGCCAAAATGGGGCTCTCTATTTTTATTGAGCAGATGAAACAGGGACTCCCTATGTTAAAAGCAATTGTAGTTGGTGCAAGTGGTTATACTGGCGCTGAATTGGCTCTTTTTTTAACTCGTCATAAATATATTGAATTAAGTGGCTTATATGTTTCAGAGAATAGTCTCGATAAAGGAAAAAAAATATCAGACCTTTATGGAAACTTACTAGGTGTTGTTGATTTACCATTACAGCCGCTTGCAAGTGATAATGTTGCCACTATTTGTGCGGGTATTGATATTGTCATTTTAGCGACTGCACATGAAGTAAGTCATGATTTGGCAGCTCTTTTTCTTGAACAAAATACCGTGGTTTTCGATCTTTCCGGTGCATTCCGAGTCCAAAGCTCTGGTTTTTATGATAAGTATTACGGATTTACTCATCAATACCCAGATTTGTTAGATAAAGCTGTTTATGGTCTAGCTGAATGGAATGTCGCCGCAATTAAAAAAACAGATTTAATTGCCGTACCTGGTTGTTATACCACTGCATCGTTAACGGCACTTAAGCCATTATTTGAAGCTGGGTTAATTAAAGAAGGTTGCAAACCAACCATTAATGCAACCAGTGGGGTAAGTGGCGCAGGTAGAAAAGCGAGTATAGCGAGTAGTTTTTGTGAAGTAAGTTTACAGCCATATGGTGTATTCAATCACCGCCATAAACCCGAAATAGATCAACATCTAGGAACTCCTGTTGTATTTACTCCGCATTTAGGTAGTTTCAAGCGTGGTATTTTAGCAAGTATCAATGTGCAGCTCAAAGAAGGGGTGAGCAACGCTCAGGTTGATCAAGCATATCACGACGCTTATGCAGATAAAGAAATTGTTCGTTTGATGCCTCATGGTAAATATCCTGCATTAAAAAATGTTGTTAATACTCCTTTTTGTGACTTGGGATGGGCTGTAGATGGTAACGATCTGGTCGTGTTTAGCGCAATTGACAATTTATTGAAAGGTGCTTCGTCGCAGGCGATACAATGTATTAATATACGTTTTGGATTTGCCATGACAACGTCTCTTATTTAAGTGGAATAATAAAAATGACTCAACCTTTGTCTACACAGCCATTACTGATAAAATTGGGTGGTGCTGTGCTTGAAAACCAACAGGCCTTAGCTAATTTATTTTCAGCTTTAACCGTCTATTTACAAGATCAACAGCGTCCTTTGTTATTAGTGCACGGAGGCGGCGTTATTGTTGAAGATGTATTGCGCAAAATGAACATCGTTAGTGAAAAAAAAAATGGTTTACGCATAACGCCCTTCGAGCAAATACCTTATGTTGCCGGAGCATTAGCTGGAACATCTAATAAATTGCTAATGGCGCAGGCGCTACAGTCTGGGCTTTCGGCGGTTGGGCTTTCGCTTGCCGATGGTTTTAGTTGCAAAGTGACGCAGCTCGATCCTGAACTAGGAGCCGTTGGTGTCTGCAGTGCTAACAACCCAACCTTAATAAATGGCTTATTAGCTGCAGGACATTTACCAGTTATATCATCTATTGGAATTGGTGATGATGGCCGCTTATATAATGTTAATGCAGATCAAGCTGCCATTGCTATATGTGAATTGATTGGTGCCGAATTAGTATTCTTGTCCGATGTCGATGGCGTATGGGATGAGAATAAACAGGTCATAGCTGAGCTAAATACACAATTAGCTGATACACTTATCGCCGATGAAGTAATCAAAGACGGTATGGTTGTGAAAGTGCAAGCTGCGCTACAGGCAGCAGATAAACTAGGTTATGTTATGTTGGCTAGTTGGAAGAATCCTGAAAATTTAGTGTCATTGCTTGCAGGGCAAGCCGTGGAACAAAAGTAGTTAAGTAGAGAGTAAAGCGATGAAAGATTTATTAACAGGTATGGAAATGACGCAGCAACAGGCATTGGATCTGATTGCATTAGGCAAAGAGTTAAAAGCAAATCCTGCTAAATATCATCAAGCATTAGCTGGCAAAAGTGTGGTGACGTTATTTGAAAAACAATCATTGCGAACGCGTGTTACCTTTGATATTGGTGTCAATAAATTAGGGGGGCATGTTGTCTACTTAGACCAAACAAATGGTGCCATGGGTAGCCGTGAAGATGTTAAAGATTTTGCCGCTAATATTTCTCGCTGGGCTGATTGTATTGTTGCACGTGTTTTTGATCATAATACATTACTTGAAATGCAACAATACTCGAGCGTGCCGGTCATTAACTCGCTATGTGACCTTTACCATCCGTGTCAGGCGATGGCAGATTTTTTAACTATTTCTGAGCAATATGATGATGTTTCTAAGGTCAAATTAGCTTATATTGGTGATGGCAATAATGTCACTCATTCCCTTTTTATTGCTGGTGCCATATTGGGAGCAGAGGTCACAGCTGTTTGTCCGATCGGTCATAGCCCTGATGCACAAGTAATGAAAATGGCCGAAGAGATAGCTGCCAAAAATGGCGGTAGTATCAGAGTTACTAACGATATTAATGATATTAAAGGTTATGATGTGGTATACGGCGACACTTGGATATCTATGGGGGACGCGACTCCTCTTGCAGAAATAAAAAGTAAATTTATGCCTTACCAAATTAACCGAGAATTACTGAATTTAACGGGAATTAAACACGTATTACATTGCCAACCAGCCCATCGTGGTTTAGATATCACATCAGAGGTAATGGATGGTCCTGCTTCGTTGATTTTTGACCAAGCAGAAAATAGAATGCATATTCAAAATGCTATCATGCTGACACTGATCAAAGGAAAATAATCAAATGAGTAAAGTTAAAAAAGTGGTACTCGCTTATTCGGGTGGTCTAGATACTTCAGCAATCATTCCATGGTTAAAAGAAACTTATGATGATTGTGAAATTGTTGCTTTTTGTGCTGATGTTGGTCAAGGTGCAGAAGAATTAGTTGGTTTACATGAGAAAGCGATAGCATCAGGTGCTTCTGAATGTCATATTGTAGATCTTAAAGAAGAGTTTGTTAAAGACTACATTTATCCAACGATGGCAACTGGTGCCGTATACGAAGGTACTTATTTATTAGGTACATCGATGGCGCGTCCAATTATTGCCAAAGCACAAGTGGAAGTTGCACTTAAAGTTGGGGCGGATGCGGTTTGCCATGGTTGTACTGGTAAAGGTAATGACCAAATTCGTTTTGAGAGTTGTTTCGCAGCATTAGCGCCAGAATTAAAAGTCATTGCGCCATGGCGTGAATGGGATATGGTTTCGCGTGAAGATCTGCTTGATTACCTTGCTGAACGTAATATTAAAACAACGGCGAGTGCAGCTAAGATATATAGCCGAGATGCAAACGCATGGCATATTTCTCATGAGGGCGGTGAATTAGAGGACCCGTGGAATGAGCCAAGTAAAGGTGTGTGGACGTTAACGGTTGATCCGATTGATGCCCCTAATGAACCCGAATATTTAACCATTAAAGTTGAATGTGGGCGTGTTACTGCTGTTGATGGTGTTGAGTTATCACCATACGATGCATTGATGCTATTAAACAAAAAAGCAGCTGCTCATGGTGTTGGTCGTATTGATATTACAGAAAACCGTACTGTTGGTATGAAGTCTCGAGGTTGTTATGAAACACCAGGAGGCACCGTAATGGTAACAGCACTGCGTGGCATTGATGAATTAGTTCATGACAAGCCATCACGTAAATGGCGAGATCAAGTTGGGCAAGAATTTG
This sequence comes from Psychromonas sp. MME2, assembly GCF_040566515.1. Classification (NCBI taxonomy): domain Bacteria; kingdom Pseudomonadati; phylum Pseudomonadota; class Gammaproteobacteria; order Alteromonadales; family Psychromonadaceae; genus Psychromonas; species Psychromonas sp. MME2. The sequence continues at coordinate 7,696 of NZ_JBEWXI010000002.1, read as the reverse complement.
CGCATTTAGTTTATGATGGTCGTTGGTTTACACCTTTATGCGGCTCTTTACTAGCTGCTTCTGAAGCATTAGCAAAAGATGTTAATGGTGAAGTTGTTGTTAAAATGTATAAGGGGCAAGTGACGGCAGTACAGAAACGTTCGCCAAATAGCCTTTATTCAGAGGAGTTTGCTACATTTGGTGATGACAACGTGTATGATCAAAAAACATGCCGAAGGTTTTATCCGTTTATATTCACTATCTAGTCGTATTCGTAAGTTAAATAGTAAATAATTTAAGCAACTAGATTTCTATTCTATTCCTGTTTACCTTGTTGTATAGGCAAACAGGAATTTCTATTTATATAGGTTCTAAAACCTGATTTAATCAAGATTCTATATAAATAAAAAAACAAACTAAGTGATGGAGCATTAACATGGCATTATGGGGTGGGCGTTTTAGCCAAGCGGCAGACGTTAAATTTAAACTATTTAATGATTCATTAAAATTCGATTATCGTCTTGCAGAGCAGGATATAATTGGTTCAATAGCTTGGTCTAAATCATTGCAATCAGTGAATGTTTTGACTGAAGAAGAGCAAAAACAGTTAGAATCAGCATTAAATGAATTATTAATTTCAGTTCAACTAAACCCAAGTCAAGTATTGCAATCCGATGCAGAAGATATACATTCTTGGGTTGAAACTCAGCTGATTCATCGTGTTGGTGATTTAGGTAAAAAATTACACACTGGGCGGAGTCGTAATGATCAAGTTGCAACTGATTTAAAGCTTTGGTGTAAAAAAACAGCACAAGAATTAGTATTGCATCTCGATACGTTACAAAAAAAATTGATCGAATTGGCGCGTATTCATCAAGATGTTGTATTACCAGGGTATACGCACTTGCAGCGAGCACAACCAGTGACATTTTCACATTGGTGCCTTGCTTATTTAGAAATGCTCGAACGTGATTATAGCCGTTTAAAAGGCTGTATTGATAGGCTAAATACCTGTCCGCTAGGAAGTGGGGCATTAGCAGGTACTGCTTATGCTATAGACAGGACTGCATTGGCACATTCATTAGGTTTTGCTAGAGCCACACGAAATAGTTTAGATTCTGTTTCAGACAGAGACCATGTCGTGGAATTGATGAGTTGTGCAACACTATCAATGGTACATTTATCACGAATGGCTGAAGATTTAATTTTTTACAACAGTGGCGAGTCTGCGTTTATAGAAATGTCTGACTTAGTTACGTCAGGTTCATCTCTGATGCCACAGAAAAAAAATCCAGATGCGATGGAATTGATACGCGGGAAATCTGGTCGTGTATTTGGCTCTTTGGCTGGAATGTTAATGACCTTAAAAGCGTTGCCTCTTGCCTATAATAAAGATATGCAAGAAGATAAAGAAGGACTATTTGATGCGTTAGATACATGGGGGGATTGTCTAGAAATGGCCGCGATGGCATTGACTGACCTTAAAGTAAATGAAGCGCGTACGAAGGAAGCCGCACAAGGCGGTTACTCAAATGCCACTGAATTGGCTGATTACCTTGTGGCAAAAGGGATCCCCTTCCGAGAAGCGCATCATATTGTTGGCGTTGCCGTGGTCGCTGCTATTGAAAAAGGAGTGCCGCTTGAAGGGTTAACCGTGCCTGAATTCAAAGCGTTTTCACAAGTTATAGAAGAAGATGTTTACCCTGTATTAACATTAGAAGCGACATTATCTGCACGTAAAGCTCAAGGTGGCGTGGCTCCAGAACAAATAGAATATGCACTAACCGAAGCGGAACAACGTTTAACAGATCGTGATACGAGTGGGTTAGTGATTCGTACAGCTCGCTTAACTGATTTAGAGCGTATTGAATCGATGGTCAATCACTGGGCTGAAAAGGGGGAAAATTTACCTCGAGATAAGTCTGATTTGGTAAAATCGGTTGGTGAATTTTCGGTAACTGAATATGAAGGGAAAGTAACTGGCTGTGGTTCATTATATGTCTATGACACAGGACTTGCTGAGATCCGTTCGTTAGGTGTTGAACCTGGTTATGAACGTAAAGGGCAGGGACGAATTCTTGTTGAACGGATTATCAAACGCGCTGAAAAACTAGCTATTAAACGTGTATTTGTCTTAACACGTATGCCTGAGTTTTTTATGAAACTAGGTTTTAGCCCTACAAGCAAATCATTAATGCCTGAAAAAGTGATGAAAGATTGCGCAATGTGTATTCGTCAGCATGCCTGCGATGAAGTTGCGTTAGAATTTCATATTAATAGCAGTACTTTAATTCATAAAGAAATACTGTAATTTTTAAAAACAAGGCCACAGCCCTGTGGCCTTGTTTTGGCTGAGCGATTTAATTACAACTTTCTTGTTGGTACTCATTTTTTAGCTTAACGTAATGAGCAGCAGAGCGCTTCAAAAATGCTCGTTCATCTTCGCTAAGTTTCCTTACCGCTTTTGCTGGCGAACCAACATATAGATAACCCGTTGCAAGATGTTTATTTGGTGGAACTAATGCTCCAGCGCCGAGGATAACATCGTCATCAATATGGGCATTATCTAAAACGATGGCCCCCATTCCAATTAAAACGCGATCACCGATTTTACAAGCATGAAGCATTGCTTTATGGCCTACGGTAACATCTTCACCAATGTGTAAAGAGTAACCATCTATATTCGCTTCACCTTTACGTGCAACATGTAAAACGGAACCATCTTGAATATTTGTGCGTTTTCCTACTTTAATGCTATTCACATCGCCACGTAATACTGACATAGGCCAAACACTGACGTCCTCATCTAATACAACATCGCCAATAATAGAAGAAAAGGGATCAATATATACAGAATCGGCAACTTTTGGAAAAATGCCCCTATAAGGGCGTAAAACAGGAAGCATAAAAACCTCTTCAAATAGGATAGAAAAAGAAACTATACGATAACTTTGTGTGGATAACAAAAGCTAAGTTGTGGATAACGTGTTTGTAATTAAGGTATAAAAATTTATTTTAAAAATAACTGAAATATAGCAAAAAAAACCTTGCCAATGTGATCTGAATCCCTATAATGCGCATCCACAGACACGGGGCGTAACGCAAGTTAGCAACCAGTTTGAGAATAAAACAAACGCATTTATCGCTTCGTAAGAAACGTAAAATAAGACGTTGACATTGTTCGAAAGGGGCGTAATATACGCACCTCGCCGCAAGGCGCGCTCTTTAACAATTTAATCAAACAATCTGTGTGGGCACTTATTGTTGATGTGATTTCAAATAATCAAAAAGTAACGTTTCTGCTTGCAGAAAGTTACACCTAACTTGTTTAGGTAACATCAATAGAAGTGACACACGAATTAATTCATTAATTCAGAATAACAAAAAGAACGTAAGTTCTTTAGTTTTAGTCAGTAATATTGAGTCGTATCGAAAGATACAAATTAAACTTTAAATTGAAGAGTTTGATCATGGCTCAGATTGAACGCTGGCGGCAGGCTTAACACATGCAAGTCGAACGGTAACAGAGAATAGCTTGCTATTTTGCTGACGAGTGGCGGACGGGTGAGTAATGCTTGGGAATTTACCTTGTTGTGGGGGACAACAGTTGGAAACGACTGCTAATACCGCATAATGTCTTTTGATCAAAGGTGGCCTCTATTTATAAGCTATCGCGACAAGATGAGCCCAAGTGGGATTAGCTAGTTGGTAGGGTAAAGGCCTACCAAGGCGACGATCCCTAGCTGGTCTTAGAGGATGACCAGCCACACTGGAACTGAGACACGGTCCAGACTCCTACGGGAGGCAGCAGTGGGGAATATTGCACAATGGGGGAAACCCTGATGCAGCCATGCCGCGTGTGTGAAGAAGGCTTTCGGGTTGTAAAGCACTTTCAGCGAGGAGGAAAGGGTGCAGGTTAATACCCTGTATCTGTGACGTTACTCGCAGAAGAAGCACCGTAACTCCGTGCCAGCAGCCGCGGTAATACGGAGGGTGCGAGCGTTAATCGGAATTACTGGGCGTAAAGCGCGCGTAGGTGGTTAATTAAGTCAGATGTGAAAGCCCAGGGCTCAACCTTGGAACTGCATTTGAAACTGGTTAACTAGAGTTTTGTAGAGGGTGGTAGAATTTCAGGTGTAGCGGTGAAATGCGTAGAGATCTGAAGGAATACCAGTGGCGAAGGCGGCCACCTGGACAGAGACTGACACTGAGGCGCGAAGGCGTGGGGAGCAAACGGGATTAGATACCCCGGTAGTCCACGCAGTAAACGATGTCTATTAGAAGTTTGTGGCTATATGCCGTGGGTTTCAAAGCTAACGCATTAAATAGACCGCCTGGGGAGTACGGCCGCAAGGTTAAAACTCAAATGAATTGACGGGGGGCCCGCACAAGCGGTGGAGCATGTGGTTTAATTCGATGCGAACGCGAAGAACCTTACCATCCCTTGACATCCAGAGAATCACCAAGAGATTGATGAGTGCCTTCGGGAGCTCTGAGACAGGTGCTGCATGGCTGTCGTCAGCTCGTGTTGTGAAATGTTGGTTAAGTCCCGCAACGAGCGCACCCCTATCCTTATTTGCCAGCGGGTCAAGCCGGGAACTCAGGGAGACTGCCGGTGATAAACCGGAGGAAGGTGGGGACGACGTCAAGTCATCATGGCCCTTACGGGATGGGCTACACACGTGCTACAATGGCAAATACAAAGGGTTGCTAACCTGCGAGGGTATGCGAATCTCATAAAGTTTGTCGTAGTCCGGATCGGAGTCTGCAACTCGACTCCGTGAAGTTGGAATCGCTAGTAATCGTGGATCAGAATGCCACGGTGAATACGTTCCCGGGCCTTGTACACACCGCCCGTCACACCATGGGAGTGGGCTGCACCAGAAGTCATTAGCTTAACCTTCGGGATGGCGATGACCACGGTGTGGTTCATGACTGGGGTGAAGTCGTAACAAGGTAGCCCTAGGGGAACCTGGGGCTGGATCACCTCCTTACGTAAAGAAATTCACAATAATGAGTGCTCACACAGATTGTTTGATTAGACTGAAGAAGTGCAGAAGTTCTATGTCCCCATCGTCTAGAGGCCTAGGACACCGCCCTTTCACGGCGGTAACAGGGGTTCAATCCCCTTGGGGATACCACTACGATAAAAAAGATATTCAATCTTTTTAACCATCCATTGGTAGGAACTGAGTTTACGCTTTAAGTGAAAGTCACTTTATAAACATTAAGTTTTAATGCTTATAAAGTGTTTTTTAACACTGCTCTTTAACAATTAGGAAAGCTGATAAAGTTCTGTTTGAACGTATCGATATAGATATCAATATGTTCAAACGAAACGAAATTGTTCTCAATGATTAATTTATTAATCATTGTAATCAAGCAAAAATAAAAAGTTCATTTTTCACGTAGTGAAATGTGAACAGTACGTATCTATTCAATCTTATCATTGATAGGTGCACGAAAAACGAATGTTGTTTTTTGTATTGTAAAATATGAGAAATCGCAAGCGTCTTGGAAACGACATACAAAACAAAAATCAGTATTAAGTAGTGATGCCAAATGGTGTTGCCCACTCAGACATTGACAAAAAGACGTCAATCTCTTGTTGGGAACAACACCTAAAACGCATCACTGCGTTTGACACTTTTACGGTGTTGTATGGTTAAGTGAATAAGCGTGCACGGTGGATGCCTAGGCAATTAGAGGCGATGAAGGACGTGGTAATCTGCGATAAGTCCAGGGGAGTTGATAACAAGCGTTATATCCTGGAATTTCCGAATGGGGCAACCCGGCACTTAGTGTCATCGTTAGGTGAATGCGTACGCTTAACGAAGCGAACGAGGGGAACTGAAACATCTAAGTACCCTTAGGAAAAAGCCAATGGACCGAGATTCCAGAAGTAGCGGCGAGCGAAATTGGAACAGCCCTTAAGCTGTTTAGAAGTTAGTAGAATGGTCTGGAAAGTCCGACGATACAGGGTGATAGTCCCGTATATGACAACTCTTTTACAGTGAAAACGAGTAAGACGGGACACGAGAAATCCTGTTTGAATATGGGGGGCCCATCCTCCAAGGCTAAATACTCCTAATTGACCGATAGTGAACCAGTACCGTGAGGGAAAGGCGAAAAGAACCCCTGTGAGGGGAGTGAAATGAACCTGAAACCGTGTACGTACAAGCAGTAGGAGCCGACTTAGTTCGGTGACTGCGTACCTTTTGTATAATGGGTCAACGACTTAACATTAGATCGCAAGGTTAACCGTATAGGGGAGCCGTAGGGAAACCGAGTATTTGTAACTGGGCGAATAGTTGCTGGGATTAGACCCGAAACTTGGTAATCTAGCCATGAGCAGGTTGAAGGTTGAGTAACATCAACTGGAGGACCGAACCCACTAATGTTGAAAAATTAGGGGATGACTTGTGGCTGGGGGTGAAAGGCCAATCAAACCAAGAGATAGCTGGTTCTCCTCGAAAGCTATTTAGGTAGCGCCTAGTGTATCACTGTTGGGGTGGGGGCACTGTTTGGGCTAGGGGGTCATCCCGACTTACCAACCCCATGCAAACTCCGAATACCAACAAGTGCAATCACGGGAGACACACGGCGGGTGCTAACGCAACTCAAGTGGAAAGGGAAACAACCCAGACCGCCAGCTAAGGTCCCAAAGTATATGTTAAGTGGGAAACGATGTGGGAAGGCTTGAACAGCTAGGAAGTTGGCTTAGAAGCAGGACCATATTTTAAAGAAAGCGTAATAGCTCACTAGTCGAGTCGGCCTGCGCCAGGAAGATTTTAACGGGGCTAAACATATCGCCGAAGCTGCGGATGCTTATTTATAGGCATGGTAGAGGAGCGTTCTGTAAGCCGTCGAAGGGAAAGCTGTAAGGCGTCCTTTGGAGGTATCAGAAGTGCGAATGTTGACATGAGTAACGAACTAACGGGGGTGAAAAACCTCCCCGCCGGAAGACCAAGGGTTCCTGTCCAACGTTAATGGGGCCGGGTCGGTCGACCCCTAAGGCGAGGCCGAAAGGCGTAGTCGATGGGAAACGGGTTAATATTCCCGTACCCTTATATTTTGCGATGGGAGGACGGAAAAGACTAGGTGGGCCTGGCGATGGTTGTCCAGGTTTAAGTATGTAGGTGGAAGACTTTCAGGTAAATCCGGGTTTTCTTAACACTGGGATTACGATGTCGAGTCACTAAGGTGATGAAGTCATTGATGCCATGCTTCCAGGAAAAGTCTCTAAGCTTCAGAAATATAAGGATCGTACCCCAAACCGACACAGGTGGTCAGGTAGAGAATACCAAGGCGCTTGAGAGAACTTCGGGTGAAGGAACTAGGCAAAATGGTACCGTAACTCGGGAGAAGGTTACCTGGCTGACGGTGAAGTCCCTTGCGGATGGAGCTATTGGCGGCCGAAGATACCAGATGGCTGCAACTGTTTATTAAAACGTAGCACTGTGCTAAATCGCAAGATGACGTATACGGTGTGACGCCTGCCCGGTACGGAAGGTTAAATGATGGGGTTAGACTTAGGTCGAAGCTCTTGATCGAAGCCCCGGTAAACGGCGGCCGTAACTATAACGGTCCTAAGGTAGCGAAATTCCTTGTCGGGTAAGTTCCGACCTGCACGAATGGCGTAATGATGGCCATGCTGTCTCCACCCGAGACTCAGTGAAGTTGAAATCGCTGTGAAGATGCAGTGTACCCGCGGCTA
>NZ_JBEWXI010000001.1:0-66238 GCF_040566515.1 Psychromonas sp. MME2 | reverse complement strand
ACCACCACAGATAGTTGGAAATAAAGTTATTTTGGTGGCCCGCTGCAAACAGCTATGGCGATTTTGATAATGATGGCAAATCCAATTTTCAGGAATGGGTTAATGGAAGTGACCCGACATTAAAAAATTATTTTTATTAAATGAAAATTCATTAATGCTTACAGTGACTCCTCACAAATTTCAATCAGGCTCCACTGCAAGCCTTCCCCGGGTACGACGCAACAACAGGGGGCTGTCACTGTCAGCCGATGGCACCACGTACAGTTGTCGAATCGCTGGCAAGCATTACCCTTTAATTACTCAATAACAGCGCGCAAACAATGATTGAGTTTGACCTTACCATTAATAAACAAGCAGAGATTCAAGGAATAGGCTTTGATAATGACAATTCACTGAGTCTCGAAATAATGTTTCAGTTAACAGGCACTCAAAATTGGGGCGTTAGTGGTGACCGTGATACCGGTACAGGCCAGTCACAGCACTTCAAAATTAACGTGGGAAGTTATTACTCTGGCGATTATCAATATTTGGTATTGGTCGGTGATGATGATGCGCAGCGGTTGGTGGTGATCTGATTTCTTATCATAAATTATTCTGTTTATGAAAAAAGAGTTGTTGCTGAAAGTTATTATCAAGTACAGAAGCTATACGTGGAAACCATAGCCTTAAAAATATATGGTGATGCTTCAGTTGCAAGTGCATTAGAGCAAGCGTGAGCAGCCGAATATGAGCTTGCAGATATGCCCGCAGATAGTTGCAAGTAGCATACCTTTGCAGTTAACTGAGTAGATGCCACTCCAACAGGACCCAGTAGATCTCCAATATACCTGTAGATCCAGAGTACCAATTTATTGCACCTGTTTTAGGTACAGGCGGTATAGGCGTTAGCTATAAATACTGACAATCCATTTGGTTCATTCTGAAATCGATGGCCCGCGCACAGTATGTGTAGATTACCTCGTTTTTTTACCAGGATGCTACTGGGTATTTAACCTCAGCTAGATAATGCGTTAGGGGAAATCACGATTACGAAAACTATACTTCATGGAAAACCTAGTCATCATCGATATAAATGGTCATAGCACACAGCTAACCTATAGCGATGAAGGTTGGCTAGCATCAAGCAGTAAAAGGCGGATTAACCACCTCTTATCAATAAACTGATGTTCAGGACAGGTACGTTTTGTTACCTCGCCGGGGTATACTATGAAATTCATTCTGCAATCACCATGCGTGTCGTTGACAGTCTATTTTCTTACCTGAACGGTGATTACAAAGATTTAGACGTTACTGCTATGGTAATATCACCTCGGCTATTTTGAGTCGTTCCGATATTATGGTGCAAAATTATAACTACGACTAGTTAGGCCGTTTAATTGAACAGGTGTTAAACACCGCAGGTAGCAGCACATCGCAGCAATATGATTTAAACGATAATCTGGAAACAGAAGCCAATGGTTATAACGCCACATCAAGCAAGCAACTGACAGCTTAAATCGTTTAACGCAATATATGGACGAGTTAGGTAAGGTCATTAACTACAGCTACAATGCGCAAAACCAACTGACCACAGTAAGTGATTATAATGGCGCTATACCGTTTATGATTATGATGGTTTAGGACGTTTACAAACATTAATCAGTCCTGATACAGGTCGCACTAGCTATCAATACTACTACCTAGGGTATCGATTTAACCGACAATAATTGATGCACGCGGTCAACGTGTTCGGGAACGTTATGATCCATTAAATCGCCTCACTGAAAAGCAATATGATGCTGGGCGCGATGAAGGTGTCCGCTTTGGCTATGACTTAGTAGTAATGCTATCAAGTTAACAATGACAATAGCAGCATCTACTTTGCCTATGATTCACTTGCTGTTTAATCGAGCAAACTAATACATTATTAACCAGCACAAGTGGTGATATTGTTGCACACTCGCTATGGTTACGACGGGGTGACGGGGGATTAAACAGTATTACTTATCCTTCTAATATGTTGTTAATTATCAAACTAATGGTTTGGGTGAACTACTGGGCTGCTCCGGCTACTTGCCGCATTTCCTATGAGCCTTGTTGACAATATCCGTTATTCAGCGGGTGGTCAGATACAAAGTTTGCATTATGACAATGGCTTAACATTAAACACAGCTATATGATTTAAATGGTCAGCTAAGCAATGAAACAAAGAAATGGGCAGTGGAATTTGAGCTATGGCTATCATCTAATCTTAATCTGGGCAGTATCAGTAATGCAAACTTAAAAGTGCTGAAAATAAAAACTTTGGCTACCACGTTAAGACCGTTTAGGCAAAATGCGTAACGATAGCACAAGCAGGGGTCACCAGTATGATGGCGTGGGTAACCGTATTTCACAAACAACGGCATGGATATAAACGGCAGTACTCATGAGCAAAGCCACGAATACGTTTAGTTCCAGTTTCCCCCCATTAGTGAGTGTTAAACGCTAATTCGGCAACCTATGATGAAGTGGAAAATACATGACCTGCGGTGCGCTATTAAACTTACAGCTATAACGGTATAGGCGTTTAAAAATGTAGTGAATAGCGCAGTGGCACAACAGAATATTTTTATAACGGTTTGGGTGAACGTGTCATTAAACAAGTCGGTAGCGATACCTTCCTCTATTTTTACAACACCGCAGGGCAGTTATTAGAAAACGCAGCATTATCAAGGTGTGAGTAAACTCAGCACAAGCAGCGTTATTTGGTTAGGCGCGACGCCGATTGCACAGCTAACTGTTACATAGGTGTAACGCCACAAAACTGGTTTAATCTGCACTAGATCACCAATACGCCGCGTAAAGCAACCAATCAGCTGGACAGCGCGGTGGCAATGGCAGTCAGGATGCCTTTGGTAATGGTTTACCGAATGAAGATGTCGATTCAGATGGTGAGTTAACCACCATTGACCTGCGTTTCCCGGGAGCGATGCGGAATGAGGTTACATGACACACTACCGTTATTTCACGACCATCAGGGCGCTACATTACCTCTGATTCGATTTGGTTGACGGGGGATTAATACCTTTGCGTATGTTGGGAATCTGTAAATTATATCGACCTACTGGTGAGCTTGCATTTTTATTAGTAAACCCAATAACAATTGAGCCGCGGGGCAATTAGCTGGAGACATAACAGCTGTCGGGTATTTGGCCTTTGGGCAATTTATAATAGTGATGTTCCCAGTATTATAATGAAGATGCAACCCAGAATTAGCCCTGACGCTCCTGGGCGTCCAAATACTGTAATGGGCTATAAAGAACCTAAAAAGGGTAAAAGCATTTAAGTTAGAAACCCTAATGGAGAAGGAAAAGGCTACCCAGATAAGGGTGGAAAGGTATGGGGTGCGACTGGCCCTGCCGGAGCTTTGCCAGGTACACAGGCCCTGCCTATGGAGGTCACCATGGGATGTACAAGATTCCTAAAACAGGGAAACATATTAATGTGTACCCGGGTGGAAAAAGATAAATATTAATAAACACAAAAGAGAAAAATCATTAAATTACTATTTGCTTAGAATTTTTATCCGAAATGAAAATAATTTTTTTAACTGGTTAAACAGTTTAGATTGTGTAAAATGATATATACGGTAAGGGGTTATCTGTTTTTATTGATATTAAAAGAAGATATTAATGACGAATCATTAAAAAGAGATAAATCGCTGCTTTTATCGTTATGAAATAGATATGACGCAGCTAGCTGTATTCAAGAATGCTAATAATCAAGATTGGTTTTTTGGAAAAATCGTTCAGCCTATTGGAATAAAAAAGTATTTCCAGTATATGCAGAATAAAACTAATCGGGGAGACCTGCATCGTTTTGTTTCCAAAAGGGACAAAGGTAGGACAGCCATACATTTTTCTTGATTTTAAAGTTTTTTTGATGGCAAAGTAGAGGCGGAACTGGTCTTTAATTTTGAATGTTAGCTAACTATTCAAAGCCCTGCTTAGGTAACTAAGCAGGGCTTTTTTAACCTTCACTTTATACGGCATAATTTCCCGCTTTCCTGCTGGTTGTTGTAACGAAAATATCAACGAACGAATAAATTTACGAATTGAACGAGTGTCAATAGTCGTGGAGTTAGATTTTTAATATTGATTAAAAATAATAAAAAGGTAGGAGAGCCCCATATCTTTTTTAAAATAGATTACTTATCCTTCTAATATGCTTGTTAATTTATCAAACTAATGGTTTGGGTGAAATCACCGGGATTAGCGCTCTCAAATTGCCGACTTTCTATTCTAGCCTTGCTCGACATATTCTGTTAGCGGTGGTCAGATACAAAAGTTCGCATTATTAAAAGGTAGGACAGCCATACATTTTTCTTGATTTTAAAGTTTTTTTGATGGCAAAGAGAACTGATGAAATTGAGTTTTAATTTTGAATGTTAGCTAACTATTCAAAGCCCTGCTTAGGTAACTAAGCAGGGCTTTTTCTAACCGTTACTTTATGATGATTCTCCCATTTCTCCTGCTGGTTGTTGGCTGCAACTTGTAACCAAATTTACCTACTACACGCTTAAATACTACAGTCTAACCGTCAAGCCCCCCCCTTCTTTTATAGCATCATTCTCATTATCATATGTCACTCCATGCAATCGCATGTTTCTTAATCTGTCGAGGGTCTCAGAATACGCAACAATTGCTAAGCTCTTTTCTGCCCTGCTACAGGTTACGTAAACAACCTCCTGTTGTAACAGAAATAACCGAGTCTATACCTTGTTTTTCATTATCAATATCTCTTTGCGACAACTCAATAGCCCCAAATAGCTTTTCATACTTAAAGAGAAAGCCTTTAGAGCTTTCATCATCCAGAACGACCATAACCCGTTCGAACTCGCGTCCTTTATGCTTGGTGGGTAGACTAAAACCAAGTTTCTTCTGATATATACTTTGAATAGTTATTCACATGGTTTAATCATGAATTAGTGCTTATATTCACCAAAAGTTTAGGGCTTACTTTTCCTCATCTATATTTTCTTCATCATCCCGCATCAGTAGATAATAATATTTGGAAATTTTCAGGTAATAACAAAGTGTTCTTTTTCTCCAACTAATTTCACTACCTGTCGTAAAGAAACAGTATCAACTTGTACAGCTGTTTTAACTCATTCATCTAATCTTATTAACTTTCTTTTAAAACACCTATACATTTTGGATAAATGCTCAATTATTAGAGAGAATGACACTTGAATACTTTTTAATAATCCTTGCCACATCAAAATGATTATCAATAATACAGTTTCCATTAAAGGAAGGAGTTGCCTTGAGTTATAAACTTAGAGTACTGCTTGTACCATTAAGAGCTGAATCTCGTAAGCTATTTCAGACAAGTGGCATAAAGAAGTCTGAAAATTCCCCTGGCATTATGTTATTGCATGTTCAAGAGTTATGTTTTAATATCATTTGACTTGAATCCACTTTTATCAGAAGAAATCGGCAGACATTTGGGAACCGAATATTTTAATTCACCGACACGAGTTTAGGCTGGAGGTTACAAACAAGTCAGTGATTTTCTCTCCAGCTTTTTTCCACACACACAGAGAATGCTGAAAAAGGAGTCGTTAGACTGTTTGTTATTAATTCTAAGGCTAACAATAAATCTGGAGTAGAGTCAGATATTCGTTCCCAAATGTCTGCGATTTCTTCTGATAAAAAGTGGATTCAAGTCAATGATATTAAAACATTAACTCTTGAACATGCAATGGCTGCTGATAGAGGGGAAATTTTCAGACTTCTTTATGCCACTTGCTTCTGAAAATAGCTTACGAGATTCAGCTCTTAATGGTACAAGCAGTACTATTAAGTTTATAACTGAGCAACTCCTTCCTTTAATCGAAGCTGTATTAGCTGATAATGATTTTGATGTGGCGAGGATTATTAAAAAGTATTCAAGTGTCATTCTCTCTAATAATTCAGCATTTATCCAAGATCCTATAGGTGTTTTAAAAGAAGTTAATAATTCAGTGAATGAGTTAAAAGCGCTATTACAAGTTGATACTGTTTCTTTACGACAGGTAGTGAAATTAGTTGGAGAAAAAGAACTTTTGTTATTACCTGAAAATTTCCAAATATTATTATCTACTGATGCGGATGATGAAGAAAATATAGATGAGGAAGAGTTAGACCCTAAACTTTTAGCATGGGATAAAGCACTAGATTCATCATTAAACCATGTGAATAACTATTCAAAGTATATATCAGGAGAACTTGGTTTTAGTACCCACCAAGGCGTAAAAGGACACGGATTCAACGGGTTATGGTCGTTCTGGATGATGAAAGCTCTAAAGGTTTTCTCTTTAAGTATGAAAAGCTATTTGGGGCTATTGAGTTGTCGCAAAGAGATATTGATAATGAAAAACAAGGTATAGACTCGGTTATTTCTAGAACTCGGAGGTTGTTTTACGTAACCTGTAGCAGGGCAGAAAAGAGCTTAGCAATTGTTGCGTATTCTCAAGACCCTCAAGCAGTTAAGAAACATGCAATTGCATCAAAGTGGTTTATTGATGATGAAGTAATCTTGCTATAAAAGAAGGGGGGGCTTAACGGCTGACTCCTCATATTTAAGCGTGTAGTAGGTAAATTTGGTTACAACTTGCAGCCAACAACCAGCAGGAGAATGGGAGAATCATCATAAAGTAACGGTTAGAAAAAAGCCCTGCTTAGTTACCTAAGCAGGGCTTTGAATAGTTAGCTAACATTCAAAATTAAAACTGGTACCAGTTCTCTTTGCCATCAAAAAAACTTTAAAATCAAGAAAAATGTATGGCTGTCCTACCTTTTAATAATGCAAACTTTGTATCTGACCACCCGCTGAATAACGGATATTGTCGACAAGGCTAGAATAGAAAGTCGGCGAGTCACCCGAGACAGTAATCCCGGTGATTTCACCCAAACCATTAGTTTGATAATTAACAAGCATATTAGAAGGATAAGTAATACTGTTTAAAAAAGATATGGCTGTCCTACCTTTTTATTATTTTTAATCAATATTAAAAATCTAACTCCACAAGCCTTATTGACACTCGTTCAATTCGTAAATTTATTCGTTCCGTTGATATTTTTGGTTACAACTTGCAGCCAACAACCAGCAGGAAAGCGGGAAATTATCATAAAGTGAAGGTTAGAAAAAAGCCCTGCTTAGTTACCTAAGCAGGGCTTTGAATAGTTAGCTAACATTCAAAATTAAAACCGGTTACCAGTTCTCTTTGCCATCAAAAAAACTTTAAAATCAAGAAAAATGTATGGCTGTCCTACCTTTTACCTTTGGAACGAAAAACAATAAGTGTCCCCTATTAGTTTTATTCTGCCGTATTAGCTGGAAATACTTTTTATTCCAATAGGCTGAACGATTACCAAAAAACCAATCTTGATTATTAGCATTCTTGAATACAGCTAGCTGAGTCATATCTATTTCATAACGATAAAAAGCAGCGATTATCTCTTTTAATGATTCGTCATTAATATCTTCTTTGATATCAATAAAAACAGATAACCCCTTACCGTATATATCATTTACACAATCTAAACTGTTTAACCAGTTAAAAAAATTATTTTCATCTTTTTCGGATAAAAATTCTAACGAATAGCATTCTAATTCCATGATTTTTCTCTTTTGTGTTTATTAATATTTATCTTTTTTTCCCACCCGGGTACACATTAATATGTTTCCCTGTTTTAGGATCTTGTACATCCCAGTGTGGGCCTCCATGGGCAGGGCCTGTTGTACCTGGCAAAGCTCCGGCAGGGCCAGTCGGCACCCATACCTTTCCACCCTTATCTGGGTAGCCTTTTCCTTCTCCATTAGGGTTTCTAACTTTGATCCCTTTACCCTTTTTAGGTTCTTTATAACCATCATCTTCTGTTGGACACCCAGGAGCGTCAGCGGCTAATTCTCCAGTTGTTTCTTCATTATAATACTGGGGAACATCACTATTATAAATTGCCCAAAGGCCAATACCGACAGCTGTTATGTCTACAGCTAATTGCCCCGCGGCTGCAATTGTTATTGGGTTTACTAATAAAAATGCAAGCTCACCAGTAGGGTCGATATAATTTACAGGATTCCCCCCAACATACGCAAAGGTATTAATCCCCCCATTCAACCCAATCGGATCAGAGGTAATGTAGCGCCCTAAACGTGGGTCGTAATAACGGTAGTAGTTGTAATATAACCCTGATTCCGCATCATAAATCTGCCCCGGGAAACGCAGGTCAATGGTGGTTAACTCACCATCTGAATCGACATCTTCATTCGGTAAACCATTACCAAAGGCATCTGACTGCCATTGCCACACCAGCTGTCCCAGCTCATTGGTTGCTTTACGCGGCGTATTGAGGTGATCTGCATGCAGGTAAACCAGTTGTGGCGTTACACCCTCTGTAACAGTTAGCTGTGCAATCGGCGTCGCGCCTAACCAGATAACGCTGCTTGTGCTGAGTTTACTCACACCTTGATAATGCTGCGTTTCTAATAACTGCCCTGCGGTGTTGTAAAAATAGAGGAAGGTATCGCTACCGACTTGTTTAATGACACGTTCACCCAAACCGTTATAAAAATATTCTGCTTGTGCCACTGCGCTATTAACTACGTTTAAACGCCCTTCTGCGTTATAGCTGTAAGTTTGATCACGCACCGCTGAGGTCAGTGTATTTCCCACTTCATCATAGGTTGCCGAATTAGCGTTAACACTCGCTAATAGATTGGACTGCCAAACGTATTGGTAACTGTCATCCGTACTGCCGTTTATATCCATCGTATTTTGTGAAATACGGTTACCCACGCCATCATACTCATAACTGCTGCTTGTGCTATCGTACGCTGCATTTTGTAAACGGTTATTAACGTGGTAGCCAAAGTTTTTATTTTCAGCGCTTAAGTTTGCATTACTGATACTGCCCAGATTAAGATTGAGATCATAGCCATAGCTCAAATTCCACTGCCCGGTTACGTTTTGATTGCTTAGCTGACCATTTAAATCATATGACTGTGTTAATGTTAAGCCATTGTCATAATGCAAACTTTGTATCTGACCACCCGCTGAATAACGGATATTGTCGACAAGGCTAGAATAGAAAGTCGGCGAGTCACCCGAGACAGTAATCCCGGTGATTTCACCCAAACCATTAGTTTGATAATTAACAAGCATATTAGAAGGATAAGTAATACTGTTTAATACCCCCGTCACCCCATCGTAACCATAGCGAGTGCTGGCAACAATATCACCACTTGTGCTGGTTAATAATGTATTAGTTTGCTCGATTAAACGGCCAAGTGAATCATAGGCAAAGTCAATGCTGCTATTGTCATTGTTAACTGAACTAAGCTTACCAATAGCGTTACTACCTGAGTCATAGCCAAAGCGGACATCTTCATCACGCGCAGCGTCATATTGCTTTTCAGTGAGGCGATTTAATGGATCATAACGTTGCCCAACACGTTGACCGCGTGCATCAATTATCTCGGTTGGATTACCTGCATCATCATATTGATAGCTAGTGCGACCTGTATCAGGACTGATTAATGTTTGTAAACGTCCTAAACCATCATAATCATAAACGGTTGTAGCGCCATTATCATCGCTTACTGTGGTCAGTTGGTTTTGCGCATTGTAGCTGTAGTTAATGACCTTACCTAACTCGTCCATATATTGCGTTAAACGATTTAAGCTGTCGTATTGCTTGCTTGATGTGGCGTTATAACCATTGGCTTCTGTTTCCAGATTATCGTTTAAATCATATTGCTGCGATGTGCTGCTACCTGCATGTAACACCTCAATTAAACGGCCTAACTCATCGTAGTTATAATTTTGCACCAGTGCAGGTGTGCCGGAACGACTCAAAATAGCCGAGGTGATATTACCCATGGCATCATATTCTAAATCTTTGTAATCACCGTTCGGGTAGCGAATAGACTGTAAACGACGCGCATCATCATAAATAAATTCAGTAGTATTATTGCCCGGCGAGGTAACAAAACGTACCTGTCCTAAGTTATCGTATTGATAAGAGGTGGTTAATCCGCCTTTACTGCTTGATGCTAGCCAACCTTCATCGCTATAGGTTAGCTGTGTGCTATGACCATTTATATCAATAATGGTTTCAGGTTTTCCATGAAGATTGTAGTTTTCGTAATAAGTAGTTTGCCCTAACGCGTTGTTCACTGAGGTTAAATACCCGGTCACATCCTGGTAAAAAAACGAGGTAATATCCTGCACATCTGTGCGCGGGCCATCGATTTCAGAAATCAAACCAAATGGATTGTCGTATTTATAGCTAACGCCTATACCGCCTGTACCTAAAACAGGTGGATCAATTGGTACTACTGGATCTACAGGGTCTGTTGGATCTACTGGGTCTGTTGGAGTGGCATCTACCTCGGTTAACTGCAAAGGTATGCTACTTGCAACTATCTGCGGCATATCTGCAAGCTCATATTGGCTGCTGAGCGCTTGCTCTAATGCACTTGCAACTGAAGCATCACCATATATTTTTAAGGCTATGGTTTCCCACGTATCACTTTCTGTTACTTGATAATAACTTTCAGCAAGCGACTCTTTTTCATAAACAGATAGGTTACTGATGATCAGATCACCACCAACATTCGCATCATCATCACCGACCAATACCAAATATTGATAATCGCCAGAGTAATAACTTCCCACGTTAATTTTGAAGTGCTGTGACTGGCCTGTACCATTATAGCGGTAGTCACTAACGCCCCAATTTTGAGTGCCTGCTAACTGAAACGTTGTTTCGAGACTCGGTGAAGTATCATTATCAAAGCCTATTCCTTGAATCTCTGCTTGTTTATTAATGGTAAGGTCAAACTCAATCATTGTTTGCGCTGTTATTGCATAATTAAAGGGTAATGCTTGCCAGCGATTGCCAAGCAACTGTACGCTGGTGCCATCAGCTGAGACAGTGACAGCCCCTGTTGTTGCATCATCTTGCCCGGGGAAGGCTTGCAGTGGAGCCTGATTGAAATTTATTAAGGCCGGTGAGTCTAGCGTTAATGAATTTTGATTTAATGAATAATTTTTTAATGTCGGGTCACTACCATTAACCCATTCCTGAAAATTGGATTTGCCATCATTATCAAAATCGCCATCAGCTGTTTGCAGCGGGCCACCAAAATAAGTTATTTCCCAACTATCTGCTAATCCGTCATTATCTATGTCGACAATATTTAGTGCTGTCAGCTCAGAAGGGAGCGCGGTGATAGCAATTTTTTCACCGCTGATTAAGCTGTGATCATTTATTAACAGCGCTTTTAATGACAGTGCTGCTTGTGCATCGCCGTATAAATCAAGCGCAACACTTTCCCAAGTTGCCCCCGCTGGCACCTCATAAAAAGCCCCTTCTAAGTTACCTTTTTCATACAAAACAATATTGCTAAATTCAATCTCTGTTTCTAATCCAGCATCGTTGTCACCGATAAAAACTAGATTCTTAAAATAACCTGTAAAATGGTCGCCAACATTAATTTTCAGATGTTGTGAGCTGCCAAAAGCACTGTAACTATAGGTATTAAGCCCCCAGTTTTGAGTTCCTGTGAGTTTAAAGCTCGTTTCGCTAGAGGCGTAAGTGTCATTATCAAATCCAATTCCCTGAATTTCAGCCATAGATGCAATATTGACATCAAACTCCATCACCGTATTTACGGTCACATCATAATCAGCAAGCAGATATTGCCAGCGATTGCCTGAAATATTGAGTGTTTTACCATCAACACTCACGTTCACCGCGCCAGATGCAGCTACATCTTGAGATGTAAAACTTTTCGGTGCTAACTGATTAAAATCAATATTAAACGAAGCGACCGTTAACCGTGATTCGTTTAATAAATATGCTGACGGGGTATCGGCTGCAACGCCTCCCGCGTACGTTAAACATCCCATCAAAGAGACCAGAGTGATGATGTTTTTAGCTGTGTTGTTCATTTCATAATCCTTGTTTTCTGTTTTATTAAATAAAACAGGTTAAATCCTGACTGCCTAATAAGGCGTAAACTGTTTCTCTGTTTTTATTGGTTAAATTTTTGCAATGCTTTTAGCCGTTAATAAGCCATTCGCATCGTAGTCATAAATTGTTATCTGATTACCTATCGTGACACTGGTCGGCAGGTTAAAAATGGGATGCCAAGTGGTAGTGATAATACGCTGCTCTGGCGTGCCTGCGGCTTCTGTACGTTGAATTTCTAATCCGCGTGCGTTATAGATAAACTCGGTAGTAACCCCTTTCCAATCGGTTTTTGATTTAAGCTGACCGTCCGGATAGTATTCGTAATTTTGGTTGGCACCTAAGCAGCTTGCCGTGCTGACACCTTCAACGGTTTCCAGGCGTTTTGCCCCGGCGATGGTGTTGTAGTTATAAATGGTTTGTTTGCCCAGCGGGTTAGTAACCGTAGTTTTATTAACGTCAAACTCAAAGGTGGTTTTATCAGTGTCATTGGCATGCTTGGAGACCACCGCACGACCGAGCGCATCATATTCCCATGTGGCATAACGGGCACCGTTTTCATCGGTGATGCCCGTCAACGCATATGGATGACGACTGTCTTCATAATGGTAACGGCGCACAGTTTCTTTACCCGAAACTAGCTTCTTAGTGACTGTTTCAAGGTTCGCGTATTGGTCGTAACCATAAGTTACCACTTCACCATTAGAGGAAGTGAGGGTAGTTAACTTGTTTTTGTCATCGTAGGCAAACAGCAGCTGGTTATTGGCATCGTCTTTAACGACTTCAAGGTTTCCGCTTGCATCATATGTGAGATGATGTGATAGCCCTGCGGAGTTAGTTCGGCGAATTAACTGCCCCTGTGCATTGTAATGCTCAGTTTGGTTGCTTGCAGAGCGGTAAATCCAGTGTAATAACTCACCCGCTTCATCTTCGACACGTATTAAACTGTCGGAAGTGATGTTAGTTGGTTTATAACTACCATCTTCTTGCAACGCAAATCGACGGTCAGCAAACTGGCTGCTGTTTAAACGAACCGTATTGCCAAGCTCTTCAAGTAAACCAAAGTAGTTATGGGTCCAGTTTTTATAACCTGCTAAGCGGGTTTCTCCATGAATTTCGTTCACAAGCAACCTCACATAACCAGCGTCTGTACTTTTATAGCCAACTGGTTGAAAGTGTGTTGCCCACTCAGCTGTATTGGTTTGAGTTTGAATTGCATGTTGACGAAGCTCCTGCGCCTCCAAGCTACGTTGACTGTTATAACTACGCGCAAAGTAAAGCGGGTAAGAGCCAGTTACAAGTATGTCAGGTGTTTCAGCTTGTACTTTTGTGCCATTAGAAACAATGACAGGATTGCCTGCACACTGTTGAACAACTTCAGGGCCAGTGCAAACACCACTTTCTAAATCAGGTTTGTCGGGGGGGCAGTATTTGGTGCAATCTCCAGCCTTCTCATCCCACGTAAACGGTGACTCACATTCTTTAACGCATTGACCATTTCTAGGTACTTGGTTCCCTCGACATTTTCCAAACATATCATGATGCCAATTAATGCTGCCAATATTTTGCCAAACATAGAAAAGCCCTGTTGTCCATTCATTACAACTACCACCTGCATACTGGCTTTTAGGTATAGAAGCATATATTGACATACAGGCTTTTTTTGCTTCTACATCATTTTGAAAGTATCCCCGATTCCATTGTGTTTCAGAAATAACGATAGATGATGTCATCATTAAAGCAATCCAAACAAAAAATTGAATGCTTGTTCGTAAGTTCGCTTTCATTGTCTTTGTTTATCCTTATTAAAGTATGTGTAATAGATATAAAATTAATTTTTTGAAACGTTTTTACCTGTTAATAACCCATTGCCATCATAGCTGTAAGTTGTTTTTTGATCACCAATAGTCACTGTTTTTGGTAGGTTGAAGGTCACATGCCAAGTGGTGGTTACCACACGCTGTTCAGGTGTGCCAACTGCTTCAATGCGCTGAGTTTCTAAACCTCGGTCGTTATAAACAAACTCGGTTTTAATGCCCTTCCAATCAGTTTTAGATTTAAGCTGTCCATCCGGGTAATACGCGTAGTTCTGATTGGCACCTAAACAGGATGCAGTAGCAACACCTTCAACAGTTTCTAAGCGTTTAGCACCTGCAATCATGTTGTAGTTGTAAATGGTTTGCTTGCCCAGTGGGTTAGTCACCGTAGTTTTATTAGTGGCAAACTCAAAACTGGTTTTGTTAGTTTCATTGGCATGCTTTGAGACAACCGCGCGGCCAAATTCATCGTATTCCCATGTTGCATAGCGAGCACCATTTTCATCGGTAATACCCGTTAATGCATAAGGGTGGCGGGTATCTTCATAATGATAAGTACGTACTGTTTCTTTACCCGAAACTAACTTCTTAGTCATGGTTTCCAGGTTGGCGTACTGGTCATAACCGTAGGTGATTAACTCGCCTTTGGAAGTTCCTAGGGTTAATAACTTACCCTGCCCATCAAAGTTAAAGTCCAGCTGATTACCAGCATCATCTTTCACTAGGTCTAACTGGTTGTTTTCATCATAAGTAAGGTGGTGGGATAACCCGGCACGATTAACGCGGCGGGTTAATAAGCCTAGGGCATTGTAATATTCCAGCTGGTTATCAGCCGAGCGGTAAATCCAATGTAATAACTCCCCCGTTGCATCTTCAATACGCGTTAAACTATCAGAAGTGATATTGACAGGTTTATAACTGCCATCGGCTTGTTTGTTGAAAGCACGATTAGCAAACGCACTGCTGGTTAAGCGTACGCTAGCGCCGCTGTTGAATGATTCTAATTGACCACTGTAGTTATGTGACCAGTTTTTAAAGCCTGCAACCCGTGTATTGTTAATTAACTGAGGCTCTAATTGCATGACTAACTGCGATTCTAATCCAGTGTAATCATTAGGCTGTACATATTTCGTCCATGTCAATTTCTGCTCTGGCGGTAGCGTTTGTATTGTTATTTGGTGCAGTTCCTGCGCTTCCAAACTGCGTTGGCTGCTGTAGTTTCGTGAAAAATTCAAAGGAAATGCACCAGTTCCCTTAATTTCAGGTGTTTCATATTGCACTTTAGTGCCGTTGGAGATCAGTACAGGGTTACCTGCACATTGCTGAATGGGCTCTTTTTTATTTTCAGGCGCAAGACAAGCACCACTGCCGGAATAGCTGCCGCTGCTGTTTTTAGTCAGATCAAGAAAAGGGGTTTCGGGGGGGCAGGATTTGAGGCAGTCTTGGGCTTCGCTATCCCAAGAATAGGGAGGAATGCATACATCATACCCTATAAAATAAAACCAAATTGGAGCACCAAAGGCCCCACCACTAATATAGTAGGCAAATCGATATTCATACCCTTCATAAGTATAAGCCCAGCCTTGTAAAACTTCTTGACGTATAAGCCCTTGCTGTTTATGCAGCTCATATTTTTCACAATCACCACACTCTAAAATATCTTGAGATATTGGCCCTCCTCGATAGCATGAAAACCCTAGATGGAAAGTTTCTGATGCAAGTGAGCTTGCGCTCATAAGTACAATTGAAAGTACAAACAAAACCAATGGAATCATATATTTCCTTTTATTATTCAAAGCAATGGCCCCTTTCTGAAGGGAAATTGGGTCACGTCTTTAATCTTGATGTCAAAACTAAAACCTTGATACCTTATGCAAGCATCTCCATACTTTCCTTTTCGGTGTTTTTTAAACTCTTTATTTATCATTTTCAATCCAACTTCCCTGTTTTAAATTTATAAGTGACTTTTGCTTTGAGAGGTCAATAACCCATTACTATCATAGTCATACGTCGTTACCTGATTCCCTACGGTGACACTGATCGGCAGGTTAAACTGCGGATGCCAGGTAGTGCTAATAATGCGCTGCTGCGCTGTACCAACCGCTTCTGTTCGTTGAACTTCTAAACCACGTTCGTTATAGACAAACTCGGTAATATTGCCTTTATGATCAGTTTTAGATTTAAGCTGACCATCTGGGTAGTATTCGTAGTTTTGGTTGGCGGCGAGGCAGGATGTTGTTGCCACACCTTCAACGGTCTCTAACCGTTTAGCGCCAGCAATGGTGTTGTAGTTATAGATGGTTTGTTTACCCAACGGGTTAGTAACAATGGTTTTATTAACGTCAAACTCAAAAGTGGTTTTATCCGTGTCATTGGCATGCTTGGAGACAACCGCACGACCGAATGCGTCATATTCCCATGAGGCATAACGGGCACCGTTTTCATCGGTGATGCCCGTCAACGCATATGGATGACGGCTGTCTTCATAATGGTAACGGCGCACGGTTTCTTTGCCCGATGCTAACTTTTTAGTGACCGTTTCAAGGTTAGCAAATTGGTCGTAACCATAAGTTACCACTTCACCATTAGAGGAAGTGAGGGTAGTTAACTTGTTTTTATCATCGTAGGCAAATAGCAGTTGGTTATTGGCATCGTCTTTAACCACTTCAATATTGCCGTTTGCATCATAGGTTAGGTGATGCGATAACCCTGCGGAGTTAGTTCGGCGAATTAACTGCCCTTGTGTATTGTACTGCTCAGTTTGGTTGCTTGCAGAGCGGTAAACCCAATGTAGTAAGGTACCCACTTCATCTTCAATACGAGTAAGAGAGTCTGAAGTGATATTGGTTGGTTTATAACTGCCATCTTCTTGCTGAGTAAATCGGCGGTCAGCAAACTGACTGCTATTTAAGCGAACTGTATTGCCAAGTACTTCGAGCAAACCAAAGTAGTTATGCGTCCAACTTTTGTAACCCGCTAAACGAATGCCATCCGTCGGTGGAACAAGCATTTCGACATAACCAATATTTTCCCCTTTATAACCAGCTGGTTGAATGTGTTTCATCCACTTAGATTTATTGGTTGTGGGCAGTATTTGAATCGATTGTTGGCGAAGTTCCTGTGATTCTAGACTACGTTGGCTATTGTAATTACGCGCAAAATAAAGTGGATAAGCGCCTGTTGTTAGCATGTCGGGGGCTTCAGTTTGAATCTTAGTGCCATTAGAAACAATGACAGGATTGCCTTTACACTGCTGAATAACTTCAGGGCCAGTACATACACCATTTACTAAATCAGGCTTGTCGGTTGGGCAGCGCTTTACACAACCTGTTTTCAGGTCTTCACCTAAAACGTCTAATTGGTCAAACAAATATGGTGCGTAACAAATCTTTTTCATTGTTATTTTGGCAGACTCTCCTTTTACAATTATTCTGTCGTAGCTTATACGTAAATCACCTTGAATAGTTCCACAACCAGCATAAGCGTCAACTTCAAGGCGCAAAGAATAATCTCTTGTTGTTTCTCTATAGCCAGAAGCTAAAGATGCCCCAAAGAATTCTGGATTCATTCTGACATTAAGCGGACACCTTTCTTGGCTATCTGGAACAATCCAATCAACGACAGCTTGAGCACTACTAAAACCACAGTATTGAGGATTTTGTGCCCCAAACCAACCATACCCATAGCTATTAAAACCACTATCATTAGCAAAGCAGTAATCTGAAAAGAAATAAACTATCTCCTCTTCTTTGTCGCTAGCTTTTGACGTAGGGGAGCTGGTTGGATAAAGTGATAAAACAAAATTGTAAGCTTTTTGATAGCTATCAAATTCTGCTGTCTGGCCTTTTACTTCGGCAATATAAATCATGGGAGATGCATAGGAATGGGCACATAGTGTAATTAAAATAAACATCAAAAAATACTGCCACTGTTTTGAAAAAATAGAGGTAGTGCGCATACTAAATCCTTTTAGTTTTATTAGTGGTTAAAGTGAATGTAGATAAAAACTAAAAGCAACCCGTCTTAGCTCCTGAATAAAGCACTTATAAATTATAAAGTTGCGAATACTAGGGATATAAATGTAAAATAGCAACTACCTACTCGGGTAGTATGGTTAGGTTACATATAAAATATGACATTATATTGACAAGAATCATTAAAATGTAGTTGTTAATACTGAAAGCGGGTTAATGTTTGCATAAATCATATCAAAAGGATTAACAATATTTTAGCTTCTTAAATTCTAACCTCATACATAAAAAACAAGATAAAACAATTCCAACAACACCTTACATTGCAGCTAGTTCGTTAGGTTGATTTGGGCTTAGCTAATCTCTTTACACCGCACATCTTTTTCACTTGGTGGGAATCACCCCAATTTTTTACTCTTTGATGAGCCCGCTCAGCATTCGATGGGAACTAAAAGTGTTAATGCGATGCTTTCTGTACTTTCTAGTACTCCCTGCCTGCAAAGTATTGTTGCGGCTTCATTTGATGAAAGTGATGATACATTCAGAGAATCGACGAATGGTATTAGCAATTTCAAGCTAATAAAATTACCACGTAAAATAATTAACCTTTTATAATTTGCTTTTTTTAGGAGTAGGTGGGGACTATGTTTCTTCCCCTCTTAGTTTTTTAAGTTTGAAGTACATAATTTTAAACTCTTTGGACGCTGTAGTTTGCCCTGTCTTTTCTTCTCGAATAGTAATTAATTGGGTGTATGCTACGTAAGTTCCGACCAGTATATCGCCAGCTGCCTTATGAAAGTAGAGTCACCTTTAGATGCTTGTGGGTGTGTCGCCAGGGCGTATTTTATATGGAGAGCATTGTGTCTCGATATAGTATGAGTAAGTGTCAGAAGCAGTTATACCAATCTGGAAAATTAACTGGTCAGGTTCATCCAATCCCTAAAGCACATTTTTTTTACTCTTTCAGGAAGACTAATAAAATCATTCCAAGCCTTGCATATTGCATCGACTATATGGTCTGATGTGGTTCAATACTACCGGACACTACTAAAGACTTCAGTTAATATGTCTAGTAGAGGTAGATTATGAATAAGAAAAAAGTACGTCCAATTTTTACAGTTGAGTTTAAACAAAGTGCAGTAAAGTTAATTACTGAGCAGGGGTATACACGCCAAGAAGCCGCTAATAATCTTGGTGTATCGCTGAGCGCAATTACTCGCTGGGTAAGAGCCGAAACGCAAGTTGACTCAAAAGCAGGCTCAAAGCAATCAACATTAAACATATCTGAGCGAGCTGAGCTGGAGATATTACGCAAAGAAAACAACCGGTTAAAAATGGAGCGTGATATTTTAAAAAAGGCCGCAGTCTTCTTTGCGAACGAAAAAGAATAAGATTTCAGTTTATTCAGCATCATAAAGAAGACTGGCCAATTAAAGTAATGTGTCGCGTCATGCAAGTAAGTTCAAGTGCGTTTTATGCTTGGCAAAATGCGCCTACTAAACCTTTTGATGCTTTGGGTTTTAATATAGACAGTGCGGTGCAAAATACCTTTAACAGTCACAAAATGACCTTGGGTAGTCGGCGCATGGTGACAGAGTTGGCAAAGCAAGACATTACGATTGGCCGTTACAAAGCCCGCTCAATGATGCGTAAATTAGGGCTTGTGGCTCGCTATCCCAAGAAATATAAAACGACAACTGATAGTAATCACAATAATCGAATTGAACCGAATAAATTAAATAGGAAATTCACTGTTGATGAGGCTAATCGTTATTGGACGACAGACATTACTTATATCGCTACGCATCAAGGGTTTATCTATTTGGCGATTGTCATGGACTTATATTCTCGCCGTATAGTGGGTTGGTCTATTGCAGACAATATGCGTACTGAACTATGCGATTCAGCCCTTAACATGGCTTATTGGCAGAGAAAACCAGCATCGGGGTTAATGCATCATTCCGACAGGGGAAGCCAATATACCAGCGATGATTATAGGAAATTACTTAGCAGCATGAAAATGGATGTGAGCATGAGCGGTAAAGGGGAATGCTGGGACAATGCCCCTACAGAGCGATTTTTCCGCAGTTTAAAGCATGAGCAATTAAACTATGAAACATTCAAAACAAAGAAAGCAGCAGAGCTAAGCATTTTAGATTATCTTGCTTATTACAACGGTAAACGCCCACACTCGGTTAATGGGTATTTATCACCGATTCAATATGAAAATAAAGTCGCTAAGAAAGTGTCCGGTTTTTATTGACCATTACAAACTGATGTTATTAGTACACATGCTCCACAGGACATAAAAGACTTGTTTAATGAGTACGAATTCGCAGTAAATGGGGACTTCTCGGATATAAACTATGACTCATCGTGCTTTAAACCCAAATCAATGCTTGGTGTTGAAAGTAAAAGTCTGCTTAAAAAATACCTTCAAAACCCAAGTGTAAAATATAATATTTCTTCTAGATACGTTGAGGAAGATGAGCATGAACTTGATTGGATTGAGCAAATAGTTCAACATTTCAATAAGAATGAAAAGTGAAAAAATTAATATTTTACGCGACACTTCTACTTATGACCGAACTCCAAATTATTTAAAGTCATTGCCTAAGCTCTTAGGTAGTGGCTTTAAATTTTGATCAAGCTAATAGAAAATTTAGCTCTGGCTTAATCTTTTAACTTTTTATATTTACTGAAAATTTTATTTCTAATCAATATTAAAAATCTAACTCCACAAGCCTTATTGACACTCGTTCAATTCGTAAATTTATTCGTTCCGTTGATATTTTTGGTTACAACTTGCAGCCAACAACCAGCAGGAAAGCAGGAAAGCAGGAAATTATCATAAAGTGAAGGTTAGAAAAGCCCTGCTTAGTTACCTAAGCAGGGCTTTGAATAGTTAGCTAACATTCAAAATTAAAAACCGGTTCCAGCTCTCTTTGCCATCAAAAAAACTTTAAAATCAAGAAAAATGTATGGCTGTCCTACCTTTTACCTATTGGAGTTCTCCACACTTTCATCCCAACTCCTAAACATGCGCCTTGTAACCACCCCCCTAAAATTAAAGGGTAAAAGCTGAGTACTAAAAACAATTCAATAGGCTTTTTTTCTACACCCTGCATAAAATTTTCTATAAAGTAATCAATAAACAATGTAGATTGAAAGTACGGTTAAGAAAATAGATTGAAAGTAAGTCTTAAATTAATAAAAAGACTGAAAGTGCGGTTAAGAAAATAGATCAAAAGTATGGTTATGTAGATCGAAAGTACGGTTAAGAAAACAGATGAAAGTAAGTCTTAAATTAATAAAAAGACTGAAAGTGCGGTTAAGAAAATAAATCGTATGGTTATGTAGATCGAAAGTACGGTTAAGAAAATAGATCGAAAGTAAGTCTTAAATTAATAAAAAGACTGAAAGTACGGTTAAGAAAATAGATCAAAAGTATGGTTATGTAGATCGAAAGTACGGTTAAGAAAACAGATCGAAAGTAAGTCTTAAATTAATAAAAAGACTGAAAGTACGGTTAAGAAAATAGATCAAAAGTATGGTTATGTAGATCGAAAGTACGGTTAAGAAAATAGATTGAAAGTAAGTCTTAAATTAATAAAAAGACTGAAAGTACGGTTAAGAAAATAGATCAAAATGACCTGGTCAACTCAATTCGGCCACCCTAGTTAAGTTCGTTAAGCTACTTCTTTTAATGATTTATTCATACGCTCAAATTCATTGGGGCTCTGATAATTTAGATATGAATGCATTCGTTGGCTGTTGTACCACATCGTGATGTAATTCAATACATCTTGCTGGGCTGCATAACGCGTTCGGTAATTACGCCAGTGGACTCGTTCCTGTTTCAAGCTACCGAAAAAGCTTTCTGCTACTGCATTATCCCAACAACATCCTTTTTTGCTCATGCTGCCTATAAATTTATGCAACCTCAGTATCCGCCTATATTGATGGCTCGCATATTGAACGCCTTGATCTGAGTGTATTATCAACCCGGCTTTAGGTTTTCGTTGCCATATAGCCATTGTTAGGGCATCACAAACAAGTTGTGCTTTCATCCTGCTACCCATACTCCAACCAACAACTTTACGAGAATATAGGTCTATTACGACAGCTAAATACAGCCATCCTTCAGAAGTCCATATGTACGTAATATCTTGCACCCATGCTTGATTGGGACGTTGAACATCGAAATCCTGTTTAAGTTCATTATCATATACAGGCTTCTTGTGATCGCTATTGGTTGTTGCTTTATACTTCTTCTTATAACGTACCCAAACGTGTGCTTCTTTCATCAGTTGCGCTGTTTTCCTACGTCCTACAGGAAAATCAAGCGCATTTAATGCCTTCTGAATGCGTCTTTCACCATAGGTATTATCGCTAAACTCGGCAATATTTTTAACCCATTGCAACATCTCTTGGTGCTCTGTATTTGCTGGTTTCTGAGACTTCCGCTTTTGATAGCTGTAGTAATTATTGTTTTTCACACCCAACACGTGACACATCAATATCACAGGCCAGATCTTCTTATTTTGGGCAATAAACGCGTATTTTACTTCGTTTCTTTGGCAAAGAAGACCGTCGCTTTCCTAAGAAACACTTTCTTCTACTGGTTGAAGCTCAAAACCAAACTTAGCAGCCCTTTGTTTAAGATTTTTAATAACCCTATCTTTATAATTTCTTTCGTATTGCTCTGCGCCTGGATCTTTATATTTCATGCCATACCTCATAGCATTGTAATATAAAATAGCGATCTTTCTTGCTGTCGCCGTTACTGCTTTTGACTTACCTATTCTTGCTGATAGTCTTCGATAAAATGCACCTAAAGCAGTATCTGATCTCCCAACGGTTGTCGCTGCTAATCTTAACTGGGCAACTAAACGGTTATTGCTCTTTCGTGATCGGGCGGATAATATTTTTCCCCGCTGATCTTAGATCCCGGGCATAAAGTTAACCATGATGTGAAATGGTTAGCACTCGGCCATTTACTCATATCTAAGCCACATTCTGACATCATTCTTAGCGCAAGATATGGTCCGAATCCATGAATTTGAGTGATATCATTCCCAACTATTTGGTATATTGCCTTTCTTACATCAAAGTTAAGTTGATTTGGTTGCCTTGTTTTGTGCTTAGGTTTTGGCAAGGGTTCTTCAGGCACTTCCTTATTAATAGCTAACTCAGCCAATACTTTTTCTACCTCACCATCACATTCATGAATACTGATTTGATAAGCATCGTACATAGCTAAAGCTTGCTTTAATGCAAAAACATGCTCAACTTGATAATTTCCGGTTAGAGCTTTTCTTATCTTTTCTTTACTCGCTTTACAGCGAGGATCACGATATTCCGCCAACTCTTCTGGAGACTTAACTCCTTTCACAATTGATCTGATTATATTCATGCCTGTGACGCCTGTTATATCAGATACAACTAAATTCAGTTGGATATTCATAAACGTTAATGCTTTTTGCATATGCTGAATATGAGCAGCTGCATAATCGGATAAGCGCTCACGAACTCTTAAGTAGCTACGCAACTCGACTATTTTTTCTTCAGGCCTAAAGCTAGCCTTAAGTAAACCGCAAGCATGCAGTCGCTGAAGCCATTGTGCATCATTCACATCCGTTTTCCGGCCTGGTACTGAACGACTTTCTCTAGCATTACAAAGAATCACTTTGATACCATGATCTTGTAAAATTTCATAAACAGGAACCCAATATACGCCTGTTGATTCCATCGCGGCTGTAGTGATGCCTTTTTTCACAAGCCAATTAGCCATATCAGATAAATCAGTTGTAAATGCCTCAAATGTTCTAACTGGCTCATCGGACATATCGGGTGGGATTGCTACAACATGGAAGCTCGCGCCGATGTCGATACCAGCAGAGGAAGCATTTAAAACAGGCAATGATTGTATTTGCTTAATTTTTTTATTCATAACTCCTCCGATCAATAAATTAATCTGGATGGAGGCTCGGATAAATCATTTTCCTAAACGGGGTCATAATGCCACCAAAATTGGGTCCGCAGATCCTCCTGAGTCAGGTTTTTTAACGGGATTTAAAATCACCAAAAGGCGAACGACTACTTTCCAGATTATGGTGAAAGTATAGGATATTTTCCGTGTTTCTATTTAGATGGGGGCGAGGATGCTAGCTAGGCTGTTTTTTAATATCTCACGCTCCATTTCCAAGCGTTTTACTTGTGCTTTTAACTTACGGATCTCTTCTTGCTCAGGCGTTAACTTACCATTTCCTCTAAATGCATGGCCATCGTCATTTTCAGCTTCTTTTATCCAGCGACCAAGAATCTGAGGAGTTACCTCTAAATTTCTAGCTGCTTCGGCAATGCTATAATTTTGCTCTCTTATGAGCGCAATGGCATCAAGTTTGAATTCTTTTGAATAGGTTTTACGTGTTTTCATTTCAATCTCCAGTTAAATCAATTATGTCTTAACTGGGTTAGTCGAATCAATTAAACCACGTCAAAAGTATGGTTATGTAGATCGAAAGTACGGTTAAGAAAATAGATCGAAAGTAAGGCTTAAATTCAACTTCTTTTTTTAAATTGGTGCGACCTTACAGGAACAAAATAGGGTCTTTATATAAACTGATAATTTACACGTAATTATTAAAATATAGAATAGATGGCAGAATATACCAAACATGCCATCAATCCTTTTTTAGATTTACACATCAATATTTAGGTCGACGCATATTACAACTCTGACAAAGTGAATTCGACATATAGTTATTACATAAATTCTGGTATTCAACACTATGCCAAATATCACTTACAGATTTTTGATTCAAATTACCGAAGTTTCCTAATTTTTTCCGTTCCTGGTCAGGGGCACAACAAACATTAAAGCGTCCATTTGGATCAACCCACATCTCTTTCCCAAGAAAGGGGCACTCCCCCTCAGGTGCAATATTATCAACTTGGGTAGGATCCAATTCAAAAAAGTTATCAAGAAGGATCTTATGCTCGCTAGCATCATTGTGCCTATCTGCAATATTATGACAAATTTTAACTGTCTCATTCCAAAGCTTTATTGAATCACTATTTTTACGTAAAGATAATGATTTTATTTCTTCAAAATGAGCCCATAAGTGATGACCTTTTACACGATTAAAACCAAGCTCAATAGCCATTTCGACCATAGCAGGAATTTCTGCTACATTAGTATCTAAAAATGTTAATTGCATTGTCATCTTGCAATAATTATTGGTTTCTTCAGCAACTTGGTCACGAACAGCGATGAAACGCTTAGCATTATCTATATGCTGCGTAAAACTAGAGCGAGGCATAATTTGCTCTTGTGTCTTAGCCGTTGCTCCATTCCATGAAATTTTAACATCACTCCCAATAGGTGTTATCCGCTTAGCCCAATACTCAACATTTTTCTCTTTATTTGGGCTAGGGAAAGTTCCATTTGTTGTAAGGTTTATTTTTAATTTCAATTCTTCACACAAATCTAAAATTAAATCAAAATGCCGATAAAGTAATGGTTCTCCCATAGTCGAAGGTATAAGCTCTGTAACTCCCATTTCAGCTGACTCACGAACAGCTCGTTCAAGCAGTTCTTTGGTCATATTCGCTCTTTGTGTCCCTTCTCGTTTACGTTCACTTTGAGACACTGCATACTCAGAATGATCTTCGCACATAATACAATTAAGGTTACAACTATCAGGGTTAGTATCTATCGTTATTCGCCACGGTATTGTATTTACTCCTTTCATGCCAATAGCCCTTTATATATGTTTTCCATATCTATAATTTGATCTGCAATATCAGGTATATCGCCACTTTCACTAAATGGGTATCCTCGATCACCCAGTTCAGCAGCCCATGAGTGATTATCAACCATTCGCTGCATCTGTTTACTCATTTCATCAACGGAACGATGTTCAAATAACAATCCGTTAACTTCATGATGGACGTATTCTGACATTCCCCCCGTATTCGCCGTAAGCACAGGTACCCTCGCTTGCTGTGCTTCATGGATGACTAATGGTGAATTTTCAACCCAAACAGACGGTACTACTATTGCGTCAACTTTATTGAATACATCTTCAACAATCTGTTGGTTTTTATATTCAGTCATCCATTCGACCTGCTTAGATTTACCTCCAGGTAAGCTATCAGCGATTTCTTTTAGCGCATTACTCTCCTGCCCTCGAGATCTCCCCAAATACGGAGCGTTGCATTACCTTCAATCATTCCAAAAGCTTCAATTAATTGATGAATACCTTTAGCTGGGATATGAGTTCCTATATAACCAAAAACAAATGTATCTTCGACTTCTCTTTTACGGTGCTGCATTCGCTGGCGATCAAACCCATAATCTAAGTAAATACTTTTACCAATAGGGAGACCAAAATCTTTTTCATAACGGCTTTTCAAATATTTCGCGGGCGATATAAATAGGTCAACTTGATCTACAACCTCTCGGATATGTGTCATTCTTCAATCAACCCAGTTTTCCCAGTATGCAATGTCGATTTCCCGATCTTCAGCTGCTCCCGAAAAGTAGCGAGCATAACATTGGGTTGCACATTTTTTATTAGCTTGCCCATCGCAGGCGGCCCATAAGTTATTATCCTCAGAGTGCATTTGCATAAACTGCCCTCTTGGGCACATTAACCAGTAATCATGTAATGTATAAACAATCGGAACATTGCGCTTTTTAGCTTCAAAAACCAATGATGTAGAAAGGTGGTTAAGATGACCAATATGCACAATATCCGGTTTAACTTGGTCTAGAACTTTAGCGAATTCTTGATCAATTGCATCTAAACGATAACGGTCTTTGTGCCTTGGGTTATTGGCTATATAAAGTTTAATTCGCGAATCATCAGCATCGGTTTCATACCGCATCGCGCCATCAGCCCTAAATGGGTCTTCTTCTCGAGTAAAGACATGAACATCATGTCCTCGAGCAGCAAGGCCAAGACATAGAGTCTGAGAATACACTTATAATTGTTTATGCTTAATGATTTTAAACGGCATTGAGCCAATACCATTGCAACCTGATTGCCGCGAAAAATTTAATTATGGATAATCACAACACAAAAACAGTGTCTCTAAAGAGTCTCTTTGAAACAAACAACACCAACAACTAGCTGATTAATATAAAAACAAACAAAAACACCGTCCAATCAAGCATGGGGGCAATGGAAAAACGGTTTGAAGGGAATTTTTGCATAAGAACACCAATATTAAGAATTAAAATCTACAAATAAGCCAAATCATAGTTTAAAACTCTAAGTGGCATTTCGGAAATAATAATTATAACAGAAAAACAGCCGTTAAATACGGCTATTGGGAGGGCATTTGGGGGTCAAAAGATTCGCATAATAAGTGATGATAATTCAAAGTAAATCTAAAGAATAAAAATAACAACCAACTTCAAATCAATAACTTAAATAAAACCTATTTGCAAACCACCCCACTATCAGCCCTATAGCGAATTGGACAGATTGAGTTACTAAGTAGCACCGTAATAATGTGTAAGGTTTACCAAACTACCTCTTACACACTGTGTATCATGGCCAAGCTCATCAGCCCCTGTGACGGCTAATAGTAAGTATGTGATCTAAATTTTGCGTAGGAAAAACAGCTTAATTCAAGGCGTAATTTGACGTAAATGGTTATTCCCTTTGCGAAAATACCGTTTTAATCAGTATGTTCAGCATTGAACTGGAGCCGTTATTTCAGGCACAAAAAAGCCCAAATAAATGGGCTGTTTTAACGCTAAATAGGGTCAATAAAGCCTATAAGCGACTTAGTTTTTTCAAGTAATGGCTGCATTTGCATTCATCTACTTGTATTTTTTCTACAGAGACACGCTTTTCAAAGGAATCAATGGGTTAATAAATACTAAGCAACTTCCACTTCAACCAATATCCCAAAGTGATCAGATACAATCGGATAAAAATCGTTATTAAAAATGGTCTGATGCTGCTTTACCACAACCACTTGATTACTAAGAATCAAATCAATCCGTAACGCTTGGCTGTTTTGCTCCCATCCATCAATATTTTTAATCACAGTGGTGCCAACATCTTTTTTCTCTGCCATTTCATAACAATCAATTAAACCGTTCTGTAATAGGTAATCATAACCTTCATTGCGTATATGAGTTGGGTTGTTGAAATCACCTAATAGAAAGCTCAACCCTGTTGATAATGTCGCCGTGATACGGTTTATCTGATCAGCAAATGGGTTCTCTGAGTCATTCCACCAGCCACAATGACAATTATAAAAATCGAGTTCACCTTGTTGAGAAGCGACTTTAATACGCACTGCTCGCCTATGTTTCCAAAAATTCACGTCATAGTTATCACTTAGGTCAATGACCTCATGCTCAATAATGGGCAATCGTGTCAAAAATGCGAGCCCCTCTTGATATACCTCATAACTTTGGTGAACAAAATCCCACGTTAGTTGGTAGTGATGCCCCTGTTCATCAGTTTTTGCTGTAATAAATAACCATAGTTATCAGCTAACACGGCATGATTACTTAATATATTGACATCAATAATCGGGCTATCTTGATGTTGATTAACCTCTTGTAATGCAATCACATCGCACCCTTGTTCGATAATGGCTTGCACCACTATATCCAACTTTTCTAGCTGTTTATCTTCTTGCCAACTGTGGGTATTTAGCGTCATTAACTTCATCTATTATTCGCTTATTTAATGTACTGAGATAAAACGCAGCTTTAAAGCTGCGTTTGTTGAGGTTGTTCGTTTAAGGTAGAGGACGAATTACGCTGCTTGCGCTGAAAACTTCTCAAGTAACCTAGATTTAATAACATCCACCCCAGGACCATAAATAACTTGTACTCCCTGTTCTTTAACCACTGACCCAAGTGCACCAGTAGGCTTCCATAACGCATATTCAGCAACCAATTGCGGATCATTAACGGTAATACGTAAGCGAGTCATACAAGCATCAATCTCAGCAATATTGCCACGGCCACCTAAATTTTGAATAATAATCTCAAGCTTCTCATCTTGTGACATGGTTTCTGCACTTTCATCTAGGTAGTTACCCATACGTCCCGGTGTTGGTAATTTAAACTTCACAATTAGCACACGGAACAGTCCATAGTTAATAACAAAGAAAACAATACACACCAATGCGAAACGAACTAAATCACCGCCAATGCCCGCTGAAACCATCATTGGTATACGCGTGAGTAATTCAATCAAGCCAAAGGCATGTACACGTAGGTCCATCACATCCACTAATGCAAATGCAATACCTGTTAACACCGCGTGTGCAACATACAAAACAGGAGCAATGAACATAAACATGAATTCAATCGGTTCAGTCACGCCCGTTAATAACACAGCAAGACACGCAGATAAAAACATCGGTTTATATTGCTTAAGCTTATCCTTATCAACACAGTGATACATCGCAAGCCCAATACCAATCAGTGATGACGCAGCTATAATTACTTGGCCCGCTTTAAAACGTGCTGGATGTACTGTATCTAATAAATACTGGTAAGTTGTCGGATCGCTTAATTTAAGATTATTTAAATCACTTATCCAAGCAAGCCATAATGGGTCTTGACCATAAACACTTGAACCCGCACTAGCCCCTGTTAAAAGCTCATAAGAACCACCTAGCTCGGTGTAATTCATTGGAATTGTTAAGGTGTGATGTAAACCAAATGGCAGTAATAAACGCTCTAACGTACCATACAAGAAAGGAGCGGCGATCGGCGCACTCTCTTTAGAGGTTGCAATCCATTGACCAAAATCATTGAGAGCACCTTGAATTAAAGGCCATACTATCGATAAACCAAGCGCAATGATCACCGAATAGAAAATCACCATAAAAGGAACAAAACGCTTACCGTTGAAAAATGCTAATGCTTCAGGTAATCGAGAGAAGTCATAGTAACGGTTATATAAGTTGGCACCTAAATAGCCCGACATAATGCCGATAAAAACACCCATATTTAATGCTGGAGCGCCTAAAATATTAGTAAAAAATTGAGAGACAGGCAGCTCAGTTCCAAATAAACTCATCACAACCGCCTGAGGATCACTCAGCATACCGTTATCTACGCCCAGTATAACCCCTGTGATACGGTTAATTAATATGAAGGCAATAAGCGCCGCAAATGCCCCACCTGCACGCTCTTTTGCCCACGAACCACCAATCGCGACAGCAAATAACAGGTGAAGGTTAACAATAA
Source organism: Psychromonas sp. MME2 (assembly GCF_040566515.1). Taxonomy (NCBI): domain Bacteria; kingdom Pseudomonadati; phylum Pseudomonadota; class Gammaproteobacteria; order Alteromonadales; family Psychromonadaceae; genus Psychromonas; species Psychromonas sp. MME2. Next base: position 36,231 of record NZ_JBEWXI010000001.1, on the reverse strand, counting down.
TCCCCCAACCAATATTTTCCATAATATGGCCTAGTGTTTCAATCGCACCGAAACCGCCAGCATACATTGCGACGACTTTACCTAGTGAAATCATAATACCGGCTGCGGGCATCACCGCTATAACAACGATAAGGGATTTCCCAAACCGTTGCCAAAAATCAAATGATAGTAATTTACTCATAATTAATTCCTTGGTTGAAATGCAGGTTAACGTCATCAACGCCCCTGCCATAAATATAATTTAATGTTTTCTTACAAATATATACGCTGCATAAGCGGGAGCTATTTGCGTTGTTATAAAATCCGATTGAATGTGTTCATTATTGATAGTTTGGTTATCAAGCATTAACGTCCCTAATTGCGCACTGTCGATATTAACGATGCTCTCTTGTGCACTTAAATTGGTAATAATGGTCCATGTCATATCTTGAGCAATGCGTTGATAAGCATAGATATTAGGATCATCAGGCATCAACAATTGATAACGACCAACCACCAAACTTTCATTTGATTTACGCAGGGCAATCAACTGTTTATAAAAATTCAAAATTGAGTTTGGATCTTGCTGTTGTTGTTCAACATTGATATCGGTGTAATTTGGATTCACAGCAAACCAAGGTGGCACCTCAGAAAAACCAGCAAAATCGCGATCATTCCATTGCATTGGTAGACGACTATGATCACGGGATACTTGATTTAACAATGCCAAGATCTTTTCGTCGGTTTGTCCTTGTTGCTCTAACTTTTTACTTAAATTTCTAGCAGACACATCATTAAAGTCGTTCACAGAAGTAAACTGATTATTTACCATGCCGATCTCTGGCCCTGATAAATAAACGGAGTTCCTTTCATCAAAAAATAACAACTTGCTAAAGCCGTAGCACTGCCATACCAATAATCTGGATGAGCAAAGGTATTAATACTACGGGCTTGATTGTGATTCTCTAAATAAAGTGCGTTCCAGCCTTTGCCTTCTAATGCATTTTGCCAACGCGATAGAATTTGCTTAAATTCCACTAAATCAAAATGCTCGAGACTTTGCTCTTCCGCCCATAATTTCATGTGCTCAAACTGAAAAATCATATTAAAAACACCGCCTTGGTCATGTTCGCTGGCTTCAGCGACCCAAGTTAATGCATTTTCTGCAGAGACCCCATTTGCCTCGCCAACGGTAACAATATCAAAAGGTGCAAACGCCTGATCTCTTAGTTCATATAAATGCTTATCAATACCCTCAACATTCATGTGATAGTCAAATGAAGAGACATAATTTTCACCCTTTGGATTGGGTAAAGAGGGTAAACCAGCTTTTTTCTGAATATGGCTAATAGCATCCACACGGAAACCATCAATACCACGAGCCAGCCACCAATGAATCATGTTAAATAATGCTTGTTTAACTTCAGGGTTTTCCCAATTAAGATCGGGCTGTTTTTTAGAAAATAGGTGCAGGTAATATTGCGCCGTTTTAGCATCATATTCCCATGCACTACCATGAAAAATACTTTCCCAGTTATTTGGATCGCAAGACGGCTTTTCAGCTGTTGGCTCACAACCATCACGCCAAATATACCAATCACGTTTGGGGCTATCTTTACTTTCACGAGACTCAATGAACCATGGATGCTCATCACTAGTGTGGTTGATCACTAAGTCCATAATAATACGAATGCCGCGTTCATGAGCAGCACTGATTAATCGATCGACATCCTCAAGGGTTCCAAAATCAGGATGAATTGCTTGATAGTCACTAATATCGTAACCGTTATCATCATTCGGTGATGCATAAAATGGACAAATCCATAATAAATCAATCCCCAAATCAGCAAGGTAATCCAGCTTGGCAATGATTCCCTCAATATCACCAATACCATCTTGGTTTGTATCATAAAAGCTACGAGGATAAATTTGGTAGGCAGTCGCTTTCTTCCACCACGCGAGTGGTGTTAAATGCATATTATTAGTGCGCGTCATCTGTTTTTTCTTGTGCATGTGTTAACGTTAACATATATGGTGATGTTGAATTTAATTAGATGCAACATGTTACCCTAAAAACTGTGAGCTTTCTCTCATTTTTATATTAAATTGGCCTTCAACGGAACTGAAATCACGCTTAATCAATTTTTTAACGGCTTGGTAGCCCACTTGATAGTAATTAAAAGCAACAGTACTAAGGCTTGGTACTAATAAATCACTGTAGTCATAATCCCCTATGCCTACAATCCACAGGTTATGGCCAATTTTTAATTGCTGCTCTTTGGCGCGACGATATAAACGAATGGCAATATTATCGGTAGCACAAAAATAGACATTATTGGGCTGTAATTGAATCTCTTGGTATCCGATTTTTAGCTCCGAATCAGCCAATGCTTGCAGCGAAAAATTTAGCTCTGGTGCTGCGTCAGTAATAGTTGTTTGCATCAATTTAGTACGGCTTGATAGCATACGTTCATCATAGATATAATGCACGGCTGCGAGTGGTGCCTGCTGCTGTTTTAACTGAGTGATGGTTTGTGAGACTAGCGCTTTAATCGCAGCCTGTTCAGGGTAATATAAACAGCAATGATGGGGGGTGTTTTTACCAATAAATAGGACATTATCTAAGGTTTGATAAAAAGGCTCTTCAACACTGTGCTTTGAAGCAAGAATAATTGTACCCAATGCATTTAAGCCATTAAACTCTCTCACTGCTTGGCATTCGGAGTCATGACTAAACCCTGTAGCATGAAACAGCATTCGGACTTGTGATTCATTTGCCGCAGCCAGAGCCCCTTTAATCACTAAACTCGTTGTATATGATTCAATCCGAGGCGCAACGAAACCAATAATATTAGATTGACTTCGAATTGAGCGAGCAAATATATTAGGGGTATAATGACTTTCTTTGACGATAGCATCAATTTTAAGGCGATTCTCTGCCGAAACATAACCGTCATTAAAGTAACGTGACACGGTCATTGTTGAGATCCCAAGTCGCCTTGAAATCTCCGCCATGGTCATTTTTTTACTCATCACATTTTTCCTTCAATAATACATTATTGCCATATTATCCAATATATTGGCTGACAACACAGTAAAAAAAAACTATATGATGATATACACATATTACTTAGCGTTAAAAAGGCATTGTCATTTTATCGACCTGAACTGAGCAACCTGTTGTAGCTAAGTAATACTAACCAGATATTTGTAGGTTTCTAAATCACTTGAGGGCGTTTTCGAATTGGCTTTTAACTCGCTCTGGGGCACATGCGAGATAGAAAATAAACTTACAATCTATAGATGATCAAGGTTAAAGACCTGACTCTCGATCCCGCTCTACTTTTATCACTACGAATAATGCCCATTACTTTTCTAAGCTGCCTGTGCGGGCGAGTATTGCACCAGCAATTGTCACGAGCGAGAGGCAAGGATGCCGAACTGGGTGAGCCGCATGGATGCTACTTTTATCACTATGAATAACGCCCATTACTTTTCTAAGCTGCCTGTGCGGCAGTGAACGCGCAACTCAAATATACTTAATTCAAGAGTTATTTCTAAGCTGCCTGTGCGGCAGTGAACAGTTGATTGCGATCTGCTTGTCTAATAATGTTTTTCTAAGCTGCCTGTGCGGCAGTGAACAGTTGATTGCGATCTGCTTGTCTAATAATGTTTTTCTAAGCTGCCTGTGCGGCAGTGAACGTGTCAGCGCTATAGAATTTCTGTAATTGAGATTTCTAAGCTGCCTGTGCGGCAGTGAACTGAAAAAGAAATGTTCAGCTATGAGCGATTAATTTCTAAGCTGCCTGTGCGGCAGTGAACCAATCAATCCGTCACCATACTCTCCGTAAAGCTTTCTAAGCTGCCTGTGCGGCAGTGAACGTTGCCTTTTCTTTTCATCTTCAAGTTGCTGCTTTCTAAGCTGCCTGTGCGGCAGTGAACATAGAGCAACGTAAAAACGTAGAGCTAACAAATTTCTAAGCTGCCTGTGCGGCAGTGAACTATGGACTAGTGCATGACTTTAGTAATGAAGATTTCTAAGCTGCCTGTGCGGCAGTGAACGTTAACTATTAATCAAAAATCAAGCTACGAGTTTTCTAAGCTGCCTGTGCGGCAGTGAACAACTAGCCGTGAATAGTGAAATACCAACATACTTTCTAAGCTGCCTGTGCGGCAGTGAACAGGCTCATTCAGCGCTCCTTGTTCTCTTAAAGTTTCTAAGCTGCCTGTGCGGCAGTGAACGTTACTCATCCTAAGCGCGTTCATGCATTTTTTTTCTAAGCTGCCTGTGCGGCAGTGAACTGTTTCTGCTGCTGGTGTTTCAGGTACTGTTTTTTCTAAGCTGCCTGTGCGGCAGTGAACTGCAGGATGTCATTAATAGCTCTTCGACTTCTTTTCTAAGCTGCCTGTGCGGCAGTGAACTTTAAGATCTTCAAGCATCCCCTGCTCAACTTTTTCTAAGCTGCCTGTGCGGCAGTGAACCCTAAATCTAGGCCAATGGTCAGGGCATATCGTTTCTAAGCTGCCTGTGCGGCAGTGAACTAGTAATAAACTGCGAGCTACTAGGCTTTGTTTTTCTAAGCTGCCTGTGCGGCAGTGAACATTCTGTTGTTGACCCATTGCGTAAAATAGAATTTCTAAGCTGCCTGTGCGGCAGTGAACAATAGAATAACAGCCAAAAAATAAGTTACAACAATCAGTTGTTATAAAAATCATTTTTTGACCTTTATTTTCACCACACTTGTAACTCATTGTTTATTTACCAATTTTTAAAGAGCAATTTTTTAGGTTAAATTACTGAGTGTTTAAATTAGTGGGTTAGTGTAACAAGCGCGCAAATGCGTTTTTTTCCACACTTGCTTTGATAAAGAATCATCATGGTACACATTCGCTGTGTCTATTCGATAAATCAGCCTAAATGATTTAGTTAATAACTCTAAACAATCTTCATCTGTTAAATTTAGGTTGATAAAAACATGCTCTATATACTTACATTACTGATGAAAGAGAACCAGATATAAACTATATTTGGTCCTCTATAAAACGGTAATTAAGGACGTTATTATTACCGACATTTAAAACCATGGCACAGTGGCGGTTTTGCTTAAACCAAATTGGTCAAATTCACCATCAATAGCATTAGCTGATAACTCACCAAACTGAATATATCGACGATGTAAATGACCACTTGAACCACTTTCCAGTTCAAGATATGGATTGTCTAAACCTTTGGTAAACATTTTCGCTTTATAAGCTTTTACCTCCTCTGCTGATATTGTTTTTCGTTTGATCAGACGATTAAGTTTGGCGTTTGTCATGCTACTTTGTTTACGTGAAATCACGCGATGTTGCACTTGTTCAGGTATTGGTAAAATATCGTTTACTTTGCAATAGCCACTCAAACCACCTAACCAATTAACGCTTTGAAAATTAGTTAATGTTGCTAACTCGCCATGAATACGGATTACTCTACCCAATAAAACTTTATAGGCAGGAAAGCTAACGCCAATCTTGGTAGATTGTTGATCACATAACGCTTTGTGAAATTTAGTGTAAACCTTATTTAGTAAAACGTTTTCACGCATTTCAGCATCAGGTTGTAGCGTAATATCAATAAAACAATTCATTATTAAGCCCTTATCTTTGTGACATAAGCAATGCCTTTTTTACCAAGGTAAAAGGAAGAAACGCCAGCATTTTCTATTAGTTGGGCTAATTCATCAGCTCTACTTATACTTTTATCAAGCTTGCCTTTATCTTTTTGCTTATCAAGCAATAACTCTACATCCAATTTACCTGTGTGCTTATTTACAACAACAGGATTCAACCGATTTTTTTCTTTTCCCCGTCATAGCATTAAGCCAATCTCTAACACCATTAAACCCTCGTTTAGAAAATCCTTGTATTTGTATTTCACCCTTGGAATTGAGAAGAAATGACGATTCATGACCATTTTTCAGCAAATATTCAGCTTGTAAATACAGTGCCGCTGAATAAAGACTAGTAGGATAAATAACCCCATTTTTACAATATTCTTCACCCAGTTTTTTTTCATCAGGAAATTTTTGAGATAAAAAACTTATAACAGTATTTAGTTTGGTGTCTGCTTCATTCGCCAAAGGATCATTAACCAATACTTTTAAATCATTTTTAGCATCATTTAATTCCGATAATAACTTCATTAATTGAGACTGGCTTTTACTCTCTTGTGCTGGTGTTTTTGGTGGGTTAATTTTAACTTTGTTGTTAAATTTTTCTACTGCTTCACATTTTTTATTGATAATGAATTCATGTTCTTGAATTAATCTATCATTGGTTTTTAAAACTGCACCCAAGTCGCTTTTCGAATCAGATATTGCATTAATTCGACTAATCAAACTTTTAGGATCACAAGAAACACAACCAATTCCATTCATTTTTTTACTTAAAATGAAATTAATAAGTTCATGTTTGGTTAAAAATAAAATAGACCAAAGATAGTGTGAGTTTTTAGAAAAAAACCATGGATTATCATCCTCCAACACACCTAAATAAGAAGATTGTGCGCATCTATCATCTGATTTATTAACTAAATACATTAACTCTTCAACTTTGTGCGATTGATTATCATGCTCAAGCCAATTTATTTTATTTTGAATATCATCAAAGTAAAAATCACTATTCTTGGCTTGATATAATTTTCGCTGATCACCAATTAATCGACTAAGTACACCAAGTACAGTATCTAAAGTAATTGGTTGAAATTTTTCACCTCTAGTTTTAGAGGTAGCTACAAATGCTCTATCATTTTCTTTTTTACTAATTGGTTTGTTAGGATTTCCATTTAAGAAACCTGTTTGCCAACAAGAGTCATATTCAATAGTAATCCTCATAATTACTTACCCTCATAATAAACGGCGTAAGTATTTGAACCTTTTTCCTGCAAAATTTGACTTTCATCTTTCTTTATACGGAACATATCTTTAGCAGTTTGACTATTATTGTAATCAACTAATACATCATCAACGTACATATAGCCTTTGGCTTGCCTAATACTCAAATCCGTAATTAATTCGATTGTCTGTTTAACTAAAACATCGATAGCATCGTCATTTAACAAAACACCTTGTTCACCCTCATCAAAAATAGAACCTCGACGAACATAATTTTCATGGTATTCAGCTATAACATTCTTATTTCCAGATAAGGTTTGCAGATAATCTGTTAATTTTTCTGCAACTTCTTTCCCTTCTTTATGATTATTAATTTTCATTGATTCACGGCCAAAATCTGCACATAAAGGAATAAACTGTAATTGCTCAATGCTAATTGAACCATAAGAAATATATTTAGTATCACCAAAAGTAAACTTTGAAAATAATGAATTACTTGAATCTTTACCTGCTTTATTAGTTTCTTTTTCTTTTACTTCCCAACGCCCCATTTGTTCGAAGTTACCATTACCTAGCTGATCAACAAAATCAGTTAACAATAATGGACTTGTTCTTTTATTTTCATTTTTTGGATTAACATAACCTCTTATTAAGCCTGTGGTTGAACATAATAAACTAATAATATTCTCAGCTAATTTAGGGGAATTTAAATTATAATGTTCGCCTCTAAACAAATGATGTCTAATACAGTTTTGACTGATATATAACTCAACAGTGCTCAAATCAACATCTTCAGGGTGCTTATAAAATTTAGCCGTTCCATCTTCGTTAAACTCTTTGACATTGCTATAACCTCTCAACTTAGGCATAGAGTGGTTAGTAATATTTTTAAATTTGTTATCGTTAATAATGGTTAAACTTGGAGAGCCATTCCAATTCACCACCCCATGACCTAATGCGGTAATTTTAAAATCTACACTTTTAATTCCTGTTACTTTTTCCATGATTTATTCCTCATCTTCTGTTGTGTTATTAAGTTGTTTTAGCGACATTGCGCCAATGGGTTGTTTTTCGCATGTCATATAATAAATGGCATGTGAATGTCTTGCTGATTTACCGCCAACGGCATCGAGATCATTTGATGTGTAGCTTAAATATATCGGTAATTCTGGATCGCGCGCTTGGTTTAATAACGCATTATCGTTATAGGGTTTAGAGCAAACCAAAGCTTTGCATTGCTTAAACATATGAGAAAGAAGATCTTGATCGCTTTTGCCATAACCTTTAATTGCCATGGTTGAATAAGTGAGATTATCGATAGCAGTTGTATCATCAAGTGGCATTGTGTACGCGTATTCATTAATGAATTGAGGCGTACTTGCATTGCTCAAATCGCACACGGCCATTTGTACAAAACGATTATTACCCCGTAATGAATTTTTACTTATTTTGCCGCGTGATTTTTCTAGCTGTTTTTTAGGGGGAATAACAAAGGGATCAACCACCTTATTATTAATTTCAACCACACTATTTTTTAACGCTGAAACTAAATCACTTATTATCATTTTTCGTGTTAATGACTGTTGACTAAATTGACGATACTTTTGATAAATCTCGGGCAAAACAAAGGTTTTACCTTGATAGTTTTCCAGTAAAAATTGATACCATGATCTGGTGGTTGCCAAGCTATACATTTTATTTAAAAATCGAGAGGCGGCACTTTGCCCTTTGTTGTTGGCTATAGTTTCAGGAACCGCTAAGCAATAAGTGTTTACTGCTTTATTTAACCCAAAACAATCAAGCCTGCCCAAGCGTTGTAAGGTGTTTTCAGGGTTTGATATTTCTGCAACCATGTAGTCACAACTAATATTGAGTGATGCTTGAACAATAGGACCGCTACGCAACACTTCATATTTGTTCGTGCCTTCTTGTTTAAATGATTCATAAACTTCGTTAAACCATGTTTGTTTATCACTTTTTTTGAACTTGGAATGCAGTAGAATATTATTTTCTTTTTGTTGGTTAGCAATAAAACTGTTTTGCGCAGATAAGGCGGTATTGCTAATAACAAAAGTTTTACTGTTATGAGCTTTTACTAATGGATTTGAATCACTTAAATTAGCGTCGTTAAACACTTCAAATTTAATTTCATAGGTACTTGAATTAAAAGAAGGCATTTCGATAATATCTTCTTTATCAATAGCCAAGACTTCTTCAACAAAGACATAATGAGGCGTTGCAGAAACGAGTAAGGTATTAGCTTGCTTCCCTTGAGCTTTTTTACAGGCAACTAATTCGGCAAATAATAAGTTAAACGCAGACATATTGATGTACTCATGGAATTCATCAAACACGATATGAGCATTTAAGTAGTCAATCAGGGTATTGGCTTTGCTATGGCTAATGACTGAACCCAATATTTGATCAATAGTGGTAATCACCACATCACCTGAAAAATACTGTTCGATAGGTGTTTCATTACCCCAAGTATCTTGGAACTTGAATTCGCCTGTCATAATTTCTATGGTGGCATCAGGCAAGTAACGATCAGATGTTAATTCTGCAAATAAACCTTGGCAAACCTGTACTCTTGGGCAAATCCAAATAATTTTTTTCGCATTTTTCAACAATGCCCATTCCAGTGCTATTTTGGTTTTTCCACAACCTGCCGCGCCAGCTAACACGCCAACATCTTCAACCTCTGTTAACAATGCAGCTATTTCATGTTGTTTTTTTGTTCGATCACTATTATCAAAGTTCTTCAGACAATTAGTTATGTGACTTGATAACGTAGAATCAGTTACCAATTTTTCGGCAATAATGTCATCGAGTGTTTTAGTTTTAATCGCTTGATGTAGTTCTTGAGTACTTAACGCTGAGACCAGCCTGTCAGCAGTGATCACACAAGCTCTTGCGATATTGTTATTGGCATTTAATTGGATATTTTTTTGATAATCATCCACCTCTTCTTCTGTTTCATATTCTTTATATTGCGGTAATGGTGGCGCGTTCGGTAAAAGATCTTCTGCATCATCAATTGCACCATTTAAATATGCGTTGGTTAAACTTGGTTCACTGTCTCGATATTTCAGTTCAATATCGCTCACTTTTAACAAGATATTTTGCGATTTTGCAATAAAGTCGTTTAGTGATTCACCTTTGTTATTAGCTAAGAATTTTTTAGCCAAGCCTTTATAACTATCAAACTCTAGCGCTATTTTGTCATTACGGTATGCTCTTGCATGATGCCAATAAATAACATGGCGAATAGTTCGCTTGTTACCTGTGCTGACAAATTTAAGGCTTACATCATCAAGTAAATGATAAAACAATAATGATAATTCGTTATGTCTAGGGTGTTTTTCAAAGCTAAATTTAGCAGTGTCAATATGCTGTCCGTCTTCAGCAATTACATCTTTCTTTTTAGGATCAATAACCCACTTTTGAAAATTAGGATCAAGCTTGCCTAAATCATGCAAACAGCCGGCAACAAAACATGTTGTTGCGTATTGTTGATCTAAATTAGGAAATAATTTTTTATGTAATGATTCAGCGACATAACCAACAGCAAATAAATGCTCAACCAATGTCTGTAAATGCGTATTAGCATAAGCCACTCCTTTAATTGGTTTGTTGTTATTCGTGTCCATAAAAACCTCTTTTGCTGTTGTATTCACAGGCACTACTCCCTGCTCATTAAATTTTGATTTTGAACCCACCACCCACAAAAACTGGCTACGTGAGCGACTTCTGATCCAGTGACAACTCACTGCGGTACTTTTACTGGCGGTTTGGCGGAGCATTTTTTTAACGGTTAATAACCCATCTTCGGTAATAATGGTTTGCCACGTGTTATCGCCGATACGGTTAGCAAAAGCATCAAGCACGCGGCGTGTTTTTTTGAGAGCGTTTTTTTCGCATTGCGAAACGAAAGTGACCATCATGATGTTGGCCTGTTTAAAAAGTGGCTAATATGTTGCGAATTTTGTCCTATCACTTTTAAAGCGTGAGTTATTTGCCCCTTTAAGCGCTGACCAATATATTCGGTGATGGGATATTGTTCACCTTCAATTAAATTCATGGGATCACAACATCCTAATACCTCAATTTCTAAGGGCTCCCCGATGGTTATTTTACTCTTCAATGAGTTAACCCATAAGCAGGCTATCTTGGTTATTACCATGCCAGACAAAGGGTATGCTTTTGAAGCGCGATGTATTTTTACCTCAATAGCGTAACCGCTTAAGCGCGCTTTTAATTCGCTTTCTTCAATATCAATAGCATAATCTGGTTCACACCAACTGGTCATGACCATCTCCTTTTTGCGCATAGCCGAATGAAAGCGCCACAGCTTTAACGGTGTTAAACATAAAATCCAGCGCTTTGTTATCGGTAAAGGCTTGCAGTATTTGTTGGCGAAACTCTTGCTCTGTGGCATTTTCTTTGGCGCAGATAAACGCCCAAGGTAAGACCAGCGCATCTTTGATTAAATCGGCGACATCAAACACTAAGGCCCCTCGGCGTGTTTTTCCATGCATCACGGCGAAACCATGGGGAATGCCTAATACCCATAATGTGCAAGCCGCTAAGCCGTAGGCTAAATAATTACCGTGATTTAAGAAATCGTTCGCTAAGTCTGTCGATTCATGTTGACGCTTAAAGCCTTCTGTTTTTGTGGCATTAGCTGCAAATTTATAAAGGGTCTTGGTCAGTTGCGCTTCTGCAAGTAATAAGTCAGCAGGTTTGAGTGCACTGTCCATACGTTCTTTGAATCAGGCTAATGCACTTTCGATGTCACTACTCTCTGTACTAAAGCCTTCCGATTTAATGCCTCGATCGTTATTCCAAATTTTATGTAAATATTCAATACGCGCTTGTTGAAATTGCTTAGCGGCTTGTAAGCGTTTTTGATCATCAAACCAGAATTGCATCCAGCCTTGTAAGTATTCCGTCGGACGATATTCACTTTGTGGGGTTAACCATTCAATTTCATTCGCCATATAAAGAGGAGTGCCCCCTCCCCCAGAAAAACCGACCAATACCCCCGCTTGGGCAAGCATCCTCATTGCAGCTTGGGTGACAGATGTGCCAGTGCCTAAAAGCAAAACGGTTGTATTGGCAATGGGAATATTAAAATATTGATTTTCTTTTTTGGCTTCAGTTAAATAGAGAACACGACCATCTTTTTGCATTACTCGGCAATGCTCAAGGTAATAGATATTGGCACGTTTGGAATGAAGAATACTTTTTAAATCAGATGGAGATAAATCTTTCATTTTGCTTCCGCCATGATGATGTTTTAGCTAAGTTATACCTGTAAGTTCAAGTACTCAATACTGTAAAACCAAACATGTCGAGTTATTCGGCAGGTTAGGGTAAATATTTTGATATGCTGTTTCGGCAATCGGGTGTTAATACTATTTGCTGTTCTTCTGGTCTGTTTTTATAGGTATCGAGACGCAAACGAATTAATAGGTAATTCAATAACGCGATACGTGTTTTTATTGTTTTTAGATTGTTTATCATTTGAAAATCGCTGGCGATAATAGCTTGTTGTTTATCCACCAGCCTTGGGTCTGGCATAAAGACGACATCTGTATAAGTTTGCCATAGTTCATCTTGTTCCACCTTGCATTGAGCTTCACCTTCAAAAACGGCAATGCCATTAAAACGCGATAAAACAAAATCTCGAAATGCGGCATTTTTTCGACAATACGCTGAACATGCCAACGTAACCCATCGAATATTAATGAATGGGGTTCGATGATCCGATCTAAATAATCGGGACTTGTTAAGGATATATAGCCGATATCAATCGCTAATTGTTCACGTATCGCTTTTAAAATAGGGCGTAATAATTGCGCATTAATGTTTCTAAGCGGTGTTGCAACTTCTTCTATACAATTTGATATTGCTTCGTGGTTAGCGTTTTTAATTAAGTTGAGGTACCCATCGAAGCTACTAACATCATTTAATGGTTGGAAATTTTCTGTTATAACTCGCGCTTTTATCGATTGATCGTACTGTAAATTATTGGGGTATTGGCTATCATAATTTTTCAATATAGAAGATGCGGAATCACGCGACAAATCAAAATGGCGCATTAAATGTGATGCATTAATTTGCCCCTCCCACCAAACTATATATTCAATATAATTGAATCGTTCTATATCTGATTTTTTCATAGGTTTTTAATTATTAGAGGAAAACTGCATAGAATCATATTGGTACGCCCCCTACAAACAAAACGTTATATTTTATGAATTTAATATGATGTTTCTAACATTAATATAAAAAGAGTCGTATATTGGCTATTTGCCACGCCAAAAAATATAGCTGAAAATCACGGATACAATTTAATTGCACTCCCTTCCATCTTTCACCATCTTTATTTACATATTGAAAATAAAATTAGGTGTTCTTTATTTTGTAGGTTAATATGCGCTCGCTCTGTAAGTCAGAGTTATTAATGAAAATGTAAAGTCCAAGTTATTATCTCAGTTACTCCCGCGTTATCGTAGTTGTCCTTAGTGTATCCCTTAGCTTCACCCTCACATTCAATAATTCAGTTCTCAGCGCTTCGCATTTTGGCGATATTTTTTAATGAATTTATATAAGGGACACAACATGTCTAATACAACAACTGGTCTAGTAAAATGGTTCGACGAAGCAAAAGGTTTCGGTTTTCTAACTCAAGATAACGGCGGAGCTGACGTATTTTGTCATTTCCGTGCAATTGCATCTGAAGGCTTCAAAACATTAGCAGAAGGCCAAAAGGTTTCTTTTACAGTTGAGCAAGGCCAAAAAGGTCTGCAAGCTGCAAATGTAATCGCACTATAATTTAGTCCGATTAATCATGGTGGATGTAAGCTTAGGCTACATCCCCTTTATTCACTGAATCAGTAATACAGTTTACTTACTACAAATATTTACTCCATTAACACCCACTTCTGTTTGTGTCATGTCGTTTTATATTGTCATTGTTCTCTACTATATTGGTTCAATTTTTACATCTCCTAAAAGGATATTTCTATGGCTCGTACTACGGGAAGAAAACGTTTTTGGTTTCAACAAAGTCGTGAACTAAAATCAGAAACTCAAAACGGTATTAAATCAGCACAATAATTAACTAAGTTATACCATTCGCGGTGTTATTTTTGAGGAGCCCTCTATCCTCTTAAAATAACCAAGCGTTCAATTTTACTTAACCTCAAATTAAATTCTTTAGAATATCCTTAATAAAATTTATCGCATAAACTGTGTTTATAAATTTGAGGATAACCAATGCTTAACACTATTAATAAAGTACAGTTCAATAAACGTTATTTTGTTTTTTTTACACTCGCTGTCGTCTGTTTATTTCCTGTTATCTCGTCACCTATTGCATTAGTTATTGGCTTTACTATTTCTACGTTAGGGCTTGTTCCTGAGCAAATTGATACCGGTAAAATCACCAAAAAATTATTAGCTTATTCTATCGTTGGATTGGGTTTTGGAATTAACTTGCCAGAAGCGATTGCGATTAGCTCAAATAATATCGGTATTATTGTTTGTTCAATTTTTACGACTTTATTATTGGGGATAGGATTAACTAAGGCGTTAAAAATCAACCTAAAGATGGGCCATTTAATTGCGTCTGGTACGGCGATTTGTGGTGGTAGTGCGATAGCGGCTGTCGCCCCTGCCATTGATGCGGATGCGACCGAAACATCGCATGCGTTAGCAACCGTATTTATTTTAAATAGTGTCGCGTTATTCGTTTTTCCATTAGTCGGTCATTGGTTAGCGATGAGTCAACACGATTTTGGTATATGGAGCGCCATTGCAATTCATGATACGTCATCGGTTGTTGGGGCCGCATCAGTTTATGGTGATGAAGCATTACAAACGGCAACGACTTTAAAATTAGCACGTGCATTATGGATCATTCCCGTTGCATTTATCAGCGCACTGATTTTTAAAGGTGATAACAAAAAGATCCCAATACCGCTATTTATTCTATTTTATTGTGTAGCGATTGCAGTTGCTTATTTTTTGCCACAATTTGATGTTTTTTACCAAGATATATTTGCCGTTTCAAAGCGATTACTGGTGCTCTGCTTATTCTTGATTGGCGCGGGATTAACAATTCATAGTATTAAGTCTGCTGGTGTGAGGCCGTTATTATTGGGCGTGACTTTATGGGTGACTATATCTGTTGCATCGCTCTGTTACATCGTTTTCCTGATGTAGAAAAAACCAGTTGCATTAACTAGCGTAGCAAAGTCTACGCTTTTTTATTGATGCCATAATAGACTAATAGAGAAAACGCAAACAGTGCTAAAGCTGCACTGATAAGTCCAGCGGTAAAGGTGGAGATAAGCACCGCCAACATCACTAAGCTGATAATGATTTTCTGTAACATAGATTCCCTATAAAGTGATTACACCAGTTGGTATTAGAGTTACAACATTATTTATTACAATGAAAAATAGGTAAAATAAATTAATCGTCTATCTAATAACAGAAAGTTTACAAGGCAACATTGACTTTCACTCGACAGCCCACAACCCGACATAGCTACGGCACAGATAAAACATTTATATAAATTCATGTTACTGATAAAACTGGCATGTTTTTTGATTGTTTTTTAAGTTTTATAGCGGTTTAATCCACTTTTCAATGATCTGCTCTATTATTTCCACTTTATTCTTTGCGTATAATTTGCCGCTTGCCTGTTTCTTTCCAAATTTAGTGGGAAATATTACATTCCACGGAAATCTTCATTTTGAAAGGCAGAAAGTATAATTAATTCGAGGAATAAAAATGGAATTAATAGAGTCATTTTTTGGGGTCATTGGTGATCTTACTTGGGGTTGGTCACTTATCCCATTCTTAGTTATCTTAGGTTTATTCTTTACCTTAGTAACAGGGTTTGTGCAATTCACCTTCTTTGGGCGTATGTTTCGAGTCCTTTTGAATAAAAACCAAACTGCTAATAAAAATGCCATTTCTGGTAGAGAAGCGCTGCTATTGTCCGTGGGTGGACGAGTTGGAGGTGGTAACATTGCCGGTGTTGCTGTTGCGATCACCTTAGGTGGTCCTGGCGCGGTATTCTGGATGTGGGCTGTTGCATTAGTTGGCATGGCAACTAGTCTTGTGGAATGTTCTCTTGCACAACTATATAAGCGTAAAGAAAATGGGAGTTCCAGGTGGTCCTGCACGTACTATTATTCATGGGCTTGGTGAAGATTACAGATGGCTATCATATCTCTATGCCATTTGTTTGATCGCATCATTTGCCATCGGTTTTAATGCATTCCAAGGTAACACCGTTGCAGGGGCTGCACAGGATAGTATGGGCATTGATAGGATCTGGACTGGTATTGTATTAGCTATCATCACTGGTTTCGTTGTATATGGTGGGATTAAGCGTATTACGAAAGTCTCAGACGTGATTGTGCCAATCATGGCTGTTGGTTATGTATTAATAGCCATCATTGTCATTCTGTTAAATATCACAGAAATTCCTGCTATATTCCACTCTATAATAGCAAACGCCTTTGGCTTCGAAGAGGTCGTTGGCGGAGGCATGGGGGCCGCATTAGCACAAGGTTTGCGACGAGGACTATTCTCCAATGAAGCAGGGCTAGGCTCTGCTCCAAACGTTGCTGCAACAGCAGATGTTACGCACCCAATCAGTCAGGGGATTACACAATCTCTTTCGGTATTTATCGACACAATATTAATTTGTAGCTGTACGGCATTTATTATTCTTCTTGGCGATGTTTATGTTCCAGGGGCTGAAAATATCGATGGCGTTGTACTGACACAGCAATCTCTCGTGTCTCATGTCGGTACATGGGCTCAGTATTACCTTACTGGTGCTATTTTGCTTTTTTCAATAAGCTCAATTATTTACAATTATTATTTGGGTGAAAATGCATTAACATTTATGTCTAAGAGCAAAAAATCGCTACATGCTCTGCGTATTATTGTTATTGCAATTGTATTCATCGGCGCTGTTGCACCGGGCGCCACTGCGATATTCTTCTTCTCCGATCCGATGATGGGGGTATTGGCTATTGTTAACTTATTAGCATTGCTAATGCTGTTTCCGACGTTAAATCGCCTTCTTAAAGACTATAAAGAGCAATTGAAAAAAGGGATCGAACACCCCGTATTTGATCCAGCCAAATTTTCAGACCTCGATATCGACCATAAGGCATGGAAGAAAAAATAGCATTTACCAATAACAGTCAGTAAGGTTAGTTAAACTTGAACATGACTAGATAAAGATGGGATTTCCTATCAATACAAAAATCCGCTATTTGAACGAATAGCGGATTTTTTTATGCTAAGAAATTAGAATAAGCTACAAACAAGTACTGCCTAAAACATCCCAATTAACCGCACTGACTAACTCAACAAGAGAAGAACAAGGTTATCAGGAAAGCAATTAATCTAAAACTATCGCCCATTAATTAAGAAACACTCAATTTTATATGATAAAAATTAGCTTTGGCTCAAACTACGAGATTATTGGTTTGCGATAGCAATCAAATAATTATAAGCTTTGCTCTATGAGTGCTTTAATTAATAATTAAATAATAGTATAAGCTGGCAAGTCACAATAACGTGAAGAAAGCTATAGTATTTATTATCACTGTCCTTATAATTGCGTATGTATACAACAAATGTATACCGGCTTATATCTACCCTACAATCAAAGACAAGCGTGTAAACTATGAATGCAGAATTTGTAAATCCTTTTTTATCTTCCTTTATCAATGTATTGCAGACAATGGCGCAAATAGATATAAAACCGGGTAAACCAAGCCTTAAAAAAGATGCTATTGCGCATGGCGATGTCTCAGGCTTGATTGGTATGGTCGGCCCAACGGCGAAAGGCTCCTTTTCCATTAGCTTAGACAAAAAGCTAGCACTAAATGTTTTTCGTTTAATGGTAGGGGAAACCTTAGATGATATATCCGATGATATTACTGATATGCTAGGTGAGATCACTAATATGGTTGCTGGTGGAGCAAAACGCCAGTTGGGTGAAAAGGGATTTGAATTTAATATGGCAACCCCGATTGTCGTCTCGGGACCAAACCATACTATTAAACATCAAGTCGATGGCTCTAAAGTATTGATGCCTTTCCATTCTGAACATGGCAATGCTTTTATTGAAATCTGTTTTAATCAATAAAATAGGGAGTAAATTCCCAACAACCGTATCACTCTTCCGCTATAATTTATTATTTATCGAAAATAATATAGCAATAAAATCAATAGCATAATACCCATACTCCAAAAAAAACCTCTTTGCATAAACAATGCAAAGAGGTAAAAGAAAAACTATGAAATTAACTAACTCATAGGGTTAGTACATCGTAATAAAAAAAGTTCCTAACTATTTTAAATATATTTTTAAGGTAACAAAGTTACTGTAAATTTTTACCTATTGATAGAAATTACTTACTATAACTGTGTGGTGATTAATAATAGGTAGGGGAATAAAGATATAAAAAGCCTCTTTACACAATAAGTGTAAAGAGGAAAAGGAAAAGTTATGAAATTTAAAATTTTCAAACTCAATAGTTAGTACACTGTAAAGGAAAAAAGTTCACAATTATTTTAATTAAATTAAAATTTTTTATTTTTAACTATCCCAATAAAAAAGCCCCTTTGTAAAAAACATACAAAGGGGCTAAAGATACTATGAAATCAATCAACTCATTAGGTTAGTCAATGAGTCTCAGAAAAAGTTCATGGCAATTTAAAATATATTTTAATTAATGCGCCTCATCCCAATTATTCCCCACGCCAACATCAGCAATCAGTGGCACATCTAATTCAGCAGCCTTTGCCATGATGCTTTGGATTTCTCCTTTATAAAGATCAACAAACTCTTCCTTTACCACAAATACTAATTCATCGTGAACTTGCATAAGTAACTGAATACTTCCTTTTTCTTGTTGTTTCACCCAAGCAGCCATATCAATCATTGCTTTTTTAATAATGTCAGCTGCAGTGCCTTGCATAGGGGCATTAATGGCTGCTCGCTCAGCTGCTTTTTTCAACATACCATTAACGGATTTAATATTTGGCAATTGTAAGCGACGTCCCAAAATTGTTTCTACATAACCTTTATCGTTGGCCAAGGCGCGCGTATCTTCCATATAGGTAAGCACACCAGGGTAACGGGCAAAATAAAAATCCATATACTTTTGTGCTTCTTGACGACCGATATTTAGCTGTTTGGCAAGACCAAAAGCACTCATACCATAAATAAGCCCAAAGTTAATCGCCTTTGCACTTCGACGTTGTTCCGTTGAAACTTCATCAAGTGGAATGGAAAACACTTCCGATGCCGTCGCTTTATGAATATCTTTGCCCGTTGAGAACGCATCAAGTAAACCTTTATCTTGAGAAAGATGAGCCATAATACGTAATTCAATTTGACTGTAATCGGCAGCAACTATTTTATAGCCATTCTGCGCGATAAAAGCTTGGCGAATTCGACGCCCTTCTGCGCTGCGGATCGGAATATTCTGTAAATTTGGATCGCTTGAAGATAAACGTCCGGTGACAGTCACCGCCTGATGATAGGATGTGTGTACCCGTCCCGTCTGCGGATTTACCATTTTAGGGAGTTTATCCGTATAAGTTGATTTCAATTTACTCAACCCACGGTGCTCAATAATGATTTTTGGTAATGCGTAAGTAAGCGCCAACTCTTGAAGTACTTCTTCTGCGGTGGAAGGTGCACCTTTAGGTGTTTTCTTTAAGACAGGTAAGTTAAGTTCATCAAATAATATTGTTTGTAACTGCTTAGGAGAGCTTAGATTAAAGGGTTTGCCAGCCTCTTCATAGGCGGCAGATTCCAGCTCTAATAAGCGCTCAGCGATTTCAATACTCTGTTTACCCAGCAATTCACTATCAATTTCAACACCACCACGCTCAATTTCGGATAATACGGTGAGTAAGGGTAATTCAATATTCGTGAATACGTTTAATAATGCCGGCGTCTCTTGCAAACGTGCGATTAAATCGAGGTGCAGACGTAGCGTAATATCGGCATCTTCAGCGGCATAAGGGGCTGCTTCTTTAATGCTGATTTGATTAAAGGTTAATTGGTTTTTGCCCTTACCTGCTATATCTTCAAATGCAATGCATTTGTGCCCAAGATATTTAAGCGCTAAGCTGTCCATATCATGCTTACCCGTACTGTCTACGACATAGGATTCCAGCATTGTATCAAATTTTATCCCTTTTAATTCAATACCATGATTAAGTAACACACTACGATCATATTTTAAGTTTTGCCCGACTTTATGGTGGCTCTCACTTTCTAATAAAGGCGTTAACTGTGCGAGTGTCTCCTCAAAATCTAATTGCTTAGGGGCATCGATATAATCATGTGCAAGCGGTAAGTAAGCCGCTTCAATAATAGCAGGCTCTGCACTACCTACATTTGTTTGCACAGCAAAAGATAATCCCACAACCCGTGCTTGCATATAATCCAAACTGGTTGTTTCTGTATCAAATGCAAATAGATCAGCCTGCTCAAGCTTTTTAAGCCATTGGCTCAGTTGCCCTTTAGTATAAATAGTTTGATAGCACGTTGTATCGATAACTGAAGCGGGTTTTGCCATATCATCTATCGCTATCGCAGCACCAGAAGATGTTGCTTTGCTAACCACCTGTTCGCCATCTAGTAAAGACGATAACCAACGCTTAAATTCAAGCGCACCGAATAATTTAACTAATTCATCAGTATCTTGCGCTTGCGGTTTAAAATCATCATAAGCGACGGCTAATTCCACATCTGTTTTGATGGTTGCTAATTGATAAGAGAGGCGAGCCATCTCTTCATTATCTTGCATTTTTTTTGCCATGGTTTTACTACCACGGAAGCCAAGTGGCGCTAGTTTATCAAGGTCATTATAGATATCATTCAATGAACCGATTCCCTGCAACATCGCTAGAGCGGTCTTTTCGCCAACACCTGGCACACCAGGGATGTTATCAACTTTATCGCCCATTAAGGCTAAGTAATCGATAATCAGCTCAGGTGGGATGCCAAATTTATCATTAACGCCTTGAATATCGAGCACAGTATCAGTCATGGTATTAATAAGAAAGGTATGCTCATCAACCAGTTGCGCCATATCCTTATCACCCGTGCTAATGACGGTCGGAATACCCTGCGCACTTGCTTGACGAGACAAAGTACCGATAACGTCGTCGGCTTCAACACCCGGCACAATTAAAATAGGCAATCCCATCGCTTTAATAACATTGTGCAAAGGTTCAATTTGACAGCGTAAATCATCGGGCATACTGGGGCGCTGTGCTTTATATTCTGCATAAAGGTCATCACGAAAGGTTTTTCCCTTGGCATCAAAAACGACCACGATATGGCTAGGTGAAAATTGCTTTAAGAGACTTTTCAACATATTAACAACGCCATAAACCGCACCTGTTGGTTCACCAGCGGAGTTGGTTAGATGTGGAGGCGCATAAAAAGCACGATAAAGATAAGATGAACCATCGACAAGTACAAAAGGGTTTTCAGGGATAGTAACCATTCGCTTATTACCAATATTTAAAAAATAGAGAATGATTATACCGATTCGGGCCTGAATAAGAGAGAAAATTTGGCAAATAAATAAGATTAGCGAGTCAATCAAAGGTGAGTGGCTATTCACTTTCAACACAGGGCAGTTGTGGATAACTCTGTTAGTAGTTTAAATAAAAATATAAACTGTCATATTTACATAAAAAAGATCACTTTAGTTTCATGAAGATAAAATGCTTATATGACAAAAAATGCACATAATTTTAAAAAAATTATGTGCATAACAAATTAAAGTAGTGGCGAATTAGTCTGTTTATTATGCGATATGGTTATAAACAGGGTTTGCATACATCTTTAAAACTATATCGTGCAGCTCAGGCTTGATCAACGCCATATGTTTTGCAAATGCCTCTCTATCTTCCGCAGTAACAGCCTGTAATTCATCATCGGCTGCAATATAATTCGAAGGATGTAGGTAATAATTTTGATATATTTGCGTATCTATCGCTTCTGCTACTTGATCCGCATCGTTAAAATCCCCACTTAACGGTTTACCAAAGGCAACATGCACTCGCCCCTTTTTGCCGACAATACCACGAACAATACTTTCTATGTCCTCAAATTGTGTTTTTTGATACTCGCCCTTGACGGATTTATCGTGCAATTCTTGCGCTTTTTGTTGATCACAGGGGTCATATTCATAGGATACAGCAACGGGAACAATATTTAGTTGTTTAATATAGTCAGTAAAAGTAATACCGCTTTTCTTGCCATTTACATAAAACATTTTCACAATGGCGGGCTCTGTTTTATCAAAACCATCTTTCGCACGCCCTTCACGCTGCGCAATCCAAATGCTACTCTCTTCTTGTAATGAGCTAAAAATATAAGCCGATAAATGTGATAGTGATTTCATCATTTCTCGTACACCCGAGACAGAGCGCTTAACAATAAAGCTTTTATTCATGCGCATAATATCTGAGACATAGGATTTTTTTAAGAGATTATCACCAATGGCGATACGCACAGTTTTGAAATTTTCAGTAAATAGCGCCCAATTAACAAAACAAGGATCCATTGCAATATCGCGATGATTTGAGACAAAAAGGTAATTTTTGCTTGGATCTAAATGCTCTAAACCTGAATAGGTAAATTGAGTCGTTGTGGAATCAATCATATGCTGTACATAGACACCAACGATTCGTTGTAACTCATCAATACTATTAATAGCGCCCCATTTATAGGAAATATAGCGCTTTAAAAGAGGCTTTAACAAAAAGCCAAAAAATTTTGCTAGGTTAGCAAAACGAAAACTAATTATCGCATCAAGAAACTCATTGTCATTTATAACACGCTGAATAGCAGCTTGAATTTCATCGTCATTATAAGGGCGAATATCACTGAACATATCTGATGAGGTAACCATTTTTTCACTCTCTATAAAATTGAAGGCGCATTCTACCTTCTTTTAAAAGTCGCAGCGAGTTTAATTGATAAAAACCACTAATATCAATATAAAAGGGTAATAAATCATGATCAGCTAAGAAACAAAGCAGTAAATTTCAACACCACGCATTATTATGACCAATTAGTTTTAAAACGAAAGAGCTCTTGCCGTACTAAATTTTTATAGGTGTCTGACGAAATATGTGACGCTTGCAAATAATCATCTAACCATTCCGCTTTAAATAAACGCACCGTTCGTAATTGATCATATTTTGCAAAACGCAATGCTTTAAATAATATTTTCCCCACACTACTCATTTCGGTAAATTCGACGCACTCAACTTGCTCTCGAAGCGCGTTAACAAGATGAGGAAAATCTTTACTAAATAACGTTTCTGATAGGCTAAGACTTAATGCTAATTTTGCCTGTGACACCAATAATTGTTGTAAGGTTGCAGGGTCTGTTTGCAAATCAAAGAAGAAATCATGTTGCTCCTTTTCTCCTTTATCCCGCGCTTGATCCAAACAAGCAACCCGTACAGTTTCAAATGAAATTTGGTATTGTTTATAAGCAGCAACATAGGCAAAGTTGACCATTGCCGATAACAACATACCTTCATGGGGGCGGCGATAATCACTCTCTTTCATTAAAGCTGTACAAGCTTGCCCTAGGGTTAATTCGTAACGCCATAATTTTTTGGTAAATAAAACATTATGTAAGCCGTTATTGCTAATTGTATATTTAAAAATAATAGCAGGAATAAGATAGCGTAAAACATCAATACCGATTAAACCGATAGCGGCTTGTATATCACGGACATTGCGTGCATCTCGCCCTAATGATTCCATGAAATCAGAACTACAAACCAATGAGATTAAATGATTACGCGTGCTTATATTTAATTCTAATAAACTCGCTAAAATTGAATAACGAGGCTCACTCGACAGCAATTTTTTTAATAATTCAAGGGTACTTTCTCGTAACTGTAGCTGATGGGTAATAACTTCATCATGGTGACTTAATCTATTTTGAATAGCCGTTAAAAGCGTTTTCTGAAAGAGATGCATCAATACGGCATTACGCTTCTCTTTAATCGCTTTATCAGCCTCAACACGTTTAACTCGCTGTTTTTCAACATCTAACAATATACGTTTATTCCAACCATCGGCAGCACCCGGTGTGCATTGCTCATCGAGTTCACTTTCTGATAAGCCATCATTATAGCTTTCTTCGTTAGCTATTTTATTTTTCCCCACTAAAAACCGCAGAAATAAAATATCAATTGATTCAGCTAAAGTATGTTCCTCTTTTTGTGATCTGTTTGCCGTCATAAATTGGTCGTGTTCTTTATTCATATGAATTGATCGGATGATTTGCCATGATAACAAAAAATCAATGGCAATTAAGGTAATACTTAACATCCTTAAAAACTAATTTATTAGATGATGCCTCACATAAAGGCAAAGGCATCACCAAAGATATGCTCTGCAACCGCTCCCTGAGCGAGAAAATCTTCGCGGGCCACTTTAGCCATTTCAAAACGGCCTACAATATAAATATCAAAAGAACTTAGATCAGGAAACTCTTCTAACACAGCCTGATGCACGTATCCTTGACGTCCGAGCCATTCACTCTCTGGTAATTCAATGACCGGATTAAAGTGAATATTATTGTGCATTTTTGCCCACTCAGCAGCTTCAGTTTCGAAATAAAAATGTGCGTATTCCTTAACCCCCCAATAGAGATAAACTGGGTTAGCTAATTGCAATGCAACTATTTGTTCTAATAGTGATTTTACATAGGAAAACCCTGTCCCCCCTGCCATTAAAATAATAGGTCTTTTCGACTCTTCGCGTAGATAAGCGTCTCCATTACCAATTTCAGCTTCAATTTCACCATCGAGTTTCATTTTATCAATAACTTGCATCGCATAGCTATTCTCTGGTGTTGCGCCTATGTGGAGCTCAATAGTATTACTTAGTGGCGCATTGGCAATGGAAAAGTGACGTTTGTCCCCTTCTCCCATTATGATGGATATATATTGCCCTGCTTTGTAGGGGGTATTTTTCTCCGGAGTTAAAAATATACGGTATAAAAAGTCATTGAGTTTTTCGATGGTATTTATTTTACAAGTAACAGGTTGCATTGAGTTCTCTTATTCTATTAGGTGAAAATTCATTTAACAAAAAAATAACATTCCCAATTATGACAGGATATCCAACTCTTGCCAGAGCTTATCTATTTTTTGTTTTACATCCTTATCCATAACAATAGGAACTCCCCACTCTCGTTCAGTTTCTCCCGCCCATTTATTGGTGGCATCCAACCCCATTTTTGAACCAAGCCCTGACACGGGTGATGCAAAATCGAGATAATCGATGGGAGTATTGTCGATAATCGTACTGTCTCTTGCTGGATCCATACGCGTAGTAATAGCCCAAATCACATCGTTCCAATCACGTACATTGACATCATCATCACAGACAATAATGAATTTGGTGTACATAAACTGGCGTAAGAATGACCAAATGCCTAACATCACTCGCTTTGCGTGTCCCAGGTAACGTTTTTTGATTGAAACAACCGCCATTCGATAGGAACAACCTTCAGGAGGAAGATAAAAATCGACAATCTCTGGAAATTGTTTTTGTAAAATAGGCACAAATACTTCATTGAGTGCGACGCCTAATATAGCGGGTTCATCGGGTGGACGCCCGGTATAGGTGCTATGATAAATGGGATTTTCTCGTTGCGTTACATGGGTCACTGTCATGACTTGAAAATCATCGACTTCATTATAGTAACCCGTGTGATCGCCATAGGGTCCCTCGGGCGCTTCCTCTCCGGGCTGTAAATAGCCTTCGAGTATGATTTCAGCGGTGGCAGGCACATCTAAATTATTACTGATGCTTTTTGCCACTTTGGTTCGAGAGCCACGCAGCAAGCCTGCAAAAGCATACTCAGAAAGCGTATCGGGGATAGGAGTCACAGCCCCCAAAATGGTCGCAGGATCTGCCCCTAACGCCACAGAGACTGGAAAAGGCTTACCGGGATTGGCTTCTTGCCACTCACGATAATCAATCGCCCCACCTCGGTGAGATAGCCAGCGCATGATCATTTTATTTTTACCCAGCAATTGTTGACGATAAATACCTAAGTTTTGACGTTTTTTATAGGGACCTTGGGTAATAGTTAATCCCCAAGTAATTAAAGGAGCAACATCACCAGGCCAACAGGTCATCACTGGCAGCTTGGTCAAATCAACCTCATCACCCTGCATAATTATCTGTTGGCAAGCGGGTTTACGCACCCGTTTTGTCGGCATATTCAATACTTGTTTGAATATGGGCAAACTTTCCAACAAAGACTTAATTCCCTTCGGTGGCTCAGGTTCTTTTAAGTAGGCAAGCCATTGCCCCACTTCTTTTAAAGCCGCAACATCATCTTTCCCCATCGCCAATGCAACGCGCTGTGTCGTACCAAATAAATTGGTTAATACGGGGGTGTCATAACCTTTAGGGTTTTCAAATAAGAGAGCGGGTCCTCCTGCCCGCAAAGTACGGTCAGAAATTTCCGTCATTTCCAAATGCGGATCAATTTCTTGGCTAATACGTTTCAAAAGCCCCTTTTCTTCAAGTTGTGCAATAAAGTCCCGTAAATCATCAAATTTCATAGCAACCTAACTTATTTATTTAAAGATTAAAAAAAAACGCTACCAAAGTAGCGTTCTATTCTCTATTTGGTATGACCCAACTATTTATTTAGATTTCTGATTTTTCATCGCATCAAAGAAATCGTCATTGGTTTTACTTAAGCCGAGTTTATCAATTAAGAACTCAGTTGCACCAACTTCACCCATTGGATGAACGATTTTACGTAAAATCCACATTCTTTGTAGCTCACCAGATTCAGTTAGTAACTCTTCGCGTCGAGTCCCTGAACGAGTAATATCAATTGCAGGATAGACACGTTTTTCAGCTAACTTACGATTTAAATGAATTTCAGAGTTACCCGTACCTTTAAACTCTTCATAAATTACTTCATCCATTTTCGAGCCAGTATCGATCAAAGCTGTAGCAAGAATCGTTAAACTTCCACCCTCTTCTACGTTACGTGCAGCACCAAAGAAACGCTTAGGACGTTGCAGTGCATTTGCATCAACACCACCAGTCAATACTTTACCCGAACTCGGCACAACCGTATTATAAGCTCGTGCTAAACGCGTAATCGAATCTAATAAAATGACCACATCTTTTTTATGTTCAACTAAACGTTTGGCTTTTTCAATGACCATTTCAGCAACTTGAACGTGACGGCTTGCTGGCTCATCAAATGTAGATGCAACGACTTCTCCGCGAACTAGACGGCGCATCTCAGTTACCTCTTCAGGACGCTCATCTATTAGTAAAACAATAAGTACTGAGTCAGGAAAATTAAGACTCAAACTCTGAGCAATATTCTGCAATAACATTGTTTTACCCGCTTTAGGTGGGGCTACAATCAAACCACGCTGCCCTTTACCAATCGGAGAGACTAAATCCAAAATTCGAGCAGTAATATCTTCTGTGCTACCATTACCGTTTTCTAAACGGAAACGCTCATCGGGATGAATTGGTGTTAAGTTTTCAAAAAGGATTTTATTGCGGGAGTTTTCAGGTTTGTTAAAGTTAACTTCGATTATTTTCAATAACGCGAAATATCGTTCGCCATCCTTAGGAGGTCTAATCTTCCCTTCAACACTATCCCCTGTACGCAGATTAAATCGGCGTATTTGGCTTGGTGATATATAAATATCATCAGGACCAGCCAGGTAAGAACTATCAGAACTTCGCAAGAAACCAAAGCCATCTTGTAATATTTCAAGTACACCTGCACCGAAAATATCTTCGCCACTTTTAGCGTGAGCTTTTAGAATTGCAAAAATTATATCTTGTTTTCTTAAGCGAGCTAAGCTTTCAAGCCCCATTGATTCGCCAAGTTTAACAAGTTCAGAAACAGGTGTTAGTTTTAGTTCGGTTAAATTCATAATTTATATTGATAATCAGATTTGAGGTAAGTGGATGATTGAACTATAGAAATAATTGCTCGCATTTTGAGCATAAGATAGCATTAAAAATAATATTAGTCCAGATTGGACGTGTTGTAGATCACAACTTATCCAATCTGAAGTTAATTTTTTAGATATTTGCGTCTAAAAATTCAACAAGCTGTGCTTTAGAAAGGGCACCAACTTTAGTTGCAGCAACTTTTCCATCTTTAAATAGTAATAGAGTAGGGATACCTCTGATACCAAATTTTGGTGGTGTAGCACTATTTTGATTGATATTTAGTTTACCAATAGTTACTTTACCTGCATATTCAACGGCAACTTCACTAAGAATAGGGGCAATCATTTTACAAGGCCCACACCATTCAGCCCAAAAATCGACTAAAACAGGCCCTTCTGCATTCACTACATCTTGTTCAAAACTTGCATCACTTAACGTTACGATACTGTCGCTCATATTTCTCTCCAGAAACTATTGCCTAATAAGTATATAAATACTATAACATGGAACATAATAAAAATTAATTTTAGATATTTGAATCGATCTCAATACTTATTGCAAGTATAAACTGTTATCATTTGCAAATGAATAAAACACACTTAACTCAAATAAAATTTGCAGACCTTCCTCTTCAGGATAGTCTAATTTCAGCTTTAGCATCACAAGGCTACGAATACTGCACACCTATACAAGCTTTATCACTGCCAATCACCCTCACCGGGAAGGATATAGCAGGGCAAGCCCAGACAGGTACAGGTAAAACGCTGGCGTTTTTACCTGCAGTATTTCATCACTTGTTAAGCGATGCACAACCTGAAAATCGCCGTAAGAATCAACCTCGGGCTATTATTTTAGCGCCGACGCGTGAGCTTGCAATTCAAATTCATAAAGATGCCCTAATATTAGCAAAAGCATCCAACTTACGCCTTGGTTTAGCATATGGGGGCGAGAAAGTAGAAATTCAACACACTAAACTAGAAAAAGGTGTTGATATATTAATTGGCACAACAGGACGGATTATTGATTTTGTTAAACAAGGCGTTGTTGACCTAGGATTAATCCAAAGTGTGGTCTTGGATGAAGCTGATCGTATGTTTGACCTTGGCTTTATCAAAGATATTCGTTACTTATTTAGACGTATGCCGGAAGCAAATAGTCGTTTAAATATGCTCTTTTCTGCAACTTTGTCGCATAAAGTACAAGAGCTCGCTTTTGAGCACATGAATGACCCTGAACATATTCAAATCGAACCAGAGGTCATGACATCTGCCAATATTCAAGAAGAGTTATTTTATCCTTCTAACGAAGATAAAATGTTACTGCTATTAACATTAATAGAAGATGAGTGGCCAGATAAAGCCATTGTTTTTGCCAATACAAAACATACCTGCGAAAAAGTCTGGGGATACCTAGCAGGAGATGGTTTACGTGCTGGTTTGTTAACGGGTGATGTACCACAAAATAAACGCATTAAGATTTTAGAGCAATTTACTAAAGGTGAAATTGACTTTCTTATCGCCACAGATGTCGCGGCTCGCGGTTTACACATACCTAAAGTATCACATGTATTTAATTATGACCTACCCGATGATTGCGAAGATTATGTACATCGCATCGGTCGAACAGGTCGCGCAGGCGAAAAAGGTTTAGCGATCAGCTTGGCCTGTGAAAAATATGTATTCAATCTGCCTGCCATTGAGGAATATATTAAACACTCCATTCCGGTCAGTGAATATGATAAAGATGCGCTGCTTGACTCCTTACCTATTATGAAGGTGACTAAATACAAAGCGCATCCGAATAAACGTAATGACAATTACCATCGCAACCACAAGCGTTAACATTATGCAAAACAACCGTTATACCATCATCGATCTTGGCTCCAATAGCTTCCACATGCTAACAGTTGAAAAAACAGATGATGGTTTTAACGTATTGGCTAAACATAAAAGAAAAGTTAGGCTCGCATCAGGATTAGATGCGCAGCATAATTTAAATATTGAAACGATAGAAAATGGTTTAGCTTGTTTACGCTACTTTAAAGAAGTATTAAACGATATAAAGCCGTTAAAATTAATAATCACAGCGACTGCAGCACTCCGACTGGCTAATAATAGAGATATTTTTATAACACAAGCCGAAAGTATATTAGCCCATCCTGTAAACCTAATTTCCGGCATTGAAGAAGCCGAAACCATTTACCGTGGTGTTGCCTTTACCGAAAGAACTGATGAACAGCTACTCATTATTGATATAGGTGGAGCAAGTACCGAGTTAGTCATTGGCAAAGGTGAAAATATTATCGTCGCACAAAGTCTCTCTATGGGTTGCGTTACTTGGCTTGCTAATTACTTTTCAGACAACAAACTCAATAATGAAAATTTCAATCATGCCATCGCGATGGCTAACGTGGTTTTACAACCAACGATAGAAAGCTATACACAACAGGGCTGGAATCTAGCAATGGGAGCATCAGGCACTATTCAAGCCTTGCAGGAAATCAACACCGCTCAGCAGTTAGGTAGTACATTAACACTGCCGCTATTAAATAAAGTAAAACAGATGTGTATTGCCTGTGAAAGCATAGATAAATTACAAATTGTAGGGCTAGAAGCATCTCGCATACCCGTTTTTGCGAGCGGTTTATCTATACTTATCGCTATATTTGAAGCTTTCAATATCCAACAACTAAAACCGTCCCAAGGCGCACTAAGAGAAGGTTTAATAAGCATTATTTTTAGTGATAAAACAACCAGCCCATTTAAAATTTAAATTCCCCTCTCTACTCTACTAGTGACGAGCATACACAAACTTGCCCTGCACTGCATGGCGGCACTTTATGCAGAGCTCCTCAGCTCGTGACACATTGCTGTCGCGATACTCGCCCTACTCTCGAGCAGGTCATCGTCGTCAGTACCCTAAAATGAAAAAATCCCTGCTGACATCGTCAACAGGGATTTTTCGTTTATTAGGCGCTTGGCGATGACCTACTCTCACATGGGGAGACCCCACACTACCATCGGCGCAGCTGCGTTTCACTTCTGAGTTCGGAATGGGATCAGGTGGGACCACAGCGCTATGTTCGCCAAGCTAAAAAGTTAATTAGAAAAAGCTAATCTGTTTCCACTATTTAACTTCGTTAAACAGTACGAAACTGTAAATTACGTTATAATTTACTTATTGTTCGTTTAATCAATCTTGTAAAATATGCTTCGCAAGCATTGCTAGTTTATAGAGATCACACTCTCGTCTTGGTAAAACCAACACCCTTTAGGTGTTGTATGGTTAAGCCTCACGGGTAATTAGTACAAGTTAGCTCAATACGTTACCGCACTTACACACCTTGCCTATCAACGTTGTAGTCTCCAACGGCCCTTTAGGGGACTTAAAGTCCCAGTGAGAACTCATCTTGAGGCTCGCTTCCCGCTTAG
This sequence comes from Psychromonas sp. MME2, assembly GCF_040566515.1. NCBI lineage: Bacteria > Pseudomonadati > Pseudomonadota > Gammaproteobacteria > Alteromonadales > Psychromonadaceae > Psychromonas > Psychromonas sp. MME2. The sequence goes on along the minus strand of NZ_JBEWXI010000001.1, from coordinate 4,888 downwards.
ATGCTTTCAGCGGTTATCGATTCCGAACGTAGCTACTGGGCAATGCCATTGGCATGACAACCCAAAACACCAGCGGGTCCGTCCACTCCGGTCCTCTCGTACTAGGAGCAGCTCCTCTCAATTCTCAAACGCCCACGGCAGATAGGGACCGAACTGTCTCACGACGTTCTAAACCCAGCTCGCGTACCACTTTAAATGGCGAACAGCCATACCCTTGGGACCGACTTCAGCCCCAGGATGTGATGAGCCGACATCGAGGTGCCAAACACCGCCGTCGATATGAACTCTTGGGCGGTATCAGCCTGTTATCCCCGGAGTACCTTTTATCCGTTGAGCGATGGCCCTTCCATTCAGAACCACCGGATCACTATGACCTACTTTCGTACCTGCTCGACGTGTCTGTCTCGCAGTTAAGCTGGCTTATACCATTGTACTAACCTCACGATGTCCGACCGTGATTAGCCAACCTTCGTACTCCTCCGTTACTCTTTGGGAGGAGACCGCCCCAGTCAAACTACCCACCAAACAATGTCCCAAACCCCGATTCAGGGGCCATGGTAGAACTCAAAACATACAAGGGTGGTATTTCAAGGTCGGCTCCACGTCATCTGGCGACAACGCTTCATAGCCTCCCACCTATCCTACACATGTAGGCTCTAAGTTCACTGCTAAGCTGTAGCAAAGGTTCACGGGGTCTTTCCGTCTAGCCGCGGGTACACTGCATCTTCACAGCGATTTCAACTTCACTGAGTCTCGGGTAAGACAGCATGGCCATCATTACGCCATTCGTGCAGGTCGGAACTTACCCGACAAGGAATTTCGCTACCTTAGGACCGTTATAGTTACGGCCGCCGTTTACCGGGGCTTCAATCAAGAGCTTCGACCTAAGTCTAACCCCATCAATTAACCTTCCGGCACCGGGCAGGCGTCACACCGTATACGTCATCTTGCGATTTAGCACAGTGCTGTGTTTTTAATAAACAGTTGCAGCCATCTGGTATCTTCGGCCGCCAATAGCTCCATCCGCAAGGGACTTCACCGTCAGCGGCGTACCTTCTCCCAAAGTTACGGTACCATTTTGCCTAGTTCCTTCACCCGAGTTCTCTCAAGCGCCTTGGTATTCTCTACCTGACCACCTGTGTCGGTTTGGGGTCAGGAATCCTTATATTTCTGAAGCTTAGAGACTTTTCCTGGAAGCATGGCATCAATGACTTCATCACCTTAGTGACTCGACATCGTATCTCAGTGTTAAGAAAACCCGGATTTACCTAAGTCTTCCACCTACATACTTGAACCTGGACAACCATCGCCAGGCCCACCTAGCCTTCTCCGTCCTCCCATCGCAAAATATAAGGGTACGGGAATATTAACCCGTTTCCCATCGACTACGCCTTTCGGCCTCGCCTTAGGGGTCGACTCACCCTGCCCCGATTAACGTTGGACAGGAACCCTTGGTCTTCCGGCGGGGAGGTTTTTCCCCCCCTTATCGTTACTCATGTCAACATTCGCACTTCTGATACCTCCAGGATGCCTTACAGCTTTCCCTTCGACGGCTTACAGAACGCTCCTCTACCATGCTTATAAATAAGCATCCGCAGCTTCGGTGATATGTTTAGCCCCGTTAAATCTTCCGCGCAGGCCGACTCGACTAGTGAGCTATTACGCTTTCTTTAAAAGATGGCTGCTTCTAAGCCAACTTCCTAGCTGTCTAAGCCTTCCCACATCGTTTCCCACTTAACATATACTTTGGGACCTTAGCTGGCGGTCTGGGTTGTTTCCCTTTCCACGACGGACGTTAGCACCCGCCGTGTGTCTCCCGTGATTGCACTTGTTGGTATTCGGAGTTTGCATGGGGTTGGTAAGTCGGGATGACCCCCCTAGCCCAAACAGTGCTCTACCCCCAACAGTGATACACGAGGGCGCTACCTAAATAGCTTTCGAGGAGAACCAGCTATCTCTTGGTTTGATTGGCCTTTCACCCCCAGCCACAAGTCATCCCCTAATTTTTCAACATTAGTGGGTTCGGTCCTCCAGTTGATGTTACTCAACCTTCAACCTGCTCATGGCTAGATCACCAAGTTTCGGGTCTAATCCCAGCAACTATTCGCCCAGTTAAGACTCGGTTTCCCTACGGCTCCCCTATACGGTTAACCTTGCTACTGAAATTAAGTCGTTGACCCATTATACAAAAGGTACGCAGTCACCGAACTAAGTCGGCTCCTACTGCTTGTACGTACACGGTTTCAGGTTCTATTTCACTCCCCTCACAGGGGTTCTTTTCGCCTTTCCCTCACGGTACTGGTTCACTATCGGTCAATTAGGAGTATTTAGCCTTGGAGGATGGTCCCCCCATATTCAAACAGGATTTCTCGTGTCCCGTCTTACTCGTTTTCACTGCAAAGAAGTTGTCATATACGGGACTATCACCCTGTATCGTCGGACTTTCCAGACCATTCTACTAACTTCTAAACAGCTTAAGGGCTGTTCCAATTTCGCTCGCCGCTACTTTCGGAATCTCGGTTGATTTCTTTTCCTAAGGGTACTTAGATGTTTCAGTTCCCCTGTTCGCTTCGTTAAGCTATGTATTCACTTAACGATGACACTAAGTGCCGGGTTGCCCCATTCGGAAATTCCAGGATATAACGCTTGTTATCAACTCCCCTGGACTTATCGCAGATTACCACGTCCTTCATCGCCTCTAATTGCCTAGGCATCCACCGTGCACGCTTATTCACTTAACCATACAACACCTAAAAAGTGTCACGCAGTGACGCGTTTTAGGTGTTGTTCCCAACAAGAGATTAACGTCTTTTTGTCAATGTCTGAGTGGGCAACACCATTTGGCATCACTACTTAATACTGATTTTTGTTTTGTATGTCGTTTCCAAGACGCTTGCGATTTCTCATATTTTACAATACAAAAAACAACATTCGTTTTTCGTGCACCTATCAATCATATGATTGAGTAGATACGTACTGTTCACATTTCACTACGTGAAAAATGAACTTTTTATTTTTGCTTGATTACAATAACTAGAATAAATTCTAATCATTGAGAACAATTTCGTTTCGTTTAAACATATTGATATTAATATCGATACGTTCAAACAGAACTTTATCAGCTTTCCTAATTGTTAAAGAGCAGTGTTACTTATATTTCAAAGAAAGACACTTTATAAGCATTCTAAAGAGAACATTTATAAAGTGATTCTTTTGGTTTCACAAAGAACAGTAAAAAAAGATTAAGTATCTTTTTTTATCGTAGTGTAGGTGGTATCCCCAAGGGGATTTGAACCCCTGTTACCGCCGTGAAAGGGCGGTGTCCTAGGCCTCTAGACGATGGGGACATAGAACTTCTGCACTTCTTCAGTCTAATCAAACAATCTGTGTGAACACTAACACGTAATTTGCCTAAGCAAATTAGCGTGGCCACGTAGGTTTATTTGCCTAAGCAAATTCACCGAAAGGCTCGTTAATGTGTTTCTTTACGTAAGGAGGTGATCTCAGCCCCGGAGGTTCCCCTAGGGCTACCTTGTTACGACTTCACCCCAGTCATGAACCACACCGTGGTCATCGCCATCCCGAAGGTTAAGCTAATGACTTCTGGTGCAGCCCACTCCCATGGTGTGACGGGCGGTGTGTACAAGGCCCGGGAACGTATTCACCGTGGCATTCTGATCCACGATTACTAGCGATTCCAACTTCACGGAGTCGAGTTGCAGACTCCGATCCGGACTACGACAAACTTTATGAGATTCGCATACCCTCGCAGGTTAGCAACCCTTTGTATTTGCCATTGTAGCACGTGTGTAGCCCATCCCGTAGGGCTGATGACGACTTGACGTCGTCCCCACCTTCCTCCGGTTTATCACCGGCAGTCTCCCTAGAGTTCCCGGCACGACCCGCTGGCAAATAAGGATAGGGGTTGCGCTCGTTGCGGGGATGGAGAGTTACCTGAACATTTCACAACACGAGCTGACGACAGCCATGCAGCACCTGTCTCAGAGCTCCCGAAGGCACTCATCAATCTCTTGGTGATTCTCTGGATGTCAAGGGATGGTAAGGTTCTTCGCGTTGCATCGAATTAAACCACATGCTCCACCGCTTGTGCGGGCCCCCGTCAATTCATTTGAGTTTTAACCTTGCGGCCTGTATCTCCGAGGCGGTCGATTTAATGCGTTAGCTTTGAAACCCACGGCATATAGCCACAAACTTCTAATAGACATCGTTTACTGCGTGGACTACCGGAATCCAATCCCGTTTGCTCCCCACGCCTTCGCGCCTCAGTGTCAGTCTCTGTCCAGGTGGCCGCCTTCGCCACTGGTATTCCTTCAGATCCTCACGCATTTCACCGCTACACCTGAAATTCTACCACCCTCTACAAAACTCTAGTTAACCAGTTTCAAATGCAGTTCCAAGGTTGAGCCCTGGGCTTTCACATCTGACTTAATTAACCACCTACGCGCGCTTTACGCCCAGTAATTCCGATTAACGCTCGCACCCTCCGTATTACCGCGGCTGCTGGCACGGAGTTAGCCGTTTCTGCGAGTAACGTCACAGATACAGGGTATTAACCTGCACCCTTTCCTCCTCGCTGAAAGCGCTTTACAACCCGAAAGCCTTCTTCACACACGCGGCATGGCTGCATCAGGGTTTCCCCCATTGTGCAATATTCCCCACTGCTGCCTCCCGTAGGAGTCTGGACCGTGTCTCAGTTCCAGGTGCCGGTGGTCATCCTCTAAGACCAGCTAGGGATTGTCGCCTTGGTAGGCCTTTACCCTACCAACTAGCTAATCCCACTTGGGCTCATCTTGTCGCGATAGCTTATAAATAGAGGCCACCTTTGGTCAAAAACACTATGCGGTATTAGCAGTCGTTTCCAGTTGTC